>NZ_CP059139.1:3760000-4460000 GCF_014109765.1 Pseudomonas berkeleyensis
GCGCACGGCGCACCCTACAGTCGTCCGCGGCTACTCCTGATCCGTGCGCACCGAAATACCCATCCGCACTCCCGGCATGATCCCGGACAATATCCGCCGCCACTCCCCGGCCTAGACTCGGGCTTTCCCGAGTCCGCACGGAGAGCAGCAGCATGTCACCCGATATCGTCATCGTCGGCGCCGGCCCAGCGGGCCTGTGCCTGGCGCGCGCCCTGTCCGGGCACGGTCTGTCCATCGTCGTGCTGGAGCGCCAGGCCGAGCAGGCCCTGGCGGAACCGGCCTTCGACGGTCGCGAGATCGCCCTCACCCATGGCTCGCAGGCGCTGCTCGAACGCCTTGGGCTATGGGCACGCCTGCCTGCCGAGGACGTCGCCGTGCTGCGCGATGCCCAGGTGTTCAACGGCCCCTCGCTGTTCGCCCTGAAGATCCGCGCCGAGCAAGCCGGCGCCGAGCGGCTCGGCCATCTGGTGGCCAACCAGGCGATTCGTCGCGCCGCCTATCAGGCCGTCAGCGAGTGCGCCGATGTGCAACTACTGTGCGACACCAACGTGCGCGCCATCCAGCAAAGCGAGAGCGAGGTGAAACTGGTGCTGCAAGACGGCCAGGTGCTGCAACCGCGCCTGCTGGTCGCGGCCGACAGCCGTTTCTCGGAAACCCGTCGTCAGCTCGGCATCGGTGCGCAGCTCAAGGACTTCGGCAAGACCATGCTGGTGTGCCGCATGCAGCATGAGCAGGATCATCAGCAGGTGGCCTGGGAGTGGTTCGGCTACGGTCAGACCCTCGCCCTGTTGCCGCTCAACGGTCGGCAGTCGTCGACCGTGCTGACCCTCCCGCCACGCGAGATCGAACATCTGCAGAAGCTCGATGAA
The DNA here is from genome assembly GCF_014109765.1 of Pseudomonas berkeleyensis. NCBI lineage: Bacteria > Pseudomonadati > Pseudomonadota > Gammaproteobacteria > Pseudomonadales > Pseudomonadaceae > Pseudomonas > Pseudomonas berkeleyensis. Next base: position 3,760,870 of record NZ_CP059139.1, read on the forward strand.
ATCAGCTTCGCCCGCGAGATGGAACGGCGCTTCGACCGTCGTCTGGGCGCCATGCAACTGATCAGCAGCCGCCACGCCTATCCGCTGGTAGGCGCCTATGCACGGCGCATGGTCGGCAGGCGCTGCGCGCTGCTCGGCGATGCCGCGGTGGGCATGCACCCGGTCACCGCGCATGGCTTCAACTTCGGTCTGATCGGCGTGCAACTGCTCAGCGACGCCCTGCTGGCCGCCCATGGCAAACACCAGGATATCGGCGCAGCTGCACCACTGGCCCGCTATGAGCGCCAACTGCGCCTGGCCACCTGGCCGCTGTACCAGGCCACCAACCTGCTGGTGGAGCTGTACACCAACGACCACCTGCCCGCCCGCCTGCTGCGCGGCGCCGGCCTGCGTGTGGCACAGGGCCTGCTGCCGTTGAAGAAGGGCATTGCCCGCCACCTGACCGCCCAGGCGTAAGCCCTGAAAGCGCGCGCCGAACGTGGCGCGCGCTGCCAATCGCTCCATCTGATACGCATCAGACAGCAGTTTCTGAGTCTGTTTTGTTTTTCCCAGCCTCCCTACAGTTTCGCCATTCGCGCGGCTGCGCCCGCATTACTGTATGGAAGGTTACCGCGATGCAATCTGCTGCTCCTCACCCGGCCTACAACTACAAGGTCGTCCGCCAGTTCACCCTGATGACCCTCTTCTGGGGCGTGGTGGGCATGTGCACCGGCGTACTCATCGCCGCCCAGCTGGTCTGGCCGGAACTCAACTTCGACACGCCCTGGCTGAGCTTCGGCCGCCTGCGCCCCCTGCACACCAACCTGGTAGTGTTCGGCTTCGCTGGCAGCGCACAGTTCGCCGCCAGCTACTACGCGGTGCAGCGCACCTGCCAGACGCGACTGTTCTCCGACAAACTGGCCGCATTCACCTTCTGGGGCTGGCAGGCGACCATCCTGATCATGCTGGTGACCCTGCCCATGGGCCTGACCACCACCAAGGAATACGCCGAGATCGAATTCACCGGCGCGGTGTGGATGGCAATCGTCTGGGTCGCCTACGGCATCGTCTTCTTCACCACGCTGACGCAGCGCAAGACCCGCCACATCTATGTCGGCAACTGGTTCTTCGGTGCCTTCATCCTGGTCATCGCCATGCTGCACATCGTCAACCACCTGTCGGTGCCGGTGAGCTGGTTCAAGTCCTACTCGATCTATTCCGGTGCCACCGATGCCATGGTGCAGTGGTGGTACGGGCACAACGCCGTGGGCTTCTTCCTCACCACCGGTTTCCTGGGGATGATGTATTACTTCGTGCCCAAGCAGGTGAACCGCCCGGTGTATTCCTACCGCCTGTCCATCGTGCACTTCTGGGCACTGATCACCCTGTACATCTGGGCCGGCCCGCACCACCTGCACTACACCGCGCTGCCGGACTGGGCGCAGAGCCTGGGCATGGTGATGTCGATCATCCTGCTGGCGCCGAGCTGGGGCGGTATGGTCAACGGCATGATGACGCTGTCCGGTGCCTGGCACCTGCTGCGCACCGACCCGATCCTGCGCTTTCTGGTGGTATCCCTGGCGTTCTACGGCATGAGCACCTTCGAAGGCCCGATGATGGCGATCAAGACGGTCAACGCCCTGTCGCACTACACCGACTGGACCATCGGCCACGTGCATGCTGGCGCGCTGGGCTGGGTGGCGATGATCACCTTCGGCTCGCTCTACCACCTGATCCCGAAGGTCTTCGCTCGCGACGGCATGTACAGCACAGGCATGATCAATGCGCACTTCTGGCTGGCCACCATCGGCACCGTGCTGTACATCGCCTCGATGTGGGTCAACGGCATCACCCAGGGCCTGATGTGGCGCGCGGTCAACGAGGACGGCACCCTCACCTACTCCTTCGTCGAGGCGCTGGAAGCCAGCCATCCGGGCTTCGTGGTACGTCTGGTCGGCGGCCTGTGCTTCCTCGCCGGCATGCTGCTGATGGCGCTCAATACCTGGCTGACCCTACGCAGCAAGGTCAAAGTGACGCAGCACAGCGGAGAAGTCGCTCATGCCGGCTGAAGCCTGGTGGATGATGGCCCTCGCCGTGTTCTTCGTCGGTGTACAGCTGAGCCTGGGCGGCGGCAGCCAGCGTGACCTCGACGAGGCGACCATGCTGCCGTTCGCCGACGATCCCGCTGTGGCGCGCCGCGTCGAGCGCGACACCGGGCGCAGCACCAGCGGCTGCGCCTGCCCCGGCACCTGCGACGGGAGCTGCAAGCATCACGGGCAACAGACGTTCTGAGGACTCAGACCCACTGATCGCTGCGCTTGCGTTTGACCCGCAGCATGGTCGGCAGGATCAGGCCGAGCAGCAGCCCGGCACCGGCGATGCTGCCGCCATAGGCCATGTAGCGCATCAGCACCTGCTGCTGTTCTTCACCCAGTTGCGCCTGGGCATCACGCAGTTGCGAACGGGTGGTGGTCAGCTCGGCGTCCAGCGCACCGCGGGCGGCCTGCAGCTCGTCGATCAGGTTCTTGCGCGTGTCCAGGGTTTCTTGCATGCCTTGCACGCGCGCCTTCCAGGCATCGTCGATGCCTTTCAGTTCGGCGGTGAGATCGGCGACTTTCTGTTCCAGTTGCGGCAGGCGCTCGGCCTGGCCTGGCACCGACTGCAGGTCGCGGCTGGGAATCCACACCGTGGTGCCACTGGCGCTGCGCACCTGGCTGTAGTCGCCCTGGGTGCGCAACAGCTCCACTTTCTCCCCGGAAACCAGGGTGCCGACGATACGGTAGCCATCGGTGGGGCCACTGCGCACATAGGTATTGAGGCTGTCGCTGACCCAACGCTGGTTACTGGCGGCTTCTTCCGCCAACGACGGCTGAGCGCCGCCAAGCAGGCCGCCGAGCAGCAGGCAGGCACCGAGAATGCGGGGTTGAAATGGAGCATGACGAGATAAAAACATGGGGCGATCTTCACGTGGCAGTCAGACGAACCCGGCGAACGGGATGAACGTTGCCGGCCACACGCACGAGCACATGCTCAAGCACGATCCAGGCAGAATCCGCGACGAAGACGCCACGCTAGCGGCAAATAGCCATCTATTCCTGCCGGTACAGGCCGACAGCAGACAGACATTCGCCGCTTGCTTCGAGTTCACTCGGAGCTGGAGATGGTAGATGGACGGAACGTCGTCTCAGGCGTTGTGACGCTGCACGAAGGCGCAGAAGTCCGCCAGCGGCATCGGCCGGCCGAGCAGGTAGCCCTGGAACTGACTGCAGCCGTTGTCGGCCAGAAAGCGCCGCTGCGCCTCGGTTTCCACGCCTTCGGCGATCACCGTCATGCCCATGCTCTGGCCGAGGGCGATCACGGTACGCACGATGGTTTCGCTGTTGGCATCGGTAAGCACATCGAAGATGAACGAGCGATCGATCTTCAACTTGCTCAATGGCAGGCGCTTGAGGTGGCTGAGGGAGGAAAAGCCGGTACCGAAGTCATCCAGCGAAAAGCGCACGCCATGCTCGACCAGCGCCGTCATCTTGCGCGTCAGGTCTTCCATGTCGCGGACGATCAGGGTCTCGGTCAACTCCAGCTCCAGGCGCTGGGCATCGATGCCATGACGCTCGATCAATCCGAGAATTTCGGCGACGAAACTGCTCTGCGAGAACTGCTTCTGGCTGATGTTCACCGCCAGCCCTATGTCGCCAAAGAGCGGGTCATCCGTCCATTGCCGCAGGCGTGTGGCCGTCTGTTCCAGCACCCACTGGCCGATGGGAATGATCAGCCCGGTGTTCTCGGCGTGGTCGATGAACTCACCCGGAGCCAGCAGCCCGCGCTGCGGGTGCTGCCAGCGAATCAGCAACTCGGCGCCGATCACCCGATTGGCATCATTGAGCTGCGGTTGGTAGTACAACACGAACTGCTGCTCGCGCACGGCCGCGCGCAAATCCCGATCCAGCTCGGAACGCTCGGCGGTGTCGCTCTGCAGGATATGTAGCAGCAGGAAGAACAGGGTCATGGCCACCAGCCCCTGTACCCAGGAGCCGATGATCCGCACATCATCCGGCAAGGCGTAGAGATCGGTAGGCCGCCAGTTCGAAGCGGCCAGCGCAACGAACAGCAACAGGCAGAACAGCGAGACGCCATAACGCAACCACAGGGGGTCGTCGCGGAAGGCCATCAACGCGCCCAAAGCCACCGGCAGCAGGTAGAGATGAGTGGCTCGCGGCGCCGTGAGCGTGGGCGGGTCGAGCAGCAGCGTCGAAGCCACCACGATCAGGGTCAGAGCACCGAACAGGATCAGATTGGCGCTGCGCGCCCGGTTACGCAGGGTCAGGCCGAAGACCGCCAGGCCACTGAGAACGATGGTCACGTCCATGGCGACGATGGCCCAGTAGCCACGCGAGGAAAAGAACAGGCCCCAGAGCAACCCCATGAAGACCATGACCAGACTCGCCAGCATGCGCATACGGCGCTCGCGTCGCTGACCGACCAAAGCCAGATCCGCAGCATGCCAGAGTTGGCGAACGCGTTTGCCGAAGGTCAAGAGTGCTGGCATGGAGAAGTCCTTGTCCGATCTCTCTCATTCTCGGAGACGGCTGGCCAAATGCAAGCAGCTTTTAATGCTGCCAGTGCGCCTCGCTGGCCAGGCGTTCGGCGATGAAATCGAGTAGCAGGCGCATCGCCGGCAACATCTGCCGGCGCGACCCGTACAGCGCATGGATGCCCAACTCTGGTGGCCGATAATCCGCCAGCAGGCGAACCAGGCGTCCCTCGCGCAGCAGTGTCTGCACCGAGTAGAGCGGCTGCAGGCTGATGCCGGCGCCGGCCAGGGTCGCCTCCAGCAGCACCATCGATTCATTGGCGCTGAGGCTGCCGGCAACCGCCACGGCGCTCATCTCGCCCTGGTGCTCGAACTCCCACAGGCTGCGACCGAAATAGGCATAGGCCAGGCAGTTATGCCGGGCCAGATCCTCCGGCCGCTGCGGCGCGCCGTGCCGCACCAGATAATCCGGACTGGCGCAGACCACCGAGCGGCATACCGCCAGACGTCGGGCAATCAGATTGGGGTCGAGCTGGTTGGTGATGCGCAGCGCCAGGTCGATGCGTGCCTCCACCAGATTGACCGCCTCGCTGCCCACCAACAGGTCGACGTTGACCTGCGGATAACGCTCGGTGAAGGCCTGCAACGCATGCACCAGCCAGGCCTGAGCGAAGGACTGGCTACAGGTGATGCGCAGGGTGCCACGCGGCGTGTCATCCACGCCCTGTCCGAGCGCCTGCATGCGTTCGGCCAGCGCCAGCAGCTCGCGGCACTGCGGCAGCATCTGCTCACCGGCCACGGTCAGGCTCAGCTTGCGCGTGCTGCGATGCAGCAGACGCACGCCCGCCCAGGCTTCCAGCTCGGCGAGATAACGCGAAACCATCGCCCGCGACATGTCCAGCGCCTCGGCAGCAGCCGTCTGACTACCCCGCTCCAGCACCTCGACGAAAACCCGCGCCGCTGTCAGTCGATCCATGATCCGCTCGATTCACGCAACAAATATGGCCAGCTTACGGGGCTTTTCGCTCGACAGATAGCACATAAGATGCGCCGCACCCTACCTGCCTGGAGATCACCATGTCCCTCGCCACCCGTCTCATCGCCGGCCTCGGCCTGCTTGCCGCTGCTGGCGGCGCCCTCGCCCAGCCGCTGACGCTGGATACCTACAACCCGCGCGAAACCGCCGTCTTTCCGGTCAGTTCGACGCTGATCAGCGGCGAAAAGGACGCCATCCTGGTGGATGCGCAGTTCTCCAATCGCGAAGCCCAGGCACTGGTCGAACGTATCCGCGCCAGCGGCAAACGCCTGACTACCATCTTCATCAGTCACGGCGACCCGGACTATTACTTCGGCCTCGATGTGCTGACTCGCGCCTATCCCGAAGCCAAGGTACTGGCCACGCCGGCCACCGTTGCCTACATCGAGAAAACCCGCGCGCCCAAACTGGCCTATTGGGGCCCGATCCTCAAAGACAGCGCACCAGCCCGCACCCTGGTGCCTGAAGCCCTGCAAGGCAATCAGCTGGAGCTGGAAGGCCAGCGCATCGACGTGGTCGGCCACGACCCGCAGCACACCAGCCTGTGGATTCCCAGCATCAAGGCCGTGGTCGGTGGCGTGCTGACCAGCGCCAATATCCATCTGTGGGTCGCCGATGCGCAAAGCGCCGAAGCACGGCAGAACTGGCTGAAGTCGCTGGACGAACTCGAGGCCCTGCAACCGACCACGCTGATCCCCGGCCACTACCTCGGCGAGCCGGCGATGAACCTGGCCGACCTGCGTTTCACCCGCGATTACCTGCTGGCGGTGCAGCAGGAACTGCCCAAGGCCAAGGACAGCCAGGCGCTGATCGCGGCGATGAAGGCGCGCTATCCTCAGCTGCACGATGACAGCAGCCTGGAACTGAGCGCAAAAGTGCTCAAAGGAGAAATGCAGTGGCCGTGAAACGCCAGATCCTGATTTGCGGTGCCTCGCGCGGGCTGGGCCTCGGCCTGGTTCGCACCTTTCTCGACGCCGGCTGGCAGGTACACGCCGTAGTACGCGAACTGCGTCCGGCCAGCCCGCTGGAGGCGCTACGCACCCAGCACCCGGATGACCTGCAGGTGATCACCTGCGACCTCAACCGACTCGACGCCGCCAGCAGCATCGAAGCCGCCCTGAACGGCCAGCGCCTGGACTGTGCGCTGTTCAATGCCGGGGTCTATGGCCCCGCCCATCAGGATCCGCGCCAGGCCGAAAGCGCGGACATCGGCCAGCTGTTTCTGGCCAATGCCGTCGCGCCGATACGCCTGGCTCAGCAGTTGGCCGGGCATGTGATCGACGGCGGCGTGATTGCCTGCATGAGTTCGCAGATGGCCAGCGTGGAGCTGGCGCTCGCTGCCGACATGCCGTTGTACGGCGCCAGCAAGGCGGCCCTGAATAGCCTGTTGCGCAGTTGGCAGGCACAGATGCCTGAGCAGCCCTGGAGCCTGTTGGCGCTGCACCCCGGCTGGGTTCGCACCGACATGGGCGGCGACAGCGCACCCTTGAGCGTGGAGCAGAGCGCCGAGGGCCTGCGCGAGGTGATCACCCAGCAATTGGGCCGACGCCTGTGCGCCTTCCTCGACTACCAGGGCAACACCCTGCCCTGGTAAGCCCAGCCCCATCGTTCGCGCCCGGCACCGCCGGGCGCTTTGCTGTCTGCTGCAGCAAAACCTGTACAGCGTGCACAACCCTGCTCCAGCGACTTCGGCAAGCGCGAGCCTGGGGATTCAGCAATGCCGGCACAAACCTTCCTCCAGGGGGTTGCAAAATGATGCGCGCAGCTATACAAAAGCTGTACACAAAAAATCCTTGTACAGCTTTGAGTGAATCGCCATGCCGTCATACCGCGCCCCGCTTCGTGACATGCGCTTCGTCTTCGAGGAAGTGCTCGATGCCTACACGACCCTTCAGGCCTTGCCAGAGCATCAGGAGCTCAGTGCTGACCTGGGCGGTGCGATTCTCGAAGAGGCTGCCAAGCTGGCCGAGAACGTCCTGGCGCCCCTCAATGGCCCCGGCGACAAGCAGGGTTGCCAGTACGATCCACTGACTCACTCGGTACGCACGCCTGAAGGTTTCAAGGCGGCTTACAAACAGTTCGCCGAAGGTGGCTGGACGGCTCTGGCCTGCACCCCGCAATTCGGTGGTCAGGGGCTGCCCCACGTACTCAACATGCTGGTCGAGGAAATGACCTGCTCAGCCAACCTGTCGCTGGGCATGTACCCAGGCCTGACCCATGGCGCCATCAATGCCCTGACCAGCCACGGCACCCCTGAGCAGCAGGCGCAGTACCTGCCGCGCCTGATCAGCGGTGAGTGGACAGGCACCATGTGCCTGACCGAACCCCAGTGCGGTACCGACCTCGGTCTGATCCGCACCCGTGCCGTGCCCCAGGCCGATGGCAGCTACGCCATCAGCGGCACCAAGATCTGGATCACCGGCGGCGAGCATGATCTGGTCGACAACATCATCCATCTGGTGCTGGCCAAGCTGCCGGATGCGCCGGACAGCGTGAAAGGCATCTCCCTGTTCCTGGTACCCAAGTTCCTCGAAGATGGCAGCCGCAACCCGGCGCTCTGCGGCGGTCTGGAACACAAGATGGGCATCAAGGGTTCGGCCACCTGCGTGATGAACTTCGAGGGTGCCAAAGGCTGGCTGATCGGCGAGCCGAACAAGGGTCTGAGCTGCATGTTCACCATGATGAACTCGGCGCGCCTGATGGTCGGCATGCAGGGTTTGGGCGTGGCGGAAGGCGCCTACCAGATCAGTCTCGGCTTCGCCCGCGAACGCCTGCAGAGCCGCTCCATCTCCGGGCCGAAAGCCGCCGACAAGCCGGCTGACCCGATCCTGGTACATCCGGACGTGCGGCGAATGCTGTTACGGCAGAAGGTGATGATCGAGGGCTGCCGCGCACTCGCTTACTTCACCGGCCTACAACAGGACATCGCCCATGGTGCGCAAGACGCCGAAGCGCGCAGCCGGGCCGACGACCTGGTGCAACTGCTCACCCCAGTGGTCAAGGCCTTCCTCACCGATGAGGGCTTCACCTGCGCCAACGAAGGCCTGCAGGTGCTCGGCGGCTCCGGCTTCACCGAGGATTGGGGCATCGAACAGTTGGTGCGTGACAGCCGCATTACCCGCATCTACGAAGGCACCAACGGCATCCAGGCGCTGGATCTGGTTGGCCGCAAGCTCGCCCTCGGTGGCGGTCGCGCGGTACGCGCCTTCTTCGCCCTGGTCGAGGGCTGGCTCAAGGCCAACCCCGAGGCACCGCACGCGGCGGCCGTTACCCAGACGCTGCGGCAGCTGCAGCAGGCCACCCTGTGGCTGGCCAGCGAAGGCAGCAAGGATCCGGAACAGGCAGCCGCCGCTGCCACACCGTACCTGCGCCTGTTCGCCCTCAGCAGTCTGGCCTGGCTGTGGTCGCAGCAGGCTCAGGTTGCCCGCCGGCAACTGGATGCAGGCAGCGCGGAAACTCATTTCTATTCGGCCAAGATCAAGTCCGCCGATTTCTTCGTGGCTCGGGTGCTGCCCGAAGCCGAAACACTGCTCAACGAAATCAAGGCTGGCAAGGCCAGCCTGATGACCTTCACTGAAGAGGAGTTTGCCGCCTGACAGCAGGCGGTTCGACAAGCTGCGCAATCCGGTAACGCTCTTCTCCCCTTTTTGGTTACCGGATTTTTTTATTGCATGCCCGCAGCCGCCGGGTATCCGAGCCAACGGCTGGGTGCGGCTCACACCGACCGAATCAGAGGGAATGACCATGGCTGCACCACAGCGACCTCCTCTGCGCCCAACCGTGCTGCTGCTTCTGCTCCTGGCCAGCCTGCCCGTGCTGGCCAATACCCAGAGCGGTTGGCGTGAACGGCTGCCGCAGGCCAGCCTGATCGGCAGCGGCGATTTCAGCTGGTTCGGCTTCTCGGTGTACAACGCCAAATTGTGGAGCCCGGAGCGGCGCGTGGATTTCTCGCAGCCCTTCGCCCTGGAACTCACCTACCGGCGCAGCATCAGTCGGGAAACCCTGGTCGACACCAGCCTCGATGAAATTCGCCGTATCAACGGCGAGCCGCTCGACCGCGAGCAACAACAGGACTGGGCGCAGCAGATGCGCCAGGCCTTCGTCGATGTGCAGGACGGCACCCGCATCACGGGCGTGTTCCTGCCCGATGAAGGGTGCCGGTTCTACGTCGACGGCAAGTTGCAGCACGTCATCGACGACCCGGAATTCGCCCGCGCCTTCTTCTCCATCTGGCTCGATCCGCAGACCCGCAGCCCGAAACTGCGGGCGGCTCTGCTCGGCCTGGCCCAATGAGGTATCCCATGAAAACCCTGTTGATCCTGTTCACCAGCTTGCTGTTGATCAGTTGCGGCCAGGTGCCGGTCGAGCGTTACGCGAACGAGAAACCGGTGCTCGATCTGCCCACCTTCTTCGCCGGCCCGGTGCAGGCCTGGGGCATGTTTCAGGATCGCTCCGGGGAGGTGATCAAACGCTTCCACGTCGATATCCAGAGCCGTCGCGACGGCGACAAGCTGATCCTCGACGAGCGTTTCCTGTACAGCGACGGCACGCGTCAGCGTCGGGTCTGGACGCTGACCCCGGATGACTCCGGTCGCTGGATCGGCACCGCCGACGACGTGGCCGGCGAAGCCATCGGTGAAGTGGCCGGCAATGCCCTGCGCTGGCGTTACCACCTCAACCTGCCGGTGGATGACAGCACCTATGTCGTCTACTTCGACGACTGGATGTACCTGATGGACGACGACACCCTGATCAACCGTTCGAGCATGAGCAAGTTCGGCATCGAACTGGGCCAGGTGACGCTGTTCTTCCGCCGTGGTGCCGCGCAACCATGAGATTGACCAGCCTGGGCAGCGGCTACAAGGCGCTGGTGATCGGCGCCAGTGGCAGTATCGGCCAGGCGTTCTGCCAGTTGTTACGGGCTGACCCCAACTGCGTCGGCGTGCGTGAACTGAGCCGGCGAAGCTCGCCCGCGCTCGACCTCGAAACGCCGGCCAGCATCGCCGAAGCTGCCGCGGCCCTGGCTGATGAAGGGCCATACCAGTTGATCCTGCACAGTGCCGGGCTGCTGCATCGCGATGGCATCGCCCCGGAGAAAAGCCTGTCCGCCATCGAGGCCGATGCGTTGCAGGCGGTATTTCAGGTCAATGCCCTGGGCCCTGCCCTGGTGCTGCGCCACTTCCTGCCGCTGCTCGACAAACAGGGGGCCATGGCCATGCTCTCGGCCAAGGTCGGCAGCATTGGCGACAACCGCCTCGGCGGCTGGTATGCCTACCGCGCGTCCAAGGCGGCGCTGAATATGCTGATCAAGACCGCCGCCATCGAACTGGCGCGCAGCAAGCCCAAAGCACGCCTGCTCAGCCTGCATCCCGGTACGGTGATTTCCCCCTTGTCACAACCCTTTCGCGGAGCGACTGACGCGCGCCCAGCCGAACTGGCTGCAGCTCAGATGCTGCAGGTGATCGACAGGCTCGGCCCACAGCACAGCGGCAGCTTTCACGCCTATGACGGACAGCCCCTGCCTTGGTGACAACAGCTCGACCGCCCACAACGACAACGCCACGCATGAGCGTGGCGTTGTCGTTTCCGGGGGGCTTAGTACTTGCCGATGGCGTTGAAGAACCAGCCCTGGCTGCGATACGACAGGTCGGTCAGGTCATCGCTGAAGTCACTGAAGTTGTAGCCCACGCCTGCCTTGAAGTGATTGCCGAAGTGCCGATAGACGCCGACCAACGCGCCGTTCTTGCTGTCGCGCGCCTGTGATTCCTCACGGCGGCGCAGTTCGACCATCAGATCCCACTTCTTCACCACGTGCCAGTCGACCCGCGCCGCATAGAGCTGGCCGCGACTGTTGAACCAGTCGGCCGAGGTATCGCGGCTCATGCGCAGTTCGCTGAGGCGGTAGGCGTACTTGCCGCCAACGCTCCAGCGTTCGTTGAGGTCGTAGATACCATCGATGGCGAATACGTGGCTGCGCTGGGCGTAGTCGACGCTGGTACCGGTGGCGGTGGACACCTGATCCGGCGGCGGCAGATCCGACAGGTAGGTGTATTTGGCCAGCAGATTGAGGCGGTCGTTGAGCACCGGGCGGTAGGCGTAGCCGAGCGAGGCCTCGACGAAGTCACCGTCGAAGTAATCGCCCCGGTCGGAGTCACCCACCGAGAAGTCCAGGCGGCCGAGGAAGCGCCAGTCCGGGTTGACCTGGTAGCTCAAGTTGTTGCGCATCAGCCACACGGACAGATCCTGCACCTGACTGCGATCCTGACGGTACTCCAGACGGCTGGCGTAACGCAGGTCGCCATTGCTGTAACCGATCTTGGCCCCGTAGGCGCGACGCTTGAGTTCGTACTCGGTCTCGCTGTTGAAGGTGCCGAACTCGGTGCTCAGGCCATAGCTCCAGAACTCGTCCGGAGCGAAGTCCAGGCCGTAGCCCTGGATCAGACCGGCCTGCTCGCCATGCTGCATGCGCTGCTCGGCGTACACGCTGGTGCTGTCGGTCCAGCGCGAACGGGCACCGGATACCAGTTGCCCGGTGCGACCGGTGCCGACCAGGCCACTGCGGCTGGCGAAACCATCGTCGCCACGGTCGCTGTCGAGCTGGTAGTTGAGGTACAGGTTGGTGCGCTCGGAGGCGTCGTAGTTGATCCCGCCCTTGGCGCCCAGGCCGAGGTTGCCGCCGGACAGCTCGCCATTGAGCGAGGTGCGCTCGTTGAGGCGATAGTCGCCGCCCACGCCGAGGCGGTTGTTGGCCTGGCGGCCAGCGTCGCGGCTGACGGTGCCCTGGGTGAAGCCGTACAGCGACCAGTCATCGGCCTGGTGGTACAGCGCCTGGAGAATGGCGTCGTTGCGCTCGCCCTCGTCACGCTCACCGTTGTCGTAACCGGCGTAGGTGCCGGTGTAGAGGCTGCGATAGGCGCCACCGTAGGTCTGCCGATCGTTGCGCAGCCCGGCGGAGAGGCGCCAGGCCTCGCTCAGGTCGTAGGCGATGATGCCCTCGACCGCACGCCGCGAACGGCCGCCCTCCTCGTCCGTCTGGTCACCCTTGAGGGTCACCTCGGTCTTCTCGCTGAGCGGTGCGGTGTAGCTGCCGCCCACCTGATCGGTGGCCAGGTCGGTGAGACGCCCTGGCGCGGCGAAGCCGGCGTCGCGGCTCTCGTAGTAGAAGGTGCCGCGTCCTTCGGCATCGGTGACCACGTCACGCAGATCGAAGGCGGTTTCCAGGCGGTTGGCACGGGCGCGCGAATCGGTGCCGGCGATCTGCTCGCCAAAGCCGAAACCACCGTCGTAGGAGAAACGCTGGTCGAGGCTGTCACCACGGCTCTGCGCCGACTCGACCTTCAACCAGGTGCCCTCGCTGTGGCGCAACAGCAGGTCGCCGCCGCCCAGGGTCTGGTCTTCGCGACCGGTCTGTTGCTGCTGACTGCCGGTGACGCCGATGCGCACCTTGTCGTTGGCCCAGTAGGCAACGCGGCCGCCGTAGGCCAGGTCGTCGAGGCGATCCAGCCCCGGCGAGTATTCGTAGCCGACCACCAGGAACGCCGGATGCCCGGACAGGCTGCCACCGGAGCGGATCAGGCCACTGCCATCGGCGTTGGCCGACAGCGGTTGGCTGAGAATCACCCGGCCCTGCATGGCGTTGATCTCGTAGTCGATGCCGGCAACCAGATCCTGGCTCTGCAGCACCAGGCCGGAATCCTTGTCACGCACCTCGATGCGCACGCGTTCGCTGCCCACGGTGAGATCCTGGTGGCGCAGGTAGTAGAGCGAGCCACCGGTACCGCGGAAATCCTCACGGGCCGAGGCGGTGCCAGGCTCGGCAGCGAAGCCTTCGACCTGCAGACGGCGCTCGCCGAAGCTGGTGAAACCGTCGCTGCGGTAACGCGCCTGGGCGCCGTAGAGACTGCGATCGACCTGCGCCAGCTCGGTGTCGCGCATCTGCTGGCGGAAGTTACCCCACAGAGCATGGGACTTCTCGTCTTCGACCCGCACGTAGAACTTGCCACGCGTCGGCGCATCCTCGATCAGCGTCGAGTCGTCACCAAAGGTGGTCCAGCCCTTGTCAGCCTCGTTGTCGAGACGACGCAGGAACTCGCGCGGATCCTTGTCGTTGAAGTTGCTGAACAGACTGTCGGCCGGCTCCTCGCCGGTGTCGACGCTGGCGGTGACGGTGTATTTGCCGTCGATCTTGCCCTTGCTGTAGAAGGCCAGCCGACCATCGGCGTAGAGCTTGTCGTCGTAGTAGCGATCCTCACCGGTGACCAGGCTCGCCGGGCCGCTGGTGTTCTGCTGGCCGACGGTGAAGTCGGCGATGGCCACGGTGAACCAGTCCTGCTGCGGCAGGCGCAGGTCGCGGCGGTAGATGCGCCCCTTGCCCTGCTCGTCGAGCACCGCCACCTCCACGGTATGCAGGCCGCGCGGGATGATCTGCGCACTGGCGAAGCTGCCGTTGCCATCGACCGGCACCGGCTTGCCCATGACGAACACGTGCTGCCCTTCGCGCACCTGCTTGCCGTTGATGGTCACGGTGCCGCCAGCCACCGGGATGCTGTGCCGCTCCAGGCGATTGCCGTCGTAGCCGGCCAGCAGGTTGGCCTCGCTCTCGGCCTCTTCCTCGGCTTCGCGCTGGCCACGGGCAACGTTGATCAGTTGCGGGCTGGTCTCGTCGTAGCGGCCTTCGGCGTCATAGACACGCAGTTGGTAATAGACGCGCTCCGGTAGGCTGGCGGACGGCGTCCAGTGGCCTTGCAGTTGCTCGTCGAGCTTGAGGGTTTCCAGCAGCTCCGGCTCACCGAACAAACGCTTCTTGCCGACGATGCGCACTTCGGCGCGGTCGATCCAGTGCAGGTAGTTGCTCGAACCACGGAAGCTCAGCGGCTGGCCGACACGCGCCAGGCGCGCGCTGGACGTCAGGTTCAGGCGCGGCTTGGCCGACAGGTTGTCGTAGCGCACCTGCAGCAGGTCACGCGCCAGGGCCACATCCACGCAGCGCTGGGTATCGGCACTGCCGGCGGCCTGGCCGCCCTGCGGCTGGCCGTCGATGCTCAGGCGAAACGGTGCGACGCCTTCGCCGGAGACGCTACCGGGCGCGCACTCCTGCGGTTTGGCCGGCGTGCTGACGATGGATTCGTCGTACCAGATTTCCACTTCCACACGACGGTTGGTGGCCCAGGCTTCGGGGCTGTCGCCCTGCACCAGCGGCTCGCTCGGCCCACGGCTGTCGAACATCAGTTGCTCTGGGCGCAGGTTCAGGCGCTCACGGAAGATCGCACCGACTTCCTTGGCCCGCTGCAAGCCCAGACCGAGGTTGTCCTGGTAGATGGCACGGGTGCGTTCCGACAGGTGCTGCGGGTCGGTATGGCCGATCAGACGCAGGCGCAGGTTGCGCTTGTCGCCCAGGCGCTGCATCAGCCTGGCCAGGGCATCGCTGTCGGTATCCGGCACCGCCGAGCGGCCCGAGGCGAAACGCACCACCGGCAGGCCGTCGCGCAGGGCGACGGTGTCGATGGTTTCCTCGCCGACTTCCAACAGGTGTTCGCGCTCGCCGAGCGCACCTTCGTATTGCCAGAGAATCAGCTTCTCACGCGGCAACTCACGTTCGGCATTGTGCGGCAGGGCCGGCAGGCCGCCGGGGGTGAAAGGCCGGCGCTGCAGCAGCGACTCGTCTTCCATCGCCCCACGCGGGCCTTGCAGGCCGCAGCCCTGGCCAACTTCACAGCGTTCGCTGGCCTGGGCCACGGCGGCCGCCAGCGGGTTCAGGCTCATGGCGGCAACGGTGCACGCCAGCAGTTTGCGCATGCTCATCGGATCACCTCCACGCTTTCGGTCGCCGGTACGATTTCTTCTTCCAGTTGCAGGTCGTAACAGCACTCGCGGGGCTCCCAACGTTCCTTGATCAAATCCCTGACATGGCCAATCCGTGCACGGGCCTGTTCGGCATCGCCGCCCACCGGCAGGTGGTAGGCGATCCGCAGGATCGACGGCTCGGCATACAGCGCAGCCAGTACCTCATCCATGCGTGCCAGGTAGTCCTCGCTCAGGTGTTCGCCGGCAAAGGCATCACCGGTCAGATCCAGGCGCACCACGCGGTGGATGCTGGCGCCGAAGTTGGCCTTGACCAGGCGGCCCTGGGTCATGCGCACCACGCGCGGGTTCTCGGTGACGATGCGGTAGCCGCTCGGCAGGGTGCGTTCGTCGACCTTGAGGATGAAGTTGCTGCCACGCAGATCACCGGGCACGTCGGCGCAGGCGATGTGGTAGCGGCCATGGGCATCGGTGGTCACCAGCCAGCCACGCGGCGTGGCCAGACGCACACCGGGCAGACCGGGCTCGCCTTCGTCCTGGTAGCCGTTGCGGTTCTTGTCGTCGAAGACCTTGCCGATCAGGTCGGAGCAGTCGAAGGTCGGGTCGGCGACCACGCGCACGGTGGCGCTGGCGACATTCGACACACGTGTGCCGACCGCCAGGTTGAGCGCCCAGGTCTGGTTGACGTACTCGTTGAAACCCACGCCGGAACCGACCACCAGCAGCAGCTTGACGGTCACCACCTGGCCACCGACCAGGGTGCGCGGCGGCCAGCGCAGACGGCGCCCTTCCATCTCGGGTTCCTGCGGCACACCATCGACCTGCGCCGAACCTTTCACGTACTGGAAGCCCGGTGGAATCTGATCCTCGATGGCGATATCGGCCAACGAGGTGCCCAGGGTGTTGCGTGCGGTCAGCACATAGGGCACCAGCTCACCGCGGGTGACGTTGACCTTCGGCGACACCTTGGTCATGACGATGGCGCCGCCCATCACCGGATCGAGCGGGATGTGGTTGTTGACCAGATCGGCGCTGCTGCCGTCGAGCACGAAGCTGAAGTAGTACTGCGTGCTGCCGGCGCCGCCTGCCAGGCCGGCACTGCTCGCCGGGCAGGTGGCCGGGTCATGCAGGGTCACCGATTCGGCCGGTGCCAGGTTGCTGTTCTGCACCAGCGCCGGGTCGGGTACCGCCGTGACCGGCAGGGTATTGGTACAGGCCGGAATCAGCGCCGACGGTGCCGGCAGGTAACCCGCCGGTGCGGTCACGGTCAGGGTGTAGGTGCCCGCCGGTGCGCCTGCCAGCAGCAGGAACTGATACAGGCCATCGTTGCCGGTGGTCTGGCTCAGCGAACCGCCCAGCACGTCGGCGGCGGAGAAACCGGGCGGGCCGCTGATGCTGACCACGGCGCCACGCACCGGCTGGCGGCTGATGGCGTCGTACACCACACCGGACGGGTCGATCGGCAAGCTGTGCTCGACCACGTTGCGGCCATGGCTGATGGTGATACCGCTGAGCGTACCGCCGCTGTTGTCGGCACCGGCCGGGTTGCCCGGGCCGGAGGTACCGGGGGTATAGCCGATGCCCTGCTCGTTCGGCACCGGACGGCCGAACAGCGTGCCGGAATCCGGGTGGCGGAAGCGCACTTCGTAGCCGTTACCCGGCGTCAGGTCGTTGAAGGCATAGGCGCCGTTGCTATCGGACGTGGTGGTGGCGACCACCGTGCCGTGCTGCAGCAGCTCGACGGTCCAGCCGGGCAACACGGTTTCGCCCGGATCACGGATGCGGTCATGGTTGGTATCGATCCACACGGTGCCGGACAGCGACGGGATGGACACCTCGGCGAACCAGTTGTCCACCGACAACGCGGTGCCGGTCAGGTCGATGCCAGTGATGGTGCTCGGCGTCTCGCTGACCACGCCACCTGCCGTACCGGCCGTGGTCGAGCCATTGATCAGGCCGTTGGGCTGGTTCGGCTGCACCAGGGTGTAGGTGCCCGGCGGCAGGCCGGTGAAGCTGAAGTCGCCGTTGCTATCGGTGGTGGTGCTACGGGTGATGCTGTTGCCGTTGACGTCGGTACCGCTCAGCTCGATGAGCTGGCCCGCCAGGCCACTGTCACCGGAGGTCGGTGCACCGTCCACATCACGGTCGTGGAACACCTTGCCGTGAATGGCGCGGCCATTGAGGATCTCGCCGAAGTCGTTGTTTTCCGACACGTAGCCAGGGCTCAGGCGCACGCCATCGATGATACTCGGCGTGCTGCTCACCGGCGTCACGCTGGGCGTGCTGCCGTCGCTGTTGCCAGCGCGGGTGATGCCGTTGGTGGTGCCGTTCGGCTGGGTCGGCTCGGTCACGCGGTAATCACCCGGCGGCAGGCCGCTGAAACGGTAATCACCATTGCTGTCGGTGACCGTGTTGCGCGTGACCGGACGGCCGAGCCAGTCGGTACCGCTTAGCTCGATGGGCACGCCAGCAAGGCCGCTGTCGCCGCTCTGACGAATGCCATCGTTGTTGAGATCAACGAACACCGAACCGCTGAGGCTGGCTGGACGCACTTCGGGGAAGTCGTTGCCGGCCGAACCGCTGACCTCACCACCAGCACCGTTGCCCTGAAGCACGATGGCGGCGATCTGGCTGCTGGTCTCGCTCGGGTTGCCCGGCGTACCGGCGGTGCCGCTGCTGCCGTTTACCGCGACGATGCCACCGGCCACCGGTTGGCCGTTCAGCGTGCCCGCCGGCTGGCTGGCCTGGCATACCGAATAGGTGCCGGCCGGCAGCCCGGCGAACAGGTAGTTGCCAGCGGCATCGGTGTTGATCGGGTTGATCAGACCGATGATGCCGCTGACCGGCGCACCGCTGGCGCAACTGGCGCCACTGCGCAGCTCGATGGCCACACCGGCCAGTGGGCTGTCGGTACCAGCCGAATAGCTGCCGCTCAGGTCGTTGTCCAGATACACACGACCGGAGATGAAGCCCAGGGTGCTGACCGTCAACGGCGCGTGGGCCGGCTCCGGGTTGTTGCCCATGTCGGTCTGCAAGGCGCCGGCCGGGATGATGTTGGTGTGCTCCCCCGCCGTATCGGCGGTGACGTCCACCTCGATGGTGCAGCCGCCGGCAGGCACCACGGTGCCGCTGGCCAGGCGCACGCTGGCGCTGTTGGCCGCGGCGGTGATGGCGCCAGCCGGGCAACTGCCAGTGATATTCGGTGTGGCAGCGACGCGCACGGCACCCGGCAGGGTCGGCAGGTTATCGACCAGCGCGGCGCTGAGGGTCATCGCCGTGGCATTGGGGTTGTTGACGAAGATGGTCAGGCGCGAGATGCCGCCTGGCGGGATCACCGCCGGGGCGAACTGCTTGCTGACGCTTGGCGGGCTGGAAATGATCAGACGCGCGCGGGTCGGCTCCTCGTTACGGACGCCTTCGAAACTGCTCACCGCACCGACACCGATGCTGTTGGTGTAGGTGCCGGCGATGTTGCTCAGTACATCCACCTCGACCAGACAGCTGGCGTTGCCCGCCAGCGCACCACCGGACAGGCGCACACTGGTGCCCGACGGCGTGACGCTCAGCGTGCCGCTGCAACTGTTGCTGGCATTGGGTACCTGGGCCACGACCAGGCCGTCGGGCAAGGTGTCGGTGTAGGCCAGACCGGTCAGCGGGCTGCTGCCGGGGTTATCCAGGCGAATGGCAAGGCGCATCGGCACACCGGCCGAACCATTGGCCGTGCCGGTGGTGAAACCGACCGGGTTACCGGCATCCAGCGTGCGCGTGGCAATAGCCTTGTGCACGGTCAGCGGCGAGGTGACGCGCAGGGTGTCGGTGGTGTCCTCGTTGTTGGTCACCGGGCTGCCACCGGCGCTACCGGTAAGGCCGCCGCCGGGAATGGTGTTGACGTACTCGCCCTGGCTATTGGCGGTCACGTCGATCTCCACGTAGCACGAAGCCGGAGCCGCGCCCGTTCCGGCGGGCAGTTGACCGCCGCTCAGGCTGACCTGGCCGGAGCTGCTGCTGACGCTGCCCTGACAGGTATTGACGACGTTGGCCGGGCTTGCCGTGACCAGGCCAGCCGGATAGGTGTCGACCACGCTCAAGTCGCTGATCGGTTGGGTGGTCGGGTTGTAGAAGGTGATGCGCAGACGTGAACGCTCACCCGGTGCGATCACCTTGGGCGTGAACTGCTTGACCAGGCCAAGGCCGCTGCTGGTTTGCAGGCTGCTCGAGGCCGGATCGACGTTGCTGACGCCCTGGTCGGTGCTGATCGCGCTGGCCGGGATCACGGCGGTGACCGTGCCGGTGTTGACCATGGTCACGTCCACCGTGACGGTGCAGCTCTGCCCCGCCGCCAGGCTCGCCCCGCTGAGGGCCAGGCGATTGCCGTTGGCCGGTGCGTTGACCCCGCCACCGGGGCAGGTGGTGCTGACGTTGGGTACGCCAGCGATACGCTCGCCGGTCGGCGCGCCGCCCACCAGACCATCATCGGTGAAGAAGCTGTCCAGCGTCAGGTTGCTCAGATCCAGGCTGCCGCTGTTGAACAGGGTCAGGGTCAGCTGGGTCACCGCACCCGGCGCAGCGACGCTGGCCGTGGCGTGGTTGAGGGTCACACTGACACCGCCGCCGCTGGCGTTCTGCAGGGTGGCGCCAAACGCGGTGATGTTCTGCACGCCACCGTCGGCCTTGAGTTGACCGGCGGCGATGCTGTTGACCCAGTCGCCGCCGCCCGTGGCGGTGACGTCGAACAACAGGTCGCAGCTGCCGGTGGGAATCCGTGCGCCACTGAGCGTCACCTGGCTACTGCCAGGCGCGGCATTGATCGTCGGCGCGCCGTCGCAGGTGGAATAGGCATTGGCCGGGTTGGCCACGGTCATGCCGGCCGGCAGGTCGTCGGTGATGCTGACGTTGGTCAGCACACCAGCCTGCGAGTTACTCAGGTTGATGGTGACAGTGGAGCGACCACCCGGCTGGATGCGGTTGGGCACGAAGGTCTTGTTGCCTGCCAGTGCCGAGAGGAAATCAATGCTGGCGTTGACCGGGCCAGGGCTCTGCACGCGATCCGGATTGGGCGTGCCATCGGCGTAACGCTCGACACCGCTGGCGGCGCCAGCAGGCAGGGAGTTGACGTAATGACCGGCAGCACCGACCACGTTCACCCGCACCTGGCAGCGGCCGACCGCACCCAGGCCGTCACCGCTACGGGCGGGCACGCTGGCCCCGGTGAGACGCACTTCGTTGCTGCCCGGCACCGCAACCAGAGTACCGCCACAGGTGGTGGCGGCGTTGCTGGGGAATGCCACCTGCATCGGCGTGTTGTTGCTGCCCAGCGGCAGGTTGTCGAGCAGGCTGACGTCGCTCAGTGCCTGCGCCGACAGGTTGACCAGGTCGATGGTCATGGTCGCCGCACTGCCTTCCGGCCTGGAACTGGCATCGAAGCCCTTCTCCACCGTCAACGTTGAGCTGCTGACGCTGTACTGCGCAGACGTCGAGCTGTGGTTGCAGATACCGCTGGCGCACACGCCACCGGCCGGAATCTCGTTGATCACCGCGCCACTGCTGGCATCGGCCGGCACCATGCCCCAGAAATTCAGGGTACAGATCGCCGGGTTACCCGCCGCGCCCGCGCCCATGTCGAAGGTGAAGGTCGGGCTGGTGGCACTGCCGCCAACGGCGACCGCGCCACTGCAACCGGCGCCGGTAATGGAAGGATTGGTCCGGTTCGGTGCGCTCAGCAGCACCATCCCGCTAGGCAGGTGGTCGGTCACCGTCACGCCGCTTTGCGCGGTGGTCGAGTAGTTGCGCACCGCCACGCTGAAGTACACCGGGTTGCCGGGAGCCACCACATCCGGGCTGCTGGTTTTCTCGATGAGGAACTGATCGACCACGGTGACCGAAGCGGCCGCGCCCTGGCTGAACACATCCGGATTGCTGACGCTGACGCCGCCGGCCGGAATGGTATTGGTGAAGGACTCGGGTACACCCGCCGCACTCAGCGTCGCCGTGTAGGGCACGCGGATCACGCAATTGCTGTTGGGCGCCAGCGTGCCGCTGCTGTACACCAGAGTCTGGGTGCCCTGCCCGCCCAGACCATTGAGGCTGGAGCCGCCGGTACAGGTAGCAGTCGGCGCCGAGGTGATCTGCAGACCGTTGGCCGCACCGTCGATATCGTCGCTGAAGGCTTGCAGGTTGAGCGTGGTCAGCGGACTGGCGTTGGTCAGGGTGATGGTCAGCAACGCTTCCTGGCCGGCCGC
Source organism: Pseudomonas berkeleyensis (assembly GCF_014109765.1). Lineage (NCBI taxonomy): Bacteria > Pseudomonadati > Pseudomonadota > Gammaproteobacteria > Pseudomonadales > Pseudomonadaceae > Pseudomonas > Pseudomonas berkeleyensis. The sequence goes on from NZ_CP059139.1 coordinate 3,782,456, forward strand.
CACGGTGGCCGGGTTGAAGTTCTTGGCCACACGCAGCGGCGCGGTGACGGTGAGGTTGGCGCTGGCGTTGCTCGGCGGCACCAGGCCGCGCTTGTTGCCGAAATCGGTGGTGCGGTTGATAACGTTGGTCAGGCCCACCGAATAAGCGCTGGCCGAGCCATCGGCTACCACCATCACGCTCAGGGTACAGGTGCCATTGGCCGGCACCACGCCGCCAACCGCGCTGATCTCGCCGGCACCGGCAACCGGGTTGAAGCTCGGTGGCGTCGCACCGCAGTTGATCTGTGCATCAGGGCTGGGGGCAACCTGCAGGCCGTAGTCAGCGAGACGGTCACGAATGGCGAAGGCCGGGCTGTCGCCAGCTCCGTTCAGCGGCAGCGGCTGCGAGGCGTTGTTGCGAATGACGATGCTCAGGCGCGTGGCCTGATCACGCTTGACGATGGTGCCGGCGGCAAAGCTCTTGCTGATGGTCGGCGCCGCCAGGGTGAGGAAGTTGAGCGACTGTTGCGCCGGGTCGGCGTTGCGCACTGTGCTGCCGTTGTAGGTACCACTGACGGCATTGGCAGGAATGACGTTGTTGCCGCTACCGGCAGTGGTCGAAGTGACCTGGACGACGATCTCGCAGCGCCCAGCCTGGGTGCCGGCGCCGCGTGAGGGAATCACGCCGCCGCTGAGTGTGATGCTGTTGCTGCCTTGCGCCGCTGCGACGCTGCCAACGAAAGGCACCGGGTTGCCATTGCCATCGGCGCAGGTGGTCGAGACGACGCCCGCCCCCGCCACACGGAAACCGGCGGGCATGTTGTCGGTGAAGGTGACATCGGTGATGTCGCCATCATTGAAGTTGTTGGTCAGTTGGATGAGAAAGCCGTCGGTATCGCCGACGTAGACCGGGTCGGCAAAGCCAGGTGCCCGCGTCTTGCTGATACCCAGACTGGCGTGCGCCGCCAGCGGCAACAACCCCGCCCCCAATAGTGCGCAGCCAAGCAGCCACGACCGATGCTTCGGTGTCGACAACATGCAACTCTCCCCCAGCGCAGTGCGCCCAAGGGATTCGCCAACCTTGGCGATTCAGTCGTTCAGCGTGCTAAGCACGTCATGCTCTCGACATTCTCGGTCGAGGCGAACGACGAATCGGCAGGCGAATCCACAGCTCCCAAATGAGGGCGCAAGTTTCGCGATGGGGAGTCCGCGAACAAGGCAGCGGAGCGGGAAGTAGCGTTGCTGCGTGCGCAACCCCGATCCTCTCTGGCAAAGATCGAGACCAATCACTGATTCGTGAAAAGTACTTTTAAAACAGTAGGTTGGACGCAAAAAAGGCGGGACGGAAGTTTTGCCGGAGCGCCTGCGCGAGGGAGCTCAGTAGGCCACTCTCAAGGTGGTACCGAGCTGCCTGGCCTCGCCGACCACCACCCCGTAGTCGCCAGAACCGAGCTGACCACGCACGGCGGTGATGTACTGCCTGTCAAACAGATTGCGAACCCATAGCTCAAGTTCCCAACCACCATCGCTGCGGCCAAGACCGAAGCGCAGATGGGTGAGCGCATAAGTCGGCTGCTGGCTGCCGGCACCACCTTCCAGAGTGCCCTGCGATGCACTGCGCAAGCTGTAATCGAGCCCCGCGAAGACGGCCAGGCCCTGCTCCAGCGGCTGGCGATAATCGAGACCAGCCGTGACACCCCAGCGCGGCGCATTGAACAGCCGCTGCCCGCTCAGATCGCATGTCCAGCTCTGGCTTTGCGGTGCACAGGGCGCGTTGGCGAAGTCCCGGTAGCGGGCATCGCTGTAAGCGACGCCCAGTCGCAGTTCGATCTGTTCGCTGGCGCGCAGACGGCCGTCCAGTTCGACACCACGCAGGCGAACCTGGCCGACATTGATCAGGTTGTCGCGCAGCGGCGGGGAGAACGCATCGGCCGGCGGGCTGTTGGTCAGTGCCTGGTAGTCGTCGACATCGGTCTGGTACATCGCAAGATCCAACCAAGCGCGCTCGTTCCACAACCACTGCTTGAGGCCGACCTCCAGCGACGTGGCTCGCTCGGCAGCGAAGGTGGGTTGTGCATAGCGGCTGGTCACATCGAGGTTGATGCCCCCAGCCTTGTAGCCACGTGACCAACTCGCGTAGCCGAGCAGGTCATCGTTGAAGCGGTAGCTGATGCTCAGGTGGCCAGACAGATTGTGCTCGTCGATAGCGTCGCGTCGATAGTAGTCCCCACCCAGCGCCACCTGGCGCAGCAGCGGGCCGCCCCACTGCCACAAGGGATCCAGCGGGTCGAGCGGGTTGGACACCAGCGGCGCCAGGTTGGAGACCGTGCGCGACAGCCAGGCACGCTTGCGTTCATGGGTGTAGCGCAGGCCTGGAGTGACTGCCAGGCGCGGCGTAAGGTGCCAGGTCAGTTGGCCGAACAGGGCGCGGCTCTCGCTGCGCTGCTCGCTGTCGAGATGTTGCTGGGCGCCTTCGAGCAAAGACGCCGGGATGACGCTTGGCGGCAGGGAGCCGAACGGCGGCTGGTTCAGCTCGGGCCGATCACCCAGGAAGAACGCCGCCGCATCGCCACCGAAACCCACGCCGATGTCACGCGCCAGGTTCTGCCTCAGGTAGTAGAGCCCGGCCACATAGTCGAGTTGCTCATGGAGCGAACCGGCCAGGCGCAGTTCCTGGCTGAACTGCCAGTGCTTCAGGTCGGCACTGCCGGCTGCGACCGCCAGGCCGGTGCCATCGGCATCCAGCCGGGTGTCGTAACGCCAATCGCGATAGGCGCTGATGCTGGTCAGCGTGGTGCCGTCGTCCCAGTAGCGGTTCAACTCCAGCGAAATACCGTTCTGCCGCACATCGGCGAAACTTTCCCGGTCATGATCGACCTCGCGGGCGTAGGGGTCGATTGGCGGCAGTGCATAACCCACATAGGCGCTGCGTTGCACGGTCGCCCGGCTGTAGTTGCTGGCTGCCAGGGCGACATTTTCGCGGCGCTGGTCGTGATCGAGAATCAGCCGTGCACTGAACCGCTCGTCCGGCTGCCACAGCAACTGGCCGCGCAGCCCCTGCTCATCACGCTCACGCGATGAAACGCCTGGATGAAGATTGTCGACCGCCGCCTCACGCTGGCTGTCGTAGCCGGACAGCCGCCCTGCCAGTACGCCCTCTACCAGTTCGCCAGACAGTACCCCGCGATAGCGGCGCAGTCCGTCTTCGCCTATCGTCACCTCGCCGTTGGCCTGAGGATGGAAGGTGGGCAGGCGACTGTAGAAATTCAGCGTGCCGGCGGTGCTGTTCTTGCCATACAGGGTGCCCTGCGGGCCACGCAGCACCTCGACACGCTCAAGGTCGAAGAGAGTGCCGAGGGACATACCCGGTCGCCCCAGGTAAACCCCGTCGACGAACACCCCAACACTGCCGTCCAGCCCATCGTTGTAGCCGCTCGAACCCAGCCCACGTATGGCGTAGCTGGCCTGCCGCGCATTGGGTGCGGCCAGCGACAGGCCAGGTACTCGCTCCGGTAGCTCACTGGCGCGCATCAGCCCTGCCTCGTCGAGTTGCCGCCCCTCGATCACGCTGATCGCGATGGGCACGTCGCCAGCCTTCTCCGGGCGCTGGCGGGCATTGACGCTGAGGTCATCGAGTTGTAGCAGCGCCGGCTCCTCGCCGGCCACCTGCGCCAGTGCCGTGCTGCCGAGCAACGCCAGCAGGCCGGGCCAGCACGGCCACAGACGCCTCATGCCAGAGCCTCCACTCGCTCGCCCGGCAGCGCCAGGTTCAGCTCAAAGCTGAAGCGGCTACCTGACACGCCGTCGCTCTGTACCTGCAGGGCGCTGCCCATGGCCTGCAACGCCTGAGTGACGATGGCCAGACCAAGGCCACTGCCCTCGACTGCCTCGACTCCCGCGCCTCGCTCGAAAGGTTGCAGCAGGCGCTGCTGGTCGTCAGGGTGTATGCCCGGCCCCGTATCTGCCACCTGCAGTTGCAGGCTTAGCCCAGCAACACCACGCGGCAGGCAGCTCACATGTAGCTGGATGCGACCGTCACGGGTGAACTTGGCGGCATTGCCCAGCAAGTTCAGCAACACCGTGCGCAGGCGCCGGAAATCGGCACTCACCTGCTGCGGTACATCCGTCGCCAGGTGCAGCTCAAAATCGTTGGCTTGCCGCCGAGCCAGCGGCTCCACCTCCTCCGCGATCTCCCGCAGGAAGAGGTGCAGATCACCCGGCACCTCATGCTGTGGCTGCTCGCTGTGGGAGAACTCCAGCAACTCGTCGATCAACGCCAATTGGCGGTGAGCACTGCGTGCGATCCGCTGTGGATAGTCATGGCGACTCTCGGCGACCAGACGCCACGCATAGTCGACGATATCCAGCAATGGCGTGCGCAGGTCATGAGTGATGCGTGCCAGCATCGCCCCACGTGCCCGTAGAGACTCGCTCAACTGCTCGGTACGGCGTTGCACCATGCCTTCCAGCCGGCCCTGTTCCGCCTGACGCAGATCCTCAAGTTCGCTGCGCGCCCGCATCGCTCGCTTGCGGCTGCGGTAAAGCTCGGTGAGCAGCGTACAGGTCAGCATCACCACCCCCGGAACGATGGAGGAGAGGCTGAAAAAATCCTGGCGCGACTGCCAGATCACCTGGTCAGCCTGCAGCACGTAGCGCATGAAGAACTGCACCAGATACAGCAGCGGCACGGCCCAGGCCATCCAGATCAGCGATACCCCGCGGTACCAGGCGACCAGCAAGGTCAGCGGCATCAGCAGGTAGACGGTGAAGCGTCTGAGCAGATCGGTGAAGGCGCCGCCCTGCGCGTGATCTAGCAAGAGCGTCCACAGATGGCTGCCGATGAACAGCACCAGCAAAGCGCCGTACAACACCCCCCAGTAGCGCGGCAGATGACGCACCTGCAGCAGCACGCGGGCATAGCCCAGGAAGCAGGCGAAGCTGATCACGCTGACCAGCGAACGGATCACGTCGCTCCACGGCAGCAACGCCGGCCAATGGGTCAGATAGCCGTTCAGCACACAGGTCACGACGATATAGCTGAGCACGGTTGCCGCGTGCGCGAGCAACAAGGGCGAGCGCATGATGGCGCCTACGATCAGGCTGAAAGGCACCACCAGCAACACGATCCCCAGGCTCAGGCCATCGACCAACGCACTGATCTGACGCTGCATGAGCATCGCCTGCGATGACCACAGGATAGGTTCGACGATCAGCGCCGAGCGGCTCGTCGCGCGAATCAACACCCTACCGTCGTCCTCGGCGTACAGGGGGAAACTCGGCTGGCGCGCCAGTACCGGCCACTCCTCGGCGGGATAGGCACTGCCGGCATGCATGCGCTGCCATTGGCCAGCGCGCTGGATGAACACCTGAATATCGTTCAGGCGCGGATCGCCCACCGTCAGCCAGCGCATGCACTCGCGGCTCGCCACATCGGCCAGGGAGAAGCGCACCCAATACGCAGAATGGGTGTAATTGGCGAACAGATAGCCCTGTTCGAGGTTGCTGAAAGCCTGATCCGGCAAAGCCAGAATCTGCTCCAGACGCAATTGCGCGCCACGATCCTCGAACGCTGCCAGGTGCTCGAGGCGCGCAGGTGATTGATCGGCACATACCGTGGCTACGGCCATCTCACTGACAACCAGCAGGACGAACAGCAGCGCCAGACGCATCATGCCGTGTCCAGCAACCTGGCTATCTGTTCGAGCAACTCGCCGCCATCGGCAGGTTTCAGCAGCGCGGCATCGAAGGCCAAGGCCGGGCTGCAGGATGCTGGGCGCAGAGGCGGCGCTGCGGAGTACAACAATACCGGTAGCGCTGGATACGACGTGCGAACCGCCGACAGCAACTGCCAGCCGTCCATCACCGGCATCATCTGATCGGTGATCAACAGGTCGAAGGCCGTCTCTTCGAGCGCCAGCAGAGCCTGGGCGCCGTCTTCGGCGACGAAGGTATCGAAGCCATAGCCACCGAGCAGATCGCTGATGCTTTCGCGGTTCTGCTCGGTGTCATCGACGATCAGCACACGACGGTCTTCGCCACGGATGGCAATGCCGCGGCTCTCTTCCATCACCACGTCGAGTTCGTGCTCATCGGCAGTCGCCAGCAGCAGGTGGAAGGAGAAGCAGCTGCCGTGTCCCGGTCGCGTATCGATCAGCAACTCGCTACCCATCTGCTCCAGGAGTTGATTGACGATCGACAACCCCAAACCGCTGCCCTCGTAGCGCCTGGCATTGCGCCCGCGGCTGAAGGGCTGCAGCAAATGTTCACGATCTTCCGGATGAATACCGATGCCAGTATCGCTGACGCTGAAAGACAGCTCCACTTCATCAACTTCGGCCCTGACCAAGCTCACGCTGAAATCGATCCGGCCCTGGTGCGTGAACTTGCCGGCATTGGCCAGCAGGTTGACCAAAATCCGCCGCAGGCGGCGGAAATCGGCCTGCACCAGCGGCGGCAGATCGACACCGAACTGACAGTGCAACTGATTGCCCTGGCGCTGAGCGAAGAAGCGCGCCTCGTCCTCGATCTCACTCAGAAAGCCGTACAGGTAGCCGGGCGCCAACACCAGTTCCTGCTGTTGCAATTCACTGCGCGAGAACTCCAGCAGCTCGTCGATCAGCTCCAGCTGACGGCGCGCATTGCGCTCGATCTTCTGCGGATAATCCTGACGGGTCTCGGCACGCAGCAGGCGGGCATAGTCGATAATGCTCGACAGCGGCGAACGCAGATCATGAGTGATGCGTGCCAACAGCGAACTACGCGCACGCAAGGATTCGCGCAACTGCTCGGTACGCCGCTCCACAGTGTTTTCCAGACGCTCGTGCTCGGCGTTGCGCTGGGCATCCAACTCGGCCAGGGCCAGGCGCTCGCGGCGCCGGCTATGGGCAAACTCCATGATCAGGGTGCAAACCAGCAACAGCACACCGGGCAGGCTGGAGGCCAGCCCGAGAGAGTCCTCGCCGTACTGCCACGCGGCATCGCTGATGCCGAAGACATAACGCGCCAGTGCCTGCAGGGTAAAGAAACCACTCAGCGACCAGGCCAGCCAGCTCGGCCGCAGGCCACTGTGCCAGGCGGCCAGGCAGAGCAGCGGCACCAGCACGTAGAATACCCAGCGCAACTCACTAAACAGGCCGCGGGTGACGGTGTAGTCGAGCAGCACCCCCGACAACAGCAGGCCTCCGAGCAGCAGCGCGCTGATCATGAGCAGCGTACGCCAGAATCCGGACATCTGCCGCACCTTGAACAGCACATACAGGTACGACATGAACAACAGCAGGGCCGTACAGCCCATCAGGCTGCTGACTTCGCTACCGTAGGGCAGCAGCGCAGGCAGGTAGAACAGGTAGCCATTGGCGATGCACGCCAGCATCACGTAAGCGAGGATCGCCAGGGCGTTGATCACCAGCAGCCCGGAACGAATCTGCAAGCCGACGATCAGGCTGAACGGCACGATCAGCAGCACGATGCCGAAAACCAGGCCGTCCGCCATGTACAGTTGCGGGCTGTTCTGCAGCAATTCCAGCTCGCCCCACAGGCGCGGCTGAATCATCAGCACGCCGCGAGTCGTCACCCTCGCCAGCACCTCGACCTGCTCGCCCTCCTCCAGCATCAACGGAAACAGTGGAGTACGTGTGCGGGTCGGCCATTGCTCGATGGGATAGTCGCGTCCGGCGTGCATCCGATTCATCTCGTCGCCACGCCGCACATAGACCTGTACATCGTTGAGCCGGGGCTCGCCTACGCTCAACCAGTTGGAACAGGAGGCATCCGCAGGGGCGCTGAGGGTGAATCGCAACCAGAAGGCCGAGTGACTGAACTCGATCGGAAAAGAGCCTGGCGGCAGGCTCCAGAAATCCTGTTCGTCTGCAGCCAGCACCCGTTCCACGCCCAGCTCGCGGGAGGCGTCCTCCAACACCCGGATCGGCACATCACCGTCGAGATGGCAGGACGGCCTGCCATCTGCCGCCAGCGCCTGTTGCATAAGCATCAGCAACAGCGCAAGCAGTAGACAACTGCTCCAGTTGGGCAGCGCCCCGCTCAACTCGGCTCTCGCATCTGCTGGCGAAATTGGCTGGGCGTCATGCCCTGACGCTCACGGAACGCCGTGGTGAAGTTACAGGCGCTGCGAAAGCCGATCAGCTCGGCGATGTCCTGCACGCTCATGCCACTACTAGTCAACAACTCCTGGCCCTTGCGCAGGCGTGCCTCGCGGACGTAAGCAAAGACAGTGGTTTGCAGATGCTGACGGAAGATCGCCGATAGACGCTTGTCATGAGTGCCGACCTTGCGGGCGATCTCGGCCAGCGAAGGCAGATCCGCCAGGTTCTGCGCGATCAGGCGCATCGCAGCCTGCAGAATCACTACCTCTTCATCCACCGGCTCGAGCGGATTGTCGATCGCCCCCTGCGGCTGTCCGGTACGCGACAGCTGCAGGTGAATGCGAATGCGCGCCATGACCTCGGCGGCTTCGAAAGGCTTGAGCACGTAGTCGACGCCGCCCATCTCCAGGCCTTCGAGGCGCTCTTCGAGGCTACCGGCCGAGGTCAGGAAGATGATCGGCGTATTGCGCGTGGCCGGTGCCTCGCGCAGCAGACGGCATAGGGTGAAGCCATCCATCTGCGGCATGCGCACATCGAGCACGATGAGATCGGGGCGCAGAGCCAGGGCACGTTGCAGCCCCTGCCGGGCTTCGCTGGCCAGCGATAGACGCCAGCCCTGGGCACGAATTTGCTGCAGCAGCGTTTGCAGCGCTTCCGGCATATCGTCGATCACCAGAATCAACGGACTCTGAACGGCTTCTTTGCTTGCGAACATGACTACTCGTTTCCCTTCCAGGTGTGAGGAAACCGGTAGCAATCCCCTCAAGCAAAACCTTCGTCCGCTCCAGCAAAAGCCCGTGTTCGGAGCGGCGCATAAGATAGCGCATTGCCGGGGGAAGCTGAATGAATGACCGTTCACACGGATCGAACACTACGTACCGAAAACAGCAACTGCAGACCAACATGGCCGCCAGGATGCTGGGTGATCTCTATTGGTTCGTGCAGGTGGTCGAGGCCGGCAGCTTCTCTGGAGCGGCTGATCGCACTGGCGTGGCCAAGTCCAGCTTGAGTCGGCGCATCGCCCAACTGGAACGTGCGCTCAACGTGCAACTGCTCAATCGCAACACCCGGCTGTTCGCCATGACCACCATCGGCGAGCAGATCTATCGCCACGCCCTGGACATGATCAACGCCATGGAAGCGGCGCTGCTCTGTGCACTGGAAACCAACAACACGGCCAGCGGCCTGATCCGTCTGGCGGCGCCCAGCTCATTATCGGAGTGGACGCTCAATACCATGGCCAGCTTCCAGCGCAGCCACCCCAGTGTGCAGTTCGCCCTGACATTGGAAGACGGCTCGCTGGATCTCGCCGCCCAGCGCCTGGATCTGGCATTGAGCCTCGATGAGGTGCCCACCGACAGCAGCACCCTGGTGGCCCGGCCGCTTGCCGAGCTGACCATGGTGATCGTCGGCACGCCAGCCTTGCTCGCCCGGCTTGGCAACCCGAAACACCTCGACGAGGTGGGTGACGAACACCTGCTGACGCTTGGCACCAACACCCTGCCACGGCCCTGGAAGCTGCAAGCCGGCCTGCGCGATATCCATCAGCCGGCGCTGCTGGCCGATAACACCAATACCCTGCTCAAGGCGGCCCGAGCCGGCCTGGGGCTGGCATGCGTACCGCTCTATGCCTGCAGCGAGGATCTGATCGAGCAGCGCCTGCAACGTGCCTGTCTCAGCGAGCAACTCTGCCCAACGATCCTGCATGCCCTTACTCCGCCGCACAAAGGGATCACCTCGACAGCCCGTCAATTGATCGAACACATGCGCCAGCGGCTGATCAGCAAGGAACGCCAAGGCATCAGCCTGCTCTTCGAAGCCGCGCCTGGAGAGCGAGACCGATGAACTACAAACGCCCTTATCTACAACCTCTGCCGACAGTGAGCCTACCCGTCAGGCGTCATGCGCTGCCCCGCCAGGGCTTTGCGCTGCCTTTGCCTCGCCGCGATGAACCCTGCCAGCATCAAGCCGCCGCCGAATACCAGGCCGCTCGCCTGAGCAAGCTGCTCAGAAGCCAGCCGAGTCCGGAACAGTCGGACATGGCCAATGCCCTGCTGCAGGAGCTGGTCGAGGCCTATCGCCTGGCATTGCACAAAGCCAGACAGGGCTGAACGCTCACAGGCCGCTGAACAGGTCATTGGCGTCGAGCAGACGCCAGGCGATTTCCGGGCGCTTCTCCATGGCCCGGCGGATCGCCGCCGGGATGCTCTGCCGCGTCTTGCGACACAAACCAGGATGCGCATCGAAGCGCATGTGAATGCCGCGCATGCTGCGTACCTCGCCATACGCGGGTTCGATATGCAGGCGAATGCCCAGGTTTTCGAACATACGCTGCTGCATGCGTTCGAGGTCTTCAAGACTTTGCAGGTTTTCCAGACGCTCGAGCAGGCGCTGCTCCTCGTTGCGAGTCAACAGCAACACACGTGTGTCGGCGCCCGGCCTGGCCAACAGCTCATCGCGTTGACAGTCACAGGCACCCGGCGGGCAGGAATTTCGTATGGGCAGCGGAGAATTCATGGCCCTGATCATAGCCATCGCCGCAGGCGCTGCCCATCCACGCCTATCGGCTGGCTTGCCAGTGCGGCAGACTCCGTTAAGCTGACGCTATTCCCCCCCGATGCAAGGATGAACACCATGTTGCGCCTCACCACGTTCGCCGCTGGCCTGCTGCTCTCGGCCAACGTCTTCGCCCTGTCCCTCTCCGACCTGAGCCAGCAGGACGCCAGTGGCGGCCTGAAAGACGCGCTGATCCAGGGCGCCCAGGTGGCCGTCAAGCAGTTGGGCGCTCCCGGCGGTTTCAGCAACAACCCGGACGTGCGCATCGAGTTGCCGGGCAAACTCGGCAAAGCCGCCAAGACCATGAAGATGATGGGCATGGGCGCCCAGGTCGATCAGCTCGAAGAGAGCATGAACAAGGCCGCCGAAGCCGCCGTGCCACAAGCCCAGGCGCTGCTGGTCGATGCCGTGAAGAAGATGACCGTGGCTGACGCCAAGGCGATTCTCAGCGGCGGCAATGATTCCGCCACGCAGTACCTGAACAAGAGCAGCCGCGAGCAGATTCGTGCCAAGTTCCTGCCCATCGTCAAGCAGGCCACCGACAAGGTCGGCCTGGCCCAGCAGTACAACGCCTTTGCCAGCCAGGCCGCCAGTTTCGGTGTAGGCGACGCGAAGAACGCCACGGCCGAAGGCTACGTCACCGAGCAGGCGCTCAATGGCCTGTTCGAGATGATCGCCAAGCAGGAAGCCAGCATCCGTGAGAACCCGGCCGCAGCCGCCACCAGCCTGGCGAAGAAGGTGTTCGGCGCTTTGTAAGAACCAGTTCACGATCTGCTGCGCGTCGGCCCTACTGCGTTAAAAACAGGCTGGAGCGCCAGCCCGGTCGGAAGCTGCTTGCAGCTAACGCGCTTTAGCGCGGCCCGAAGGGCGAACGAAGTGAGTACTGCTCATTTACCGCTTGTAAAGTCGAGCGCGACTCCGACCGTTCCTCACCTGTTTTTGCGGGATCGCCATCGGTGTTGTATGGCTCTAGCTCGCGAGATCGTGAACGGGTTCTAAGACTGAGCCACGCAGTGCGAACGCCCCGTTCGGCCCCTCGCCGACGGGGCGTTTTCATGTCTGCTGAAGCGCGATACCGGCAAGACGAACAAGCTTGCCTCAGTGCTGACCGACCAGAGCAAGCTGGGGACGCGCGAACAGGTAGCCCTGCATGTAACGAATACCCAGCTCGCTCAGCGCATCACGCTCCCCTGGGGTCTCGATGCCTTCGGCAATGATTCGAATGCCCAGGCGTCGAGCGACCAGCACGATCCCGGCGACTATGGCCTGGCGCACCGGATCATGGTCGATGCCACGGGTCAGCAGCATGTCCAGCTTGAGAACGTGCGGCTGGAAAGCCGCCAGCAGGTTGAGCCCTGAGTAACCCGCGCCGAAGTCATCGATGGCGGTAGTGAAACCCTGTCGCCCATATTCGGTGAAGATTCGTTTGAGGTGCTCGGCATCGTGAATCTGCTCGCCCTCGGTCACCTCGAACATCAACCGCTCACGCGGGAAATCGAAGCGCCTGGCGGCTTCCAGGGTGGCGCTAATGCAGGTCTCGGCACGATAGATCGCATTGGGCAGAAAATTGATGCTGAGCAGGCAGTCGGGAATCCTGTGCAGGCCGAGGTGCGCCGCCAGTTCGATGGCCTTGACCCGGCACGCCTGATCGAAGCGATAGCGATTGCCGTCGTTGACCCGCCCGAGTATCTCCCCCGCAGACTCGCCATTGAGCCCGCGTACCAGCGCCTCGTAAGCGAACGGCCGCTGCTCCTCGACATCCAGGATCAACTGGAACGCCATGGTGAAATCGAACCCCAGCGCTGCGGGCTTATGGCACTCGGCACAGCCAACCGCACGAAAGGGTTCAGGGAAGATGCTCTGGCTGACAATGTCCATTGAACGGTTCCTGATCAGGAGAAGACGCCGGCTGCTGACGAATCAGAGCTTGAAGTGATCCACCTGTCTTTCCAGGGACAGGGCCAGCTGCTGCAGATCCCTTGCCGTGCGTGCGGTATCGGCCACGGCCTCGCTGTTCTGCATCGACATCTGCGCGATGCGCTCGACGTTGCGCGCCACGTCCTGGCTGGCCACCGTCTGCTCGCGTAGAGCCAGGGAGATCTGATCGACCACACCGACCACGCGCTCGGAGGCCGCACGGATGGTGACGATTGCGTCGCCGGCCTGATTGGCCTGCTCCACCCCGCTACTGACCTGCTGCACGCCGACCTCCATGTTGCCCACCGCATTGCGCGTACCGGTCTGGATCTTCTTGATCATCTCGGTGATCTCCTGCGTGGAGTTGGCGGTGCGCTGCGCCAGCAGGCGCACCTCATCCGCCACCACGGCGAAACCACGTCCCTGCTCACCGGCACGCGCAGCCTCGATGGCGGCGTTGAGCGCGAGCAGATTGGTCTGGTCGGCGATTTCCTTGATCACGTTGACGATGGAGGAAATCTGATCCGAATGCTGGCCCAACTCGGCGATCTGCGCCGCCGCTCCCTGCACCGTGTCGGCGATGCGCTGCATGCTCGACAGCGTACTCTGGATCACCGTACCGCCCTCGGCCGACTGCCTTCCCGACTCGCTCGACAGGCCGTGAGCCTCGTTGGCGTTGTCGGCGACATGGTTGATGCTGACCGTCAGTTCCTCGACCGTGGCCGCCATGCTGGAGGCCGCATGCGACTGCTCCTGAGTCGATACCGACAGCTGCGTGGACGCACTGGAAATGTTTTGCGCCGACGCCACCAGTTGCTCGGCACCAGAGCGAATCTGCCCGATCATTTCGCGCAGGCGATCCTGCATGGTGATGAAGGCATCGAGCAGCACGCCAATTTCATCGCGCCCTGCCTGCTCGATCTTCGAATCGAGACGGCCATCGGCGACCCTGCGAGCGACTTCGACCACCTGCTGCAGACGCCCGGCAATACTGCGCGACATGGCGAGCGCCACCCCGACGGAAAGCACCGTGGCCAACAGTCCGCCGAGCAGAAGGATGGTGAGCGACATCGACTTGGCGCTGTTCATGGCCACGGTGCGTTGTTCGAGCAGCGCGCTTTCTTCCCCACGGATATCGTCCAGCAACTGCCGCATGGCGTCCATCTTCGCCTTGTCATGGCCGGCAGCGATCTGCTCGACGACGGCATCCAGGCCCCTGGCACCGCTCGACACCTGGCGACGCAGTTCGACACTGCTGTCGATGTCCTCGCGCAACCACTGGTCATGCAGCGCCTGCAACTGATCGAGGCGGCGCTGCTGCGCCGGGTTGTCACGAGTCAGTTGACGCAATTGCGCGAAATGCGTCTGGAAACTGCTCTCGCCAGCGGTCAGGGGTGCGAGGAACTGCTCACGCCCGGTCAGTGCGAACCCCCGCATGCCGGTCTCGATGTTGATCAGGCTGACCAGCAAGGAGGCTGACTCATTGATCACGTTATAGGTGTGGATGTTCTTTTTCACCGTGCTGTCGACCTGATCGAAGCCTCGCCATGTTGAAAGCACGAGCCCGACGATGACCAACAGGACGAGACCGAAACCCGCATACAACTTCTGAGACATGCTGAGATTGGCAAACATCGAAGACCTCTGAGCTGAGGAAATGGACAGGCGCAGGAATCCAACGACCTCGGCACACAGGCCAAGGCACGCTAAACACTGAAACAGGAGAGATGCATGCCATGAGGTGGCACAGCGACATTATGCATACTGCGGAAAATTGTACAAATAACTATTTATGTACAACTTAAATATAGGATTAATCAAAAGCAGGAAATGAAAAGCCCCGCCGGGCTTGTGGCCGGGCGGGGCTTTGGTGTGCCGTTGCCGATCAGGCGCAGGCGGCTTGCATCTGGCGATGCGTGTCGATGAGGTGCTGCACCACGCCAGGATCGGCCAGCGTGGAGATGTCGCCGAGGGAATCGTATTCGGCGGTAGCGATCTTGCGCAGGATACGGCGCATGATCTTGCCCGAACGAGTCTTCGGCAGCCCCGGCGCCCACTGGATCACATCCGGCGTGGCGATCGGGCCGATTTCCTTGCGCACCCAGTTACGCAGTTCCTGACGCAGTTGCTCGGAGGACTCCTCGCCCGCATTCAGGGTCACGTAGACGTAGATGCCCTGGCCTTTGATGTCGTGTGGCACACCCACCACTGCGGCCTCGGCCACTTTTGGGTGGGCGACCATGGCGCTCTCGATTTCGGCGGTGCCCATGCGGTGGCCGGAGACGTTGAGTACGTCATCGACGCGGCCGGTGATCCACCAGTAGCCATCTTCGTCGCGGCGCGCACCGTCACCGGTGAAATACATGCCACGGAAGGTCTTGAAGTAGGTGTCGACGAAGCGATCGTGATCGCCGTACAGGGTACGTGCCTGACCCGGCCAGGAATCGATGATCACCAGGTTGCCTTCGGCAGCGCCTTCGATGATGTTGCCCAGGTTGTCCACCAGAGCCGGCTGTACACCGAAGAACGGACGGGCAGCGGAACCCGGTTTCATCGGGTGAGCACCCGGCAGCGGGGTCATCAGGCAGGCACCGGTTTCAGTCTGCCACCAGGTATCGACGATCGGGCAGCGGCTCTGACCGACGTTCTCGTAGTACCACTGCCAGGCTTCGGGGTTGATCGGCTCGCCCACCGAACCGAGCAGGCGCAGGCTGGAACCATCGGCACCGGCCACGGCAGCCTTACCTTCGGCCATCATGGCGCGAATGGCAGTCGGTGCGGTGTAGAGGATGTTGACCTTGTGCTTGTCGATGATCTTCGCCACGCGGGTGACGTCCGGGTAGTTCGGCACGCCTTCGAACATCACGGTGGTGGCGCCGTTGGAGAGCGGCCCGTAGATCAGGTAGGTGTGGCCGGTGACCCAGCCGATGTCGGCGGTGCACCAGAAGACTTCGCCCGGGCGGTAGTCGAACACGCGCTCATGGGTCAGCGAAGCGTAGGTCAGGTAGCCGCCAGTGGTGTGCAGCACGCCCTTGGGCTTGCCGGTGGAGCCGGAGGTGTAGAGGATGAACAGGGCTTCTTCGGCGCCCATTTCCTTCGGTGCGCAGACGCTGCCAGCGACCTTCATCAGGTCTTCGTACCAGATGTCGCGGTGCTGGTTCCACTTGATGCTGCCACCGGTGCGGTTGACCACGATGATCTTCTGCACGCTGCTGGTTTCCGGGTTGGTCAGCGCGTCGTCGACGTTGGCCTTCAGCGGTACCTTCTTGCCACCGCGCACACCCTCGTCGGCAGTGATCACCACCTTGGACTTGCAGTCGATGATGCGACCGGCCAGCGCTTCCGGGGAGAAGCCGCCGAACACCACCGAGTGGATGGCGCCGATACGGGCACAGGCCAACATGGCCACGGCCGCCTCGGGGATCATCGGCATGTAGATGGTCACCACATCGCCGCGGTGAACGTCCTGGCCACGCAGGGCGTTGGCGAACTTGCTCACTTGTTCGTGCAGCTCGCGGTAGGTGATTTCCTTGTGCTCGGACGGGTCGTCACCTTCCCAGATGATCGCGATCTGGTCGCCGCGCTCTTCCAGGTGACGGTCGAGGCAGTTGTAGGAGACGTTCAGGGTGCCGTCGGCGTACCACTTGATGTCGACATGGTGGTCGTCGAAAGAGGTTTGCTTGACCTTGGTGTAAGGCTTGATCCAGTCGATGCGCTTGCCTTGCTCGCGCCAGAAGCCTTCGGGGTTGACCACCGACTGCTGGTACATGGCCTTGTAGGTGGCCTCGTCGGTCAGGGTTCGGGCAGCCACCTCGGGACGCACGGGATACAGGGACGCAGCACTCATCGGGGAAACCTCTCCGGTAGTTGTTTTTCTATGCTGCCTTTTGTATCTCCCAACCCTTCGTGAGGCCATTCGACCATGGTCTTACCGGTCTAAGACCATGGTCTTGAGGTGGCCTGTGGTTCGGCTGGATTGCCCTCAATGGACAGACCACCGCGCCATGGCAGGCGTGACCGAATTACCCACGCGTCAACCGCGATTCGCCGCTTCGGCCGCCTGGATCAGCTCGGCGCCGATATCCTTCTCGAACTTCTTCCACACCGGGCGCATGGCTTCGCGCCATTGCTCGCGCTGCTCGGGCGTCAGCTCGATGATCTCGCTGGTGCCAGCCTTGACGATGGCGGCACGTGCTTCCTTGTTGAGGTCGTCAGCCTGACGGTTCACCTCGGCGGTCACTTCGACCATGATCGATTCCAGCTCGGCGCGCACATCGTCCGGCAGGCCTTTCCAGAACTTGGTGTTGGTGATCACCATGTAGTCGATCAGGCCATGATCGGAAGCAGTGAAGTACGGCTGCACCTCATGCACCTTCTGGCTGTAGTAGTTCGACCAGGTGTTCTCGGTGCCGTTGACCACGCCGGTCTGCAGGCCCTGGTAGACCTCAGCGAAGCTCATCTTGCGCGGCGCGGCGCGCAGTGCCTTGAACTGCTCGTCGAGCACCGCCGAGGCCTGCACGCGGAACTTCATGCCACGCGCATCCTTGGGTTCGTGCATCGGCTTGTTCGACGAGAGCTGCTTCAGGCCGTTGTGCCAGTAGGCCAGGCCGGTGATGCCCTTGCCCTCCATGCTGGCCAGCAGCGCCTTGCCTTCGGCGCTGGCCTGGAAGCGGTCGACCGCCTCCATGTTGTCGAACAGGAACGGCAGATCGAAGATCTGGATCGGCTTGGCGTAGTGCTCGAACTTGGCCAGCGACGGCGCCAGCATGTGCACGTCACCGAGCAGCAGCGCTTCCATTTCCTTGCCGTCACCGAACAGCGACGAGTTGGGGTAGACCTCGACCTTGACCTTGCCCGGCAGGCGTTCTTCGGCGAGTTTCTTGAAGATCAGCGCGCCCTGTCCCTTGGGCGTGTGCTCGGCCACCACATGGGCGAACTTGATGACGATGGGTTGGCCTTCGGCGGCATACAAGGAAGCGCCGGCGGTCAGGAATGCAGCGCACAACAGCGCCTTGGCGGTGAGTTTGAACATGACGTTACCTCATTGTTTTTGTAGGTCGGTACGTGGGTGGAGGGTGGCCGGACGTGATCGCCCGACCGGTTTTCAGGCGGGAGACTCTCCCGCGCGTTGCAGCAAGCGACGGGCACGACCAAGCACCGGGGCATCGACCATCTGGCCGTCGACCACGAATACGCCCTCGCCGCTGCTGGCAGCCGCCATCACTCGCCGTGCCCAGTCCAGTTCCTCTGGCGCCGGGCAGAGGGCGCGATGGATGGTGTCGACCTGCGTCGGGTGAATGCACAGCAGGCCGTCGAAGCCCATGTCACGGGCATCACGCGCAGTGCGAGTGAGCCCCTCGCGGTCTTCGATGGCCGGGAACACGCTGTCCAACGGCGCCGCCAGAGCGGCCGTGCGCGAGTGCAGCAGCAAGGCGTAACGAGCCTGGTCGAGGATGCGTTCAGCGGCGACGCTACCACTGCTCAGCCCCAGGTCGAGGCCCAGATCGAGAGCGCCGAAGGACAACCGCTCGACGCCGTTGGCGCGGGCGATGGAAGGCAGCTCCAGCAGTCCCGCAGCACTCTCGATGATCGGCCATACCGGCTTGCCACAGGCCGCCACGCGCGCCACCTGAGCAGCGCACTCCACCTTGGGCAGCAACACGCCGATGACACCAGCATGACGGCCACATAACTCGATGTCGGCAGCGTGCCCGGCATGTTCCGGCGCGTTGATCCGCACCAGCAGTCGCGCCTCGGGATTGCTGCTGAGAAAGGTATCGAGATTGGCCCGAGCCTCGACCTTCAGGCTTTCCTGCACGGCATCTTCAAGGTCGACGATGACCGCATCGGCACCGACGGCGAGCGCTTTGGGAATGCGCTCGGGCCGGCTCGCCGGCACGAACAGGGCACTGCGGATTATCTGTGAATTCATACCTTGCCCCGTAGGGTGCGCCGTGCGCACCAGCTTCTGGGTTCATCGGTGCGCACAGCGCACCCTACGCAGCGACACGCAACCGGATTGAATCCGCAAACAGGCGAGTTCATATCGCCCCCTGTTCATGCAGGCGCTGGATGTCACTGGCGGCGTAACCCAGCTCGGCGAGCAGCGCATCGGTGTGCTGACCCAGCGCAGGCACGGCGTCCATGCGCGGTTCGAAGGCGCTGTTGCGCCCCGGTGGCAGCAACGCCGGTAGACGACCACTGGGGCTGTCGACCTGGCGCCAGCGCTGGCGAGCTTCGAGTTGTGGGTGAGCCCAGACGCCGGCCATGTCGTTGACCTGGGCATTGGCGATCTGCGCCTGCTCCAGGCGCTCGATGACCTGCGCTGCGCTCAACTTGGCGAAGGATTCGACGATGATCGCGCGCAGCTCGGCGCGGTTGGCCGAACGCTTGAAGTTGGCGGAAAAGCGCTCGTCACCAGCCAGTTCCGGCTGCTCCAGCACCTTGGCGCAGAACGCCTGCCATTCGCGTTCGTTCTGCAAACCGAGCATCACCGTGCCGCCGTCGCCAGCCGGGAACGGACCGTAGGGATAGATGGTCGAGTGCGCGGCCCCGGCACGCGGTGGTGGCGTGGCGCCGTCGTAGGCGTAGTACAGCGGGTAGCCCATCCACTCCACCAGACTTTCCAGCATCGACACGTCGACGCGACTACCGACGCCAGTCTTGCCGCGCAACATCAGCGCCGACAGCACGCCGGTGTAGGCGTACATGCCGGCGGCGATATCGGCGATGGAACAGCCGGCCTTGGCCATCTCCTCCTCGCCCGGCCCGCCGGTGACGGAAAGAAAACCGCCCTCGCTCTGGATCAGCAGGTCGTAGGCCTTCTTCTGCTCGTACGGGCCACCTTCGCCGTAGCCGGAGATGTCGCAGACGATCAACTGGGGAAAGCGCTCGTGCAACGCCTCGAACGACAGGCCCATGCGTGCCGCCGCGCCGGGCGCGAGGTTCTGCACCAGCACGTCGGCATCGGCCAGCAGGCTGCCGAGCACCTGCATGGCGTCGTCCTGCTTGAGGTCGAGGGTCAGGCTTTCCTTGGAACGGTTGGTCCAGACGAAGTGCGAGGCCAAGCCGTTGACGCGCTCGTCATAACCACGGGCGAAGTCGCCACTGCCGGGACGCTCGACCTTGATCACCCGCGCGCCGAGGTCGGCGAGCTGGCGGGTGCAGAACGGCGCGGCGATGGCGTGCTCCAGGCTGACCACGGTGATGCCATCCAGTGGCCGGGGTTGTTGTGCGTTGTTCATGTCCATGTCCTCGATCAGGCCAGTTGGCTCAGGTCATCGGTCTCGCGCAGACGCCAGACCTTGGCGATCAGCTCGCCCGCCTCATCACTGCTGCGTTTGCCGGCGAAGGCCAGCAGGCGGCGGAATTTGTCTTCCAGCTCGGTGCGGCTGAGGGTATTGCCGGGGTCGCCCTTGGGCTCGTCGATGGCGCCGCGCAGGGGGCGACCATCGACCGTGACCACCTCGACCCGGCCCAGCCAGCGCGCCGGGTAGGCGTTGTCCACCTCGGGGTCGAGACGCATGCTGACCTTGTCGCGAAACTCGGCGACGTCATCGTCGTTAAGCGCCAGGTTCTCGAACTCGGTGAGCTGCGCCTTACCATGCACGGCGATCAGGCCGAGCACCGTACCCATAGAGAACTTGGCCTGGTGCACGGTCTGCGGCACCTGCACGCGGCCGAGCACGTCGATGGCGCCCTGGTGCACATGGGTGATGACCCTGGCGATATCGCCGTGACGCAGCTTCTCGCGCTGCATCAGCGCCAGCAGCGCGTCGGCAGCCGGATGGGTGTGACGGCAGGAGGCGTGGTACTTGAACGAGGTCTCCACCAGCGCCCAGCGGCGACCAAGACGGTCGGACAACGCCGCTGGATCGGCATCGCTCGACATGCCGGCAGCCATGCCCTGCTCGCCTTCGAGAATGTTCTGCGCACCAGTCAGGCCCTGCTCGGTGAAGTAGGCGGCCAGCAGGCCATCGGCGGCCGCCTTGGCGGTGTGCAGCTGCTTGGAGTCGGCGGCGTCACGCAGGAATTCCCACAGCCCAGCAGCCTGAGTGCCGGCGTTGCCGAGCAGGTGAATGAACTGCTGCCGGTCGAAGTCCAGCAGCTTGCCCACCGCCACGGCGGCAGCCAGGGTGCCGACCGTCGCGGTAGTGTGGAAGATGCGGTAGTGCGAACGGCCGAGGAATTCGCCGATGCGAATGCCCGCCTCGTAGCCGGCCACCGAGGCCAGCAGCAGCTCGCGACCGGACTTGCCGAGATCCTGCGCCGCCGCCAGGGCCGCCGGGAACACCACGGTGGCCGGGTGCAGCACTGAGCTGTTGTGCAGGTCGTCCTGCTCCACCAGATGGGACGACGCGCCGTTGACCAGGGCGGCAAAGTAGGCCGAAGTGCCGCGGCCGTTGACCAGAATGCGCGCCGGGCCAGCGGCCGGTCCCATCTTCTGCGCATAGGCCTCGAACAGCGGGATCGGCCTTGCACCTTCACTGGCCAGGGCCGAACCGAGCCAATCGAGGAACAGATCTTCGGTGCGTTCCAGTACGTGCTCGGGGAGCTGTTCGTAGGAAAGTTCGGCGAGGAAGCTTGCCAGGACTTGGGTATGGCTCATGACGGGCACCTCAGAACGAACGTGGCAGTTCGAGCAGATGCTCAGCCACGTAGCTCAGAATCAGGTTGGTGGAGATCGGTGCCACCTGGTACAGGCGGGTCTCGCGGAACTTGCGCTCGACGTCGTATTCGTTGGCAAAACCGAAGCCACCGTGGGTCTGCAAGCAGGCGTTGGCCGCCTCCCAGCTGGCTTTGGCCGCCAGGTACTTGGCCATGTTCGCTGCCGCTCCGGCGTTGCGCCCGGCGTCGTATTCCTCGCAGGCGCGCCAGCGCATCAGGTCGGCGGCCTCGATCTCGATATGCGCCTCGGCGATGGGGAACTGCACGCCCTGGTTCTGCCCGATGGGCCGACCGAACACCACGCGATCACGGGCGTACTGCGCGGACTTCTCGATGAACCAGCGGCCGTCGCCGATGCACTCGGCAGCGATCAGCGTGCGTTCGGCATTGAGGCCGTCGAGGATGTAGCGAAAACCCTTGCCCTCCTCGCCGATCAGGCTGCTGGCGGGGATTTCCAGGTTGTCGAAGAACAGCTCGTTGGTCTCGTGGTTGACCATGTTGGCGATCGGCTGCACGGTCAGGCCGTTGCCGATGGCTTCGCGCAGGTCGACCAGGAAGATCGACATGCCCTCGGACTTGCGCTGCACCTCGGCCAGCGGCGTGGTGCGCGCCAGCAGGATCATCAGATCGGAATGCTGAACGCGCGAGATCCACACCTTCTGGCCGTTGATCACGTACTTGTCGCCCTGACGCACGGCGGTGGTCTTGATCTTGGTGGTGTCGGTGCCGGTGGTCGGCTCGGTGACGCCCATCGATTGCAGGCGCAGCTCGCCGCTGGCCAGCTTGGGCAGGTAGTAGCGCTTCTGCTCCTCGCTGCCGTTACGCAGCAGGGTGAACATGTTGTACATCTGCCCGTGGATGGTGCCGGAGTTACCGCCGCAGTGGTTGACCTCCTCGAGGATCACCGACGCTTCGGCCAGGCCCAGACCCGAGCCGCCGTACTCTTCCGGGATCATCGCCGACAGCCAGCCGGCTTCGGTCATGGCGGTGACGAAGGCTTCGGGGAAGCCCTTCTCCTCATCGATCTTGCGCCAGTATTCGGCGGGAAATTCCGCGCACAGGGCACGCACGCCTTCGCGGATGGCGTTGAGTTCTTCGTTATTGTTGTGGTTCATCGGTCTTCCTCGGAATCATGTGTGGCATATGTCTGCTCGGGTACCAAACGTAGGGCGTACCGGGACGCCGGCCGCTCGGAAGCAGTACGCCGCTTGGTGTTGGGCTCACCTCAGTCGGCGAACTGTTCGCTTAGGCTCCTGAGTCCGCCCTACAAAATCAGTCGAATTGCACGTCGGCGCGTTGTGCCAGGCCGGCTTCGTTGCCGGCCCACAGCTCGGCCTGGCCTTCGCCCAGCAGACGCCCGCCCACCTCGAAGGGTTGCGGCGAGATCAGCGGACGCAGGCCGCGGTAGGCGAAGCGGCGCAGACGTGCCTCGGGGTTGGCACGGCAGAAGGCGCGCAGGTTCAGCGTGGCGATCAGCGGGCCGTGCACGACAAGACCGCCGTAGCCTTCGGTTTCGGTGCCGTAGGGCCAGTCGTAATGAATGCGATGCCCGTTGAAGGTCACCGCGCTGTAGCGAAACAGCAGGATGCTGGACGGCGTCACCGCCTCGCGCCAATCGCCCGCCACCAGCGGCTCGCCACTGCTGGCCTTGGGTGGGCTGGGCTCGCGGTAGACGATGTCCTGCTCTTCGCGAATGGCAAGTTGGCCGTCCTGCAGGTAGTCGTGCTGCACGGTGACGAACAGCAGCGCGCCGGTGCGCCCGTGCTTTTCCTCGATGTGCTTGATGGTCGATACCCGGCTGGCTTCGCCGCCCACGCGCAGCGGCTGGAAGAACTCGACACGACCGCCAGCCCACATGCGGTTGCGATTGTCCGCTGGCGGCAGGAAGCCTCCGCGTGCCGGATGCCCGTCCTCGCCCAGTTGGTTCTCGCTCAACGGCTCCTGAAAGAAGGCCCAATGCCACAGCGGCGGCAGCGCCTCGCCATGCGCCGGTGTGGCTTCGCCGAGGGTGGCGGCAATGCGCTTGACCAGATTGCGACTGAGTTGGTCGTGAGCCTCTTCGCTACGACCGATCCAGGCAGAAACAGCAGAGTCACTCATGGGGGCAGGTTCCAGCTCGTTCTTGTGTGAGCCGAAGCATGCAACGCTGACGAGCGTTCATAGAATCCGCATTTATTTAACCCAGCGTTCGGATATTCTGAACGCCATATTTCTATGTGGGAGGGGCTTTAGCCGCGATGTTTTCCGGGGAAGCCAGGGCGTCGCGGCTAAAGCGGATCGCCGCCCGGCCCCTCCCACAGAAGCAGAGGAACCCATGCACTTCGATCTTGCCGACCTGCGCCTGTTCATCCATATCGCCGAGTCGCCCAGCCTGACTCAAGGTGCACGCAAGGCGTTCCTCTCACCGGCCGCCGCCAGCGCACGGATCAAGGCACTGGAAAGCCAGCTCGGCAGTCGTCTGTTGTATCGCGACAGTCGCGGTGTCGAGCTGACGCCGGCCGGCCAGCGCCTGCTGCAACATGCACGGCTGATCATGCGCCAGGTGGACTACCTGAAAAGCGAATTCACCGAATACGGCACCGATGCCGCCGGGCATATGCGCATCTTCGCCAACACCACGGCGGTGACCGAATTCCTCCCCGAGGTGCTGGCCGGCTTTCTCGCCGAACGCCCCGGCGTCACCGTCGACCTGCAGGAGCGCCTCAGCCGCGACATCGTGCGTGGCGTACTCGATGGTGCAGCAGATCTCGGCATCATCGCCGGCCCGGTGCAGGCGCCCGGCCTGCAAGTGCTGCACTTCAGCACCGACCGCCTGGTGCTGGCCGTGCCACTGGGCCATGCGCTGGCGCATCACAAGTCGGTGAGTTTCGCCGACACCCTCGCCTATCAGCATATCGGCCTGCACGAAGGCAGCACCCTGCTGAGCTTTTTGCGCGAACAGGTGGAAAAGCTCGGTGGCAGCCTGGCGCTGAGAATTCAGGTTTCAAGCTTCGAGGCGATCTGCCGGATGGTCGAGGCCGGTGTGGGCATCGGCATCATTCCCGAGTCATCGGCATTGCGGCACAGCCGCACCATGCAACTGGCGACCCTGCAACTGGACGAAGCCTGGGCGGTGCGCGAACGCAGCATGCTGGTGCGTGAACTGGACGCGCTGCCAGGTAGCGTGCGCGCGCTGATCGAGCGGCTGAACCAGGGCGTCTAGGCAGAACCGACAGGCAAAAAAAGGGCGACCAAATTGGTCGCCCGCCCATTCAAGGCATTCCAGGGGAGGAATGCGGAAACGCTTGCACCCAAATCACGCAGGATCATTGGGACGGCCTCAGTGTCGCTGCAGGTGCCTGCCCTGCCTATTGCACCAAGGTCGTAGGTCGCTGCTATTCCTTGCCCAACCCATGCTGACGCAGCTTGTTGGCGATGGTGGTATGGGAAACCCCGAGCCGCTTGCCCAATTGGCGGCTGCTCGGGTGCTCGTGATACAGGCGCTCCAGCACAGCCTTTTCGAAGCGCCCGAGAATATCGTCGAGGCTGCCTTCCACCGAGAATTCACCCAGAGGCTGCGGTGCGCCGTAATCCGGCAGGCGAATATGCTCGACCTTCACCGTACCGCCGTCGCACAGCGATACGGCCTGGAACAGCACGTTCTCCAGTTGCCGCACATTGCCCGGCCAGTGGTAATGCGCCATGCGTTCGAAGGCCTGCGGCGCCAGCTTCGGCAGACTGCAACCGATCTGCCGGCTGGCCGAATCAAGGAAGTGATCGACCAGCGGCGCCAGGCCATCGAGGCATTCGCGCAACGGCGGGATATGCAGGCTGAGCACGTTGAGACGGTGGTAGAGATCCTGGCGAAATTCGCCACGTGCGCACAGTTCGGACAAGTCCACCTGGGTGGCGCAGATCACTCGCACGTCCAGGTACACCTCCTCGTCGCTGCCCACGCGGCGGAAGCAACCATCCTGCAGAAAACGCAGCAGCTTGGCCTGCATGCGCGGGCTCATCTCACCGACGCCATCGAGAAACAGCGTGCCGCCTGCGGTCAGCTCCAACAGGCCGAGCTTGCCTTCCGGACGCGCGCCCTCGAAGGCCCCAGGGCCGTAGCCGAACAGCTCGGTCTCGGCCATCGACTCCGGCAGGCCGGCACAGTTGAGCGCCATGAACGGTGATTGCCCACGCGGGCTGGCCAGGTGGCAGGCGCGCGCCAGCAGCTCCTTGCCCGTACCGGTTTCGCCCTCGATCAACAGCGGTGCATCCAGCGGCGCCATGCGCCGCGCCTCACGCACCACCGCGGCCATCACCTTGGAGCTCTGGAAGATCGAATCGAAACCGCGCAGCTCCTGCTTGCGCACGTGGTAGATGCGCTCACCGACACGATCAGCCCGGTGCAGGGTGAGCACCGCACCAGCCAGTGCCTCGCTCTCGTCATGCTCACTTTGCAGCGGTGCGATATCGGCAAGAAACACGTCGCCCTTGATCTGCACGCGCAAGCCGTTGATCCGCGCCTTGTTGGCCCGCACCAGCTCGGGCAGGTCGAATTCCTCGGCGTAGCGCGAGAGCGGAATTCCCGGCACCTCGTCAACACGCACGCCGAGCAACTGCGCAGCACTGCGATTGGCCGCGACGATGGAACCGCCCATGTCGATGGACAGCACCGGGAAATCCAGGGCGCCGAGCAAAGCATTGAGCTCTAGGTGACGGCGCTCGCTGGGCATCAGGCCAACACGTTTGACGCCAAACACCCCGGCAATGGCCTCCAGCTTCGGGCGCAGCGCCTGGAACTGCAGGTTGATCAGGTTCGGGCAATGCAGGTAGATGGCGTTGCCCTGCTCGCCCCCGACTTCGCCGCGTGCCACGTTGATGCCGTAGTCGACCAGCAGTTCGAGGATGTCGCGCAGGATGCCGACACGGTTCTGGCAGTGGATCTTGATACGCATGGCGCAGGCTCTTATCGGTCTTGTTATGGGCCGCCAAGGCGAGCAATCGACCGTGGCTGCGAATTTTCCGTCAAGAATATGTGACAGATTAGCGCAGCAGCAAGGTGACGCTCTGTGGCTGCCGGAAATCCGTAATCAATTCTTTACGAAATTACCGCAGGCGCGCATGGGCACCCGTCGCTCGGCCTCTGCCACATACGGCACAACGGGCCCATTCTCCGGTCAAGACAATAACAACAGGAGGCAGCGATGAAGAGCACGCAGTACCTGGCACGGGAACCGGATGAAAGCGGCTTTATCCACTATCCGGACAGTGAACATCAGGTCTGGCACACGCTGATCACCCGCCAGCTCGAGGTGATCCAGGGGCGTGCCTGCCAGGAGTACCTCGACGGTATCGAGCAGCTCGCCCTGCCCCTCGAGCGCATCCCGCAGCTTGGCGAAGTCAACCGCGTGCTCGAAGCCAGCACCGGCTGGAACGTCGCTCGGGTACCGGCGCTGATCCCCTTCCAGACCTTCTTCGAGCTGCTGGCCAGCAAGCGTTTTCCCGTGGCCACCTTCATCCGCACGCCCGAGGAACTGGACTACTTGCAAGAGCCAGACATCTTCCACGAGCTTTTCGGTCACTGCCCGCTGCTGACCAATCCCTGGTTCGCCGAATTCACCCACACCTACGGCAAGCTCGGCCTCAAGGCGAGCAAGGAAGAGCGCGTCTACCTGGCGCGGCTGTACTGGCTGACCATCGAGTTCGGCCTGGTCGACACGCCAACGGGTCGACGCATCTATGGCGGCGGCATCCTTTCCTCGCCGAAGGAAACCCGCTACGCACTGTCCGACGTGCCCGAGCACCAGGCCTTCGATCCGCTGGAGGCGATGCGTACGCCCTACCGCATCGATATCCTGCAACCTCTGTATTTCGTCCTGCCGGATCTCAAGCGTCTGTTCGAGCTGGCCCAGGAGGACATCATGGCGCTGGTACAACAGGCCAGACAGATGGGGCTGCATGCGCCTAAATTTCCACCGAAAGCCGCATAGAGCGGACATGCCGTCAGGCTTGCCAGCGAGTAGCCCGGATGAAATCCGGGATCACCCACAGACATGGCCCCGGATTTCATCCGGGCTACAAAAACCAGGAGAACTCCATGAGCCTTGCCCAAGCCCAATGCGAAGCCTGCCGCGCCGACGCACCGCACGTCTCGGAAGAGGAACTTGCCGAACTGATTCGCGAGATTCCGGACTGGAACATCGAAGTGCGCGACGACCACATGGAACTGGAGCGGGTCTACCTGTTCAAGAATTTCCGCCACGCCCTGGCCTTCACCAACGCCGTGGGCGCCATCGCCGAGGAAGTCGGCCATCACCCGGCATTGCTCACCGAATGGGGCAAGGTCACCGTGACCTGGTGGAGCCATGAAATGCGCGGCCTGCACCGTAACGACTTCATCATGGCAGCCCGCACCGACGTGCTCGCCGCCAATGCCGAGGGGCGTAAGTAAACGTGGGCTGAGCCGTAGGGTGCGCTGTGCGCACCGACTCCAATATCGCGTCAAACCAGCGGTGCGCACAGCGCACCCTACCCGGTTGTCGCAGTCCCGTAAGCTGGGTTAGCCGCCCGTCACAGTTGCCAGGATCACCCACAATGTCTGCTGCGGCGTAACCCACCATCGGCGCAACGAGGTCTATCGCCTGGTGGGTTACGCGGCGCACCACTACAGCGGTGACTGCTATTCTGCGTTCCGCGCCGCTAACCCACCCTACAGACCCGCAGAAACGACAAGGCCCGTCAGTGACGGGCCTTGTGCTTTCGAGCTACAGCTCAGAGTGCAGAAACGTCTTCCGCCTGCAGTCCTTTCTGGCCCTGGGTCACGCTGTACTCGACCTTCTGGCCTTCGACCAGAGTGCGGTGACCATCGCCGCGGATGGCGCGGTAGTGAACGAATACGTCCGGGCCGCTTTCGCGCTGAATGAACCCGTAACCCTTGGAATCATTGAACCATTTGACGGTACCCGTCTCGCGATCTGCCATTACCAACTTCTCCAAACTCGCTATGTTTTTATTATCCCGAAGGCGCTTTGATGGCTCGGTAAAAACGTTCTTCTCATCGCTCGCCGACCCCGGCACTTCGAGCGTGGAGCAGGTCAAGCGAATAGCGTTCTTGCTGCAGCCGAAGGCCGAGTATAGAGCATGATCTGTGACTGAAAAGCACTTTTTTGGAACCAATAGAAAACCAGAAAATATAAGGCTTAGCGCCGGCTTTACCCGCTTTTAGCCAGTAGATCGCGCAACTTCTTCGTCAGCCGCTGAACCTGATCTGCGTCCAGTCGATAGGCCCAGTCACCGTGCCCAATCACCTCATCAGCCTTGAAGCCTTCGTGCTTGCCGAGCACCAGCCAATGCTGATCACCCTGCTTGTACAAGGCGCCCGCCAGTGACTGCCCATCGAACCCGCTCAGTTGGAATTTCAACATCGGCGCCTGTTTGAAACCGATCTGCGACAACGGCGCGGCATCGGCAAACAGCAGATTGGAAAACAGCGTGACCATGCCATTGGCGGCGCCCTCGAAACTCAGCGTCTGGTTACTGGCCAATTGCTCGACGGCAAAATTGTATTGCTGGGCATCGGCCTTGCTCAGTGTCAGCTTCTCACCGTCGGCGTAGTTCAACGCCAGGCGTTGCACGCTGGTGAATGGAATATCCGTGATCCGGCGATCCAGCCATTCCAACTCGATCACAGGGGGCGCGAGCGACTGATCGATCTGCCAGACCTGATCCTCCCCCGCACGACGTACCAGTTGGCCACTGCCCTGCAGAGACGGATTGCCCAGGCGCAGATTCAGATCGGGGTGCCCCTCGAACTGTAATTTCAATCGCAGCGCCTGCTCGCCCTCCTTGCCACTTTCGGCCAGGCCCAGGCGCCCATGCCACTGCGCGTTGGTCGTCTTGGCCTCTACCGTCCGCGCCTCGCGCAGTGCCCGCAGCAGCTCGGCCAAGGGTTGCGGCGCTGCGGGATAGTCCGCCTTGGCCGGCACCACCCAGGCATCGCCGCGACGCTCGATACGCACCGCCGGCTGGCCAGGCTGCTCGATCTCGAGGGCTTGCAGACTGCTCAGGTAAGCCTGCTCGGCCGCCAACCAGGGCGCCCGCTCGACCTGCGCCGTGCGTTGCTGCTGGTTCTGCTGCACGGCCAGATAACCGAGCACGCAGAGCAGCACGATAACGATCAATGCGATCAGACCTTTACGTCCCATGAACTCTCACTCTCGAATACGACTGAGTCACGTAGGGTGTCGCGGGGCCGCCCAGGCTATGCGCACCGATACATCCACTGTGGTACGCACGGCGCACCCTACGTTCCGAAACCTAAGCGACGCGGCGACGCCGCCATAGCCACAGCGCCAGCACACCGAGGGTCAGCAGCGCCGGCACCAGGGCGATATTGATCACCTTGAGCGTGCGGCCCAGCGCCTCGATATCGGCATTGAGCTGGTAACGCACATCGCGCAGCTCCTTGCGTATCTCCAGCTTCTGCTGGATGAAACGCTGCAGTGCCGTCTGCTGCTCCGGCGTCAACTCCAGTGCCTTGCTGGGGTCGTCGCTCTGCTGCAGTGCCGCCAGTTGCTGCTCGGTTTCTGCCAGGCGCGCCTGCAGCGCCTGCTCCTTGTCACGGAAACGCTGCTCGGCAGCACGTTGCAACGCTTCCACCACCACGAACGGACGGCTGAAGCGGCCACGCGAACGCACGCTGATGAGTGCTTCGGAACCGGCCAGATTATCCAGCGCATTGATGGTGAAGGTGCCATTGTCGGCCCAGGGCTGCGGAATGCGCTGACCGAAGAAATCCTGCACCTGCACCCACATGCGGTCGCTGAGGATATCGGTGTCGGCCACGGCGATCACGTTGATGTTGTCAGCCTGCTTGAGCCCATCCTTGCGCCCTTCGATGCCATCGGGAAAGGCGCTCTGCGCCGGGCCGTCGATACGTGCGGCAATGGTGTAGCGCTCGCCGGTCGGCTCCAGTTCGCGGATCAGCTCCTCCGGGTTGCTCAGCATGGCGAAGCGCTGGGCATCGAACGGCATGGCGTATTCGGAGCTCTGCATCAGCGGCGTGAAACGCGTCTTCGCGCCTTCCACCGGTTCGAGAATCCCGGCAGTGGCGACGGTGATGCTCTCCAGCCCGGCGGTGGCGATATCGGTCTGATCCAGCGCCTTGCGCGGCAGGCTCAACCAGGCGGCGTGACGCACGGGGCGCTGGTTCTGGCCCATGTTCACCGACATCGCGTAGGAGCCGTCGCCCAGCACCTTGTCCGGCACCATGCGCAAACCCCAGGCCTTGAACAGCGGCTCGATGTTCGATGCTCTGTCCATCGCCACCTCGCCCGGCATATCACCCGTATCGGCCTCGGCGTAAGGGTCGACGAACACCATCAGCTTGCCGCCGCGCAGCACGAACTGGTCGATGGCGTACAACGCCTGCTCGGGCAGATGCTTCGGATGCACCAGCCACAGCACCGAGATGTTGTCGGGGATCAGGTCGATGTCGGCCTTGAGGGTCTCGATATCGAACAGCTGGCGCACCTGCTCCAGCACCATCCACGGCGGCGTCGGTTGGCGTGCGGCCATGTCGAAGCCGCCGGTCATGGGCAGCCCGGAGAGCACGCCAACCACCGGCAACTGCGGCTGAGCCAGGGTCTGCACCAGACGGCTCAGCTCATATTCAAGATGCTCCTCCTGATCCAGGGCGAAGAACGGGATCACCTGGGTGTCGTCCAGCGCGTTGGTGCCGGCCAGGCCGAAGTAGATCGAATCACCACCCTGTTGCAGCGGGATGCCCTGCAGGCCGAACTCGGCGGCCTTGTCCTCGTCCTCGGAGAACGGCTCGGGGTCGATGATGTGCAGGCGAATCTTGCCGCCGGCCTGCGCCTGGTAGGCCTTGAGCATTTCTTCCACGCGCTGGGCGTAGGTGCGCAGCGCCGGCAGATCCTTGGCCACCTTGTCCGAGTAGAAGAAGTACAGATTGATCGGCTCGTCCAGCTCGCCAAGTATCTGCTTGGTGCCGTCGGAAATGGTGTAGAGCTTCTGCTCGGTCAGATCCAGGCGGGCACCGCCCAGACCCAGGCCGGCCAGCAGGTTGAAGGCGACGAAGGCGACCGCGATCAGCAGCAACCCGGCGCCGGAATAGATCAGCTTTTTCATGGGCGCTCCTCAGTCGGCTTTCTTCAGATCGATGACCACGGCAGTGGCGGTCAGCCAGGCAGCGATCAGCGAGAGGAAATACAGCAGGTCGCGCAAATCGATCACGCCCTTGCTGATGGCATCGAAGCGCACCAGGAAGCTCAGCGAAGCGATGGCATCCACCAGCCACTGCGGCGCCCAGGCAAAGGCGTCGAGCACCATCGGAAAACCGCTGACGATGAACAGGAAGCAGGCACTGACCGCGAGGATGAAGGCGATCACCTGGTTCTTGCTCAGCGCCGACATGCACGAGCCGATGGCCAGATAAGCCCCCGCCAACAACCAGCTGCCGATGTAACCGGTGACGATGGCGCCGTTGTCCGGCTCGCCCAGGTAGTTGACGGTGATGATCATCGGGAAGGTCAGCAGCAGTGCAATGCCGGCGAACACCCAGGCCGCCAGGAACTTGCCGGTGACCGCCTCGAAGCGGGTGATCGGCAGGGTCATCAGCAGCTCGATGGAACCGGACTTGCGCTCCTCGGCCCACAGGCGCATGGCGATGGCCGGCACCAGGAACAGGTACAGCCAGGGGTGGAAGTTGAAGAAGGCCGAGAGGTTGGCCTGGCCGCCTTCGAAGAAGCCGCCCAGGTAGAAGGTGAACACCCCGGACAGCACCAGGAAGATCACGATGAACACGTAGGCCAGCGGCGTGGCGAAGTAGCTCGCCAGCTCACGTTTGAAGATCACGGGCAACTGGGTCATGGCTGCTCTCCCCGGGTCAGGGTGCGGAACACTTCATCGAGTCGGCCACGCTCCACATTGAGTTCGCGCACCTTCCAGCCACGCTCGGCGATCAGCGCATTGACCTGCGGGAAGATCACCTCGCCCGCTTGCGCGAGCACGCTCAGGCTGTGCTCGCGGGTGTTTTCCTCGACACCGGCAACACCCGGCAGCGCCGCGAGGGCGGCCTGATCCAGTGCTTCATCGGCCACCAGCGTCACCGCCTGGTGGTAGCGCGAACGGCTCTCCAGCTCCAGCGGCGTGCCATCGGCCAGCAGGCGGCCCTGGGCAATCACCACGGCGCGGGTGCACAGCGCCGTGACCTCTTCGAGGATGTGGGTGGAAATGATCACGATCTTGTCCTGCGCCAGGCCCTGGATTAGCTGACGCACCTGATGTTTCTGGTTGGGGTCGAGGCCGTCGGTGGGCTCGTCGAGGATCAGCACGCGCGGGTCATGCAGAATCGCCTGGGCCAGACCGACACGGCGCTTGAAGCCTTTGGACAACGTTTCGATGCTCTGCGCCAGCACCTTCTCCAGCTCCACCTGCTCCACCGCGCGCTGGACGCGCAGCGTCTTCTCGGCGCCGCGAAAGCCGCGAACCTCGGCAATGAACTCAAGGAAACCACGCACCGTCATGTCGCCATAGCACGGCGCACCTTCCGGCAGATAACCGATCTGCCGCTGGGCCTTGAGGGTCTGGGTCTGGATATCGCAACCGAGAATGCTCGCCGTGCCGGAAGTCGGTGCGAGAAAGCCGGTGAGCATCTTCATGGTGGTGGATTTACCGGCCCCGTTGGGACCGAGAAAGCCCAGCACTTCCCCTGGCTGGACTTGGAACGACAGATCATCGACTGCCGTGTGCTGCGCAAAACGCTTGGTCAGGTTTCTTATTTCGATCATGGCCTCTCACCGTCGCGAAAACACCCGCGCCGAGCGAAACCACCGCACCAACGCAGGCCGCAAGAACGCCGGGCAAAAACCGCTTCCCCGGACGAGGGCAAGACCGTAGCACAACGAAAAAGTTCAGTCGGCAGCTGGAAACATGTAGTAAATGGAATATGTGCTCAGCGATCCAGGGGGCTGAGAACCGCAAGGCCACCTCGGTTGAGAACATGGGTATAGATCTGCGTGGTTCTGATATCTGCATGACCAAGCAGTTCCTGAACAGTACGAATATCCTGCCCGGCCTCCAACAAATGCGTCGCAAAACAATGACGCAACGTATGAGGTGAAATGGGCTTTACGATACCGGTCGCTTTGGCTACTCGTTTGAGAGTGCGCTGTACACGCTTCTCATCCAGATGATGACGCCGCACGGCTCCGGAGCGCGGATCAACTGATAACCCAGCTGCCGGGAAGACATACTGCCAGCCCAGTTCATGGGGCGCATTGGGGTACTTGCGAGACAAGGCAAAAGGCAACCATACATCGCCGCGCCCTTGCGCCAACTCCAACTCATGCAGCGCCTTCACCACCGCAAGGTGATTGCGCAGCGGTTGCTCCAAGCGTTGTGGCAGCATGGTCACGCGATCCTTCATACCCTTACCATCGCGAATGATGATTTCGTATCGGGAGAAATCCACATCCTTGATGCGCAAACGCAGTGCCTCCATCAAACGCATCCCCGTGCCATACAGCAGACTGCACACCAACCAAATATCGCCATCCAGCCCACTCAGCACTCGACGCACCTCATCGACAGACAATACCACCGGTAACCGTTGCGGCTTCTTCGCCCGAACAATATCGGCTAACCAAGGCAGATCCAGCCCCAGCACTTCCTTGTAAAGAAACAATAGCGCCGCCAGTGCCTGATTCTGAGTAGAAGCCGAGACATCCCGCCGTACAGCAAGATCAGTCAGGAAGGCCTCAACCTCCGCAGCGCCCATATCCTGGGGATGTCTGTAACGATGAAAGCGAATGAAACGCTTCACCCACTCGCAATAGACTCGCTCGGTACGGATGGAGTAGTGTTTGAGGCGAATTCGATCACGCATCTGATCGAGTAAACGAGGCTTATCATCCATGGTGCATAACCTTCCAAAATGGTCGTCCTGACCCGGAAAGCACCAGCCTAGACAGGGAATCGCACGATGACAAGGAAGGTTATCCACCAAAGCAGGCCGCAGGTTATGCACCATTTGGTGTCTATTTATAGTTAGGCAAATCATGATCTCAGCAGTCATAAAAGTCACATTCAAAATTTCAGACATTCTAAGCTGGGTTGCGTGTCTATTTTTTGGGGCGCTCGCACTCAGCTATCCATTCATTAGTTTAAAGTTAGCTGCAAGAGATCCAAGTTACGGATCAATCGGCTTCATTGTCACAGTGATCGCAATATCAACTGCCATGACCGCGTTATTCTATCTAAATACAAGAAGAAAATTTTTTGCGGCACTGATAATTTCAATTTACTTCCTATGCCTTGCAATCTACAAATCAACCGCAGTGCACTACTCGGTTTCGGCAGTAATAATTTTTATCATTACCGCCCCGCTATTGCTCTCATACATAAAAATGAAATTATTCAAAAACGCCTAACAAATGGTTCAAACCGCTCGCTTCGCTCACTGGGACGGGCTAAAGCCCGCCCCTTAACCAAACGTTAGCTGTCCACACCATGACCAACGCGTCCGCTCTGCTTCGAAAAATACATGAGGAATTTGGCTCCATCCCATTTCCAACTCATTGTGGCCTGTATGCGGCAATGGCGATGGATGATTGGATTTCTGACGAAACAGAATTGAGGAAGATTACACTTGAGAAGGATTACATAGGTGAGTGGTGGGATGTTCCGCTGGAGCACCTGAAAGATTGCCTTCATTACTCGCTTTGCTACCTAGATTCGAGCGGTGTTGAGTTCTATCTGCCTGCGTACATGGTCGCTCTGCTTAGGTTTCCAGAGCAATTTGATTGCCCAAAGTATTCTAGTGCTTGGAGTGTGATAATCCACTTCAGACTGAATGATGACGATGACGAGCTTAGGGAATACTCGCGAGATAAGTTCTCTAAAATTGACGGTGGGAAGAAACGAGTTTGCCGTGAGTTTCTGCAGTACGTTGCAGCATGCCCACTCTACAATAACCACGCAGCAGAACTTGCAAAGGAAGCCCTAGAGAATGAATTTTGGGCAGTTGACAGCTAACAAATGGTTCAAGTCGCTCGTTTCGCTCACTCGGGACGGGCTAGAGCCCGCCCCTTAACCAAACGTTAGGCACAACATGAGCCTTGAGAATCTCCAACAGTATTCAGCATCAACGAGGGAGCTCGTTCTTCCCTTGCCGCTGGCTCTTGAAGCAATTGCACTTATGGAACAACTCAAAATTCCAGTATTTGGCTGGGAGGGCTGGATTCGTCTTCCAGGTGGCCGTCTTGGTCATTCAGCTTTGCATCAGGGCACAGCATTCGAGTGCGCAATTACTACCTCTTCAGAATACACCTGGCTAAAGCAGACTATCCAAGAGTCCTACGATTTACATCAGTCGCCCCCCGAAGCACCTAGCATTGAACTGCTCTTTTGTATCACTACAGGAGCCTAACAAGTGGTTCAAACCGTTCGCTTCGCTCACTGGGACGGGCTAAAGCCCGCCCCTTAACCAAACGTTATAGGGCAAACATGGATAACCTCGACAAGATTCGAAAACTCATACCGCTGTGGTATGCCCACAGAAAGTGGGCCGAGGAGCTTCTTGTCCGTGTATTTGATTTGGAATTCGCTGAGGAAATACTAAAACTAGAAAACCGAGGAAATAAGCAAATTCCCGGGACAAACTGGATGTATCGGACTCACGGAGTTGGCGTAGACATATATCGAACCGCAGATGTAGGCGGCATTGACTTCGATTTCAATAAGGCCGATCCAGATGAGTGGCATTTACAGGTATTCTTTGAAAAACAATACAACGAAGGAAACCTGCCTTTCGCAGAGTATCGAGAACTTTATGAAGATGAGGGGCTACTCCAGTGCTTCATAAAAATGGCGCTTGAGGAGTGAGCCCTATAACAAATGGTTCAAATCGCTCGCTTCGCTCACTGGGACGGGCTAGAGCCCGCCCCTTAACCAAACGTTAGCCGGCAAAGAGAGAATATGGAGTGAACCAAAGCGAAGACGTCGAGTATCGGCAGGCTGCAGCAAACTACAGCACCTCCTATATGAGTAGTGCAAAATGGCTAAAGCTATTTCGTGCAGTGATTTCTGCTGGTATTCCGCTTGAGCGAGTACGATGGAAGTTTATTGATACGGAGCATTTCATTGAGGTGTCTTTCCCTGATGAATGGGATCTACAACCTACACGTTTTGCTGATGGTAAGTTTCAGCCGTTCGAGTATCGGTGGTTGGAGTTCGTCTTCATTCCACATGCGTTTAAACCGAGGGCTGGCGTGGCGTATGAAAAGAAGCAAGATACGGCCACTGTTGTGGCGGTTTTGGAAAAGATCGGCCAGTTCCCCATCGAGGTTTCTCCGGAAGGCATCACAATCCGTGGGTATCGTGTCTAAGACGTTGCCGGTTAACAATCGGTTCAAATCGTTCGCTTCGCTCACTGGGACGGGCTAAAGCCCGCACCTTAACCAAACGTTAGAGGCACATGCTATGGACAGCAGCGTTGCAAGTGTCATGAACAACACAAAGTGGGATGAAATCAGGCTTACTATGGCCGCCCTTGATCCAAGCCCAAGCTACAGAACCCGTTGCATTGATAATGGTTACATTTCCAACTGGGATCACGATTGGCTTTATCACTTTCGCATTGGCGGGTACGAGTGCATTGAATGGCTTGAAATTTCCTGCCAAACAGAGCAAGAAAAAAGCAATGTATTAAATGCGCTCAAAATCATTCACGTCCCAGGTGGCGCCACAGCTACTGGCTTCATGATCTATGGCTATATAAAAGCAGGGCAAGCAATTGAGTACATATGAGCCTCTAACTACTGGTTCAAATCGCTCGCTTCGCTCACTGGGGCAGTCAAACTGCTACGCGCTTGACTGCCCCTTAACCTGAACGTTAGGTGCAATCGTGGATATCGTTGGTTTCGTAGAAAGTACGTATCAATTATTCGAGGCCTTTGAAAAGCCTGAGTCAGCTACAGATATTGAACACTGCGAAGAATGTAGAGATCATAACGACGAGATCAATAATGTAAACAAGCGCGATTTGTCACCTGAACAAATTGGTACTGTATGCTGGGGTGTCTCTTCCTTTTTAACACCTCAGGCAATGGGCTATTATATACCAAGATTTATCGAACTAGCCGTAACAGGGCAGAACGACAAAGAAGGCTCGCCTTACATGTGTCTATTCATTAACCAAATAGGATTAAATGCAGAGTCTTTGCAATTTTCAGAGTTTTCGGCCGAACAACGACAGGCAGTGCATAAAAGTTTAATTATTCTCAAAACAAAATACATGAGCACATTACTTGAGCACTGCTGGGAAAACGATATTGATACGGCAATAACACAGTGGAGCACCTAACAACTGGTTCAAACCGCTCGCTGCGCTCACTGGGACGGGCTAAAGCCCGCCCTTTAACCAAACGTTAAGCGATCACAAGGAAGTTTCCAATGCACCCTGAGCTAAAACATGCCTTAAGCGTATTCTTTTACGCCCTCGCTTACATCTTTTCTCCCTTCTTCTTAATTTATGGCCTATTTACAGGTGGAGTTTCAGGGCATGCTATATTGGGAATTTCATTATCCATTCTCTCTGCAAGCTACGTACTTGCAAGCCTGCCTAAAGCACCAGTTGCCAATGGAGAGGCTCTTACCGAAGCCATATTTTGGTTACTATCGTCAGGGAGCATTGCAGCAGGACTAGTTTCTTTATTAAGACAATCATGGATAGCGCTCTCAATATCGCTAGCACTATGTGCTCTATCGCTATTAGTCTGGGATCTATCCACCGACAAAACAAAAACCAGAATTAAACGTGCACCGGTCAGCTAGTGTGCGCCTAACAACTGGTTCAAACCGTTCGCTTCGCTCACTCGGGATCGGCTGAAGCCGGCCCCTTAACTAAACGTTATGTGTACCTTATGAAATCACTACTAGCTTTAGTCTCTTTGATACTCGCAATTAATTGCTATGCGAGTGAACCCAGCAGTAGCTTGATGAGGGAGCTAGACACTATTAATGAGCAGCCGATTAAAAATCTAGCCACATCACCCAACAAAGAAATCTATCGTTTTTATTGGTCTCGCAGCTCAAACAGCACTCTGACCTACACAATCGACCTAACCCCCACTAGCAAACCAACTTTAATCATAAAAAAATTTTCCAGAAATCATCCTCGAACCTTATTATCGGAGAAAAAACTGAACTAACTAAAACCCATCTTCAGAACCTTAAAAGTTTTCTGAATGGTGCACAATTCTGGACGCTACCTTCCGAAGAGAAGAATGCCGGGCTTGATGGAGCCACATGGATATTGGAAGGAATAAAAAATGGCCAATATCACTACACCGAGCGCTGGTCACCATTACCGCCATATTTTGGCTGGAGCGGCGCATGGAAAGACGGCGAGCTGGTTATGAAACGCTTGAACCCGCCATTTAAAAAACAAGTTAAGCACTCGGACGAAGTCGGCCTTGACTTCCTCTGTCTTTACATCATGCTCATGGCAGATCAAGAGCCAGAGGTTATCTACTAGTGCCAGGCACATATAACAACTGGTTCAAGCCGCTCACTCGGGACTGGCTAAAGCCCGCCCCTTAGCCAAACGTTAGACCCTTCAGGAGAAGTCGATGATATTCGCCGAAATGGAGTACTCAGAAGAATATTGGGAATTTCATGAAGAGCTAAAGCAGTACCTATCTCAATATTTCGATAATGTCGAGCATGGACTGCAATCTGACTCTTATATTTGGATACTCATCGAAAAAAACAAGATAACCCTAGATACATTTTCCTCAATGAAACATCAAGTCAAATCCGCTAAGCCAGGAGCACACGTCCAGCAAGTCATCAGTGTGCTTCAGAAAAAATACAAAATTAATGTTTACGCAACTCCCGACCTGGAAGGGCATGAAGATTTTTTATAATCTGCCCCGCAGTGGCGAGCCATAACAAATGGCTCAAGTGACTCAAACCGCTCGCTGCGCTCACTGGGACGGAGGAAAAGGGGAAAATTTATTTATTAGCACCCTAAGCAATCGAAAAATAAATCTGCTCTTTTACTTCACCCACTTTTCTTTTCATTTCCCTCTAACTCAAGTAGGAAACTATATGCCAGCATGGAAACCAACGGGAAATCGCGATTCACTTCTCAACACACGTTTGAATGCAGGCAGCTGGAATGGCCGACCAATTTATATCCACTTAACTTCAGCAGCCGGCTATACCGCAATCAACCTTAACAAACGCATCAACGCCACGCGCACGGGTGGAAAAAATGGAATTTATCTTAGCCCCTCCTACCAATGTTTTAGCCCAGCCGATGCATTTACCCTGCTATTTTTTGAAAATGCGTTGTATCAAAACAACGCCAGTCATTGCCTGGTATTCTCTTTCAACTTTGAAGCCGAAGTGGAGGATAACCCAATCAGTTCAGGAAGTTGGGTACGCGAAATAATTTACCGCAGGGATATCACTTTCCCTGAAATCACCATATTGTATCGTGGCGCAAATATTTTCGTGGATGGCAACTGGGAATAAATCAGCACAAAGAGAAAAGTCCGAAACAAGGGAGACAAAGAAGCAATCCATACTTTTTGCTCACTCTGTTCATTCTCTAGGCTCTGTACGAAAAGTGTCTGCGCTCGGTGATGCTGCGTTAAAAACAGGCTCAGAATGCTCATTTACAGCATGTAAACTCCGCTTCCTCGCCTGTTTTTGCCTTGCCTGACCTTCGCTCGACGACTTTTCGTACAGACCCTAGTTTTCGCCTCCAATCGAAACAACTTGCGCCTGCCGCCAATACGAGTAGAAATGCCCTCACTCCTCTCCCAATCAAGAATCATGATCCTCGCAAACCGTATCGGGTTGCTAACACCGGACGAGTTGATCGCTTGGGCAGATGGGATGATTCTGGGCACCAGTGAACCACCCTGCTATCTCATCGACCTCGCATTGGGAGACCTGCCGACAGACCCCGAAGCGCTGGATCTCGTTCGCAACGAGCCCAATGAGTCAGAAATCGCTCAACTGGCGCAGCTCATTCTGGAGAGATTCAACGACACCTCGGAGATGAACGCGCTTGGCCTTCACTGCTATCAACTGGCGTTGCTCGCAAAAGGCCAATCCCGCGAGCGGCTGCTTTGGATGTCGGACGAAATTCATCTGTGCGTTGAAGGCATCAAGTCTTTATCGGACTCAGAGCCCCTGCTCATGGAAGCCCTGCTGGAGACTGCACGCCCCACCATTTAAAGCTGACAAGACGAACTCTTCCTCCTTCACCCTGACTGTCGAGACGACCGTTGAAATACCTCTACCCTCTACTTCTACTCATTTCGACCACTGTCCTCGCCGCCGAGGCAGACGAAGATCCCTGCAACGCCCAGGGTGGTGGCGTGATGGCCGGTTACCTGTGCATCGCCCAGAAAGCCAAGGTGGTGGATGAACAGTTGAACGCCGAATACCAGCTCGCCCTGAAACGCATCGAGGAAGAAGAACGCGCCCTGCGTCAGACCTGGCCGAACACCGAGCTGGTCAGCCTGTTTCGCGCAGCACAACGGGCGTGGCTGAACTTCCGCGATGCCGAGTGTCAGTTCGCGGGTATCTCTTCGACGCCTTCGCCCTGGCAAGGCGTTCAGGTCGAGGAATGCAAGTTGAGAATGACCATCGAGCGCACGGAGTACTTCAGGGGTGTGGTGGCAGGATGAACAACCTGATCGGAGCCGTTTCGATGGGCCTTCTCGCCCTGACGTCCACATCTGCTCTCGGGGAGGAGCGCACACCCGTCGACTCCATCCTGACAGCCACCTGGCAACAGTTCGCCAGCGAGTACTGGCCAAGCTCTCTGTGTGGCAAAGATGAACTCACCCTGTGGAGTTGCGAGGCCGGCAGTCGCGCCTACGCGTTCTGTTCGTCCCGCGAGGTAACCCGCACCTCAGGCTATATGCAGTACCGCGCATCCCGGCACGGCAAGGTCGAATTCACCTACCCGAAGCAGAAGAAACCACCGCTGGGTTCGTTTACCTACAACTCCTTCGGTAACGGCAATGCCTCCATCGAATTCAGCAACGGTGGGTACCAATACACACTGTTCGATCCGCTCAGAGGAGCATCGTCCATCCTCGTCACACCGCCCTCCGCTCAGAGCAAGCAGATAGAGATCGCCTGTGGTGGCAACCAGACCCTGCAGCTCAATTACACGATGCGGCTGATGTACGACGCCGGTATCTGGAGCGATTACTGAGCGCGATTCCCGGTAGAATCGCCGCTCCCACTCCCGAGTCGAACACGATGAGCAACGATCCCCTTCACGGCCTGACGCTCAAGGCCATTCTCCAGGCGCTGGTCGACAAGCACGGCTGGGATCGGCTCGGACAGCTGATCAGCATCCGCTGCTTCCAGCATGAGCCGAGCATCGAGTCGAGTCTGAAATTTCTGCGCAAGACGCCCTGGGCGAGGGAGAAGGTCGAAGCGCTTTACATCAAGGATATCGCGCGGCACGCCTGATCGCCCTCAGGCGCGCGTGGTCTCTATGCGCTTGACTGCTTCGACCCAGGCTAGGTCAAGGCGAGTCTGCTCCACATCCAGCCCCTGTTGCTCCATCGCCTCTCGGTGCGCGTCGATCTCGTGAACCATCTGGCTCAGTTCACTGGAGTTGCCATCGAGCTGGTGCATCTGGGTTACGCCAAGGTGATAGAAGCGCAGCAGTTTCATTGCCGTCTCATCGCCCTGGGCAACGCCCGCCTTGACGTGATGCATGACGTTGGTGATGCGCATCAGGCTGCGCTTGAGCCGCCAGCCGTAAACGGCCGGCGCCATCCACGGGCGTGACCAGAACTGCAGGCGCACCAGTGCCGCTGTCAGGGTAAAGCCAGTCAGCACACCGAGCAGGTTCCAGCGGAAGTTGTCGTCACCACCCGGCTCACCGAACAGCTGCACGCTGAGTGTCGCCAGCAACATGGCGAGGATGACGAAGATCGCCGCCACCAGCATCGTGATACGGCGGGTCTGCTGACGATATTTCTCGGGACTGGTGGGGACAATTTCAAACATGCGCATGGGCTCTGAAACGAGGGCAAGGCGCGATGTTACGCCAGCGCAGCGGATTGCACGAACCTGCGATCGTTACCGACCGCTTGCCGCAAGCCGCTGCACACGTCAGGGAACAGCATGGCGCAACCATTCACTGGGGCTGGCTCCGACCTTGCGGCGAAACGCACGCGCCAGCGCCGAGGGGCTTTCGTAGCCGACCTCATCGGCGATCAGCGCCATGGGCCGGCCTTCACGCAGGCGCTTCTGTGCCAGGCTGACGCGCCAGCCCACCAGATAATCCGCCGGGGTGGCGCCGACCACCTGGTGAAAATGCGCCGCGAAACTGGCGCGTGACATGCCAGCCAGCGCCGCCAGCTCGGCCACCGACCAGCCATGTTCCGGTCTCTCATGCAGTTGATTGAGCGCACGCGCCAGGCGCGGCTCGGCCAACCCGGCCATCATCCCCGAAGCCAGCTCGCGGCTGTTCATCAAATGCCGCAGCAGCTGGATCACCATCAACTCGAACAGGCGGTTGAGCACCAGCTCACGACCGCAGTCCTCCCCTTCTGCCTCGGCGAACAGCCAGTCCAGGCAACCGCTCAGGCT
The DNA here is from genome assembly GCF_014109765.1 of Pseudomonas berkeleyensis. Lineage (NCBI taxonomy): Bacteria > Pseudomonadati > Pseudomonadota > Gammaproteobacteria > Pseudomonadales > Pseudomonadaceae > Pseudomonas > Pseudomonas berkeleyensis. Next base: position 3,825,307 of record NZ_CP059139.1, read on the forward strand.
CGGCAGCTCGCGCAACGGTTTGACGATGGCGCCAGGCAAGGCGCGCGACAGCGGATTGTCGATACCACCGTCGAACGCCAGCGTGGCGCACACCAGTTCGGCGCCATCGGCCTCGCTGGCCGTCATCCGGTGCAGGCGCGGCTGCGCCACCAGCATCAGGCTCGGTTCTTCCAGGCGCAGCTCGCGGCCATCGCCCTCGCGAAAGCTCATGCGCCCGGCGCGCAACAGGTGAATGTAGCCATGCGGCTCATGCTCGCCATGGTTACTGGTGCCGCAGAACCCGCCACGGTGGAAGGTGCTGGCGTGCAGGTTGAAGTGATGCAGCAGGCTGGACAGGCGATCCATGGTCATTGCGCACTCCTGGACGATCTGTCGCATAACATCGACGATCTGAATCCGAAAAGCCAGATCGATTCACTAGCATGGCTCCAGGCTTGAACAACAAGCTCCCCATCAAGACTGGAGAATCACCATGACGCGTATCACTGCATTGCCCTTCGAACAAGCCTCGGCCAGCGCCCAGGCGCAACTGGAAGGCATCCGCAAGGGCCTCGGTTTCATTCCCAACACCTTCGCCACCCTGGCTCACGCCCCTGCGGCATTGAGCGGCTACCTGGCGCTGTCCCAGGCGCTCGGCAAGGGCACGCTGAATGCCAAGGCGCGCGAAGTGGTGGCGCTGGCCAGCTCGCAGGTCAATGGCTGCGAATACTGCCTGGCCGCGCACACCCTGTTCGCCGGCAAGGCTGGCCTGAGCGAGGCGGATATTCGCAGCGCCCGTGACGGCGAATTCGATGCCGTGGCGCGCCTGACCCAACAGGTCGTCGATAGTCGCGGCCGCCTCAGCGATGCGCAACTGCAGGCCGCACGTGAGGCCGGGCTGAGCGATGCCGCCATCGTCGAAGTGGTGGCCAACGTCGCCCTGATGACGCTGACCAACTACCTCAACAACCTGGCGGAAACCGATGTCGACTTTCCGCCCGTAGCCGTCTGACAAGACAGGAGGTGCGCCATGCAAGCCGTCACTCTTTACACCACCGGCCACTGCCCCTACTGCGTGAACGCCAAAGCACTGCTGACGCGCAAGGGCGTGGCCTTCAAGGAAATCGACGTGGGCAGTTCGCCACAGCGGCTGGCGGAAATGCTGCAACGCAGCAACCGCCGCAGTGTGCCGCAGATCTTCATCGGCGAACGCCATGTCGGCGGCTTCGATGATCTTGCCGCACTGGAGCGCGGCGGCGAACTGGATACGCTGCTGCAAGCCTGAACGTCGAAGGCCGGCCTGATGGCCGGCCATCGCCTAATGCCAGTCAGTTAAGCATCAGGATAAGGTTACGTAGGGTGTCGCGCCCTCCTGGCCGGTAATTGTGCTGGCCTACTCCTTTTCGCTACGGAGGTCGCCTTTGCCCTCATGCGTCGGGCCATCGCTGCCGATACAGAAGCGGCAACATCGGCCCGATAGGCTGAGCATTGCCCTGCGCCTTATCTCGAAATGGAGTATCCCCATGCGCCTCGACGCCCTCTCTCTGAAAACCCGCCTGATCATCGCGGTGGCGATCCCCTGCATCGCCCTGCTGCTGGTGGCGCTGACCAGCCTGAGCAGCATGTCGAGCATGCACCGGGACACGGAGGTGCTCTATCTCAATACCGCCGCGCCGATGCGCGCCATGGCCGAGGTGGCGTCGCGCATTCCGCGCATGCGCGTAGGCCTCGACATGATGCTGTTGCAGGAAACCCCGCTGCGTGACGAACGTGGCGTGAAATCACGCGTACAGGACGCCCGCAACGAAGACGTGCCCGGCATGCGCGAAGCGATGCGCCAGGCCGTGGCTGCCCAGGTCAACCCGGAGCGCAAGGCGCAGGCGCAGCAACTGCTGGATCAGTTCGAGGCGATGGTCAACAACGAACTGAACCCGATGCTCGCCGCCTTCGACGCTGGCGACATGGCCAGGGCGCAGCAGATCTACCGCGATCAGTACGCCAAGACCTACGGGGTGATGCGCCAGGGTGCCAACGACCTGCTCGATGCGTTGCTCAAGCAGGCCGAGCAACAGAACCTGCATAGCGCGCAAAGCTATGACGATGGCCTGACCCGCCAAATCGCCATCATCGTCACCGGCCTGCTGGTCTCGATCCTCATTTCCTGGCTGATCGTCATCCAGCTACGCCGCCGCGTCAGCGTGCTGCAGAACAGCCTGGGCCAGGCCGCCGACAACCTGGCCCTGAATACCCGCATCGACCTGCCCGGCCAGGACGAGCTGAGCGAGATCGCGCGCAGCTTCAACCAGTTCATCGACAAGGTGCATGGCGCCATGCGCGAGCTCGCCGACAACTCGCGCCAGCTCTCGGGCATGGCCCGCGATGTGGCCGAACGCGCGCGCCTGACGCAAAGCAACTGCACCGCGCAGAGCGACCGCACGGTACAGGTAGCGACCGCGATCAACGAGCTGGGCTCGACCGTCAACGAGATCGCGCGTAACGCCGAGAACGCCGCAGAAGTCGCCCGCGAAGCGACTCAGCATGCCAGCGACGGCAGCGCCGTGGTCAGCCAGGCGCATCGTCAGGTCGACGCCCTCAACGGCGAACTGGAGCAGGCCGCCAAGGTGATAGAAGCGCTGGCCGCACAGACCAACGCCATCAGCACCACGCTCAACACCATCCGCAGCATTTCCGAGCAAACCAACCTGCTCGCTCTCAACGCCGCCATCGAGGCTGCACGTGCGGGCGAACAGGGCCGTGGCTTCGCCGTGGTGGCCGACGAGGTACGCACCCTGGCCAGCCGTTCCGGCGCCTCCACCGAGGAAATCCAGCAGGTCATCGACCGCCTGCAGAACGAGTCACGCTCGGCCGTCGAGGCCATGGCCAAGGGACAACGGCAGAGCGCGCTGGTGGTGGAATACGCGAGCAAGGCATCGGCGGCGCTGGAGCAGATCAACAGCCATATCGGTCAGATCAGCGATCAGAACATCCAGGTCGCCACCGCCACCGAAGAACAGTCCAGCGTGGTCGAGGACATCAACCGCAATATCGTCGACATCAACGAACTGACCGTCGGCACCACGCACATCGCCGATCAGCTCAACCAGGCCAGCAGCGACTTGCAGGCACTGTCGACCCAGCTGGATGGCCTGGTCGGTCGCTTCCGGTTGTAACCTGAACCTTACTCCGATCAAGCCAATACACCCGTAGGGTGCACCGTGCGCACCGAGCCCAAGCCCAAGCAGCCTCGCGCTGCCGCCCTACAGGTCTTCGTCGATACGCTCACGCAGATAGGCGTAGAACGGGTTGGAGGTCACGCGCTGCAGGCCGGCGAGCCCGACCACCAGCACGCCCCGCTCCCCGCGCGGCGCCAGCGTGCCAAGGGCCACGCCATAGAACTCCTCGGAAGTCGGTTCGCTGCCATACAGCGGGTCGTCCGGGGGGAACGGCAAGGCAACGTGGGACAGCGAGAACAGCTGGCTCGGGTACTCGACGTTCAACGGCGTGACCACCGCCTCACGCTCGCCTGCAGCGATGCGACGCGCCTCGACCTGGTGCCCGCCCTGCTCGCCCACACCGACCACGGTCAGGTCGTAGTCACGCTGCGCCGGTGGTACGAGCTGCTCCAGCAGACCGCTCATGTCCGGGCGCAACAACGAGCCGATGGCCTGCGAACGGTTGATGTCGAAGATCACCAGCTCGCTGCCATTGGCGGGCAGACGCTCGAACAGGTCATGCACCACCGCCGGCGTGCTCACCGTGCTGTCGGCCAGTGACTGGAAGGCCAGCACCGGCGGCAGTTGCGCCAGCCGCCCAGCGCGCGCGGCGCTGTCGAAGGCCCCCTGCACCTCATGCGTCAGCTCGTAGGTCTGCCGCGCGGCATGCACCGGGAAGGAGTTGTACTTGAACGGATTGAACTCCGGCAGCACGTTCATCCAGGCCGACTTGGCGAACGCTGGCAGCACGGCCGGCAACGCTGCCAGCCCGGCATAGCGCGCATAGCTGGTGACGCCGACCATCGGCGAGATCAGTACCAGCCGCTGCGGCATCGCCAGGCTCCGATCCTCCAATGCCGCCAGGCTGTAACGCAGGGCCAGGGCACCGCCGTTGGAATAGCCGACGAGATACAACGGGCCATCCGGCACCTGCTCACGCGCCTCGCGAACCGCCATCCGAGTGGTCGCCAGCCATTGTTCCCAACGAACATCGGTCAGCCCGGACGGCAGCGTGCCGTGGCCCGGCATGCGCGGCACCAGGCTGACGAAACCCTGCTCGCTCAGATGCTGAGCGAGATGCCGCAGGCTGTAGGGCGAATCGGTCAGGCCGTGCAGCAGCACCACCACGCCACGCGCCTTGCCCGGTGGTTGCAGGATGAAGGAACGGTTCCAGTCGCGTGGCAGGTTGCCCGGGTACACCGGGCTGGCACTGGAGTAGCGGTTATAGCTATGCGCATTACCGTCACTCAGGGGCTCGATGATCTGGCGGCGCAGCGCCTCGAACACCTGCTCCTCGGCAGCCTGGTAGGCGGCCCAGTCCATGTCATCGAGTTCGGCGGCGCTCGGCTCATCGAGTATCAGCCGATGCCAGGGCTCCAGCTCCGGCAACGAGGACAACCCGGCGATGCGCACGCCCAGCAGCACCACGGCAATCAGCAGCACCAACACCAGCACCCAGGCGAAGATGCTGCGCAGGCGTGACAGACTCATCAGACGTCTCCTTCATCGATTCAATGGCCTCCTCGGTTCGGCTGCCAGGCAGCACCTGACGCCGATCCGCAGCCTGGCTATTGAACCAGAAGCGCCACCCTTTCAGCAGGCCCGAAAGATTCAGATTGTGTGCAGACGCGCTCGCTTTACCATCGCGCAGCCCAGTGTCAGACCGATGACCGCCGCCGTGACCGAGGCCAGCAGCACACCGAGTTTCGCCGCGCTGAGCAGGGCCGGCGAGGCGAACGCCAGGTTGGCGATGAAGATCGACATGGTGAAACCGATGCCGGCCAGGCAACCCACCAGGCACATCCAGTTCCAGCTCATGCCCTCCGGCATGCGGCAACCACCGACGCGGATCAGCAGCCAGCTCGACAGCATGATGCCCACCGGCTTGCCCACCACCAGCGCCAGCATCACACCGAGCATCACGCTCATACCACTACCCTGAGTGAGATCCACATCGCTCAGCGCCACGCCGGCGTTGGCCAGTGCGAACAGCGGCATCACGCCGTAGGCCACCCACGGGTGCAGCGCCATCTGCACACGCACGGCCGGCGGCATCAGCTCGCGCTGGGCATAGCGCAGATTGCGCACGGAGTGCGCCAGCACCTCGGGCGTGGAACGGTCATCGAGGGCGCGCAGCGCATCGCGAGCCAGCTCCAGCGGTCGATCCTCGAAACGCACCGGGCGTACCGGCGTCATCAACCCCAGCACCACCCCGGCCAGGGTCGGGTGCGCACCGGTCTTGAGCAGACCGAACCACAGCAACGCGCCCGGCAGCAGATAGAACCAGGCGCAACCAACGCCGATGCGCTGCAGGCCGAGCACCATGAGCATCCCCACACCGGCGATGGCGAAGCCTTCCAGCGCCAGCCCCTCGGAATAGAACAGCGCGATGATCAGCACGGCGATGATGTCGTCGATGATCGCCAGGGTGAGCAGGAAGATGCGCGCGGAAGATGGAATCGAGCGACCGAGAATAGCCAGCACGCCCACGGCGAAGGCGATGTCGGTGGCGGTCGGCACCGCCCAGCCATGGCGCACGTTTTCTGCTCCATTCAGCGACAGGTAGATCAGCGCCGGCACCATTACCCCGCCGATGGCCGCAACCATCGGCAAAGCCACCTGACCGACCGTCGACAACGAACCATCGTGGATCTCCCGGCGTATCTCCATGCCGACGACCAGGAAGAACACGGTCATCAGCGCATCGTTGATCCAGAAGTGCAGCGAATAGGACAGGCTGAAATCGCCGATGCCGACGTACAGCGGTGTGTGCCAGAGGTGTTCGTAGCTGGCGGCGTAAGGCGAGTTGGCCCAGATCAGCGCGATGGCGGCGGCAATCAGCAGGACGATGCCACTGACCGCTTCGATATGGAGGAATTTCTCAAGGCTGGCGAAGGCCTTGTCGGCCAGGCGCCGTGCAGCCGGCACGACCTTGGAGGGAGGATGCTGATTCATGGGCGCACGCAGAGGCAGTGTGCGGCGGCCCGACCAGCACGATTAAACCTGCCATGCGCACCATGCGCGTGACACCCGAAATCTACATTACACAGGCGCCTGCGACTTGAACAGAGCCCGCCCGGCGTCCATTGGTCGAATCCCGCAGGCGGCGCCAAGTCCGGCGTCGCGGCGACAGCGAGGAGACAATGCAGAGCGCGGTCAGGGCTCAGTCGAGGCGATCTGCAGCGGTGATGCCAGGCTCGCATGACCCGCACCGAACAGCGTCGACAGATAGGCCTCCTGACGACGGCCTCCGCGCTCGATCAGCCACTGACGCCCACCCGGCAGGCAGCGTGCCAGGCGGTACAGCACATAGCGCGGTGGCGCACTGAGCAGCGGATACCACGGCAGAATGCGCTCCGGCAGCCCCAGGGCACGACATCCCTCAGCATCTATGAAGGTGCGCGCGATACTCAGGTGAATCGCCCGATTGAGCCGGCCGCGAAGCCACGGCAGGTTCGGGTAATGCCGCTGCAGCGGCTCATCGATCAGCGCCGAGCCAAGCTGACGACTGCTGGCATCGGCCGGCGCCTGCGACAGCAGGTTATGGTAGAGCGCGCGCACGGCATCGTTCTCATGAAGGTGCAACCACCGCGCCTCCACGCCCATCAACCAGGCGATGTAACGCCACAGATGCATCACCGCCTCACGCTCGCCCACCGACAGCGGCACACCGAGCATGCGCTGGCCGATCAGGAAGATCACCGAGAACGCCAGGTAGGTAGCGTGCATGTCGCCCTGGTTGATCGGCACCCCGTGATAATCCGCATCCCACTCGGCCATGTCTGACACGCTCCGACGCACCAGCGCATGCACCAACCTTACGTGCAAGGTGCCACGGTAACCGGCAGCACCGCGATCCATACCACCCGGCCGCGTACAGTCGACCCACCACTTGGTGGTTTCCGCGACACGGCGCTGAGCGCCCTTCTCCAACGCGCCAGTCAACACCAAGGTGCGATTGATCGCCGAGGCCTGATAACCCGCCAGCAAACCCAGATCACGCAGCACACGCATGCCGGTCAAACCTGACAGACAGCAGACCCGAGCGCCCTCGAGCAAGCGTGCGCGATCCAGCCAATCCGGCATCACCTCGATGCTCGCGAAGAAGCGTTGCAGGGCAAGCGGCGCATCGGTCACCGCCGCCACACCCTGCGCCAACGCCTGGTTATAAAGTGGCATGGCCTGCGCCAGGCCGACCTCGAACATCCACTCCACCAGCTCGTCCATGGGCGCATCGCCCTGCAACAGCGACTCACCGATGGCCTGCCAATGCGCAGGCTCAGGCTCACTCGCCCCCTTGATGAAACGCCGAATCGGCGCAGCCACCTGCCGTGCACGCAGCATGTCCGCACCATGGCGGGTCGGGATAACGCGGGAGTCGATGGAGGTTTTCATACCTTGGTTGGTTGCCTGCTGATGGGGTCGCTCTACGCTATTGCGACTAATTGCTCGCAAACAACTCGCGGACGGGACGCGCATGAGAAAGCAGCCAAAGCAGCATCGCGCCAACCAGATGATCGCCCTGCTGCTCGAGGCCACGGCCCTGGAAATCGCCGACCGCGGCCTGGATCGGCTCACCACCAATCACGTCGCGCAACGCGCCGGCGTCAGCATCGGCTCGCTTTATCAGTACTTCGCCAACAAGGAGATGCTCGTCGATGCGCTGTTGATGCAAAAGGCCGAGCGGCTGATGGGCGTGGTTCACGAACGCCTGCCCCCGCTGCTGGGTGGGGACATCGCCACGGTGACCCGCGCAGTGCTGCTTGGCATCTTCGAGCAGGTCGCTGGCGACCCGACGCAACGCGAATTGCTGCGGCACTGGCAGCGACTGAATGCAGCGCCGGTATTCCAGACCCTGGAAAGGCAAATGACCGAGCTGTGTCGCCAGTACCTGATGCGTCATGTCGACGAGTACCGGATCGAGAATCTGCCGGCGCTGCTGTTCGTGCTGATCAACGCGGTGCAATACACCACAGCCCGCTATCTCGTCGAGGAAAGGTCGCTGCTTGGCCGGGACGAGGTGATCGAAGCCCTGGTACGGATGGTCGAGGCGCTGTGTCAGCCAACCGCGCAGCAGGCAGTAAAACGCGGCGGCTGATAGGCTGCACGCATGACGCCCATCGCTCGTATCCAGGTCCTGATCAAGGCCGACCCGCAACGCCTGCTGATCCTCAAACAGGTACGTAACCTCGGCCTGCCCGACTGCTGGGTGGCTGCCGGTTTCGTGCGCAGCGCCGTCTGGGATCACCTCCACCAACGTACGCACTCACCGCTGCCGCCCGACATCGACGTGATCTGGTTCGACCGCCAGCAAACCACCGCCGAGCACGACGCCAAACTCGAAGCACGGCTGCAAGGCGACGACGGCAGCGTCACCTGGTCCGTGAAGAATCAGGCCCGCATGCACCTGCGCAATGGCGACGCGCCCTATACCTCGGCCACCGAGGCGATGATGCACTGGCCGGAAACCGCAACGGCAGTCGCCGTGCGCATGGATGAACACGACTGCATCGACGTTGCCGCACCACTCGGGCTGGACGACCTGTTCGCCCTCATCGTGCGCCCGAGCGAACGTTTTCGCGGTGAGAAACTGCCGCTGTACCGACAGAGGTTGCATGAGAAGAACTGGCTAGCCCGCTGGCCAAAGCTGAAGATTCACGGCATGCCGTAGGGTGGACCGGAACGCCGGCCGCTCGTAGCGAAGCGAACAGTCCACCAACCCCCTACGGCAAAAACACAGTGGGAAGCGCCTCAGCAACAACCGCCGCCGCTGAAGCCCCTCCCACTATGCCGATCAGATACCCGCCACCACCGCGCAGAGCCCCTGCGCTGAACTGGCGAACTGGCTGCACAGGTGATTGATGGAAGTCACCAATACCTGCTCGGGCGAGGAGATGAAATCCACCGACATCATCACGCTGAGCATGGTGATGGTGACGATGGAGAAGGTGAACAGCTTGCGCGCCCACACCCGATCATCGACGGCCTTGTAACCCGACACGCCCATCCACAGCCAGTAGGCGCCGCTCAAGGCAGCGACCACGAAGTAGCTGTAACCGGCGTAACCGCTGAGCGTCAGCATCAGGGTCGCGACCACGAAGGCCGCGATGTACAGCACGATCTGCCGCTTGGCAGCCGAGATCCCCTTGATGACGGGCAGCACCGGAATGTTCGCGGCCTGGTAGTCATTGAAACGGAAGATGGCGATGGCATAGGAATGCGGCATCTGCCACAGGCTGAAGATCAACAACAGGATGGCCGCGCCAGCATCGAACTCGTTGCTCACCGCGCAGTAGCCGACCACGGGCGGAGCCGCCCCGGACAGGCTACCGACCAGGGTGCCATACACCGAGCCACGCTTGAGCCACAGGCTGTAGAGGCCGACGTAGACCACGAAACCCATGAGCACCAGCATCACCGCCAGGGTGTTGGTGGCGGCGTACAGCACGGCCACCCCCGCTACCCCGAGCACGCAGGCATAGACGATGGCGTGCACAGGGGACACCAGCCCCTGCGCCAGGACGCGATTACGCGTGCGCTCCATCTTCTGGTCGATGTCCCTGTCGATGTAGTTGTTGAACACGCAGCCTGAGGCGATCACCAGCGAAACCCCTAGCGCTGTCGCGAGGAACAGCGCCAGGTTCGCATCGCCACGCGAAGCCAGGAAGAAACCACCCGTCACGGAAATCAGATTGCCGAAGACGATGCCTGGCTTGGCGAGGTTGAGGTACTGCTTCAGGAGAGCCAGCATCAGTTGGTCATCATGTGATAGTGCATGCTCCACATGATCCAGACCGACAGGCCGACCACGAACGCGATGATCAACACGGTGAAGATCATCGAAATCACGTTCCAGCGGCCTTCCGCGTCGGTCTTCATGTGCAGGAAGTACACGAGGTGGACGAGCACCTGCGCCAGACCGAAGAGCACCACGGTAATCAGGGTCGCGCCACGGCTCAGGCCCAGTGCTTCAGGATGCATGACCAGCATGAAAGGGATCACGGTGAGGATCACCGACAGGATGAAACCAATCAGGTAATCCTTGAAGCCCACAGCGTGAGCGGCGTGATTGTCTTGGTGAGCCATTACAGCACCCCCATCAGGTAGACGACGGTAAACACGCAGATCCACACCACGTCGAGGAAGTGCCAGAACAGGCTGAGCAGCCCCACGCGGGTCTTGTTGGTGTCGGTCAGGCCACGGCTGCCGACCTGGAACATCAGCACCAGCATCCACAGCAGACCGGCACTGACGTGCAGGCCGTGGGTGCCGACCAGGGTGAAGAACGCCGACCAATAGGCGCTGACCTGCGGCCCGGCACCTTCATGGATCAGGTGGCGGAACTCGTACAGCTCGATGCTGATGAAGGCCACGCCGAACAGGAAGGTGATGCCCAGCCAGCGCAGCACCGCACCCTTGTCGCCACGGTAGGTGGCCAGCATGGCCATGCCGTAGGTGATACTGGAGAACAGCAGCGCGAAGGTTTCCACCAGCACCAGGTGCAGGCCGCCACCGAGCATTTCCTTCGCGGTGGGGCCACCGGCGAAGGAGTTGCTCAGCACCGCGAAGGTGGCGAACACCGTGGCGAAGATCAGCAGGTCGGTCATCAGGTAAACCCAGAAGCCGAACAGCTTGATTCCACTGGTGTCGTGGTGGTGCTCATGGCCGTGGCCATGAGCGTCGTGTGGATAGTGGGGTTCGTAAGCGGTCATGGTTATGCCTGTACGACTGCGTTGGCTTTGGTTTGGTGGTGCGCCTGCTCGATCCGCGCGATCTCTTCGGGCTGCACGTAGTAGTCGATGTCTTCGTCGTAGGAACGCACGATGAAGCTGACCACGGCGCCGACCAGACCCACGATGGCGAGCCACCAGATGTGCCAGATCATGGCGAAGCCGAAGGCGATGACGAACGCCGACACCACCAGGCCGTTACCGGTGTTCTTCGGCATGTGGATCGGCTCGTAGTGCTCCGGCGCGGGCATCAGCTCGACACCGTTCTTCTTCGCCTCATAGAAGGCGTCGATCTTGTCCGCCGTCGGGATGACCGCGAAGTTGTAGAACGGTGGCGGCGAGGACGTCGCCCACTCCAGGGTGCGGCCATCCCACGGGTCGCCGGTGACGTCGCGGTTTTCCTTGCGCTTGATGTAGCTGGTGACGAACTGCACCACGGTGAACACGATGCCGATACCGATCAGCACCGCCCCGACCACGGCCACCTGCACCCACGGCACCCAGGCCGGGTTGTCGAAGTGGTTCAGACGACGGGTCATGCCCATGAAGCCCAGCACGTACAGCGGCATGAAGGCGAAGTAGAAGCCCAGCAGCCAGCACCAGAAGGAGTAACGGCCGAAGCGATCAAGCAGCTTGAAGCCGAAGGCTTTCGGGAACCAGTAGATGATGCCGGCCAGGTAGCCGAACACCGCACCGCCGATGATCACGTTGTGGAAGTGAGCGATCAGGAACAGGCTGTTGTGCAGCACGAAGTCCGCCGCCGGCACCGCCATCAGCACACCGGTCATACCGCCGATGGAGAAGGTCACCAGAAAGCCCAGGGTCATCCAGGTCATGGCGTTCAGTTGCAGACGGCCACGGAAGATGGTGAACAGCCAGGTGAAGATCTTCACCCCGGTGGGGATGGCGATGATCGAGGTCATGATGCCGAAGAACGCGTTGACACTGGCACCCGAGCCCATGGTGAAGAAGTGGTGCAACCACACCACGAACGACAGGATGCCGATGGCAGCGGTCGCCCAGACCATCGAGGCATAGCCGAACAGGGTCTTGCGCGAGAAGGTCGCCACCACCTCGGAGAACACGCCGAACGCCGGCAGGATCAGGATGTACACCTCCGGGTGACCCCAGACCCAGAACAGGTTGGCATACATCATCGGGTTGCCGCCCAGTTCATTGGTGAAGAAGTGGAAATCCAGGTAGCGGTCGAGCGACAGCATCGCCAGGGTCGCGGTCAGCGGAGGGAAGGCGCCGCAGATCAGGATGCAGGTGATCAGGATGGTCCAGGTGAAGATCGGCATCTTCATCAGGCTCATGCCCGGCGCGCGCATCTTGAGGATGGTGGCGATGAAGTTGACCCCCGTCAGCGTCGTCCCCAAGCCCGATAACTGCATGCTCCATATGTAGTAATCCATCCCCACGCCGGGACTGTACTGAATCCCTGATAACGGCGGATAAGCCACCCAGCCGGTCTTGGCGAATTCGCCCAGGCCCAGCGACAGGTTGATCAGCAGCGCGCCGCCGACGAACAGCCAGAAGCTCAGCGAGTTCAGGTAGGGGAAGGCCACGTCACGCGCGCCGATCTGCAGCGGCACGACGATGTTCATCAGGCCGGTGACCAAGGGCATCGCCACGAAGATCAGCATGATGATGCCGTGCGCGGTGAAGATCTGGTCGTAGTGTTCCGGCGGCAGGTAGCCCTGCCCGTCACCATGGGCCATCGCCAGGTGAGTACGCATCATGATCGCGTCAGCGAAACCACGCACCAGCATGACCAGTGCGACGAGGATGTACATAACGCCGATTTTCTTGTGATCCACCGAGGTGAGCCACTCGCGCCACAGGTAGCCCCACTTCTTGAAGTAGGTCACCGCCGCGAAAATCCCCAGACCACCAAGCGCCACGATGGCCAGGGTGATCATGATGATTGGCTCGTGGTACGGAATCGCGTCCAGAGTCAGTTTTCCAAACATATTCACTCCTGCACCTCCGCTGCTTCGTGCATGGCTGTGCTGTGGGAATCTTTCAGGGTCACGTACTGCCCGATCACCTTGTTGAACAGGTTCGGTTCGGTCTGGCCGAAGTAGCGGATCGGGTAGATCGGATAGCGGTGGTTGACCATCTCGCCAGGCTCGCCCACCTGCTTGAAGGTGGCGAAGTCCATGACCTCGGGCGATTGCTTGACCTTGTCGACCCACTGCGCGAACGCTTCGTCGCTGACCGAGTGAGTGGTGAAGCGCATGGCCGAGAAACCTTCGCCGCTGAAATTGCCGGACTGGCCGAAGAACTCGCCCTGCTCGTTGGCAATCAGATTGAGCTGGGTGCGCTGGCCGCCCATGGCGTAGATCATCCCGCCGAGCTGCGGGATCGACAGCGCGTTCATCACCGTGTCGGAGGTGATGTGGAAGGTCACCGGCGTCTTCTCTGGAATCACCAGTTCATTGACCACGGCCACGCCCTGATCCGGGTAGATGAACAGCCATTTCCAGTCGAGCGAGACCACCTCGATGTTCAGCGCCGGCTTGTCCGATTCGATCGGGCGATAGGGGTCGAGCGAATGCGAGGTTTGCCAGATGATGACCGCCAGAACGGCGACGATGATCAGGGGAACACCCCAGACGACCAGTTCGATCTTGTGCGAGTGTGCCCACTCGGGCATGTAGGTGGCCTTCTCGTTCGACTCGCGGTAACGCCAGCCAAACAGGAAGGTCATGATGATCACGGGTACCACCACGATCAGCATGAGTCCGATGGAGATCAGGATCAGATTGCCCTGCTCGGCGCCGATCTGCCCTTTCGAGTTGAACAGCGCCCAGTCACATCCACCGAGCGCTGAGCAGGCAATCGCCATCAGCAACCAGCGCACACAACGATGGTATTTCTCTTCTTTCATGTCACGACCTTCAACTGAGTGATGTCCCACATGCGGCTTCAGTTGCCGTGCGGCCCATCGAGCGAAGGCCGGCAGCGGGAACTCAGAGCTTGAGCATCCGTGCAAGCGAAGCGGTAAATCCGTGGGAATCGCCGATGTTGAAGGCTAAAAGGGCCTCATACAATTCATTAGCGGCCTACTTATGAGCGAACTTACAGCACCTTATCGACATGTTTAGAAACATTTACGCAAAGATTTGAAACACTTTCCGGCAAGAAGCCAGCAAAGAACCGCAGGGGTGCGACAAATGATCACAGGCCCGTTTTAGAGCTGTTTGTCAGCAAATTGACAGGAATCATTGCAAGGAAAGATGCCGCTAGCTGATTGCACGATTGGCCTTGACATTAATGGCCACTCGATATTTCGACTGCGAGCGAGAGGCGCTTGAGCCAAGCGAAAGGCCGAGGTGCACGCGGCGTTCAGGTAGCGGATGGGAACGACTGACTGCGTAGCCCGGATGCAGTCCGGGATCATTGGCTGCGGCCCAAAAGCATCGCGGCTGAAGCCGCTCCTACGGAGTAGGTGAATGTCTGTAGGAGCGGCTTCAGCCGCGATAGCTATACCAAACACGCATACAGATTCGATGCATGCCCCCGGATTACATCCGGCTACGCAATGGCGGCCGGCAAGGGCCCGTGGGAGCGGCTGAGCGGCATTCGGCTTTAGCAGCGACAAGCATCGCGGCTAAAGCCCCTCCCACAGGCACAGTCAACCCTGCCCTGCTCCAAATCCCACAACCGGATTACGCCCCTACTTCCAAGCGCAGTAACACCCCACCGCCAACCCACTGGCCAGAGACACCTTACGCCCCTGGGTCAACGCATCGAGTACCGGCTCGACGAAGCTGTTGCTGGAGTTGCACACCAGCCCTTCGCTGTAAGGCCCGGCATAGGCCAGATTGCCGTCGTGATCCCAGATCGCCAGGGCCGGGCTGGCCGGCAGCGCCTCCATGCCCTCGATCCCCGGCAAGGGCTGCATCCGCCCGCGCAGGAAGGGCGCGATCTCGCCCGTGCTGCCCGGCTTCTGCACACTGAAGAACGCCACGTCGGCATTGCGATGCAGGCCGATCAGATAGCGCAGGTGCGCGTCGGTCTCGGCGTTGCAGGGGCAGTCAGGATCCCAGAAGTGCACCACGCGAATGGGGCCGGGGCCAGCCAGCTCAGGCGGCAGCTTCAACTCGCCCTGACCGAAGATCACCATCTGCTCGGCATAGGGCCGCAGATAAGCCGCACCGCTGAGCCACCAGATCAGCACCACGGCACCCAGCGCCAACACGCAGAAGCCCACCACCAGATGCTTGAAGCTCAAACGCTCCAGCAGGTTCATGGCTGATGGCCGAACTTGCGCAGGAACTGCTTCTCCATTTCCTGGCAACTTTCCTCGGTAAAGCTACGTTCGGTGGCCTGCGCGCTTTTCCAGCAGGCTTCGATGGCCGCACGCTCGGCCGCCTCGATCTCGCCATCCTGGGGGCGGGTCATGATGTAGATGAGGCCGGCGAATATCAGCACCACGAACGCCAAACCAGCCAGAAACAGGCCCAGGCAGCCACGGCGCCCCAGCCCGACGCTTTCATCATTCACGCTCATATTTCTCTATTTCCGCATTCATCAGTGGATAGCTCGCCCCACCGCCGGGGCGAGCGCCGATCATCAACTTTCAACCAGCGTCCACTGCTTGCTCAGGCGCTTGTCCGACACCGCCATCTTAGTGCCCAGTTGCTGGGCGAACAGCGACACGCGGTATTCCTCCAGCATCCAGCGGTACAGCGTCAGCTCCGGATCACGCTTGCCTTCCTGGGCATGCTTGGCAGCGCGAGCCTTGTACTGCTCCCAGTAGCCAGCCAGTTCGCCCGTCCATACGCGGTCACGCTGCACCTGCGCGCCGACCTTGTCCAGGCGCTGCTCGATGGCCTTCAGATAACGCGGAATTTCCTTGAGCCACTCGCCCGGCGTCTCGCGCACGAAGCCGGCATACACCAGGCCCGCGAGCTGCTGCTTGATATCGTTGAGCGCCATCGCCTGGGCAAGGTCGATCTTGCCCTTGAAGCGCTTCTGCAAGCCATGGTGCAGCTTGAGAAGCTCCAACACCTGGCGGGCAATACGCTCGGCATGCGCCGTCCAGTCACCGCGCTTGCGCTCGGCCAGTTGCGCCAGGGCCGCACCGTCGCGCGGCAGCGTCGCTTCGCCGTCGAGGATGCAGGCATCCAGGCTGGCCAGCAGGATATCCTCGACCAGCGCCTCGACGCGGCCGATATCGCGATACAGCAGGCCCAGCTCGGTCAGCCCCGGCAGCTTGCCGCGCAGGAACTTCGCCTGTTCGGCCAGCTGTTGCAGCAGCAGGCGTTGCAGCGCACGACGGTGCTGGAAGTCGGCCTCGGCCTGGGTCGGGAAGCGCCCTTCCTTGACCACGCCCGCTTCCTCCACCAGCGCCGGGTAGACCGTCATCGACAGCCCGGCGATCTTCTGCTGAGTCTTCTCCGCCACCTGGGCGAAGGCCTTGGCCTCCACCGTTTTCGGCGTCTTGTCCTGCTGTGGGATGGCCAGCGCAGCCTGGCTGGCTTCGGCGAAGCGCGCGGTCAGCTCGGCCAGGTCGCGGCCCTCGCCAAGGAACTTGCCCTGGGCATCAACCACCTCGATGTTCATCTTCAGGTGGTTTTCCAGCCCGGCGGCGGACTCCTGCCAAGCCTCATCGGGCACTCGCGCACCAGTCATGCGCAGCAGTTCATGCCCCAGCGCCTGCGGCAACGAACCCTGGCCGAACACCAGCTTGTCCAGCGCCGCACCGACGAAGTCCGGCACCGGCACGAAGTTCTTGCGCAACGCCTTGGGCAGGCCGCGCACCAGCGCCACGCACTTGGCCTCCAGCAGGCCCGGCACCAGCCATTCCAGGCGCTCGGGCGGCAGTTGCGGCAGCAGCGGCGCCGGCACGCGCAGGGTCACGCCGTCACGCGGGTGGTTGGGCTCGAAGTGATAGCTCAGCGGCAGTTGCAGCTCGCCGATGCGCAAGGTGTCCGGGTACTGCGCGGCGGTGACTTCCTTGGCATCGCGGGCCAGGGCGTCTTCCTCACGCATGATCAACAGCTGCGGGTCGGCGGTGCTGCCTTTCTTGTACCAGCTCTCGAAACTGGCGGCCTGGTAGATGTCCTGCGGGATACGCGCATCGTAGTAGCCGAACAGGGTTTCCTCGTCGGCGAGAATATCGCGGCGACGCGACTTGGCCTCCAGCTCGTCGAGACGTTCGAGCAACTGGCGGTTGGCGGTCAGGCAGCGCACGCGGCTGTTGATCTCGCCGCGCACCAGGCCCTCGCGAATGAACATCTCGCGCGCCACCGGCGGGTCGATGGGGCCGTAATGCACCGGACGGCGACCGACGATGATCATGCCGTACAGGGTGACCTGCTCGAACGCCACCACCTGGCCACGCTTCTTCTCCCAGTGCGGTTCCAGATGGTTCTTCTTCACCAGATGCGCTGCCAGCGGCTCGATCCAGTCCGGCTCGATCTTCGCCACCATACGGGCGAACAGCTTGGTGGTTTCCACCAGCTCGGCGGCCATGATCCAGTTGGGCTTCTTGCGCCCGATCACGCTGGACGGGTGAATCCAGAAGCGCCGCTGGCGCGCGCCGAGGTAGTCGCCCTCCTCGGTCTTCTGGCCGATCTGGCTGAGCAGGCCGGCGAGAATCGCCTTGTGCACGGCGGCGTAATTCTTCGCCCGCACCGCGGCTTCGCTGGCCTCGGCCTGCTGGCGGGCAATGGCGTTGACGCGGGTGTCCTTGGTCGGCTGCGGCGTGTTCGCCGTTTGCTCGCCCTGCGCTTCCGAGCGGTTCTGGCTGCCTTTGCCCATCAACTGCAGATCACGGGCGATCAACACCAGTTGCCGATGCGCATCGCGCCATTCGCGCAGGCGCATGTAGTTGAGGAAGTTCTTCTTGCACCAGGTGCGCAGCGGGTTGCTGCCCAGCTCCTGGCGTTTTTCCTCGAAACCGCGCCACAGGTTGATCAGCGCGGCGAAGTCCGAATCCACATCCTTCCACTGCGCATGGGCCTGGTCAGCAGCCTGCTGGCGATCCATCGGTCGCTCGCGCGGGTCTTGCACCGACAGCGCGGCGGCGACGATAAGGATTTCCTCCAGACTGCCCTGCTTGGCGCCTTCCAGCACCATACGCCCCAGGCGCGGGTCGATGGGCAGGCGCGCCAGTTGCCGGCCGATGGGCGTGAGCTGGCTTTCGCGGTTGACCGCCGACAGCTCCTGCAACAGGTTGAAGCCATCGCTGATGGCCTTGCCGTCTGGCGGCTCGATAAAGGGGAAGTCTTCGATGCTGCCCAAGCGCAGGTGCAGCATCTGCAGGATCACCGCCGCGAGGTTGGTACGCAGAATCTCCGGGTCGGTGAACGTCGGCCGACCGAGAAAATCCTCCTCGCTGTACAGACGAATGCAGATACCCGGCTCGACCCGGCCGCAACGGCCCTTGCGCTGGTTGGCGCTGGCCTGCGACACCGGCTCGATGGGCAGGCGCTGCACCTTGGCGCGGTAGCTGTAGCGGCTGATGCGCGCGGTACCGCTGTCGATCACGTAGCGGATGCCCGGCACGGTCAGCGAGGTTTCCGCGACGTTGGTGGCCAGCACGATCTTGCGCCCGGCCATGGGTGCGAAAATCTTCTGCTGCTCGGCTGGCGTCAGCCGCGCATACAGCGGCAGCACCTCGGTAAAACGCAGGTTAGCCTTGCGCAGCACCTCGGCCGCCTCGCGAATCTCACGCTCGCCGGGCAGGAACACCAGCACGTCGCCAGGGCGCTTGCCCACACTGCGCTCGTGCTCGGCGATCTCGTCCAGCGCGGCGAGAATGCCCTGGTCGATGGACAGGTCATCGAGCAGACGCTCGCCCTCCTCGTCCACCTCCGCCGCCAGCGGGCGGTACCAGGTTTCCACCGGGTAGGTGCGACCGGAAACCTCGATGATCGGCGCGTCATTGAAGTGCTTACTGAACCGCTCCAGATCGATGGTCGCCGACGTGATGATCAGCTTCAGATCCGGGCGACGCGGCAGCAGGGTCTTCAGGTAGCCGAGCAGGAAGTCGATGTTGAGGCTACGTTCGTGCGCCTCGTCGACGATGATGGTGTCGTACTTTTCCAGAAAGCGGTCGTGCTGGGTCTCGGCGAGCAGGATGCCGTCGGTCATCAGCTTGATCAGCGTACCGTCCTTGCTCTGATCCTCGAAGCGCACCTGATAGCCGACCAGCTCACCCAGCGGTGTGCCGATCTCCTCGGCTACCCTTGTGGCCACACTGCGCGCTGCCAAGCGACGCGGCTGGGTGTGACCGATCAGCCCATGCACGCCACGGCCAATCTCCAGGCAGATCTTCGGCAACTGCGTGGTCTTGCCCGAGCCGGTCTCACCGGCGATCACCACCACCTGGCTCTTCTCCAGCGCCGCCTTGATCTCGTCGCGCTTGGCTGCAATCGGCAGCGCATCGTCGTAGCGCATGGTGGGGATGCTGCTACGCCGCGCCGCCACCTTGTCGCTGGACGCCTGAAAACGCTCCAGCCACTGCGCCAGCTTGGCCTCGTCGGGGTGCTTCTGCAGCTCATGCAATTGCCGGCGCAAGCGATGGCGCTCGGCGATCATGACGTGGTCGAGGTTCTTCTGCAGCGTGGCGAGGTCAGTCATCTGGATCGGGGCAATCAGGGCAAAGGCGGGATTGTCGCAGATTACGGCGTGGGGCGGGCAGCGCGTAGGGTGGACTCAGGAGCGCCAGCGAACAGTCCACCAGCCAGAAAAAAGGCGCACTGCTTCGCGAGTACGCTCTACGATACTGCTACGCAAGCATAGCGCCGAGTTTCCCGAGGAACTCGCATGTGGAGGCCCAAGCGCGCCACCAATGCCTAGCACTAGACACTAACCGTCAATACTTGGGCTTAACTAGCACTAAGTCAGCCTCCTCAACACCCTTTCGCAAGTGAAGTTCTGGAGTTGACTCTTCAGGTATACCCTCAAGCATCAAAGCATTCTTAGCTTGCTTAAAAGCGTTGGGAATCGACTTCCCGAAGCCAATTGCTGAATAGAATTGCGCAGAAAATACACGTGCTGCTGTGTCGCCAATTTCCTGATTCATTCCAATCGCGGCATCCACATATTGCGTGCATGCGGCTGCTTGGTTGTATGAATGGCAGGTATTAAAGAAAACTAGCCGAACCGAATCATAGAGCTCAAAAGTACCAACAATACTTGCAAGAGAAACAAAAGCTGCATCACCGTTGCGATTCTGCAGAACCAATTCGTCCTGGTTAGTACCGTGCCCGCTAAAGTGAACGATAGTAGGCTCCAACTCGTTCATGTACTGCAATATGTCACCAGATCGTAACGCCCAACGCGACTCCAGCTTGACCGCATCACGATGGTCTGAAAGCCTGATCTTCTGCTGTATCTCTCTAACCTCCTCATCCAGAAGGAGCCTGCGATCAGAAGCTGTCGCAGGATCAGTAGCGAAGAACGCAACCACAATTTGCTCGGGTAAAGCGCTCAGCCGATCTACACGCGCAATGGTTTCTCGATGAAGCGATTCATGGTGCGTCAAGCTAGACTCCACTGCACGAAACTGCCTCTGTTGAGCATCCTGCTGACGCTTCTGCTCGTCATTCCTTTTCTTGAGTGCTTTTGTCTCCTCGCTATCCAGCCGCCCTTGAGCACCTACGAGCTTTTTCTGTTCGTCCGCAATTTTTTTTTCTAGTTTTGCAACCTCACGCTCGTGCCTAGCTTGGTCATCAGCGTACCGACTGGCTTCGCGCAGCTTGGTTTGAAGTGTTGATGTAGAACTAGCTTTGCTCGCTGCAGTTTGTGCGGCAAGCGATCTCTTACCCGCGTCTGCTGCCTTTTGCACTTCTCGTGCCTTCTGCTCCATCAATTTAGCAATACCCGAACGAATCTGAATTACTTGGCGCCGGTACATATCTATGCTCATACATTATCCCTTGTGATGCTCGTGCCGCTCATAAAAAATATGCAGCCATCATCTTATTCAACATCAAGTTTCAACATCAAAGTACTGGGCATTTACACAATTATCTGTAAAAACGAATCATCGTTTATTGCTCTCGATCATCTGATATCTGTTCTGGCTATAAATTTTCGGCCATATATCATTAGAGTCTTACGTATACCGACTAGACGATGCCACAGCTACGGCAAACTAGTCACCGACGACCGGTGACTCGCCCCTGTCTGGAAGCGCTCGATGACCGCGTCTAACCAATAGTCCCCCCCACACCTTGTCCTCTCTACTTGCCCGCGCTACAGTCCGCCCGTCACGGTCAATCCCGTGACCGGGCGTGAGAACCCGAATTTCGTCCAAGGCGCGGAAGCGCCATAGCAGTGTAGCCGGCGCTTTTTTTGTGCCCGGTTACCGCATTTCTATGGCGGGCCGTGTGAGGCAGGCCTCGGCCTGGCCGGTTCCCTTGGACGCCGGTTTCTCACCCTTGCACGGTCCGCCTCCATAGCTCGTGAGAAGGCTGGGAAGCGGCTCCTTAATCTGTCCAAGGAGCATAAGGAAAATGCACTATCCCCCTTTTACCCAAGGGCTCCGCCCTGGGCTGCTGGCTGTTGTGCCGACTTCCGCTTTGGAGGTGCTGCATGACCAAGTCTGAATCCGTCGTTATCCCCTTCCCTTCACCACGTAATCCGTTGCAGAGCTTTGTCGCGGACGAGTGTCCGTTGCAGGCAGCAGCCGAGTATCGGGCAGCGTTGCTGGCCAAGCTGTTGCGGCGAATGCCGGAGCCGGAGTTGGCCAATAGCACCAGTGCGCTGCTGAGCGAGTTGATCGTGCTCTACCGCCGAGCCATCGCTCAGGCATCCGGGAGGGCAGCCCATGATTGAACTGCAAAGGCACCTCACCCATCTGCCCGCCCATGACGGGCAACCGCCTGCCAACTTCGGCTGGAACGCAGATTGTCAGGCGAGCTTCGGCCACGGCGTGCAAACCGCGCAGGCCTGGCTGGACGACGCCAACAGCGGCTGGCTATGGGCCAATCTGCTGCTGGAACGCCAGCTGTACCCGCCGGGTGCTCAGCGCCATGCCTTCGAACTGGGCTTTCTCAGCCGCATCCACCAGCGCTTGTGCTCGCCGCTGGGCGGAGGGCATCAGGCCTTACGGACGGAATTGCGCTTGTGACGACAGAGGCGAGGGCATGCCCTCGCCTCTTCCTTGGCAATGTATTTTTTGTGGGCACCGTTCACAAAGCTGAGCAGCCACGAGACGGTGCGCAAGACTTTGCACATAGGGCGCTGGTTAAGATTTGACTCTGGTATGGATCAGGCCAAGCGCTGCCCAATGCACATGCCGAGCCCTTGTGCGGGATTCAAAGCCGAGGTGTTGGTGATCCCGGTAACCCAGCCGCTCCCCGACGCACCAGGCGTGAAGGTGTTTCTCATGCGCAAAGCGCAGTGACGTAGTACGCCGGGGTTACGCACAACCGGAGAAGGAGACAGATTTTTTCAACCTGTCTCCTTCCAGTTACCGTCCTCTTTGATGGCTCCCACACCGGAGCGTGGGAGCCATCGACAACGTGCAGCTGAAGGGAGACGCCAGCTCAAGCATTCAGCTCGGGAGCACCGGCAGCCCTCGTTGCCACTAACGCAACGGTACATAGATATCCGTTTGCCAGTGATCCTTGGGCGTCTCGGGATAAACACTCAGGTATTCAAAGAACAACGGCTGGTCGCGCAGTTCTTCGCCGCTGCTCGGCAGCCAATCGCGGTAAATCGGGTAGATCGTTTCACCGATATGATCCGGGGAGCCCGCATGCCGAACCACGGCATAACGCCCGCCCGGTATGGTCAGCTCGCGAATGTTGAGTTCGTTCGCGGCCACGGCCTGTCGAATCTCGCCGCAAATGGCGAAGCGAAACTCGTGCGCTGGCGTGGTATCGGGATTGCCGTATGGAATGCCAAAGGATCGGCTCGATGCAATCGGTGATTGCCCGCTTTGCATGCGCCATTGGATGAAGGTGTTGACGCTCTTGTCCACCAGCTCGGGTGGGCCACAGTGTTCCAATGCGGCGACTCGCACAGGGGAAAAATCGACGATTTGTACGTGCATGGCGACAGTCCTTGAAAAGTGAGGGATGGCAAATACCGTATTCCACACATGCCAATTGGGTGCCTTTCTGAATTCACGGGGCGACATGCCAAACGCTCGTCTGAACGCCCGACTGAACGCTTCAGGGCTTTCAAAACCTGCCTGGAGTGCGGCGTTCAATACCGAGAGTTCGGCCCGGGCCACCAGACCATGCGCAGCGCGCCGCAGTCGCATCAGTTGCACATAGCGTGAAACCGGTACGCCAACGAATGCGCCGAACTGCCGATGGAAGTGAAAGGGCGAAAAGCTGGCCACCTGACTCAGCGCCTTGACCGACAAATCGCCATCGAGGTTGGCATCGATATAGGCGAGCACAGCATCGAAACGCTGTATGTAAGCAGAGGAAGGTGATCGAACAGACACGCTGCAGAAACTCCAGGAATACGGTGAGCACTAGCGTAGGCAATGGCGCTGTGCCGATGCCTAGCCGCGTTTGCTCAGTTTGGCCTGTTGATCGTTCCCACGCCCTGCGTGGGCATGCAGCCTTCGACGCTCCAGCGTCCATCACGGGCAGTTACGTGCTGCGCTGTGACGCAGAGCGTCACGGGTTTGCTCCCACGCAGGAGCGTGGGAGCCATCGATGCGGCCCATCCTTGGGTATAGCGCGTGGCAACGTGCAGCAGTTGCCGCGCCAGCCATCAACTGTCGCGTTATTGGATGAACCTGACACCGGGTTTGGCGCGTTCGTCGACAACCAGTTCGAACACATCGGGGCGAGCGTAATGGCCAGTCACATCGAAATCGTAGCGCGCCCGCACCAGGTCGGCCGTGTCGATTTCGGCGACCAGCAGGCCACGCCCGCCAGTCATCGGGCCAGCCAGCACGTCCCCCAGTGGGCCGACGATCACGCTGCCGCCGTTGATCAACGGGCGGTCATCAGCCCAGCCCTCGACCTTGATGCCCAGCGCCGCTGGGGAGTCCTGCACCTGGCAGGCACTGACCACGAAGCTGCGCCCTTCGCAGGCGATGTGGCGCATCGTGGCGAACCACATTTCCCGCTCATCCACGGTGGGAGCGCACCAGATGTCGAGGCCTTTGGCATACATCGCGGTACGCAGCAACGGCATGTAGTTTTCCCAGCAGATGGCCGCGCCCAGCCGCCCAGCCTCCCCTTCCACCACGGGCAGGGTCGAGCCATCGCCCTTGGCCCAGATCAGCCGTTCGGTACCGGTGGGCATCAGCTTGCGGTGCTTGGCGGCCAAGCCTGCTTGGGGCGTGAAAAACAGCGCACTGCAGTAAAGGCTGTGGCCGCTACGTTCGATGACGCCGACCACCAGATCAGCGCCGGTACGCTCGGACAGCGCTGCCAGTGCGTCGGTTTCCGCCCCTGGTACGTCGATTGCGTTGTCGTAGTACCGGGCAAAGGCCTCACGCCCTTCCGGCAGACGGTAACCGAGCTGGGTACCAAAACCTTCGCCCTTGGGATACCCCCCCAGCAAAGCCTCTGGCATGACGACCAGCTTGGCGCCGGCTTCGCGGATGGCCGTCTCGTAAGACAGAATCTGGTCGAGCGTGTCGGCCTTGCCGCCCGGTAGCGAGCCGATTTGTAGCGCAGCGACGATGGACTTGGACATTGGGAGACGCTCCTCGATGTGCGATAGGGGTTTCGCACATTCTCAGGCCCGGACAAACTATAAATAAATATCCATTCACTTCTAACTGATATGAATCAGATGAATATCGTCGATGTCGACCTGAACCTGCTGAAGGTGTTCGAAGCGCTATACGAGGAATCCAGCGCCAGCCGGGCCGCCCTGCGCCTGGGCGTCAGCCAGTCGGCGGTGAGCGCGTCGCTGCGCCGCCTTCGGGACGTTTATGGGGATGCGCTGTTCATGCGCACCGGACGCGGTCTGGCACCGACGCTGCGGGCGAACCAGCTACGCCCGGTGATCGGCGAAGCGCTGGCCAAATGTCGGCAGAGCCTGGCCTTGCTGGCACCTACGGCCAGCGACTTCAGCGGCCGCGCCGTCACCCTGGGTTTATCGGATGACTTCGAAATCGCCTATGGGCGTCAGTTGATCGATTCCGTTCAAGTGCGGGCACCAGGCTTGCGCCTGATATTCCGGCAGACACACAGCCAGATCGTCGCTGATGCCCTGCTCGACCGCAGTATCGACCTAGCCATTACCGCTGGCGGGTTCAATGCGCGAATGCTCAGCCGAGAGGTACTTACCGAAGGTGGCTATAGCTGCCTGGTGGATGCCGCTAGCCTGCAGCCGGAACAGACGGCTCTGAACATCGACGAATTCGTGGCCCGGGAGCACATCCTGGTTTCGTCGGGCGGGTTTATCGGCATCGTCGATGAGGCACTGGCAGCCATGGGGCTGACGCGAAAAGTCAGTGTCTCGACCACACACTTTGCCGCCTTGCCGTACCTGTTACCCGGTACCGCTGCCGTGGCCACCATCCCCAGCCATGCGGCTGACACCATTGCCCGGGTAACAGGGCTGGTCGCACTTCCCTGCCCACTGACACTGCCTCGCTATCCGATCGAGCTGGGCTGGCGAACCACGCCACAACCCGACCTCGCCATACAGCGGGTGAAAGAGACGATAGTGAATGATTTGAGCGAAAACGCTGTTTAGATCCATCGCTCGCATCCGCAGGGCGACCGGGCCAGCGACAGGAGCAGCAGCAGACTACGCTGATAGAACCAGGCAGGGGATTGCGCTCGAACGCAGTCATGGTGCTGCTGGCTGGCAGGCCATGCGAGCGTCCAATAATCGAACATAACTTTCCCGCGAACCGGCTAATTGATTAGCAAGCTAAGATTATAATGGGGCGACTCAAACAGCGAGATACTTGCCATGAAGAAACAACCGCAGGCCTCTGGCCTCAGCAGGTTCATCCTGATCGGTCTCGGCGCCGTCATCGCCCTGCTCGGCCTCGCCCTGGCCGCTGGTGGCGTTCGTCTGATCGGCCTGGGCGGCAGCGCGTACTTCCTCATCGGCGGCCTGGCCATGACCCTCTCTGGTCTGCTGATTGCCCTGCGCAAACAGGTCGGCGCCTGGCTGTTCGCCGCCTTCCTCGTCGGCACCGCCGTGTGGGCCGTCCTCGACACGGATCGCAGCTTCTGGCCGATGTTCTCGCGCCTGTTCATGTTCAGCGTGATCGGCCTGGTGGTGGCGCTGGTCTACCCGACGCTGGTGCGTGCTGCCGGTGGTAACGCCGGGCGCGGCGCCTATGGCGTGGCCGGGGTGATGGCGATTGCTCTGGCCTGGGCAGTGGGCAACATGTTCGTTCCCCACCCCAGCGTGCCGGCCACCGGCAACGGCCCAGGCCTGACTCCGGTTGACCCAGCCCACGCGCAAAAGGACTGGGCGCACTACGGCAATACCGAGGGTGGCAGCCGCTTCGCCGCGCTGGATCAGATCAACCGTGGCAACGTCGACCAACTGCAGGTCGCCTGGACCTACCGCACTGGCGATGTCGCCCAGAGCGACGGCAACGGTGCCGAAGACCAACTCACGCCGCTGCAGATCGGCGACAAGGTGTTCATCTGCACCCCGCACAACAACCTGATCGCGCTGGATGCCGATACCGGCAAGGAACTCTGGAAGAACGAGATCAAGGCGCAGTCCAAGGTCTGGCAGCGCTGCCGTGGCCTGGCCTACTTCGACGCCAGCCAACCAGTGGCCCAGCCGAGCCAGCCGGACAGCTCACCGGTGATCGCCGTCAGCGTGCCGGCCGGTGCCAACTGCCAGCGTCGCCTGCTGACCAACACCATCGATGCCCGCCTGATCGCAGTCGATGCCGACACCGGCGAGTTCTGCCAGGGTTTTGGCGACAACGGCCAGGTCGACCTCAAGGCAGGCCTCGGTGACGTGCCGGATTCCTACTACCAGCTCTCCTCGGCGCCGCTGATGGCCGGCACCACCGTGGTGGTCGGCGGGCGCGTAGCGGACAACGTGCAGACCGATATGCCCGGCGGCGTGATCCGCGGTTTCGACGTCATCACCGGCGCCATGCGCTGGGCCTTCGACCCGGGTAACCCGGAGGACAAACAGGCACCGGCCGACGGCAGCACCTATGTACGCAGCACCCCCAATAGCTGGGCGCCGATGTCCTACGATGCGGCGATGAACACGGTGTTCCTGCCCATGGGCAGCTCCTCCACCGACCTCTACGGGGCCGAGCGCACCGAGCTGAACCACAAGTACGGCGCCTCGGTGCTGGCCGTCGACGCCAGCACTGGCGCCGAGAAGTGGGTCTACCAGACCGTGCACAACGACCTCTGGGACTTCGACCTGCCGATGCAGCCAAGCCTGATCGACTTCACCAAGGACGACGGCCAGAGCGTTCCCGCGCTGGTGATCGGCACCAAGGCCGGGCAGATCTACGTGCTCGACCGCGCCACCGGCAAGCCGCTGACCAAGGTCGAGGAAGTCCCGGTCAAGTCTGCCGGCATCCCCAACGAGCAGTACTCGCTGACCCAGCCAAAATCCGTGGGCATGCCGCAGATCGGCGCACAGACCCTGACCGAGTCGGACATGTGGGGCGCCACGCCGTATGACCAGATGCTGTGCCGTATCAACTTCAAGCAGATGCGCTACGACGGCCTCTATACCGCTCCGGGCACCGACCTGTCGCTGAGCTTCCCAGGTTCGCTGGGCGGCATGAACTGGGGCAGCCTGTCCACCGACCCGGTGCACGGCTTCATCTTCGTCAACGACATGCGCCTGGGCCTGTGGATTCAGATGCAGCCGCAGCAGAAAGACGCCAAGACCGCTGGCGGCGGTGAAGCACTGAACACCGGCATGGGCGCGGTGCCGCTCAAGGGAACCCCGTATGCGGTGAACAAGAACCGCTTCCTGTCGGTGGCCGGCATCCCCTGCCAGGCGCCGCCCTACGGCACCCTGACCGCCATCGACATGAAGACCCAGCAGATTGCTTGGCAAGTACCGGTCGGCACCGTCGAGGACACCGGCCCGCTGGGCATCCGCATGCACCTGCCGATCCCGATTGGCCTGCCGACCCTCGGCGGCACGCTGTCGACCCAGGGTGGTTTGGTGTTCATCGCCGGCACCCAGGACTTCTACCTGCGCGCCTTCGACAGCAGCAACGGCGCGGAAATCTGGAAGGCCCGCCTGCCCGTCGGCAGCCAGGGCGGCCCGATGACTTACGTTTCGCCGAAAACCGGCAAGCAGTACGTCGTCATCACCGCAGGCGGAGCCCGCCAGTCGCCAGACCGCGGCGACTATGTAATGGCCTACGCCCTGCCCTGACGAAAACGCCCGCCAAACGGCGGGCGCTCCCTCCCCGGCGCGGTAACAGCTGCGCCGAATCAGGCAGACGTAGGACGGATCGGAACGCCGACCACTCGTGGCGTTAGCGAACAGTCCACCGATCCATGCCAAACCTGGCAACACGCGATCGCTCGAAATTCCATTGGCGTACTGCTTCGCGACGACTGCATGGATGCAGGAGGTAGAGCGACGCAGGATGCTAAAGCCGAGTACGCCCTACGCTCTAGCGGCCTCGCCCCAAATCATCACCGCTCCCACCTGGGAGATCGCCAGATAGCCCGCCCCTGCCTTGAGCACCGTACCGCCCAACACCGAAGCCTGGCTGGGCACAACCTCGGCGGTTGCCATCATGCGATGGAGATGCCGCAAAAGTGGATCACTCATAAAGCCTTTAATTGGATCAATACCTTGATCCTCTTAGTTGTCTTAATGGGGCAACGCCTTACTGATTCCACATCCTCAAAGGGTATTGCTCCATGAATCGTATTAACTGGTTTGAGGCATCAGCCGGTGCAGCTAAAGCACTGGGAGGTCTGCACCATTTCGTCACCACCGGAACAAACCTGCCGCCTCAACTCATCCATCTCGTGTTCTTGCGGGCGTCACAGATCAATGGATGCGCGCACTGCATCGATATCCATTCACGGGATCTGATCAAGGGAGGTATGTCAGTAGAAAAACTCGTGCTGGTGCCTGTCTGGCATGAGGCCGCGCATCTGTTTTCTGACCAGGAACGCTCCGCTTTGGCCTGGACGGAAGAAGTGACCTTGGTCAGTGAGACGCATGTTTCCGACGCAGCTTATGCCGCAGCATCGTCCGCATTCACCCCGAAAGACCTGGTCGACCTTACGGCGGCTATCGCAGCCATGAACGCTTTCAACCGCATGGGCGTCAGCTTTCGCTTGAGTCCTGCTGCGAAGGGGTAAATCGGAAAGGGGTGGATCATTAATCCGCCCCCTTCCCAATTGCCGCTCTCTTAGATCGCCGCAGCTGCCACCGACCTGGAACGCCAGGCAAAACCCAGCACCATCAGCAGTCCCAAGCCCGCCATCGCCGCACCGGCCAGGGAGATCGCCGGGTAGCCCAGCCCCGCTTTGATCACCGCTCCGCCCAGTGCCGCGCCGATAGCGTTGCCCAGGTTGAAGGCACCGATATTCACTGCCGAGGCCAGGTTGGGTGCGGCCTTGGCCGCCTCCATCACGCGCATCTGTAGCGGCGGCACGATGGCGAAGCTGGCGATACCCCAGATCAGAATGGCCACGGCGGCGGGTAGCGGCCAGCGCATCAGCACGGTGAAGGCCAGCAAGACCAGAATCAGAGTACCCAGCGAGACGATCAGGGTACGGTCGACGGAGCGATCCGCCGCCTTGCCGCCCCATACGTTGCCCAGCGTCAGGCCGATGCCGTACAGCACCAACATGGCGGTGATGAAGGCGGTGGAGGCCTGGGTCTCACTGCTGAGGATCGGCGCGATATAGGTGAACACGGTGAACATCGCGCTGGAACCGATCACGGTCAGGGCGAGCGCCGCCAACACCGGGCCACGACCCAGCACGCGGATTTCGGCCAGTACGCCATCGCTTTCCGGCAGCGGCACATTGGGCAGCGCGAACCACAGCGAGACCATCGCCAACACACCGAGGCCGGTGATGCCCCAGAACGCCGTGCGCCAGCCAAACACCTCACCGAACCAGGCCGCCAGCGGCACACCGCCGATGGTCGCCAGGGTCAGGCCCATGAACATGGCCGCCACCGCCCCCGCGCGTTTGTCTGGTGCGACCACGCTGGCAGCGACGATGGAGCCGACGCCGAAGAAGGCGCCGTGGTTGAGCGAGGTCACCACCCGCGCGATCAGCAGGCTGTAGTAGTCAGTCGCCAGGGCCGACATCAGGTTGCCCAGGGTGAAGATGGCCATCAGCCCGATCAGCAGATAGCGCCGAGGAATCTTGCCGGTGGTCAGGGTCATCAGTGGCGCGCCGAGCAACACGCCCAGCGCGTAGGCGCTGACCAGCAGGCCGGCGGCGGGAATGGAAACGCCGAGATCGCTGGCGATACCCGGCAACATGCCCATGGGGGCGAACTCGGTGACACCGATGCCGAAGGCGCCAATGGCGAGAGCAACGAGTGGTGGATTGATACGCATGGAAAGTCTCCTCATCTATGCCGCGAATGCTACGATCCAGCCCTTACCGGCGGTAGATGGCTTTTCTGGCAAACACCTTTGCTTACGGAGCACAAATGGACATAGGCGGCAGATCAGGCGACATGGCGGTGTTCACCACCGTGGCGGAGGAAGGCAGCCTGTCGGCCGCTGCACGCGCACTGGGGCTGACGCCCTCGGCGGTCAGCCGGATCATCGCGCGTACCGAGCTGCGCCTCGGCACCCGCCTGCTGCTGCGCACCACCCGCGCGATCACCTTCACCGCCGAGGGTGAGGCGTACCTGCGCGGCGCCCGGCGCATCCTCGCCGACATGGCCGAGGTCGAAGAAGCCATCGCTGACCAGGGCGTGCCTCGGGGTCGCTTGCGCGTCAGTGCTGCGCTCGGTCACGGGCGGCTGGCTATCGTGCCGCTGGTAGCCGCATTCAGCGCGCGTTACCCGAACATCACCGTCGACCTCAGCCTGGGCGACGAAGTGGTCGACATTCTCGGTGGCCAGGCTGACGTAGCCGTGCGCTTCGGCCATCTGCCGGACAGCCCATTGACCGCCCGCAAGGTCGGCGAAACCGGCCAGGTGGTGGTGGCCTCCCCCGACTACCTGCAACGCCACGGCACGCCGCAGCAACCGGAAGACCTGTTGCAGCACAACTGCCTGCGCTTCAACTTCCGCCGCGCCGAACCCAACTGGCCGTTCATCCGTGACGGCAAGGAATTCTCTCTGAAGGTCTGCGGCAATATCGAATGCAGCAGCGGCGAAGCGCTCGCGCAGTTCGCACGGGTCGGCGCCGGCATCGCGCGCATCGGCGAATTCAGCGTGGCCGAGGATCTGCAGCGCGGCGATCTGGTGCCGCTGCTGCAAGCCTGGAACCCCGGTGACCGTGAGCCGATTCATGCGGTGTTCGTCGGTGGCTCGGCCATGCCGGCGCGCGTGCGGGTGTTCGTGGATTTTCTACTGGAGCATCACCGGATGTGAGTCGCGCGCTGCCTCGCCAGCTTCTGCCAGGCGTCGCCAGCAAACACCTGTGAAGCCGGCTGCACGCAAGGCTTGGCCGGCAATCAAGCTGGTATGATCGCAGCCATGCGCTCAAGCACCCGCCATCCGTGCCCGCCACGGATGCCTATGGAACGGCCATCGAATCGCTGATCAATGAACAAGTTCGACAATTACAAAGCCATTGCCGACAGCATCGCCACGCTGCTTTTTCCTCACGCGGAGGTCGTCATCCACGACCTGGCCAGCCAGACGGTCGCGCATATCGCCAACAACACCTCCAAGCGCAAACTCGGTGACGAGTCGGCGCTGGAAGACCTGGCGCAAGACATCATCTCGGCGTCCAACCTCGGCCCCTACGAGAAGCTGAACTGGAACGGCCAGAAGGTGCGCTCGATCAGCAGCGTGCTACGCAATGACCAGGGCGAGCCCGAGGCGCTGATGTGCATCAACCTCAACCTGTCGGTGCTCGATCAGGCGCGTGAAGCGCTCGATGCGTTCTTCCAGATGAGCCGCATCATTCCCCAGCCGGACGCCCTCTTCCGCGATGACTGGCAGGAGCGGATCAACACCTTTCTGCACAGCTGGCTGCGCGACAGACAGCTGTCTCTCGGTGCGCTGAACCAGAAGCACAAGAAGGAACTGATCGAGGCGCTGTTCAAGGAAGGCGCGTTCGATGGGCGCAGCGCGGCGGACTACGTCGCCAATGTGCTGAACATGGGCCGCGCGACGGTCTACAAATACCTCAAGGCACTGCGCGCCGCCTGATAGCAGGCAGCATCATCACAGAGACTGGAGCGCGCAGAGCGCGATTTGCGCATCCTGCACGGCGACCCCGGTCAGATCGACCAGAGTGATTTCATCGTCGCTCGTGCGCCCGGCAATTCGCCCGTCCAGCAATGCGCCGATCTCACCCAGTTGCGCCTCCTCGATCAGCCCTGCCTTCAAGGCATGGGACACCTCGCCGTACTGCCGGCATTGCACGACTGAGTCCACGATGATGCGATCGGCCCGCGCGACCAGCAGCGGGTCGAGTTCCTGCTTGCCGGGCGCATCCGCACCGATTGCGGTGATATGCGTACCTGGCCTGACCCACTCGCTGTCGAGAAGCGCTGCGCGCGATGGCGTGGTGCAGACGATCAGGTTGGCGCCCTCCGCCAACGTCTTCGCCTCCCGCGTCACCTGAACATCGAATCCGAGCTCAGCGGCGAAATCGCTGTAAGAGGCCAGCTCGGCGTCATTGCGCCCCCAGACGATGACCCGACGGCACGCGGTAACCGGCCGCAGCTGTTCGAGTTGCATGCGGGCCTGCATACCCGTGCCGAGAATGCCGATGGCATACACCTCACGCGGCGCCATAAGCCGTGCCGCGATACGTCCTGCCAGAGCCGTGCGCATGCCGGTGAGCCAGCCTTGATCCTGCAACAGCGCAAGCGGCTGACCGTCGCTGGCCGACAGCACCAGCATCAGGCCGTCGTTGCTCTCCAGCCCTTTGCCGGGGTTGTCGTAGAACCCGGTAGACACCTTGACGGTGAAGGTTTCACTGCCCTCGATGAAGGCGGATTTGACGCAGCAATCGCCGTTCGCGGCAGCGAAGGCGAACATCTGGACCGGCGGCACCTGCACTTTGCCATTGGAGAACGCGACGAAACCTTCTTCGATCCGCTGCACTGCCAGGGCGAGGTCGATGTGGGCAACGATTTGCTGCTTGTCGACGATTCTCACGCCACCGCTCCGAGGAATTTCTCGAGGGTGATATTGCGCCCGCAAATCACTACAGCGACTCGCTTGCCACGATACTCCGGCGCGAGTTTCTGCATCGCCGCCACGGCAACGCCAGCCGCCCCTTCGATGATCCAACGCTCGCTGGCGGCCACATCACGCATGGCTGCCTTGATCTCCTGTTCGGAAACCAGCACGGTGCGATCTAGAAGCTGCTGGCACAGCGCGAAGGTGATGCTGCCGGGCTCGACGCCTCCGGCGGTGCCATCGGACAGGGTCTCGCCCTCCTCCATGTCGATGATCGCCCCGGCCTCCAGCGACTTCTGCAGCGTCGGGGCAACGGCAGGCCAGCAGCCGATGATCTGCGTCGATGGGCTCAGCCAGTTGAGTGCAGTGGCGATGCCAGAAATCATGCCGCCGCCACCCACGGCGACGAACACCGCATCCAGTTGCTCGGCCTGCTCATGCAGCTCCATACCGATGGTGCCTTGACCCGCGATGACCTGGGCATCGTTGTAGGGCGACACGAACGGTTTGCCCTGGAGCTCGGCCTGGCGCGCGGCTTCGAATTCGACACTCAGCGGGTCCGTATCCAGGCTCACCACCTCTGCGCCCTGCGCACGGATGGCGTCGAGTTTGACCCGAGAAGCCGTGGCGGTCGTGTAGACAGTGACCGGCACGCCCAACGTATTGCCAGCCAGCGCGAGCGCCTGCCCGTGATTGCCGGACGACGCCGTGATCACCCCCGATTGGCGCTGCGCCTCGGGCAGCAGGCGGATCTTGTTGCTGGCACCGCGAAACTTGAACGACCCGGTGTGCTGCAGGTGCTCGCACTTGAGATGAACCTCGCAGCCCGTGATCGCGGAAAGCGCAGCACTGTGAATCAGCGGAGTAACCGCCACCTGCGGCCGCAGCGCGACATGCGCCTGGCTGATCGCCTCGAAGAGCTGCTGCAGGTAGGTATCGTCGAGTTGCATCTGGAACCTCTAACGTCAGAAATGATGAAACGGTTGCCCGTTCTGGCCCTTGCTCAAAAGCGGCGCGCCGGCGCTGTCGCTCCCGCCTGGAACAGGACGGCGCGACGAAGCAGACGGTGTGAGTTCAACAGTTCACAGCTGCGCCAATATAAAATATAAGTCTACAGTAGACTTTTATTACACAAACAACAAGATCACTGCTTGAGGCAATTCCGCCCTGGCTCGACAACCTACCAATGGTAAGTTACTTTTAGTAGGTAATGATTCACCGACGCTATTTCGCTCAGCGAGCCGCTAACCGTCCCTACTGGAGAGCCAACCATGCACAGCCTGATCGTCGTCGCCCACCCCAATCCCAATTCACTGACCCACGCCATTGCTCAGCGCGTCGCAGCAGGCATCACCAGTGCCAACCCGCACCACACCTTCGAGCTGGCCGACCTGGCCGAGGAAGGTTTCGACCCGCGCTTCAATCAGGCGGATCAGGCGTTGTTCACGAAGCAGGCAGCAGCACCCGCCGATGTCGCAGCCGAGCAACAGCGGCTGGATCGTGCCGACGCCCTGGTGATCGTCTACCCGATTTACTGGTGGTCGTTCCCCGCCTTGCTCAAGGGCTGGATAGACCGTGTATTCGCCCAGGGCTGGGCCTATGAGGACAGTGACAACGGCAAGGTGGTGAAGAAACTGCAACGCCTGCAGGTTCATCTGGTTGCCATCGGTGGCGCCGATGAAGGCACCTTCACTCGACACGGCTACGCTCCCGCGATGAAGACCCAGATCGACCACGGGATTTTCGATTACTGCGGTGCAAGCGTGCGCAGCTCCGCCGTGCTACTGGCTTCGGATGCCGGTTACCCAGCGGCTCATCTGGAGACTGCACAGAAGATCGGTGCTGGCGTATTCGCTTCCCAGCCCTGAGTCGGAGTGGGACAATCGGGCGCATGACCTCGCCTACTTCCACGCCCTCGCGCCGACGCCTGCCCCGAGAAGCCCGCACTCGCCAGTTGCTGGAAACGTCGTGGACGCTGATCCGCGACGAGGGCACGGACGCTCTCACCCTCGGCCGCCTGGCCGAGGCTGCCGGCATCACCAAGCCGGTGGTCTACGACCACTTCGGCACCCGCAATGGCCTGCTGGCCGCCCTCTACGAAGACTACGACATTCGGCAAACCGCCCTCTTCGATGCCGCTGTCGCAGCCGCCAAGTCCAACGTGCAGGACAAGGCTCGTGTCATTGCCGGCGCGTATGTCGATTGCGTGCTGACCCAGGGGCGCGAGATCCAGGACGTGCTGGCTGCACTCAGCGGTTCGCCCGAGCTGGCCGCAGTCAAGCGTCAGTACCAGGAGGCCTTCATCAAGAAGTGCGCCGGGATATTCGCGCCTTTCGCCGGGCCAGAGGGCGTTTCGACAGCCAGCCTGTGGGCGATGCTGGGAGCCGCCGACGCCCTGTCGGATGCCGCAGTCGTGGGCGACATCACCGAGGCACAGGCCAAGGAAGAACTGCGCCTGACCATCCTGGGAATGGTTCAGCGCAGCAACTAAGCCCCCACCATAAGCGGCTCAGCACCTGTAATCGCCCCCCGCCACACCCAGCAGAAACACGAACGCCCGCATAGGCGGGCGTTCGTGTTCAAGCGCTCAATCAACTGCTGATGAAGGGAAACACGCCCAGCAACAGGGCCGCCGCCAGGATCACCATGCACACCATCACCGCCCATTTGAGGGTGAAGCGTTGCAGGTCGCCGAACTCGATCTTGGCCAGGCCGATCAGCAGGTAGGTGGACGGCACCAGTGGGCTGAGCAGGTGCACCGGCTGGCCGACGATGGAGGCGCGAGCCATTTCCACGGCGCTGATGCCGTAGCTGGACGCTGCCTGGTTCAGCACCGGCAGGATGCCGTAGTAGAAGGCATCGTTGGACATGAAGAAGGTGAACGGCATGCTCACCAGCGCTGTGATCACCGCCAGGTGCGGGCCGAGTGCCTCGGGGATGACCGCCAGCAGGCTCTTGGACATCGCTTCGACCATGCCGGTACCGCTAAGGATGCCGGTGAAGATACCCGCCGCGAAGATCAACCCGACCACCGCCAGGACATTGCCGGCATGCGCCGCGATGCGCTCCTTCTGCTGTTGCAGGCAGGGATAGTTGATGATCATGGCGATGCTGAAGGCGATCATGAACAGCACCGGCATCGGCAGCAGGCCGGCGATCAGAGTGGTCATCAGCACAACGGTGAGGATGGCGTTGACCCACAGCAGCTTCGGCCTGCGCGCCTCGGGAAACTGCGACACGCTGATCTCTTCCTGAGTGAGCTGATCGTCCGGCAGGTGCAGCACACCCAGGCGCTTGCGCTCGCGCAGGCCATAGAGATACGCGACGCCGAACAGCGCGATGGCGCCGATGACCATGCCCGGAATCATCGGCACGAAGACATCGGACGGGTCGACGTGCAGGGCACTGGCGGCACGTGCGGTCGGGCCGCCCCAGGGCGTCATGTTCATGATGCCGCCAGCCATGATGATCAGACCGGCCATGATGGTCGGGCTCATTTTCAGGCGGCTGTACAGCGGCAGCATGGCGCCGACGCAGATCATGTAGGTGGTCGAGCCGTCGCCATCCAGGGAGACGATCAGCGCCAGGGCCACGGTGCCGACCGCGACCTTTAGCGGATCGCCCTTGACCAGTTTGAGGATCAGGCGCACGGGCGGATCGAACAGCCCGGAGTCGATCATGATGGCGAAGTAGAGGATGGCGAACATCAGCATCACGCCGGTGGGCGCGAGCTTGCTGATGCCTTCGAGCATCATCGGGCCGATCTGGTTGGCGAAACCACCGATCAGCGCGAAGAGGATGGGGATGATGATCAGGGCAATCAGCGCCGACAGGCGTTTGCTCATGATCAGGTACATGAAAGTCGAGACCATGGCGAAGCCAAGGAATGTGAGCATGGGATTCTCCGGACGTGATTCGGCTGGGTGCGAGGGCGATCAGCGGGGGTTGCTGGACGGACGAACGGAGAGAGGGAACGCGAGGCCTGTCAGAGGCATGGATGTGTACCGTATTGTTCTTGTTGGTAATGGTCGGCCGCCTGGGCGGTCACGACGCGGTGGCAGGTCTGCGCCCGCCATGGGCAAGAACATAGGCGTGGAAGCTTTCTGGCAGCTTTCATCATGAAGCTGTCACAAAAAATTCATATTTAGCGATTCGCGCGCTGCACGGGCTTGCAGGCGTGTATGGGGATGACGCGCCTCTCATCCCGCATTGGCGCGCTACAGCAACGGGTAAGGATGCCCATGTCGCGGCTAAAGCCCCTCCCACGAACATGGCACTCCAACGGTCACCTGCCAGAACGGCGTATACCCTGCGACACAAGGTTCCGCGCTCACGCCCCATCCCGCGGAGCCAGCCCCGCCAGCAGCTTGCCATTCAATTCATGCAACGTGCGCTGCTCCTCGGCGGTCAATCCTGAGAGCACTCGCTGCAGGTTGGCCACATGGGCGGCGAGCATGTTGTCGATCAGTTCGAAACCAGCCGGCGTCAGCGCCACCAGCACGCCACGGCGATCGCTCGGGTGCTTGCGGCGCTCGATCAACCCGGCTTTCTCCAGGCGGTCGATGCGACTGGTCATACCACCGGAGGAAATCATCGCGCTCTCGTACAACGTGGTCGGCATCAGGGCATAGGGTTCGCCCGATCTGCGCAGGGTCGCGAGCAGGTCGAACTCGCCAGCCTGCAGGCCATGCTCGGCGAAGAACGGCAGCAGATGATCACGGCTGATCAACTGGCTCAGCTCGCCCAGGCGCCCGATCACGGCCATGGAAAAACCGTCCAGATCGGGCCGTTGTTGCTGCCATTGCTCGGCAGCCAGTTGCGCACGGTCTTGCATGTCGCCCTCGATTTATCTTGCCATCAAGATACTTTTCAAAAAGAATGTTTCCATCGTAGCGTATCCACACCAGGGAGGCACCCGCATGTCGGGCAATCAATATCGACCACTTCTGGCATTGGCCTTGTTGTTCACGGTCGGCGCGCTGATGGGGCTGACCAGCATCCTGGTCAAGCTTGCCGGCAACGCGGGCTGGCAGCCGATGGCCTATCTGCTGTGGAGCCTGCTCGGTGGTGGTCTGCTGCTGTTGCTGTTCGCCTGGTGGCGTGGCGAGCGACCTGGCATGAGCCTGCCGCAACAGCGCTACTACCTCGCCTCCGGCCTGCTCAGCATTGCCGTGCCGAACGCCCTGCTGTTCAGCTCCATCAGCCATGTCGGCGCCGGTTTCGCCTCGATGTGCCTGGCCTTCCCGCCCTTGTTCACCTACCTGCTGGCCCTGGCGCTGCGCATGGAGGCGCTCAGCCGCATCCGCCTGCTGGGCATCTGCATCGGTCTGTCCGGCAGCCTGCTGCTGGCGCTGGGCAAGCTGCACGGCGGCAGCAGTCCGGTTCTGTGGGTGATAGCAGCGCTGTGCGTGCCGGTGTTCCTCGCGCTGGGCAATATCTATCGCGCCCGCTACTGGCCCAGCGGTGCCACGCCACTATCGCTGGCTCCCGGCATGCTGCTCGGCGGCGCCGTGCTGCTGGTGCCCACCGCCCTGGTCGGCGTCGACTTTTCCCTCCAGCTGAGCAGTGCCATGGCCGTCGGCCTGCTGCTGGCGCAGATGCTGCTGTTCGCGACGGTCTACGCGCTGTTCTTCGTTCTGCAGAACCTGGCTGGCACGGTGTTCCTCAGCCAGATCGGCTCGGTGGCGGCGATCACCGGTGCGGTCATCGCCATCGGCCTGCTCGGTGAACAGGGCAGCCTGAGCCTGCTGCTGGCAGCGCTGTGTATCGTCGTCGGCGTACTGCTGGTGGCCTGGCGCGGCGCGCAGGAGGCACAAGCATGAAGCGCCAGACCTTGCTGCTGATCGCCATCGTTCTGCTCGGGCTGAACCTGCGCCCGGTGCTAGCAGCCATCGGCCCACTGCTCGACCGCATCCAGCTCGACACCGGCCTGGATCATATCGGTGCCAGCCTGCTGACCAGCCTGCCGGTCGTCATCATGGGCCTCGGCGCTCTGGCCGCCGGCCTGCTGCGCAAACGCCTGGGCGAACGCAACGGGATTCTCGTCGGCGTGCTGCTGATCGCCCTCGCCTGCCTGGCGCGCGGCGTGCTGCCCGACTCCAGCATTCTGATCGTCACCGCATTGCTGGCCGGCGCGGGGATCGCCTTCGTGCAAGCGCTTTTGCCGGGCCTGATCAAGTCGCGCTTCGCCGCAGACAGCGGCCGGCTGATCGGTTTCTACAGCTGCGCGATCATGGGTGGCGCGGCCTTCGGTGCGGCGCTGACGCCCTGGCTGGCGCAGTCGATAGGATGGTCGTGGGCACTGGCGAGCTGGACATTGCCCGCCCTGCTCGCTGCCGCACTCTGGCGCCGCGCAGCACCGCCTGAAGCCCTGGCTGCAGCAGACAACGTGCCGCATCTGGATGTCTGGCGCTCGCCCAGAGCCTGGTTGCTGATGAGCTTCTTCGGCATCGGCACCGCCGGCTACACGTTGGTACTGGCCTGGCTGCCGCCCTACTACACCGCGCTGGGCTGGAGTGCGCAGTCCAGCGGTCTGCTGCTGGCTGCGCTGACGCTATGCGAAGTATTCGCCGGCCTGCTGGCATCGAGCCTGCTGCCGCGCTGCCCGGATCGGCGCGTGTTGCTGGGCGTGGTATTGCTTGCGCTGCTGACCGGCCTGCTCGGCCTGATGCTCGCGCCGCTGCAATTGGTGGTGCCGATCTGCATCTTGCTGGGTATCGGCATCGGTGCGCTGTTTCCACTGTCGCTGGTGGTGGCCCAGGATCACCTGGACGACCCGCGCCAGACCGGCGACCTGCTGGCCTTCGTGCAAGGCGGCGGCTACCTGATCGCCGCCACCGCGCCATTCCTGGCAGGCCTGCTACGCCAGTACACCGCCGACCTGCGCCTGAGCTGGCTGGCAATGGCCGCCGCCACCCTGGTACTGATGGGCATGGCAACGCTGTTCAAGCCAGGCAGCGGACGCTTCCATACACGCCCTCTGCCTAAAATGTAGGGCGGACTCGGCATGTAGGGCGGACTCAGGAGCGAAGCGAACAGTCCGCCTATAAAGGCAACAAGGTGTACTGCTTCGCGAGTACACCCTACGTCTAACGTATAAGGCGTACCGACCACCCGCACGCATCAATCGTCATAAAGACCTTCATCCGTCTCCGGCCCTCCCGCCCAGTCCGGCGGGTAGAGCCCGCGCTCAACCTCTCGGCAAAACGTGGAATATGGCCAGTCGCCCACTCGTTGCACCAAGCCATGCTTGAGCGGATTGATATGGATGTAATCGAGATGACGCCTGAAGTCATCCTCATCACGGACAAGATGCTCCCAGTAACGACGCTGCCAGATACCCCGCTCACGTCGGCGTAACAGAATCTTTGAACGCCACTCATCAGCCGGCACATCACGAGAGAAAATCATCTTGATCAAACGCCAGCGCACGGCGAAATCCACGTCGCCTGGCGGAAGTTCGATGAGGCAGTGGAAGTGATCGGGCAATACCACCCAACCATGGATCTCGAACGGATGGCTACGTCGAACGATGCGCACGGCTTCGCGCAGGGTGTCGATATGACGGACAAGCAGATCGTTGCCGTGACGAACACGCAGGGCATGAGTGAAGAAGTAGGTGCCACCTGGGCACCAGGCACGGCGATAGTTAGGCATGAGGCGTCGTCTTTGACGGTTCTAACGAGTAGAGCCTAGACGACAGCTGGACTCGGCGCGTAACGCCGGCCGCTCGTAGTGCCAGCGAACAGTCCACCTGCAAAAACCAAGGCGTACTGCTTCGCGAGTACGCCCTACGGCCGCTGGCCGCTAGCGATAAACCGGGAAGCGCCGGCACAGCTCCGTCACGTCCTGGCGCACCCGGTCACGCACTTCCATTTGCGCGTTGCCACCTACCTCGAGCGCATCCAGCACGTCGCACAGCCATCCAGCCAGGCGTCCGCATTCGGCAATGCCGAAGCCTCGCGTGGTCACGGCTGGCGTACCGATGCGCAGCCCCGAAGTCACGAACGGCGAGCGCGGGTCGTTGGGCACCGAGTTCTTGTTGGCGGTGATATGCGCATCGCTCAGCGCCGCATCCGCCTCCTTGCCGGTGTAAGGCTTGTCGGACAGGTCGATCAGCATCAGGTGGTTGTCGGTGCCACCCGAGACGATGCGATAGCCACGCTGCTGCAGCACGGCAGCCATGGCCCGGGCGTTGCTGACCACCTGGCGCTGATATGCCTTGAACTCGGGCAGCAGCGCCTCCTTGAAGGCTATCGCCTTGGCGGCGATGACGTGCATCAGCGGCCCACCCTGAATGCCCGGGAATACCGCCGAATCGAGCCGTTTGTAGAAATCCTCGCCCTGCCCCTTGGCCAGGATGATGCCGCCGCGCGGGCCGCGCAGGGTCTTGTGGGTAGTGCTGGTAACCACATGGGCATGCGGCAGCGGGCTGGGGTATTCACCGGCGGCCACCAGGCCGGCGACATGCGCCATGTCCACCCAGAAGATCGCACCGACCTTGTCGGCGATGGCACGCATGCGCGCCCAATCCTTGTAGCGTGAATAGGCAGAGAAGCCGCCGATCAGCATCTTCGGCCGGGTCTCCAGGGCGATGCGCTCCATCTCGTCGTAGTCGATCAGGCCGGTCTCGGGGTCGAGGCCATAGGGCACAATGCGATAGTGGCGCCCGGAGAAGTTAGACGGGTTGCCATGCGTCAGGTGGCCCCCCTGCGCCAGGTTCATGCCCATCACGGTATCGCCTGGATTGGTCAACGCCAGGAATACCGCCGCATTGGCCTGGGCCCCGGCATGAGGCTGGACGTTGGCGTAGTCGCAATCGAACAACGCCTTGAGCCGCTCGATGGCCAGGCGCTCGGCCACGTCCACATGCTCGCAACCGCTGTAGTAGCGCTTGCCTGGATAGCCTTCGGCGTACTTGTTGGTGAACACCGAGTTCTGCATCGCCATCACCAGCAGGCTGGCGTAGTTCTCCGAGGCGATCAGCTCGACGTGATCCTCCTGGCGGCCTTCTTCCTGGCGCACGGCATCGGCCAGTTCAGGGTCGAAGTCGGCCAGACTCAGGGCGGTGTCATACATAGGGGTCATTTCCTGTGCGGGTTAAAAAATTGAGCGGTTTGTTGAACGCGCCAAAGGCGTACTGCTTCGTGAACGGATCGCCGCCCGGTACGCCCTACGCGACTAGCCCCAAACACCTCGTAGGGCGAGCTCAGGAGCGCCAGCGAACAGCCCGCCAAAACCTAAGCCAGCAGACGAGCTACACGCCGCGCAATGTCGTCGATCTGCTCTTCGCTGCAGATCAGCGGCGGCAGCAGGCGAATCGTGCTGTCACGGGTGACGGTGATCAGCAGGCGCTGTTCGGCCAGCGCCCTTCCCACCAGTTCCTTGCACGGGCGGTTCAGTTCGATGCCGACCATCAGCCCCTGCCCTCGGATGGCAATGACCTCGGGGTGATCGCCCAGCGTCTGCTGCAAGCGTCCGAGCAGGCGGTCACCCAGTACAGCGGCGCGCTCAGGCAGGCGCTCGCGCTGTATGATCTCGAGCACGCAGCAAGCCACCCGGCAGGCCAATGGATTGCCACCAAACGTGGAGCCATGCAGGCCCGGAGAGAACAGATCAGCCGCCGCCCCGCGCGCCAGGCAGGCGCCAATCGGCACACCGTTGCCCAGAGCCTTGGCCAGGGTCATCACGTCAGCGGTGATACCTGCATGCTGATGGCAGAACCAGGCACCGGTGCGCCCCATGCCTGACTGAATTTCATCGACCATCAACAGCCAGCCATGCTGGTCGCACAGGGCACGCAACTCGCGCAGGTAAGTGCGGCTGGCGACACGGATACCGCCCTCGCCCTGCACCGGTTCGAGCAGTACCGCGACGATGTCCGGATGCTGCTCGGCAGCCTGACGAACAGCTTCGATATCGTCATAGGGCACACGCACGAAGCCCTCCAGCAACGGCTCGAAACCGGCCTGCTTGGCCGGGTTTCCCGAGGCGGACAGCGTGCCGAGGGTGCGCCCATGGAAACCGTTGTCCATCACCAGAATCTTCGGCTGGGCAACGCCGCGACGCTGGCCATGCAGGCGCGCCAGCTTGAGGGCCGCCTCGTTGGCCTCAGCGCCCGAGTTGCAGAAGAAGGCACGCTGCATCCCGGTCAACGCGCACAGGCGCTCGCCCAATCGCTCTTGCCAATCGATACGGAAGACGTTGGAGGTATGCAGCAGCATCCCCGCCTGGTCGGCGATGACCGCCGCGATCTCCGGGTGAGCATGGCCCAGGCTGGTGACGGCCACGCCAGCGATGGCATCGAGGTACTCGACGCCTTCTTCATCCCACAGCAGCGCCCCGCTGCCGCGAACGAAGGACAGCGGTTGGCGGGCATAGGCGCGCATCAGATGAGAATGGGCAGCAGGCATGGATCGAACCTCGATTCGGGACGGTGGAAGAATGGGAAAAGCGTCATGGCTGTTCATCGGATGTAGCGCCTGGCCAGTAATGGCTGTCCGGCAACGGGCGGGCGCCGAAGATCGCCTGGCCGACGCGCACCACCGTGGCGCCCTCCTCGATGGCGATCTCGAAGTCGCCAGACATGCCCATCGACAGCGCATCCAGCTCGACGCCAGCAGGTGCGACCTGACGCAATTGGTCACGCAGGGTGCGTAAACGGATGAAGCACTGGCGCACCCGCTCGGCCTCGCTGGAGAACAGCGCCAGCGTCATCAACCCGCGTACGCGCAATGCGGAGAAGGCCGGCAGTGCCTGAAGGAAGGCCGCCACATCGTCCGGAGCCAGGCCGTACTTGCTGGCTTCGCCGGAGCTGTTGACCTGCACGAACACGTCCAGCGAACGCCCCTCGATCTGCAGGCGACGATCCAGCGCCTCGGCCAGGCGCAGGCTGTCCAGTGCTTGGAACTCCGTGGCGAAGCGCGCCACCAGCTTGGCCTTGTTGGTTTGCAGATGGCCGATGACCGACCATTGCAGATCGCCCAGATCCTGCATGGCCTGCCATTTACCATGCGCCTCCTGCACCTTGTTCTCGCCGAGCATCCGGCAGCCGGCGGCATAGGCCATGCGCAGGCTGGCTTCGGGCTTGGTCT
This sequence comes from Pseudomonas berkeleyensis, assembly GCF_014109765.1. NCBI lineage: Bacteria > Pseudomonadati > Pseudomonadota > Gammaproteobacteria > Pseudomonadales > Pseudomonadaceae > Pseudomonas > Pseudomonas berkeleyensis. Next base: position 3,869,527 of record NZ_CP059139.1, read on the forward strand.
TGCTGACCGGCAGCAGGCGCACCGTGGCCGGGTCGCGATCGACACGCTGGCAAGCCGCTTCGATGCGCCGCTGCACCTCGGCCAGGTTGTGGCGAAACGCCTCGACCGAAGCGGCCTCGGGGTAACGCCCATGGTTGTCGTGGTGAGTCGTTGTCGCGCCAGATACCGGCATCAGTTCGCCCCCTTGTTCAAGGGCAGCTCTGCCGCCGTGGGCTGCACCGCCGGTTGCGACCAGCGGGCATTGAGCACGGCGTAAGCCAGCAAGCCGATCACCAGCCCCCAGAACGCACCACCGATACCCAGCAGGTTGATGTTGGCAGCCGCAGCCAGAAAGGTGATCAGCGATGCCTCGCGGGTCTTCGCGTCGACCATGGCGCTGGCCAGGCTGCCACCGATGGTACCAAGCAGTGCCAGGCCGGCCAGCGTACTGATGAAGGTCGCCGGAAACGCCATGAACACTGCCGCCAGGGTGACGCCGAATACGCCGACCAGGATGTACAGCACGCCGGCGGCGATACCGGCGATCCAGCGCTTGGAGGGGTCTTCATGGGCCTCGCGCCCGGTACAGATGGCCGCAGTGATGGCGGCAAGGTTGAAGGCATGCGAGCCGAATGGCGCCATCAGCAGGGAACCGAGCCCGGTGATGGTGACGATGGGATTGGCGCTGGTGGTGAAGCCATCGTTGCGCAACACCAGCATGCCGGGCATGTATTGCCCGGTCAGGGTAATCAGGAACAGCGGTAACGCCACGCTCAGCAGCGCATTGAGCGAAAACGCCGGCAAGGTGAACACCGGCGCCGCCAGTGTCAGGCTCACTGCCGACAGGTCGACACGCGCCTGCAACAGCAGAAAGGCCAGGCCCAGCAACAGGATGCCGACCACCGCATAACGGCCGCTGAAACGCTTGAACACCAGGTAGACGATGATCAACAACCCAGCCAGCAGCGGGTCGAGGCTGACACTGGCGAACGCACCGATGCCGAACTGCAGCAGGATGCCCGCCAGCAAGCCAGCCGCCACGCCTGGCGGAATCAGACGGATGACCCGCTCGAACCAGCCCGACAAGCCCAGCAGGACGAAGGCCGCCGCCGAGATCAGGTAGGCACCCACGGCCTCGGCGTAAGGCGTGGTCGCCAGCGCCGTCACCAGAAATGCCGCGGCCGGCGTCGACCAGGCGGTGATGATCGGCGCTCGGGCAATCCAGCTCAGCAGGATGCCCGTCACGCCCACACCAATGGAGATCGACCACACCCAGGAAGCCGTCAGCTCAGGACTGAGGCCTGCCACCTTGGCGGCCTGGAATACCAGGATGAAGGTACCGCCGTAGTTGACGATGACCGAGATCAGCCCCGCCACGACGGGATGGGTGAGATCGCCAAAACGGATGGACGAAGACGAAGGATTGGCAGACATGGCCTGACAAGGACTCCTGAAAGAATGGGGAGAAGGCTTGCGAGGCACCGTTATAGGCCTAGAATGGCCTGATTTATCCTGCCATTTTTACAAAGAGATACCGACCAATTGTTCAAACATGCCCAGCTCGAGTCCGTCAAAGCCTGGATCGGCGACCCAGCGCATGGCGGTCAGCCCCTGCACTTGCGCGTGCAGCGGGCGATTCGTCAGTTGATCCTCGATGGCGTACTCGATGTGGGCAAGCCATTGCCGGCATCACGTGCCCTGGCCAAATCCCTGGAGGTATCGCGCGATACGGTCGAAGCGGCCTACGGCCAGTTGCATGCAGAAGGTTTCATCGAGCGCCGCGTCGGTAGCGGCAGCTTCGTCTCGCCACGCACCCAGCGCCTGCCTGGGCGTGGCAGGGCCAGGCACACGCCATCGCGCCAGGCACCGCCACGTCTCAGCCAGCGCGGCGATGCCATGTTCGCGAACGGTGGTGTGCGCGATTTTCTGATGCCACGCCCATTCGCCCCTGGTGTGCCGGAGACGCGCAACTTTCCCCTGCAGACCTGGGAGCGCCTGCAGCGCCAGGTACTCAAGGAGTATGGCCATCAAGCGCTGCTGCACAGCCCGCCACAAGGCGTGGAGACACTGCGCCGCGCCATCGCCGACTACATCAACCTCGAACGAGGCGCCAGCGCCACGGCAGAACGCGTGCTGATCCTCACCAGCTCGCAGCAGGCGCTGACCCTGTGCGCCACTGTGTTGCTCGATGCGGGCGAGCGCATCTTCATCGAAGACCCGGCCTACCACGGCGCACGCAAAGCCTTCGAGGCGGCCGGCCTCGAGTGCGTGCCGGTGCCGCTGGATGAACACGGCATGCAGGTGGAGCGACTGAACCACGAGGGCGAATCCGCCAGGGCGGTGTTCCTCACCCCGTCGCACCAGTTCCCGACGGGCGCGACGCTAGCACTGGATCGCCGCCTGGCCATCATCGAATGGGCGCAGCGTCAGCAAGGCTGGATCATCGAAGACGACTACGACAGCGAATTCCACTACGCCGGCAAACCCACGGCCTGCGTGCAGGGGCTCGACCCGCACGAACGCACGATCTACATCGGCACCTTCACCAAATCGCTGTTTCCCGGCCTGCGCATCGGCTACATGGTGCTGCCGCCACAACTGGTCGCACCCATGACCGTCGCCCGCACCCTGCTCGACGGGCACAGCGCACCGATCCCGCAGCTCACCCTCGCCCGCTTCATCGAGGGCGGTCACTTCGGCGCGCACATCCGCACCATGCGCGCCGTCTATGCCGAACGCCGCGATGTGCTGGCGCGCCTGGTGCGTGAGCACCTCAGCGAGTTCGTCGAAACTCAGGTACCCGGTGGCGGCATGCAGATGCCCTGCACGTTCATCCGCGACATCGACGAAGACGAACTGGTGGCAGCCGCACGCCAGGCCGGCATCGACCTGCTCGGGCTCAGCGCCCTGCACGCCACGCCGCAGCGCACGGCAGGCTTCCTCATGGGCTTCGCCGCCCACGCGCCGCACGAGCTGGAGCCTGCGGTGAAGAAGCTGGCCGGCCTGCTGCGTGCCAGGTGCGGTTGACATGGAAGTCAGGCAATAAAAAGGTTCATCGCATTTTTGGGGGAAATGCTTGGTTGATACCGGACTGGCAAGTTTGTGTGTTGATGCTCTGAGCGTAGGGTGTGGTACCGGGCCTGACATGGACAGGCGGACTGTTCGCTGGCGCTGCGAGCGGCCGGCGTCCCGGTTCGCCCTGCGAGCTGAGCCGTAGGGTGCGCCGTGCGCACCGATTCGCCCTAGCAAGAGCGCGGTGCGCACAGCGCACAGCGCACCCTACGGGAAAGGTGGCGCCAATGAAAACGCCACCCGGAGGTGGCGTTTTCATCAGCCGGCCCGAATCACTTCTTGCCCAGCTTCTTCAGCTCTTCGTCGCGCAGCTCGCGGCGCAGGATCTTGCCGACGTTGGTGGTCGGCAGCACGTCGCGGAACTCGACGGACTTGGGCACCTTGTAGCCGGTGAGGTTGGCGCGCATGTGTTCCATCACCTGCTCCTTGGTCACGCTCTCGCCCGGTTTGACCACCACGAACACCTTGATCGCCTCACCGGATTTCTCGTCCGGCACACCGATGGCGGCACACTGCAGCACGCCTGGCAGGGTGGCGAGCACGTCTTCCAGTTCGTTCGGGTAGACGTTGAAGCCGGACACCAGAATCATGTCCTTCTTGCGGTCGACGATACGCAGGTAGCCATCTTCCTGGATCAGGCCGATGTCGCCGGTCTTCAACCAACCGTCAGCGTCGAGGATTTCATCGGTGGCTTCCTGGCGCTGCCAGTAGCCCTTCATCACCTGCGGGCCTTTCACGCACAGCTCGCCGATCTCGCCGATGGCCAGCTCCTGACCCTCGTCGTTGATGATCTTGCACAGGGTCGAAGGCACCGGAATGCCGATGGTACCCAGCTGGATGGCACTGAATGGGTTCACGGTAGCCACCGGGCTGGTCTCGGTCATGCCGAAGCCTTCGCAGATGGCGCAACCGGTGACGTCCTTCCAGCGCTCGGCGGTGGCCAGTTGCAGGGCCATGCCGCCGGATACGGTGAGCTTCAGGCTGGAGAAGTCCAGCTTGCGGAAGTCCTCGTTGTTGCACAGGGCAACGAACAGGGTGTTGAGGCCGACGAAACCGGTGAAGCGGTACTTGGCCAGATCCTTGATCACCGCCGGCAGATCGCGCGGGTTGGTCAGCAGGATGTTGTGGCCACCAATCAGCATCATCGCCATGCAATGGAAGGTGAAGGCGTAGATGTGGTACAGCGGCAGCGGCGCGATCAGCACCTCGCAACCTTCATTGAGGTTGGCGCCCATCAGCTCCTTGACCTGCAGCATGTTGGCCACCAGGTTGCGATGGGTCAGCATCGCGCCCTTGGCGACACCCGTGGTGCCACCGGTGTACTGCAGCACGGCGATGTCGTCATTGCTCGGGTTGGCTTCGCTGAAGGACTGACCACGGCCCTTGGCCAGGGCATCGTTGAACTTGACCGCCTTGGGCAGGTTGTAGGCCGGCACCATCTTCTTCACGTGCTTGATCACGGCATTGACCAGCAGACGCTTGAAGGTCGGCAGCATGTCGCCGACTTCGGTGACGATCACGGTCTTGACGCCGGTCTTGGGTACGACCTGCTCGGCCAGGTGCGCCATGTTGGCCAGGCAGATCAGCGCCTTGGCACCGGAGTCGTTGAACTGGTGCTCCATTTCCCGCGCGGTGTACAGCGGGTTGGTGTTGACCACCACCAGGCCGGCGCGCATGGCACCGAACACCACGATGGGGTACTGCAACACGTTGGGCAGTTGCACGGCGATACGGTCGCCAGGCTTGAGATCGGTGTGTTTCTGCAGGTAGGCAGCGAAATCACCGGAGAGCTTGTAGATCTCGCCGTAGGTGATGGTCTTGCCCAGGTTGCTGAAAGCAGGCTTGTCGGCGAAGCGTTGGCAGGACTCTTTCAGTACCGCGAGGATGTTCGGGTACTGGTCGGGATTGATTTCGGCAGCGACCCCAACGGGATACTTGTCCTTCCAGAAGTTTTCGGTCATGGAAGCCCACTCCTAAGCAACAGCTGATCTTCACCGCGCGAAGGCGGTTGTTTGTTGTGTGTTTAGCTCGCTTTTACCCTGGCTCAGGGCCCGGAAGCGCGCCGAGAGTAGCAGCTTTGCCAGAGGCTCACCAGCATCAAACATGGCCTTCAGAGTCGAAAAAGTGACCAAAAAATATCGAATAGTCACGACATATTATTCGCCTGAAGAGCCGAACGAAGCCCTCTAGCTCGCATATTACAGCGCATAGAGCCTAGCTCGGTTGTGCAGAGAATGCCGTGCAATGATCGATGAAACGCACCGGGGCGGTTACGAAATCACAACAATTGGACTGCCCGACGGCAGTTGAGGCGGGAAAGTCCCCTCCCCCGCTGGGAGAGAGGGGACTTCGGGTCAGGCGATGTCGCGCAGCTCGCGACGCAGGATCTTGCCAACCGGGGTCATCGGCAAGGCGTCCTTGAACACGATGTGCTTGGGCACCTTGTAACCGGTGAAGTTTTCCTTGCAGTAGGCCTTGAGCTCTTCCGCGGTGACGCCGCCGTCACGCGGCACCACGAACAGTTTGACCGCCTCCCCGGACTTCTCGTCCGGCACACCGATGGCCGCGCAGCTGGCGACTTTCGGATGCGCCATGACCACGTCTTCGATCTCGTTGGGATACACGTTGAAACCCGAGACGATGATCATGTCCTTCTTGCGGTCGACGATGCGCACGAAGCCGTCCGGGTCGATCACGGCGATATCGCCGGTCTTGAACCAGCCCTCGGCGTCGAGCACCTCCGCGGTGGCTTCCTCGCGCTGCCAGTAGCCCTTCATCACTTGCGGGCCCTTGATGCACAGCTCGCCACGCTCGCCCGTGGACAGCTCGTTGCCGTCGTCGTCGATCACCTTGAACGCCGTGCCCGGCACCGGAATGCCGACGGTACCCAGGCGCGCCTTGTCGCCGTAGGGGTTGGTGCTGGCTACGGGCGAGGTCTCGGTCAGGCCGTAGCCTTCCACCACGGTGCAGCCGGTCATGGCCTGCCAACGCTCGGCGGTCGCCTTGACCAGCGCAGTACCCCCGGAGTTGGTGACCTTGAGGTTGGAGAAGTCGAGGTTCTTGAAGTCCGGGTGATCCATCAGCGCGACGAACAGGGTATTCAGGCCCAGCAACGCGGAGAACTTCCACTTGCCCAGTTCCTTGACGAAGCCGGGGATGTCACGCGGGTTGGTGATCAGCACGTTGTGGTTGCCGTTGACCATCATGCACATGCAATTCGCGGTGAAGGCATAGATGTGGTACAGCGGCAGCGGCGCGATCATGATCTCCTGGCCCTGCTTCATCAGCGGCGTGCCGTCTTCGCCGAGCTGCGACAAACAGGCATCGACCTGGAGCATGTTGGCCACCAGGTTGCCGTGGGTGAGCATCGCGCCCTTGGCCACGCCGGTGGTGCCACCGGTGTACTGCAGCACGGCGATGTCGTCATGGCTGGCCTTGACCGGCGCCAGCGCCTGACCATGGCCCTGCTTGAGCACCTGCTTGAAGGCAATGGCCTGGGGCAGATGGTAGTCGGGCACCATCTTCTTGACCTTCTTCACCACGGTGTTGACCAACCAGCCCTTGAGGCTCGGCAGCAGGTCGCCCATCTTGGCTTCGATCAGATAATCGATTTCGGTGTCCGGCAGCACTTCCTGCACCAGCTTGCCGAACATGTTCAGATAAACCAGCGCGCGTACACCGGCATCCTTGAACTGGTGGCGCATCTCGCGGGCGGTGTACAGAGGGTTGGTGTTGACCACGATCAGGCCAGCACGCATGGCGCCGAACACGGCGATCGGATACTGCAACACGTTGGGCATCTGCACGGCGATGCGCTCGCCCGGCTTGAGATCGGTGTGCTTCTGCAGATAAGCGGCGAAGGCCGCGGACAGGCGATCCAGTTCGGCGTAGGTCAGGGTCACGCCCAGGTTGCTGAAGGCCGGGCGGTCAGCAAACTTCTTGCACGAACGCTCGAACACCTCGATCACCGACTTGTAGCTGGCCATATCGATATCGTTAGGCACGCCGGCCGGGCGTTTGTCGTTCCAGAAATCAGGTTGCATTGTTCTTGTCCTCTTCCCCTGAAGTGATCTGGCCCGCATCGAGCACCTTGCAACGCCACGCTGACAATGCGGAGAGTTCTTGCAGGCGCCCTGAGGGACTGCCCGGAAAGTAGCAGCTTAGAGCTGCGCCGCAAATAGCTCGAAGGCGTCATTGATGGGCTGAATTTCGCAATAAATGTAGTGATTCGTAACCGATCTTTGCGCTTCGAGGAAAAGCGCCGGTGCTATGCCTGATGACGGCCAAGGTGCACAATGCCGCCAACTTCCGGCACAAGGATTCGCCATGCGCCACGACAGCTTCACCCTCAATGCCAGCGACGGCCTGCCGCTGCACGTCAATCACTGGTACGGCGCCGAACCACCGCGGGCCATGGTCATGCTCTCTCATGGCATGGCCGAGCACAGCCTGCGCTACGCACGCCTGGCAGAAGCGCTGGTAGCGGCAGGCTTCGCACTCTACGCGCTGGATCAGCGCGGTCATGGCGCCACCGCCGAACGCGGCACTCTTGGTCATTACGCCGACGAAGATGGCTGGAGCAAGGTGGTCGGTGACCTCTCCACGCTCAACCATCACATTCGCCAGCAGCACCCGCATACGCCGATCTTCCTGCTCGGCCACAGCATGGGCAGCTACATCGGCATGGCCTACCTGATGGGCCACAGCTGCAGCCTGCAAGGCGCCGTACTTTCCGGCTCCAACTACCAGCCGGTAGCGCTGTACAAGGCCGCCCGGCTGATCGCCGGTTTCGAGCGCTGGCGACTGGGGCCGAAGGGCCGCAGCAAGGTCATCGATTTTCTTTCCTTCGGCTCGTTCAACAAGGCCTTCAAACCCAACCGCACCGCCTTCGACTGGCTCAGCCGTGACCCAGTGGAGGTGGACAAGTACGTGACCGATCCGCTGTGCGGTTTCGTCTGCACCACGCAGTTGTGGTGCGACCTGTTCGAAGGCCTGCAGCAGATCACCCCGGTGGAAAATCTGGCGCAGATCGATGCCGACCTGCCGCTGCTGGTGATCGGCGGCGACAGCGACCCCATCAGTGAAGGCAAGCGCCTGAAGGCTCTGGCTGACGCCCTGCGCGAGGCCGGCGTACGCGACGTGCAACTGAAGATTTATCCCGGGGCCCGTCACGAGCTGCTCAACGAGAGCAATCGTGACGAGGTCACCGCCCAACTGATCGAGTGGTTGCAGCAGGCGCTGAACCACAGCCGACACCCTATCAAGGAGCCCTCATGAGTCAGGTCACCAATATCCCTTACGACGCACTCAGCGTTGGCCAGCAGGCCAGCTTCGAAAAGCAGGTGGGAGAGCGCGACGTGCAGCTGTTCGCAGCAGTATCCGGCGATAACAACCCGGTGCATCTGGACGCCGCCTTCGCCGCCGAGACGATGTTCAAGGAACGCATTGCCCACGGCATGTTCACAGGCGCGCTGATCAGCGCCGCCATCGCCTGCAACCTGCCAGGCCCGGGCACCATCTACCTCGGCCAGCAGCTCAAGTTCACCCGCCCGGTGAAACTCGGCGACACCCTCACCGTGAAGCTGGAAGTGCTGGAAAAGCTGCCGAAGAACCGCGTGCGCATCGCCACCCGCGTGTTCAACCAGGACGGCAAGCAAGTGGTCGACGGCGAAGCCGAAGTGCTCGCCCCGAGCGCCGAGCAGACCGTGACCATGCCGCCGATGCCGCAGGTCACCGTCAACTGATTCGCTGCAAGCTGGTGCGCGGCAGCAGCGCCGCGCACCACTTTTGTTCTACACTCACAAACCTTGAGCGACCTGGCACTGGATAAGTGCGTTTCTTTGTGCGTTTTGCACAAAACCTTTTGATCACCTTGCCAACCCGCCCGCTGCGCTGTTTCTGGCACGCCCCCTGCTATCGCCAAGGCCTCACCCTCTTACCGGAGCCGGGCCATGAGCCACCCTACCCCCGATAGCGATTTCCCGCTGAGCGAAGTCCCCAGCCACGCCCGCAAGGGTCTGTTCTCCACGTCGATCATGCTGTTCTCCTTCACCTTCTTCACCGCCACCATGTTCGCTGGCGGCAAGATCGGCATGGCCTTCGATTTCACCACGCTGATCTGGGCAGCGATCATCGGCAATCTGCTGCTCGGTCTGTACGCCGCGGTGCTCGGCCTGATCGCCTGCCGCAGCGGCCTGAACTCGGTGTTGATGGGCCGCTTCTGCTTCGGTGAGGCGGGCAGCAAGCTGTCCGACGTGCTACTCGGTTTCACCCAGATCGGCTGGTACGCCTGGGGTACGGCGACCATCGCCATCGTTCTGGTGAAGATTCTCGACCTGCCGCAAGGCCTGACCATCCCGCTGATGGTGCTGTTCGGCTTCGGTTTCTGCGTCACCGCCTTCGTCGGCTACAAGGGCCTGGACATCCTCTCGCGCATTTCCGTGCCGGCCATGCTCGCCCTGCTGATCTGTTCGCTGTGGATCGCCACCGACGACATCGGCGGCCTGGCCGCGCTGATGGCCGTGGAGCCGACCCAGAGCATGACCCTCAGCGCCGCCATCACCATGGTCTTCGGCACCTTCGTCAGTGGCGCCACCCAAGCCACCAACTGGACACGCTTCGCCCGTAACGGCCGTACCGCGGTGATCGCCAGCATGGTCGGTTTCTTCATCGGCAACGGCCTGATGATCGTCGCCGGCGCTTATGGCGCCATCGTCTACCAGCAACCGGATATCGTCGAAGTGCTGGTGCTGCAGGGCCTGTCCATGGCCGCCGTGGTGATGTTGTTCCTCAACCTGTGGACGACTCAGGACAACACCATCTACAACTTCGCTGCCGCCGGCTGCAATCTGCTGCGTACCGGCCGGCGCAAGACCATGACCATCGTCGGCGCAGCCATCGGTACCGGGCTGGCCATCGGCGGCATGTACGAGCTGCTGATTCCCTTCCTGATCCTGCTTGGTTCGATCATCCCGCCCATCGGTGGCGTGATCATGGCCGACTACTTCTACGGCCATCGCGGACGCTACCCGAAACTCTTCGACGCGAACCTGCCGGCGTTCAACTGGGTCGGCCTGGGCGCCTATTTCGCTGGCGCGCTATGCGCCTACTTTTCGCCCTGGGTCGCGCCACTGGTTGGCATCGCTGTAGCGGCGGTGGTCTACGTCGCGCTGTTCGAACTGCACAAAGTTCTGGTCGGCCGCCAGCAGGTCGCCGGCGCGTGAGTCTGACCGTCGCCGACGTACTCGCCCTGCCCGGCCTGGACAGCATGCGCCTGCGTGCCGGCCAGGCCAGGCGCGACAATGCCGTGCGCTGGCCCTACGTGGCCGAGAACGAAGGCATCGCCGACTGGGTGATGGGCGGCGAGCTGATCTTCGTCACCGGCATCAACCATCCGCGCGACGAAGCGAACCTGCTGCGCCTGGTGCGCGAGGGCCATGAGCGCGTCGTCGCCGGTATGGTCATCCTCACCGGCGCCGAGTTCATTCAGACCATCCCGCCCAGTGTCATCGCCGAAGCTGAGCGCCTGAATCTGCCGCTGATCGAGCAGCCCTACGCGCTGAAGATGGTGGTGGTCACCCAGGCCATCGGCACCTCGCTGGTTCAGGCGCAGCAGCTCGGCCGCTCGCGCCAGCATGTGCTGGAACAGGTGCTCGACGGCGATTACCAGTCGCTCGACGTGCTGCTGCAACGTGGCGACAGCCTCGGCCTGGCACTGCACGTGCCACGTCAGGTGGCGCTGCTGCGCCTCGAGGGCAGCGAGCAACTGTTCGGTGATCTGCCCGACGAAGACGCCGAACGCCAGCTACAGAGCCGTCAGCAACTGCTGCAAAGGCGCCTGGAGCAGAGTCTGGGCGAATTGGGCGACGCGCTGCCGCTGGTCAGCCAGGGCCGTCACTGGATCGCCCTGCTGCCCTGCCCCGATACCCACGCCGAAACACGTAACCGCCAGGCCATGACCACACTACTCGACGAGCTGCGCCCGCAACTCGGCCCGCTACGGCTGTTCCTCGGTCTGGGCAGCGCCGGCTGCGATGCCCCACGTTTTGCCCAGGGCTTGGGTGAGGCGCGCCAGGCCCTGGCCGTGGCGCAACGTTTTCCCGAGCGCCTGGGTCTTTGCAGTTTCAATGAATTGGGCGTGCTGGAGCTGCTCGGCGCGATTCGCGACCGCAGCCTACTCGATCGTTTCGTCGAACGCGTGGTCGGCCCGCTGATCGGCGACGACTCGCGCCACCAACCGGTGCTGATGCCGACGCTGGAAGCCTGGTTCGCCGAGAACGGCAACCTAGCCCTGGCCGCGCAACGCCTGAACGTTCACCGCAATACCCTGAGCTACCGTCTACAGCGCATCGAAGCGCTGACCGGCTGCTCGTTCGAAGACCCGCACGACCGCCTGAACATCAGCGTCGCGCTGTTGATCCGGCGCCTGTCGTCGCCTGCCTGAGAGGAAACCTGATGATCATCCACAATGCCCGCCTGCGCGGCCGCGACGGCCTGCACCGCATCACCCTGGACGGCGAGCGCATCGCCACCATTGAGGCCCAGCACGCACTGCATCCCATCGCCGAAGGCGACCTGGACGCTGCCGGCAATCTCGTGGTGCCGCCCTTTGTCGAACCGCACATCCACCTCGACGCCACGCTGACCTCCGGCGAGCCGGCCTGGAACATGAGCGGCACGCTGTTCGAGGGCATCGAACGCTGGGCCGAGCGCAAGGCGCTGGTCACCCATGAAGACACCAAGACCCGCGCCAAGAAGACCATCGACATGCTGGTCGACCACGGCATCCAGCACGTGCGCACCCACGTCGACGTCACCGACCCTACCCTCGCTGCCCTCAAGGCCATGCTCGAAGTACGCGAAGAAACCCGCCATCTGATCGACCTGCAGATCGTCGCCTTCCCGCAGGAGGGCATCGAATCCTACGCGAACGGACGCGCGTTGATGGAGCAAGCCATCGAACTGGGCGCCGACGTGGTCGGTGGCATCCCGCACTTCGAGAACACCCGTGACCAGGGCGTGTCGTCGATCAAGTTCCTCATGGATCTGGCCGAACGCAGCGGCTGCCTGGTGGACGTGCACTGCGACGAAACCGACGACCCGCAGTCGCGTTTTCTCGAGGTGTTGGCCGAAGAAGCCCGCGTGCGCGGCATGGGCGCGCGGGTCACCGCCAGCCACACCACGGCCATGGGTTCCTACGACAACGCCTACTGCTCCAAGCTGTTCCGCCTGCTGAAAATGAGCGGCATCAGCTTCATCTCCTGCCCCACCGAGAGCATCCACCTGCAAGGGCGCTTCGACACCTACCCGAAACGCCGCGGCCTGACCCGCGTGGCGGAGATCGACCGCGCCGGGATGAACGTCTGCTTCGGCCAGGATTCCATCGTCGACCCCTGGTACCCGCTGGGCAACGGCAACATCCTGCGCATCCTCGAAGCCGGCCTGCACATCTGCCACATGCTCGGCTACGAAGACCTCAAGCGCAGCCTGGATCTGATCACCGACAACTCGGCTCGCGCCCTGGCCCTTGGCGAGGGTTATGGATTGGAAGTGGGTCGCCCGGCCAATCTGCTGATCCTCTCGGCGCCGGACGATTACGAGATGGTGCGCAGCCAGGGCCATGCGCTGGTATCGGTGCGCCACGGCAAGGTGCTGATGCGCCGTACCCCGGCCAGCATCGAGCGCGGCTGAAGCCGTTCGACGTAGGGTGGATGACGCTTTTTTCATCCACCCTGGCAGGCCTCGACCATGGTGATAACCAAGCGGCAGAAGCTGCTCTAGAGCGCAGGACAAGCTTCGCGTTGTCCCAACCTGCGAACAAAAAAAGCCAGGCGTTAAGCCAGTTAAGCGTCAGGATAAGGCTACGTAGGGTGCGCCGTGCGCACCGGAATGCCGGCGCCACCACCATTGGTGCGCACAACCTGGGCGGCCCCGCGCCCCCCCCAAAAGGCCATCAGCGCCAAACAATACGTCTTATCTGATCGGCATTAGGCGTTAAGCCCGGCTCTTTGTTTAGGTGTGCGCAGCACACCTAAACAGCATCACAGACCGCTATCGAGCCCGGTGTTCTCGGCCGCACCGATATGCACGTTCATGCTCTGCACCGCGGCACCGGCGGCGCCTTTGCCGAGGTTGTCCAGGCGTGCAACCAGGGTCACCCGCTCGGCATTGCCGAATACGAACAGGTCGGCACGGTTGGTGTCGTTGCACGCCTGCACGTCGAGGAAGCCCTCGTCCAGGTTGCTTTCAACGTCCAGCGGCATCACCCGAATGAAACGCTCACCCTCATAGTGACGCACCAGCGCCTCGTGCAGCTTTTCGACAGTGGCGCCAGGGGCCAGACGATCCATGTGCAGCGGCACGGTCACCGACAAGCCCTTGAGGAAATCACCAACGATGGGGCTGAACACCGGCGCTGCGGCGATACCGGTCTGCACGCGCATTTCCGGCAGGTGCTTGTGCGCCTGCGACATGGCATACGGGCGCGGGCTTTTCAGGCGCGCATCACCGCCAGCTTCGTACTGGGCGATCATCGACTTGCCACCACCGCTGTAGCCGGTCAGGGAGAAGGCGCTGAGCGGGTAGTCTCTCGGCAGCAGGCCAGCATCCACCAGCGGGCGCACCAGCAGGATGAAGGCGGTAGCGTGGCAGCCGGGGTTGGCGATGCGCTTGCTGTTGCGGATGGCTTCACGCTGGCCGGCAGCCAGCTCCGGCAGACCGAAGGTCCAACTGGTGTCGGTGCGGAACGCGGTGCTGGCGTCGATGATGCAGGTGTTCGGGTTGGTCACCAGGCTGACGGCCTCACGCGAGGCGGCATCGGGCAGGCACAGGAACGCCACATCAGCGGCATTGAGAAAACGGGCGCGCTCGGCGCTGTCCTTGCGCTTGGCTTCATCGATACGCAGCAGCTCGATGTCCGGGCGACCGGTAAGGTAATCCAACAAGCGCAGACCAGTGGTACCTTCCTGGCCATCGACAAACACTTTGAACGACATGGCATGACCTCTCGACAAGGCAGGTGCGCGGCCTGCCAGAAACGATGAACGAAAACGCAGGGGGCGCAGTTTCGGCCACTATCGCGCTCACGTCACGCGCTTTGAAGAGCATTCATACATCGGCCGCGACCGAGCAGGCCTGTCAGTCGGCGACCACCCGCACGCTGGCGGTCATCCCAGCGCTCAGCACCATGCTCTCGGGCACCTGATCGAGCTTGATGCGCACCGGAATGCGCTGCGCCAGGCGTACCCAGCTGAAGGTCGGTTCGACATCAGCCAGCAATTGCCCGTCCGGGCTGGCGTTGCGGTCGGTGATGCCACGACTGATGCTTTCCACCTCGCCACGGATCTGCTGATCACCGCCCATCAACCAGACCTCCACCGGCGCGCCGATCTGAATGCGCGGCAGCTTGGTCTCCTCAAAATACGCCTGCACGTAGAAGGAGTTGGTATCGACCAGCGCCATCACCGCCTGCCCGGCATTCACGTAGTTGCCCTGCGCCAGCACCAGATTGGTGATCTGCCCATCACGCGGGGCATGCACTTCACTGCGCGCCAGATTCAGCTCGGCCACACGCAGGTCAGCCTGCGCCTCGCGATATTCGCTGCGCGCCATCTCGGCATTGATCTGCGCGTTTTCCAGCAGCTCGGCACTGATCGCCTGAGCGCCCAGACGGGAACGGCGCGATGCCTCATGTTCGCGCAGGCTCAATTGCTGGCGGCGAATGTCCACCACCGCCTTGGCTTTCTCCACCGCCGCCTGATAGCGATCACGGTCGATGCTCATCAGCAGATCGCCCGCCTTGACCTGCTGGTTGTCGCGCACCTTGAGTTCGACCACCCAGCCGGACACGTCCGGGGCGATGGTCACCACGTCGGCACGCACGCGGGCGTCGCGCGTCCAGGGCGAGTACATGTAGTGCTGCCAGATCCAGGAACCGGCGAAGATCGCCGCCGCCACCATGGCCAGGGTGATGCCGACTCGAATGATCGAACGCATGCTTTCTTCTCCTCAATGCGCCAGGACGACCATCACGGCCGCCAGAACGCAGACATACAAGGCACAGTCGAACAGGGCTTCGTGCCAGATCCAGCGCGACAGCCCGACGCGCTGCAGCCCCAGGCGCAACACGCCGGTCAGCAACAGCGCCAATACCGCGTAAGCCGCCATCGGGCTCAGCAACACGCCGCCCAGCGACCATTCATGTAAGCCCATGGGCTTCTCCCTTCAAATGACACCAGTGGCGCCAGCCACTCTGCAGCTGCAACAGCGCCGCCTCGGCCAGGCGCTTGTCGATGCTGGGCGTGCAGGCACGCAGGGCCTCCTGCAATTCGGCCACCGCTGCGTTCAGATCGTCTTCCCGCCCTGGCGCGGGGCCACGTTCCAGTGCGTCGTCGAGGCGCTCCAGGAAACGCCGCTGCGACCGCGCCAGGCCGGCATCGGCATTTGCCAGACATTTGCGCAGGTGCAGCAACTCGTCGCCCAGGTCGAGACCGGCCACGCCATCGTCCCAGCGGCTGCGCGCCTGATCCGGACGCGCCGGATAGTGCCGCGCCAGCTGGATCAGACGATCAGCCATACGCCCGCCGAACCAGTTTTCGGCACGCCCCAGGTCGCGGCGGGTCAACCGTCCGAGGTCGGCCAGGATCGCCTGCATCAGGCGGCGGCCATGCCAGACCGGATTGCGTAGCACCACCAGCTTGAACGCCATCACTGCGCAACCCACCCCCATCAGCATGCCGGGCGCCTCATTGAGGAAGAACTCGACGTTGTAACCGACACCCGGTGCCGGCAGGCAGAGCACGATGAAATGCAGGCAGAACGAGGTCGACGTGGCGGCCATCGCCGGCTTGGCCATGCCCAACACGCCGAAGAACAGCGGCACGCCCAGCACCATGCAGAGCATCACGAAGCCATCGATCTGCGGCATCAGAATCTGGCCGACGAAGAACGCCACCGGCAGCGCGTAGAAGATACCGCGCAAGAACATCATGCCGATCTGCGGCGCTGCCTCGAGCCGCGCGAACAGGCTACAGACCACGCAGGCCAGAAGCAGTGCACCGGTGGCGTGCGTCCAGCCAGTGGCCAGCCAGAACGCCGCCAGGGTCAGGAAGGTCAGGGCGCTGCGCGAGCCATACACCAGCGCGGCCTGCCAGTCGTAATGCCAGGACAAGGGGCGCGGCGCATCGGCCGGGGCTCTGCCCTCCTCGACCGCGAGCAATGCGCGACTGGCGTCCTCGACGCGCAGCAGCAGCACCATCAGCCGCTCCAGGCACAACTGTTGGCCGCTGCTCAACTCTTCGTCCTGCGCGGCCTGGCGCAATTGCTCGACCAGCGCCAACAGGCCTGCCGGTTGTGCCTGTTGCAGGCGTTCGTCCACCACCTGTAGCCACGGCGCGACCGCCTGCGCCTCGGCACTGCTTAGCTGTCGCCACTGCCGCGCCACACCGCGGGCCAGACGCAACATACCGAGCAGATCGCGACTCAGTACCCGCAACGCCACGGCCCGCTGGCGCCCTTGCGCGCCCTCGAACCAGGCGTGTTCACGCTGGGCGTCGACGGCCACGATCCGCGCCAGCACTTCCAGCAAGCCCTGCCGCGCATCGGCCTCACCCGCCAATGCCTGGCGCGACGCCGCGACACCAGCCTGCCAGGCGTTGCGCGCCTGCTGCGCCAACTGCCTCTCGACGCGCTGTGGCCAGAGCAAGGCGCTACTCAAGGTGGCGCAGATGATGCCCAGACAGATTTCCGTGCAGCGGGCGATGGCTTCATCGAACACCACATGCGGCTTGCCGATGGCCGGCAAGGCGATGATCGCCACGGTGTACCCGGCCAGCACGAAGGAATACGACCAGGCGCTGCGCAACATGGTCGAGGACGCCGTACACAATGCCAACCACAAGGCGAACGCCAGTATGAACAGCAGCGGCGCCTGAGCGAACAGGCCCATCATCACCACGGCCATGAAGGTGCCGACCAGCGTACCGAGCAGCCGCGCCAGGCCCTTCTGCACCACCATTCCGGACAGCGGCTGGGCGACGATGAAGGCGGTCATCAGCGCCCACTGCGGTTGTTCCAAACCGAAACGCAACGCGCACCACAGCGCCAGACCGCCGCCGAGCAGGGTCTTGATGGCGAATTGAACGGCTTGCGAGCTTGGCGCAAGAAACGCCAGCAAGGAATCACGCACGATGACTACCTGAAGAAATCTCAGCTCTGAACATAGCTACAGCGATAGGGTTCCGCCTCCATGCGAAATCCAATTATTAGCTAGCTAACTATATCTGTCCAGAGGATCAATTTGTTCAGATCGGCGGAACGTGACGGCCAGCGGGTTGCCGCCAGCGATTGCGGGTCAAAAAAAGGGCGACCGAAGTCGCCCGAATTGCCTTGCGTGCCCATTGAACCGGAAGGATCAGCTCTGCTTGCGCTTGTGCGCATCCTTCCAGATGAAGTAACCAACACCCCCGAAAAACGCGACCATCAGAAGCACGGTGCCGACTCCGGCGAGAACTACTGTATCGACGAACATGGCTGTCTCCTTTTGCGCCTGTCTGTCTGGGATGGCTTCACGTTATCAGCGCTGGCGGCGGGAAAATTGATCTGGATCAATAGCCGACGAGCAGCCGCGACCAGGTCAGGGGGAATACTGACCCAGGTCAAGAAATCGAGGGGGTACGAGGCGGGAAGCACGGCCAGGCAGCCGTGCATGACGAACAAACGGCGGGAGTTTCAGCGCTTCTTGGGTTTGTTCTTGGACTTCTTCTTCGCCTTGCCCAGCGGCAGAACCTGCTCGAAGACATCGCGCATCTCATTGAGGCGCTTATCGTTGAGATCGTGGATGCGCTTGTCGCGCTCGGCGGCGAAGTCGATCAGCTTGTCGTCATTGCTCATAGCGGAAACCGGATCAGGCGAAAGGTCAGATTAAGGCGCGGCGCGCAGGCTTGGCGTGTCTTCGCCACTTGGTGCTGCCAATGATGCTGGGTCGGCCCGCGCATGACCAGTAGCGAAGCGTGTTCCAACGTCAGCGAATGTTCGATGCGCGTACTGCCGACACGGCGCAGATCGAAGCGCCGGCTGCCGCCCAGGTTGAGCGAGGCGATCAACGGATCACGTCCCAGCTCCGGCTCTGCATCGCTGTGCCAGCCCATGGAGTCCTGGCCGTCGCGGTAATAGTTGAGCAGCACGGCATTGAGCGGCTGCCCGACATCCTGAGCGACCCGCTGACGAATCTCGTAGAGCAAGGGTGTCCAGGGCAAGGGCTCGTGAATCCTTCCGGAATAGCGATAGCGCGCCGCGGGATCGCCATACCAGGCTGTCAGCCGTGGCGTGCGGTGATAACGACCATGAATGAACAACTCCGGCTGCTGCCAGGGCGTTTGCTCGACCAGCGCGTGCAGCCAATTGTCGGCGAGGCCGGCATCGACCCAACCGGGCAGATAGTCCAGCTCGGCATCGGCGAGTGTAGGCAAGGGGTCGGCGAACAGCATGACGATCTACGCACAAGAGAATGAAAAGAGTTTCTCAGACTTCCACGTCCACCCAAAGTCCTTGTCGCGGAAGATCGCCCAGCGCTTGCTCCACCTCTTCCGGCTCGGCCTCGGCCAGCTGTTCAGGGGTATAGCCACGCCGTTGACGCCGGCGTTGCTCCTCGCGCAGCAGCTCCTCGGTTTCCTGCGGGTGCCGCTTGTCCAGGCTCAACGCACTTTCCTTGGCGCTCTCCTCGGCCGGGGTCACCGGAGGAATCTCGGGCTTGGGCTTGATCACGTCCTGCGTGGCCGTGACCGGCACCAGGCTATGGGGGATAGGCGGTAGCACGTTTCAGCACCTCCTTTGGTAAGGCTGTCGGCCCCATCATCCGCGACTTTAGCAGGCTGCTGAAAAACTACCTGCGTTGCCATTGCTGCGTTAAAGCAAGCTCAAAATGCTCATTTACAGCACGTAAACTGCGCTTTTTCGCCTGCTTTTTCCTTGCACTGACTGCCTCGCCTACGTTTTTCAACGGCCTGTCAGCCTGTGCTCGCTACACTTTCGACTGACGGACGCAACGATAGTGCCACGACCGCTTTGGCAGCGGCTCGGCATCCGTTACCATAGCCGGCTTTTTCACACGGGAGACAGGCATGGCGCAGTATCAACCGGGGCAACGCTGGATCAGTGACAGCGAAGCGGAATTGGGTTTGGGAACCATCCTCGCCGAGGACGGCCGCCTGCTCACCGTGCTCTACCCGGCCACCGGCGAAACCCGCCAGTACGCTACGCGCAATGCCCCGCTGACCCGTGTGCGCTTCGCCCCGGGTGACGAGATCACCCATTTCGAGGGCTGGAAGCTCACCGTGCAGGAAGTCGAGGATGTCGACGGCCTGCTGGTCTACCACGGTCTCAATGGTCAGCATCAGCCGGTCACCATGCCGGAAACCCAGCTGTCGAACTTCATCCAGTTCCGCCTGGCCAGCGACCGCCTGTTCGCCGGCCAGATCGACCCTCTGGCCTGGTTCGCCCTGCGCTACCACAGCCTGGAACACAACAGCCGTCTGCTGCAGTCGTCCCTCTGGGGCCTCGGCGGTGCACGCGCGCAACCGATCGCCCACCAGTTGCACATCGCCCGTGAAGTAGCCGACCGCATCGCCCCACGCGTACTGCTGGCCGACGAAGTGGGCCTGGGCAAGACCATCGAGGCCGGCCTGGTGATCCATCGCCAGCTGCTCTCCGGTCGCGCCAGCCGTGTGCTGATCCTGGTG
The DNA here is from genome assembly GCF_014109765.1 of Pseudomonas berkeleyensis. Classification (NCBI taxonomy): domain Bacteria; kingdom Pseudomonadati; phylum Pseudomonadota; class Gammaproteobacteria; order Pseudomonadales; family Pseudomonadaceae; genus Pseudomonas; species Pseudomonas berkeleyensis. The sequence continues at coordinate 3,889,314 of NZ_CP059139.1, forward strand.
CCGGAAAACCTGCAGCACCAGTGGCTGGTGGAAATGCGCCGGCGCTTCAACCTCGACGTGGCGCTGTTCGACGCCGAGCGTTTCATGGAAAGCGACGCCAGCAACCCCTTCGAAGACTGCCAGTTGGCGCTGGTCGCCCTGGAGTGGCTGAAGGACGACGAAAAAGCCCAGGACGCGCTGTTCGCCGCCGGCTGGGATCTGCTGGTGGTCGACGAAGCCCACCACCTGGTCTGGCACCCGGAACAGGCTAGCGCCGAGTATTCGCTGGTCGAGCAACTGGCCGAGGTCATCCCCGGCGTACTGCTGCTCACCGCCACCCCGGAACAGCTGGGCCAGGACAGCCACTTCGCTCGCCTGCGCCTGCTCGATCCAGCCCGTTTCCACGATCTACAAGCCTTCCGCGCCGAAAGCAGTCAGTACCGCCCGGTCGCCGAAGCCGTGCAGGAACTGCTCGATCAGGACAAGCTCAGCGTCCAGGCGCGTGATGCCATCGGCGGCTTCCTCGGCGATGAGGGCCGCAAGCTGCTCGAGGCCATCGATACTGGCGACAGCGAAGCCCGCGCCCGCCTGGTACGCGAACTGCTCGACCGCCACGGCACCGGCCGCCTGCTGTTCCGCAACACACGCGCCGCCGTGCAAGGTTTCCCCGAGCGCGAACTGCACCCCTACCCGCTGCCGAGCCCGGACGAATACCTGGAACTGCCGATCGGCGAACATGCCGAGCTGTACCCGGAAGTCAGCTACCAGGCGCAGGACGATGTCGACGAAGAGCAACGCTGGTGGCGCATCGACCCGCGCGTCGAGTGGCTGATCGACACCCTGAAGATGCTCAAGAAATTCAAGGTGCTGGTGATCTGCGCCCACGCCGAAACCGCACTGGATCTGGAAGACGCCCTGCGCGTGCGTTCCGGCATCCCCGCCACCGTGTTCCATGAGGGCATGAGCATCCTCGAGCGCGACCGCGCGGCGGCCTACTTCGCCGACGAAGAATTCGGCGCACAGGTGCTGATCTGCTCGGAAATCGGCTCCGAAGGCCGCAACTTCCAGTTCGCCCATCACCTGGTGCTATTCGACCTACCGGCTCACCCGGATCTGCTCGAACAACGCATCGGTCGTCTCGACCGGATCGGCCAGAAGCACCGCATCCAGCTACACGTGCCGTACCTGGAAAACAGCCCGCAGGAACGCCTGTTCCAGTGGTACCACCAGGCGCTGAATGCCTTCCTTGCCACCTGCCCGACCGGCAACGCCCTGCAGCACCAGTTCGGCCCACGCCTGCTGCCGCTGCTGGAAAACGGCGACGATGGCCAGTGGCAGCAACTGGTGGACGAAGCCACCGCCGAGCGCATCCGCCTGGAAGGCGAACTGCACAGCGGCCGTGACCGCCTGCTGGAACTGAACTCCGGCGGTGCCGGTGAAGGTGAAGCGCTGGTCGCAGACATCCTCGAGCAGGATGACCAGTTCACCCTGCCGATCTACATGGAAGAGCTGTTCAACGCCTTCGGCATCGACAGCGAAGATCATTCCGACAACGCCCTGATCCTGCGCCCCAGCGAAAAAATGCTGGACGCCAGCTTCCCCCTGGGCGACGACGAGGCGGTGACCGTCACCTACGACCGCGAGCAAGCCCTGGCCCGCGAAGACATGCAATTCCTCACCTGGGAACACCCCATGGTGCAGGGCGGCATGGATCTGGTGCTGTCCGGTTCGATGGGCAACACCGCCGTCGCGCTGATCAAGAACAAGGCGCTCAAGCCCGGCACCGTGCTGCTGGAGCTGCTCTACGTCAGCGAAGTGGTCGGCCCACGTAAATTGCAGCTGGGCCGCTTCCTGCCGCCAGCGGCGTTACGCTGCCTGTTCGATGCCAACGGCAACGACCTGGCCGCCAAGGTCGGCTTCGAAACGCTCAACGACCAGTTGGAAAGCGTACCACGCGCCAGCGCCAACAAGTTCGTCCAGGCCCAGCGCGATGTACTGGCCAAGCAGATCAACGACGCTGAAGCCAAAGTCATGCCGCGCCATATCGAGCGCGTGGCCGAGGCCAAACGCCGCCTGATCGCCGAACTGGACGAAGAACTGGCGCGCCTTATCGCACTACGCGCCGTCAACCCGAGCGTACGTGACAGCGAGATCGACGCCCTGCGCGAGCAACGCGAACAGAGCCTGGCGATGTTCGACAAAGCCGCCCTGCGCCTGGAAGCGATTCGCGTGCTGGTGGCGGGGTAACTCTCCCAGCGCCTCCGGTCGAGGCAGAAATCCCAAGATGACCTCGACCGGCGTGTACGCATTGCCCGCCTTTTGCGCAAAATTGCGCTTTTTTACTCGCGCAGCCTGCTAACCAGGCTGTGCAGGCGTAGCATTGGCGTCATCCGGGAGAACACGATGGCGCAATTCGAACACCTGCAGGTTTTTCAGAGCATGAGCCGCTCGCCCAACGCGCGGCTGCACGGTCTTGCCGAGCTAGGCAGTGGCATGGCCGTGGCGCGCTGGAGCAACGCCCACGATGCCCGCGACTACCTCGCCCCCAGCCATCACACTCTGTCGTGCTACCTCAGCGGTGGCACTGGCACCTTTCGTCGCGAGCGTCCGGGCGACAAGGGGGCACCAGACAGATTGTGCATCCTGCCGGCCGAACACCAATCCGCCTGGATCATCAATGGCGAAATCCAGCTGGCCCACCTTTATATCGAGCAAGAGCGCTTTGCTCTGGGCGCGGTCGCCCTGCTCGACCGTGAGCCGCGTAGCTTGCAACTGGAAGAAGCGACCTTTCTCGAAGATGCCGAGCAAGCCGCACGCTTTCGTCAGATCTGTGCGCTGGACTGGCAAGAGCCGGGCGAGCGCCTCCTGACCAGCAGTCTGGCCCATGCCCTGCTCGATCACGCCTTGCTGACCCAGGTTGGCCTGCGCCAGGGTCTGCGCCTGAAAGGGGGGCTGGCGCCGATACAGCGCAGACGCGTACGCGAATTCATCGAGCAGCACCTGGAAACGCCACTGCCGCTAAGCCAACTGGCATCACTCTGCGCCCTGTCGGAATACCACTTCGCACGCATGTTCCAGACCAGCTTCGGCCTGCCGCCGCACCGTTACGTGCTGGCACGACGCCTGGCTCGCGCCTGCCAGTTGCTACGCCAGCCGTCCTTGTCTCTGAGCGAGGTCGCGCTGAGCTGTGGCTTTGCCAGCTCCAGTCATTTCAGCAACCGCTTCCGCCAGGCACTCGGCGCGACGCCTGGGCAGTACCGCGCGGCATTTCTGTAGGGCGGGCGCAACCCGCCCTACTCGCCGAACGCCTGGGCACGCTCACGACAGCACGTCGGCAATCTCGCCACGACGCCTGCTAATCGCCTCACAGCTATGCGAAAATCTGCGGCTTTGCATTGCCACGGCTAAGTCATGCGTCCACTTCTCTGCGCGATGGGGCTTCGTTGATGCCCCTGGATATTCACCAGTTACGCCAGGAAGACTGGCGTTCCGAGTTTGGCGCCGGTGACCTGCGCCGTGGCATCGCCTACGCAGAAGAAAAACGCAGCAAACTGCTCAGCCTCAAGGACAACAGCTTGCTCGCCAGCTGCCGCGGCTCGGCCGGGCAGGTCTACCAGCAACGCATCACTCTGCACCCTTACGGCCGCAAATGGAGCGTGACTGGCCATTGCAACTGTCCTGTCGGTTTCAACTGCAAGCATGTGGTGGCCGCCCTGCTGACGCTGGAGGCCCAGCAGCGCGACGGCAACGATCTCTCGAGCATCATCGTGGTCAACAAGGAACTGGCAGAGACGCGCCTGGAAGGCATCGCCCCCATTGCCGTCCTCAGTCTTGGCAGCCAGGTACGCGTACATTTCGACGCGCGCAAAGGACGCATGCAGGAGCAGACCCAACACCGCGCCGCGCTGGCCTTCGACTATGCCGGCCATCGGGTCTTCGGCAAGCCCGCCAAGGATCTGGTCAAACGCCTGGATGGCGATACCAATCTGCGCGTCATCCGTGATGCCACGGCAGAGGCCACGCTGCGCAAACGCCTGGAAAGCCTCGGCCTGCAGGTGGCGTTGCGACAAAGCGAGGCGCTGCCGGCCGACGCTGGCGAGCCGTTCGAACTGGAGCGCGAACGCGACTGGCTGGATTTCGTCCAGCAGCGCTTGCCACAACTACGCGCCGAAGGCTGGCAAATCCATATGCGCCCGGACTTCCAGTACAACCTGGCCGAGGTCGACGACTGGTATGCCGAGGTCGAGGAAGATCCGCAGCAGAACTGGTTCGATCTTGAACTGGGCATCGAAGTGGAAGGCCAGCGTCTGAGCCTGCTGCCGATTCTGCTCCAGGCCATCCGCCGCACGCCCTGGCTGTTGGCGCCCGAAGCGCTGGCGCAGCGCTCGGATGAAGACCGCCTGCTGGTCAATCTGCCGCACGGAGGCAAGCGCATCGCCCTGCCCTTCGCTCGCCTCAAGCCGCTGCTGGCAACGCTCGGCGAGCTGTACTTTCGCGACCCCGGCGAAGATCACCTGCCGCTACGACTAGGCCGCGCCGACGCCGCACGCCTGGCCGAACTGGCTACAGGCCCTGCCCTGAGCTGGCAGGGTGGTGATGAACTGCGCGGCTTCGCCGAACGCCTGCAGCATCTTTCCGTCCGGGAAGTCGCTGCACCGCCAGGCTTGCGCGCCGAACTGCGCGCCTATCAACTGCAGGGCCTGAACTGGATGCAGACCCTGGCCGAGCTGCGCGTCGGCGGTGTGCTCGCCGACGACATGGGCCTGGGCAAGACCCTGCAGACCCTGGCGCATATCCTTTGCGAAAAACAGGCCGGGCGCCTGCAACAGCCAGCGCTGATCGTCATGCCCACCATCCTGATTCCCAACTGGCAGGATGAAGCCGCACGCTTCACCCCGGAGCTGCGCGTACTGGCCCTGCACGGCAACAAACGCAAGGTGTTGTTCGAGGAGATCGCTGCGCACGATCTGATTCTGACCACCTACGCCCTGCTACCGCGCGACCTCAAGGCACTCAATCAGCACCGTTATCGTCTGCTGATTCTCGATGAGGCGCAGAACATCAAGAACCCGCGCAGCAAGGCAGCCAGCGCAGCCTCGCAGGTACAGGCCGAACTGCGACTGTGCCTGACCGGTACGCCGCTGGAAAACCACCTGGGCGAGCTGTGGTCGCTATTCCACTTCCTCGTGCCCGGCTGGCTGGGCGATGCCAAGGCATTCACCCGCGACTACCGCACGCCCATCGAGAAGCGCGGCGACAGTCAGCGACTGGCTCATCTCAACGGTCGTATCCGCCCGTTCCTGTTGCGCCGAACCAAGGAACAGGTGGCTCGCGAGCTGCCGCCGAAGACCGAGATAACTCAATGGGTCGAGCTGACCCAGCTACAGCGTGACCGCTACGAAACCCTGCGCCTGGCCATGGATCAGAAAGTGCGCGACGAAATCGCTCGCCAGGGCTTGGCGCGTAGCCACATCGTCATCCTCGAGGCGTTGTTGCGGTTGCGCCAGAGCTGCTGCGATCTGCGCCTGCTGGGAGAAGACGGCACTCCATTGACTGCCAGTGATTCGGGCAAGCTCAGCGCCTTGCTGGATATGCTCGAAGAGCTGGTGGACGAAGGTCGCCGGGTGCTGCTGTTCTCCCAGTTCACCTCGATGCTGGCGCTGATCGAGCAGGAGCTGCAGGCGCGCAAGATCGCCTACGCCAAACTGACCGGTAGCACCCAAGATCGACGTACCCCAGTACAACGCTTCCAGGCCGGAGAATTCCCGGTCTTTCTGATCAGCCTCAAGGCCGGTGGCAGCGGACTCAACCTCACCGCCGCTGACACCGTGATCCACTTCGACCCCTGGTGGAACCCGGCAGCTGAGGCCCAGGCCAGCGACCGCGCCTACCGTATCGGCCAGGACAAACCGGTGTTCGTCTACAAGCTGATCGCTCGTGGCAGCGTCGAAGAGAAGATTCAGCAACTGCAACAAGCCAAGGCCAGCCTGGCCAAGGGCGTGCTGGAAGGCGGCGGCCAGGGCCAATGGCAACTGGATGAGGCCGACCTGGCAGCGTTATTCGCGCCACTCGGTTGATACTGGAAGGAATGCCAGATCCACAGCTCTGTAGCACTGCCTGGACGATACCGCCTACCAACCGCCGAGCCTGGCGAAACCTACCCGTGATTCTGGCTTATTTAATGACCCGCCCCACCACTTGCGTTCAACGATGAGCTCTGTCCACTACCGCTGCCTGCCGCCGTTGTTGCGGCCATTGGTCGACAAGTTCTACCGCGGCCATCGTTCGCCCATGCGCAGCAGGCCGGGCGATGAACTGTGGGTCGCCGAGAGTGAGGGTGAAATCATCGCTGCCCTCAACCTGCGTGTCGTGACCGGCGGTCAGTGGCTCACCGGCCTGTTCGTCGCCCCCGCGCGGCGGCATCAGGGCGTTGCCGCACAGCTGCTGCGTCACAGCCTCGCAGCGCATCCAGAGCCCGTCTGGCTGTTCTGCCACCCCGACCTGCGCACCTTCTATCAACGCCTGGACTTCGTCGACTGCCAGGTGCTTCCCTCTGAACTAGCCGAACGGCTGGCCCGCTACCAGCGCAGCAAGCCGCTAGTATCGCTGCGCGTTAACTAGACAGCCTGTCGCCTCGGGCAAAAATACTGGCACTTTGCTCAGGAATGCCCCTTGCCATTCGCGGTCAAAGCTCTGCATGCTTGCTCCATAACAACGAAAAGAAACGCTATGGCTATCCAGACCGCTCGTTTGCTGAAGCGCCTGCGCAATGATTTCCAGCTGTCGATCATCACCCTGATGGGGCTGTTCGGGGTCATCGGCATCTCCCCCTACGCCGTCTACCGCTTGATGACCGGCAACTACCTGGTCGGTCTCGCCGATACCGTCATCGTCTTCTCCACTTTGTTCGCCGTGCTCTACGCCTGGTTCACCCGTGACACGGTCAAACCCGGCATCTACCTGGCCGCTGTGTTCTCCGTCGGCGCCACGTTGATCGCCATCAACCTGGGGGTCAACGGCCTGTTCTGGATCTACCCGCTGATTCTCTTCAACTTCTTCATGGTCACCCCAGGCAAGGCCCTGCTGGCCACTGCCCTGGTGCTGGTCAGCCTGGTCAGCCATGCCCTGCTGGTGCCCGGCAGCGTGTTCGAAAGCCACTACCAGATGGTTTCGTTTCTGGTCACCTGCATGATGGCCAGCGTGCTCAGCTTCATCTTCGCCTTCCGCACCCGTACCCAGCGCGACCAACTGCAGCTGCTGGCCATTCATGACCCACTCACCGGGGCGCGCAACCGCCGGGCCATGAACGAAGAACTGAAGATCGCCATGGCCAGTCATCGCCGCCATAGCGACAACTACGGGCTGCTGGTAATGGATCTGGATCATTTCAAGCAGATCAATGACCGCTTCGGCCACCATGTCGGCGATCAGGTGCTGGTGGCTTTCGTCGAGCTGATCAAGCGCTGCTCGCGCAAGGAAGATCGTCTGTTCCGCTTCGGCGGGGAGGAGTTTCTCCTGCTGTTGCCCAACACCGAAATCGACGGCCTGCGCGCCGCTGCCAACAACCTGCTGGTGCGCGTCGAACAGGAGCTGAAAAGCCCGGGCGGCGCGGTCACCGTGTCCATCGGCGGAGCCATCCTGCACAGCGGCGAACATTGGGAAAGCTGGCTACAGCGCGCCGACGCCTGCCTTTACCGGGCAAAGAGCGAGGGACGTAATCGTGCGGTGATCGCCGGCATCCCGAGCCCCGTGGGTCACACCGCCGCGAGCCATTGAACGATCAGCGACTGCGCTGCTGCTGATAACTGCCGCTACCGGGCTGGCGTTCGATGATCAGCCCACCCGGATACTCGATGCTCTGCCGAATCCCGCCGCGTGTTTCGCTGGAATGGCTGCCGTAGCTGCTTTCCTGACGCACGCTGCCCTGCGGCAGACGTTGCCCGCCATAGAGGTTGTACTGCTCGTAACTCGACGAGCCCGAGACACTGCCACTGGCGCCTGGGCTGACGTAGCTCTTGGGAATCACACGAATAGTCTGCGGCTGGTCGGCAAACGCCGCACCGCAGACGGATGCCGCCAGGATCAACAGAATCGAGCGAATGAACATGAGCACCTCCCATCGATGCCGGGGCCAGGCGACTCACGCCTGCAGTCGAAACACTATCACCACATCTGCTTCGACAGCAGCGAACAGGAATGTGCGACCAGAAACGACAAAGGGTTGGCCGAGGCCAACCCTTTGAATCAACTGGTGCCGGAGATAGGAATCGAACCTACGACCTTCGCGTTACGAGTGCGCTGCTCTACCGACTGAGCTACACCGGCGATGACAAGCGCGCATTATGCGAGTTGCCGCGCTCGCGCTCAAGTCACCGGCGCATCAACTATCGAGCAGTTCGATACGATCGTCGTGGATGCGAATCAGGCCCTGCTTGTAAAGGCCGCCAATGGCCTTCTTGAAGTTGCCCTTGCTGACCCGGAATTGTTCGGCGATCAACTCTGGCGGGCTCTTGTCGCCCAGTGCCAGCACGCCATTCTGCGCCCGCAGGCGCTCGATGATCTGCTCGGCCAGGCCGCTGGCAGCCTCACGCCCAATGGGCTGCAAGCTCAGGCTGATCTTGCCGTCGGCGCGCAGCTCCTTGATGTAGCCCTTCTCGCGCATGCCATTGCGAATGAACTTGAACAGCTCGTTCTTGTGGATCAACCCCCAGTGCTTGCCATCGATGATGGCCTTGAAGCCAAGATCGGTACGCTCGACCACCAGCAGGTCGACTTCCTGGCCGACCTGGTAGTTGGCCGGCACTTTGTCCAGGTGACGATCCAGACGCGCAGTCGCGGTAAGGCGGCGGGTGTGCTTGTCCAGATAGAGGTAGATCACGCAGTAGTCGCCGATCTGCAGCGGGCGCTTCTCTTCGGAGTGTGGCAGCAGCAGATCCTTGGGCAGGCCCCAGTCGAAGAACAGGCCGACACGGTTGATGTCCACCACCTTGAGGCTGGCGAACTCACCGAGCTGGATCTTCGGTTTCAATGTAGTGGCGATCAGCTTGTCTTCGCTGTCGAGGTAGATGAACACATTGAGCCAGTCATCGACTTCGCTCGGCGTGTCCTTGGGGATGTAGCGCTTGGGCAGGAGGATTTCGCCGTCCGCGCCACCGTCCAGGTACAGACCGAAGTCGGTGTGTTTGACCACCTGCAAAGAATTCATGCGCCCAATCAAGGCCATCGTGTTTCACCTCGCCAAAACAGCCGGCCATTCTACCCGAGTTAGCGGGCTTCAGGGCTTGCTGCATGGTGAATCGACGGCCGGTCACGAAACGCCGTAAGTGCCTGGGAAACAAGCGATAAACTGCGACGAAAAGCGGCTTATGGATAGGCTTGTGGTAGGCATCAGGGCGATTAACCAAGCAGGAATGGGCCAGTTGAGGCATAATGGCCGGCCGCCCTTCTGAAAGAGATCAAGGTCATGGCCACTCTGCGCGTGAAGTCCTCCTCCAGCAAAGTCAGCAAACCCGCCCCTGCCGTGGAAACCCGCGAGTCCATCGAGGCGCAGATTGCAGCCTTCCTGCAAGGTGGTGGCGAGATCCAGCAGATCGCCAAAGGTGTCAGCGGTCAGACTTACGGCGGCACTCGCCAGATCACCATCAGCAAGAAGTGATCGCCTTGGGTGCAACAAGCGCACCCAGCCACTCCCCCCTCGTTAGGGGCACCTCTAAAAACTACCTACGTTGTCATCGCTGCGTTAAAAACAGGCTCAAAATGCTCATTTACAACTCGTAAACTGCGCTTTTTCGCCTGTTTTCGCCTTGCGCTGACTGCCTCGCCTACGTTTTTAGAAGCACCCCGTTACTCGCTCGCCAACCCCAGGCGTAGCAACTGCCCTTTCGGCGCATCCGTCAGCACGTAGATATAACCGTCCGGCCCTTGCCGCACGTCGCGCACGCGTGCGTTGAGCGACTCAAGCAAACGTTCCTCATGGACAATCTTGTCGCCATCGAGCTGCAGGCGTATCAGCGCCTGGCCCGAGAGCGCGCCGATGAACAGATTGTGCTGCCAGGCCGGGAAGCGCTCGGCATCGTAGAACGCCATACCACTGATAGCCGGCGATTTTTCCCAGACATGATGCGGCGGCTCGGTGCCTTCGAGCGTCTTGCCCTTGGCCTCGGGAATCGCCAGCATCGAATAGTTCACCCCATGCGTCGCCAGCGGCCAGCCGTAGTTCTTGCCGGCTTCGGGAATATTGATTTCATCGCCGCCACGCGGGCCGTGCTCGTGCGTCCACAGGCGACCACTCCAGGGGTTGAGCGCCGCACCCTGCTGGTTGCGATGGCCGTATGACCAGATTTCATCACGGGCACCGTCGCGACTCAGGAACGGGTTGTCATCGGGAATGCGTCCATCGGGGAAGATGCGCACCAGCTTGCCCTGCAACTTGTCGAGATCCTGCGCGGTGGGGCGATCATTGTTGTCACCCAGGGCGATGAACAGGTGGCCATCACGGTCGAACACCAGCCGCGAACCGAAGTGCGTACCGCTCGACAGCTTGGGCTGCTGACGGAAGATCACCTCGAAGCCCTCCAGTGCCGTGGCATCAGCCGACAACTTGCCACGCCCAACAGCCGTTCCCGCCGCCCCGTCGCCCGCCTCCGCGTAAGACAGATAGACCAACCGATCCTCGGCGAACTCAGGCGACAGCACCACATCGAGCAAACCACCCTGACTCACGGCGAAGACCTCCGGCACACCGCGCAGCGGCTCGGACACTTCACCTTCGGCGCTGACCCGGCGCAACGCACCAGGCCGCTCACTGACCAGATAACCCTGCCCGTCCGGCAGAAAGGCCACGGCCCAGGGGTTGGCCAGGCCTTCGGCAACGGTATGAACGTTCAACGGCCCCAGCTCGGTGGACAGCTGCCGGTCTTCGGCAACGCTGTACTGGCAACCGAACGAGGCGAGCAGAGCAAAGGCAGCAAGTGGCTTGAGGCGCAGCATCGTGGCATCTCCATGCGTCAGACAAGCGGCCATAGTGCAACAGGCGCCCAACGCCAGCAGCCCTGCAAAAGTTTCCTCAGGTTTCAGTCAGTCAGGTAGCGCCGCTCGATACGCCGGTACTCGCCAGACTCGCGCAAGATGCGCAGCCCCTGGTCGAAGCGCTGGCGCTGGTCGTCACGGCGAAAACCAACGCGGTATGGCGTAGGCGGGAATATCTCGAACCAGGCCAACGACTGGGTCACGTCGACCTGCTCGGCCACTTCCTGGTCGAAATGGCGAATGATGCGCTTGTCCCCCACCACGACCTCGGAGCGGCCACTGTAGAGCAGGCGGTTGCGATTGATCTGCAAAGCCTCTTCGCGATAGCGCGGGTTGTTCAAGGTCATGCGCTCGAACTCCGGCCCCAATAGCAGACGAGCACGCTGAAAGGCACTGACGGAGTATTGACCGAGATCGGATATGCGCTCGATGCGGTAACCGCGCTTGGCCAGTGACACAGCGACATTGTGGTAGTGGATGTAAACGTCCGAATAGAAGGCCTCTACGCCACTGCGCTCATGAGTCGTGGCGATGGCATCGATCTCGCCGCGCCGCAGCATCAGATGCAGGCGCTCGATCGGCGCGTAGTAAGCAGTCAGCTCGAACCCCGCATGTTGAGCGGCACGATCCACCAGCTCGTATTCCAGCCCCCGTGGCTCGCCCTCGAATACGTATGGCGGCTTGTGCGTGCCAAAACCGACATGCAGCACTTCTGCCGCAACCGTCGTACTCAGGCACGCCACCACTAAACCCAGCCACCCTCTGAGCATCATCAACCCCGTAATCGATCCCGGCAGAGCATAGACGGCTCAAGGTGGTCATCACCAGAGTGGATGCCAGCTGATTCATTCCGCTTTGCCTTATCGCAGCTAGACTGGCTCCACGCATTTTGCGCCTGCCTTCAGGAGACCAAGCCCATGCTCAAAGCCGAATACCAACACCGTGGCCCGGTGCCGCAAGACGTCATCAGCGCGGTGCAGCTGCAACTGCCAGAACCCGCCGCAGGGCAAGTTCGGGTCAAGGTACTGGCTGCACCGATCAACCCTTCCGATGTGCTGACCCTGACAGGCGCCTACGGCATGCTGCCGCCACTGCCGGCCGTTGGCGGCAACGAAGGTGTCGGCAAGGTCGAGGCACTCGGTGAAGGCGTCAGCCACTTCAAGGTCGGCCAGACCGTGCTGCTGCCGGTTGGCTGTGGTACCTGGGTCACCGCCTTGAATGCTCCGGCAGACAAACTGATTCCGCTGCCGGATGCCGACCCGCTGCAACTGGCGATGCTCACCGTCAACCCACCGACCGCCTCGCTGCTGCTCAGCGAATTCGTCGACCTCAAACCTGGCGATTGGGTGATCCAGAACGCCGCCAACTCGGGCGTCGGCAGCTACCTGATCCAGCTGGCCAAGCTGCGCGGCTTCAAGACCATCAACGTGGTACGTCGTGAGTCGGCTGTCGCCGCAGTCGAAGCCGAGGGCGGCGACCTGGTGCTGGTCGATGGACCGGATCTGGCCAAGCGCGTACGCGCGGCCACCGGTGGCGCCGAAGTGCGTCTGGGCATCGATGCGGTCGGCGGTGTCAGCACCGACAATCTGGCAGCTACGCTGGCCAACGGTGGCGTACTGGTGAACTACGGCATGATGAGCGGCCAGGCCTGCGAGGTATCGCCGGCCTCGTTCGTATTCCGCGACGTGACCCTGCGCGGCTTCTGGCTGGCCAAATGGTTCCAGCAAGCCAACCAGGCGCAACAGATGAAGGTATTCGGTGAACTGGTGCAGTTGATCGCCAGCGGCAAGCTGAAGACCCGTGTCGCCGCCACCTATGACCTGGCACATATCAAGGATGCCGTGGCGGCAGCCGCCAGCGGCGAGCGTGACGGCAAGATTCTGTTGGTGCCCTGACGATTGGTGCGCGCCCTAGCGTCATAGGGCGCGCCCAATACCTCACCCGAGGGCGCATGATGCACCGCTGGATAGCGGCGTACTGTCTGCGGCGAGTACGCCCTACGCAGGGTGCGCCGCACTCCCCTTCAAGCCGGAACCGCCCTGGCCAAGCCCTCACGCATCCGCAGCGCATCGTGCTGGAAGCAACGTGCCGCCTGCAGCAATGCCAACAGGGTCAGGAACAACGCAACCGGGATCAACACCATCGCATCATGCAGGCCAACGGCCTTGAACGTCTCGGTCATCTCGCTGGCACCTGCCGCATGCATCGCCGCCTGTGCGTAGTGATCAGACAGCCAGCCAACCGCCAGTGGGCCAAGGCCCCCACCCAGCAGGTACAGACCGGCGAAGAACAGCGCCATGGCGGTAGCCCGCAAACGCGGCTCGATCACATCCTGAATCGCCGTGTAGACGCAGGTATAGAAGTTGTAGGAGAACAGCCAGCCCAGGCTGAACACCCCGACGAACACTGCCGTATCGATTCGTCCTGCGCTTAGCGCCCAACCGGTGCAGATACAGGCCACCAGCATGCTGACAGCGGCGAACAGCAGTCGGCCATTGGCCCAGCGCTGATGCACCTTGTCGGCGACCCAACCACCCAGCGTCAGGCCGAACAGACCGGTAAATCCGACGATCACCCCGGTAGCCATCGCCGCATCCTGCAGACCCAGGCCGAAGTAGCGCTGCAGCATCGGCACCATGAACGAATTGCAGGCATAGGCGGCGAAGTTGAACGCCAGGCCCGCCAGCACCAGCCACCAGAAGGTGCGGATTGCCAGCACCGTGCGCAGCGGCTTCTCCACTGGCGCGCTGCTGACCCGCGTCGTCTCCGCCGCGCCACGAACCGGCTCGCGAATGAAGAACAGGAACAGCGCCAGAATCAGCCCCGGCACGGCGGCGATCAGAAACGGCGCACGCCAGCTGCCGAATGCCTGCACCATGGCGCCGATGGTGAAGAACGCCAGCAGCAGCCCCAGCGGCAGGCCAAGCATGAAGAGCCCCATGGCCCGCGAACGCTTGTGGGCAGGAAACAGATCACCGATCAGGGAGTTGGCTGCCGGTGCATAACTGGCCTCACCGATGCCCACGCCCATGCGAATCAGCAGAAAGCTCCAGAAATTCCAGGCCATGCCGTTGAGCGCCGTCAGGCCACTCCAGGCGGCCAGCCCCCAGCCCATGATCTTGCGCCGCGCGCCGGTGTCGGCCATCCGTCCAAGCGGAATGCCGGCCAGGGCATAGACGATGGTGAAAGCGGTGCCGATCAGACCGAGCTGCAAATCGCTCAGGTTCCACTCCAGGCGTATCGGCTCGATGATGATGGCAGGAATGGTGCGATCGAAGAAGTTGAACAGGTTGGCAAGGAAAAGCAGGAACAGAATGCGCCAGGCATTCGTGGCTTGCTGATTGGGCTGCATGGCAACGTCTCTTTTTTGTTGTCCGCGTGCGGCCTACACCGGTGGCGCCTACCTTGGCAGCACCAGCCGAACGCTGGGACGGGCAATCTAGAGGCTTTGCCCGGCTTTGTCTGCGACCATTCGCTAGGTTTATGCAGAGCGATGTTGAGCGATGCCAATCTGCCTCATATCCGGGCGGAATAAGGCGCGGTGCTTTTTTCCGTGCTAGAACCAATGGGGTTGGTCATTTTATGGCCAATAGCCAACACCCACTGACTCGCCCGGACTGTCACCGATGAAAACTAAAAAAGACGCCGTAGCCCCCGCCAAGGAAGCCACCCTGGCCGATCTCGCCGACACCCTGCTGGCGCCGCCCGCGCTGCCGGTGCACAGCGACAGCGGCGAGCAGTACCTGTACTTCACCGAGCGCGACATCGAGCGCATCCTCGATAACCTCGATGGCCTGCGTAACCTGGTGTTCCCCTTGGGCGAGCCGCTGGACGACAGCGACTCCAGCCGCATCCAGCAGTTTCCCTCGGTGTGCCTGATCGGCCTCGGCCGCTGCGGCTCGAACATCGCTCTGGACGTCGCCTCTCTGGTCTACAACGCACGCCAGTTCTACCTGGAGGAGTTTCACAGCGAAGCCACCGCCGCCATCGAGCAGGCCTCGCGCCCCAGCCGCTGGATTCGCAGCAACCTGCTGCGTGCGCCGAGCAAGAGCAGCAAGCCGGTCTTCCTGATCGAACCGCTGGTGATGCTCGGGGATCTGGACAAGGACATCGAAGGGCGCATCCGCTTCTCGCGTAAAGGAGAAACCAGCGGTTTTCTCAACGACTACAGCAAGATGAAGATCATGGATCTGTCCGAGGTGCATGCCGGCGGCGCTGGCAATGCACCGATCCTCGGTCAGTACCTGGCCAAGATCATCCTCAACAAGGACACCCAGCGCTTCACCAACGAGGACTGGAAGTTCATCCACAGCTACCTGATCGACTCCTGCGGGATCAAGGCCAACCAGTCGCGCCTGTACTTCTACATCTTCAGCGCCGGTGGCGGCACCGGCTCGGGCATGGCCTCGGAGTTCGGCCTGGCGCAGCAGTTTGCCTACATGAGCAAGACCTTCGATATCAAGGCACCGGATGACGCTGAGGGCGCGCGCGACCGCGGTTTCGTCTTCGAGCCGATCTTCACCAGCGGCATCTGCATCCTGCCGAACATCTCCGACCAGCGCAGCGAGATGTCCGAAGCGCTGCACATCAACGCCGGACGCCTGCTGTGCAAGTACCTGGCCGAGGAATGGGACTTCTCCTACAACTTCGACAACGAGCAGAGCAGCGCCGAGAGCGTGATGCGCCGCATCCGCCCGTGGAACGCCATGATGCTGATCTCCAACGACATCATGCGCTACGCCGAGGAAAGCGGTGACGGCAGCATCCACCACCTCGACGTGACCGCCATGGAGCGCCACGCCAACCAGTACATCTCGCAGCAGATCTTCAACATCCTCACCGCTCAGGCAGTGACCAGCGACTACGACCAGAACTACTTCCGCCGCGCGGGCATCGACATCGGCGAGACCATCCGCCTCGACGCCAATGACCTGTTCATGAGCCTGGCCGGCCCGGTGGCCGTGGCCTACGCCGAGTCCGTGGTGCCCGAGCAATCGGCTCAGCTGTCAGAGAAATTCCGCGTGCTGGACAAGGAGCAGCACCCACCGCGACTGAACATCGACGACCTGTTCTTCCGCTCCATCGACCTGCCGCACTTCAACAAGGTCACCCAGGCCATCGAAGGCATCAGCCTGCTGCCGATCGAGTCCAAGCGCTATCGCCAGGCGCTGGAGCAGTACAAGTCCAGTGGCTACGACGCCAGCCAATTGAGTGACCTGCACTTCTTCAAGAACTGCTCCTCGGTGGTGTCCATCGTCTCGCTACCCAAGGACTACAAGCTGTCCTACATGGATCTGAACCGGCTCAAGACCCACCTCAACAACCTCTTCCCCAACACCACGCTCAAGCGCTACGCGCTGGTGATCGGCGCCTCGGCCAACCTGTCGCTGACCACCCTGATCGTCAAGAGCCCGTGCCTGTCGGACGACTTCCTGACCCTGATCGTCGCCTACATCAAGCGCTGCTTCGCCCGCGACCAGTACCGCTTCGACGACAGCCTGGACGACGCCATGCTCGATTTCATCGTCGCCGAACGCTTCAACGAGGCGCAGCTCGACAGCATGCTCAACGAATACGAAGACCCGGCGAAGATCCTCGACACCAACTGGTATGCGATCAAACCGATGTACGAGAAGAAGTACCGCGAGTTGATCCATGACGCCGAGAAATTCGTCTCGATCAACGACATCCGTCTATCGCGCGAAAGCGTCAAACAGGCGATCAAGTATCTGCGCGAGATCTACCGCCATCGTATCGGCAAGACACGGGTGATCTCGCTCAACGACTACGGAAAATAGGTGGCTTGTCAGAGCGCGTGAAAACGTAGCGAAGCCAGGTCAGGCAAGGGGAAAACGGGGGCAAAGTGCCGTTTACGAAGGTAAACGAGCATTTTGCGCCGATTCTTAACGCAGCATGGCCGAGCGCAGTCGTTTTCACGCGGCCTGCGTGCTTGTGCTTCACTGAGAAGGGCACGCTAGCCGCTGCCAAGCGGGGTGACTATGGAAGGACTTTCGATCCGCTTTCTCGCTGACCTGCCAGAGCAGGGCCAGCTCCTGCTCGACTGCAGCCACGATCCCTGGCTGGTGCTGCTGTCGTACGTCATCGCCAGCGTCGGCAGCCTCAGCACACTGACCATCGCCAAGCACCTCGATCATGTACAGAGACGCGGCATGCGCCTGGCCTGGGGCGTGGTCGGCGGTTTGTGCCTGGCGGGCGCAATCTGGTCCATGCACTTCATCGGCATGCTGGCGTTCCAGGCGCCTGTCGCCATCCGCTATGACCTGGCCACCACCGTGCTGTCGCTACTGGTAGCCCTGGCCGCCGCCCTGCTCGCCTTGTACTGCATGGCCCTGCCGCGTCCCGGCCTGGATCGGCAACTGCTGGCCGCCGTGATCATCGGCTTGGGCATCACCGCCATGCATTACACCGGCATGGCGGCGATCCGCTCGCATGCCGAGGCCTACTACCATGGCGGCTTGTTCACCCTGTCCATCGTCATCGCCATCAGTGCCAGCTTCGCCGCGCTGCAACTGAACCGCTACGTGCGCTACGGCTCATCGCGGCGCCAGCGTTGGCTGAAGTATTCCGCGGCACTGGTGATGGGGGCAGCCATCGCGTCGATGCACTACACGGGCATGGCCGCACTTCATCTGGTGGTGCCGGATGGAACGCCACTGGAACTGCGCAGCGCCGATAACAGCGTGCAACTGGTCGTGATCGTCGCCTCGATCACCCTGCTGATCCTCACCCTGAGCCTGGCCGCCGCCTGGGCCGGGCGCAAACTGGACGACAAGGAACGCGACCTGCAGCGGGTCAACAACCTGCTGGTGCAGCTGGATCAGGCCAAGGCCTCGCTGGAACAGGTGGCGCATTTCGATCCGCTGACCGAGCTGCTCAACCGCCGTGGTTTCAACCGGGTTTTCGCTGCCACGCTGGAAGAACATGCCGTCACCGGACGCACCCTGGCGGTGATGTTTCTCGATATCGATCACTTCAAACGGATCAACGACACCCTTGGCCACGATGCCGGCGATGAATTGTTACGCGTGGTGGCGCAGCGCATCCGCACCGCCCTGCGCGAGCGCGACATCATTTCCCGCTTCGGCGGTGACGAGTTCTGCGTGGTCGCCAGCCTCGACAGCAACGCCGACCCACGTGCCCTGGCCAACCGCATGCTGGAGCAGATGAAAGAACCGATCAGCCTGGCCGGACGCAAAATCGTGATGACCACCAGCGTCGGCATCAGCCTGTTCCCGCAGGATGGCAACAGCGCCGATGAATTGCTCAAGCACGCGGATCTGGCGCTCTATCAATCCAAGGGCAGCGGGCGCAACGTGGTGCATTTCTTCAACCCGCATCTGAAACAGAAAGCCTCGTTCGAGCTGCAACTGGAAGAGGATCTGCGTCAGGCATTGCAACAGGACGATGGCCTGACCCTGTTCTACCAGCCAATCATCGATCTTGGCAGCGGCGGCCTGAGCAAGCTGGAAGCCCTGGTGCGCTGGCATCACCCCCAACATGGCCTGCTCACGCCGGAGCGCTTCATCGCCATCGCCGAAGCCAACGGCTTCATCGACCAGCTCGACAACTGGGTACTGCGCCGCGCCTGCCTTGACCTCAACAGCCTGGATCACATGGGGTATCCGGGCCTGAAGATCGCGGTCAACTGCTCGGCGCTCAACCTGGCCAACGACCAGTTGCACGGCCGTATCGAGCAGTTGCTCAACAGCACCCGATGCCCCGCGCATTGCCTGGAACTGGAGGTGACCGAGAGTGCGCTGCTGAGCAATATAAACCGCGCCATCGGCCTGCTGGAAAACATCCGTGCGCTGGGCGTAAGCCTGTCCATCGACGACTTCGGCACCGGCTATTCGTCCCTCGCCTACCTGCGCCGTCTGCCGCTGGACACATTAAAGGTCGACCGCTCCTTCATTCAGGACATCGTCGATTCGAGCCAGGATCGTGAAATCGTCCACGCCATTATCGCCATGGCTCACGCCCTGCACCTGAAGGTGGTCGCCGAAGGCGTGGAAACCGCCGAACAGCTGGCGTTCCTGCAGGAACGCGGTTGCGATCAGGTACAGGGCTATCTGTTCAGCAAACCGGTGCCACTGGAAGAGATCGTCACCCTCTTCCCACCGCATTACCGCCCGCTGGAACGCGTGGGTACGAGGTTCTGACCTCGACCATCAGCCCTGTAGGGTGCGCCATGCGCACCGAACCAAATACCGACTACCGATCCAGCCGACAACCATGCGAATCGCGGTGCGCACAGCGCACCCTACGTACGCTGCTGCCACTGCGCCAGCCAGCCGAGGCTCGCCTGCGTACCCACATCACCTGGTTTGTACTCGGCGCCCAGCCAGCCGGCGTAACCACTGTCACGCAACGCACTGAGCAAGGCCGGGAACGCCAGCTCACCCGTACCTGGCGCACCGCGCCCCGGCAGATCGGCGAACTGCACATGACCGATGCGCCCGGCCAGCAAACGTATACCCGCTGCCACATCCAACCCTTGGCGAGCCATGTGGTAGAGGTCGTATTGCGCGGCCAGGTTGGGGTGATCGACCGCATGCAACAGCTCGTCCAACTGCTCAGGCGTATTGATCAGGAAACCCTGCATGTCGATAGGGTTGATCGCCTCCACCAGCACCTGAATACCCAACAGCGCAAAAGCCTCGGCGCTCTTGCGCAGGTTGGCGGTAAGGCAATCCAGCGCCTGCTCGCGGCTCACATCCTCGGCCAAGCGCCCCGGCAGCACATTGATACAGGCCGGGCGCACCATGGTGGCGTAGGTCAGGGCCTCCTGCAGCGCGCCATCGAAATCCGCCTGACGCGCCGGTACGCCAGCCAGGCCAGGGCCACCGGTCATCAAGTCACCGGCAGGCACATTGATCAGCACCAGCGGCAGGCCCGTGCGTTCCAAGGTTTCTTTCAGGCTGATGGCCGGCAGCTCGTAGGGGAACTGAATCTCCACACCGTCGAAGCCAGCAATCGCAGCAGCCTGCACGCGCTCGCGCAGCGGCAACTCGGTGAACAGCATGGACAGATTGGCGGCGATCTTCATGGGCGTTGCTCCCGCAGCAGTTGCACCAGCGTGGCCGGATCACGCTCCAGATTGCCCTGGCTGCCGTGCAGGCGCATCAGTTGCGCCGCCAGCCCGCTCATAGGCGTGGCGCTGCCCTGCTCACGCGACAGTTTCACCGCCGTATCGAGATCCTTGAGTAACGTGCGCACATGCCACTTGATCGGCTCGAACTGGCTGGCGGCCATCTGCGGCGCGAGAATCTGCAACGGCTTGGAATCGGCGAAACCACCGGCCAGCGCTGGAGCAATCAGGCTGGCATCGACACCGGCACGTTCGGCCAGCGCCACCACCTCGGCGATCACCAGCGCATTGCAAGCGACGATCATCTGGTTGCACACCTTGGTCACCTGCCCGGCGCCCACCTCGCCCATACGCGTCAGGCGCTGCCCCAGATGCGCGAGAACCGGGCGGATACGCTCCACGTCGTCCTCACGCCCACCGGCCATGATCGCCAACGTGCCGGCTTCGGCTCCGGGTGTGCCGCCAGAGACCGGCGCATCCACCCAGCGCATGCCGGTGCGCGCCTCCAGCTCGGCGGCCATCTCACGAGTTGCAGCCGGCTCCAGGCTGGAGAAATCCACCAGCAACTGTCCCGCTCTCGCGCCCTCGACGATACCGCCCGCGCCAAACACCACCTCACGCACCACGTCGGTATTGGCCAGGCACAGCATCACCACATTGGCGTCGCGACACAGTTCGGCCGGCGTCTCCACCCGGTGTGCGCCGTGCTCCAGCAGAGGCGCGCATTTGTCAGGGGTGCGGTTCCAGATGGTCAGCGGGTAGCCAGCAGCGAGCAGGCGACGGGTCATGGGCAGGCCCATCAGGCCAATACCGGCGAAGGCGACGGCGGGCAGCGAAGCGGTCATACGAGGCTCCAGATGGCAGTGAAGAAATCGATCGGCCAATACTAACCGCGCACGGCGCTTTGCCTGGAGGTTTCATCCATCAATACCGCGCGCATTGAAAACACACAGGGCTTGAGCGAGCATGTGTAGCCCATGGCCACCATACGTTCAGCACTTGCGCGTTGCCTGGTCATGAATCAACAGCCCTTCCCGACAACAGGATGTCGTATGCACACCCTTAAACGCCTTCTCGTCGCCAGCACCCTGATCATTGCCGGCTGCGCCAGCCAACCTTCGCTACCGCCACCGGAATATCCTGGCATCGAGCAATCCGACAAGATCGTCATCCACGATCAACGCCCAAGCAGCGAAAGCGAGAAGGAAATTTTCAGTCTGCTGGTCACCAGCAGCGCCTATGCGATCTATCGCATGCCGGACACCGCGACCAAGCCCACAGGCTCACGGCTGCTCGCCCACCGCGCCTACGAAAAGTTTCCAGAACTGGGCACGCAGCCATCCATCAACGTCCATCACTTCGTGACCTACGCCAACCTGCAGTCGCAGCTGCGCAAGAGTTCGTTGCTCGCCGGGCTGACCGGCCCGATTGGCGTGGCCATTCTGAGC
The DNA here is from genome assembly GCF_014109765.1 of Pseudomonas berkeleyensis. Lineage (NCBI taxonomy): Bacteria > Pseudomonadati > Pseudomonadota > Gammaproteobacteria > Pseudomonadales > Pseudomonadaceae > Pseudomonas > Pseudomonas berkeleyensis. Next base: position 3,910,878 of record NZ_CP059139.1, read on the forward strand.
CGCCAGGAACTACCTGTCGGCGAAGTCCTGACCACCCGGATCGACAGCAGCGTCTTCGACAAAACCGCCGGGGACGAGGAATACACCCGCGCCTTCTTCAGCGCCGAAGAAAACCCGGAGAAATCGCCGGTGAACCTCATCTACATCGACGCGGAAATACTCGGCCAACGCGTTGCCAGCCGCTGCCTGGTGCCGCCGATCAAGGACAAGCCCCACCTGTTCCTGATCGAGGCGATGGACATGTGCATCACCAACCACCTGGCGCTGTATCGCACCGACTCCGTGAAGGAAACGGCTGCCAAGTGAACAGGCCTTGAGCCAAGCAGAAACCTGTCGCGAGGTGGGTTTCTGCTCAAAACCTTAGCGCCTCCACGGCTCGCTCCCGATGTTGGTAAATGAGCGATAGCCAGCCCTTCGATGCTTGCTTGATAAAGCGCCCGCCAGAGGGGGCCTGCATCGATGGATGGGGGCGTACCGTTGAGCATGAATGAATCACGCATTGACATATCGGTAAATATCGATATTATCGCTCCCCATGGAACTGATCGACGTATTCAAAGCCCTCTCGAACCCTACACGCCTCAAGATCTTGAAAGGCCTGAAGGATCCCGTGAAGAACTTCCCCCCACAGGATGAAGGGGACGTTCATACGGTGGGTGTCTGCGTCAGCAGCATTCAAGAAGGTGTCGGTCTGTCGCAGTCGACGGTGTCCGATTACCTCGCGACGCTGCAACGCGTGGGCCTGGTGGAAGTCCGTCGTATCGGACAATGGACCTACTACAAGCGCAATGAAGCAAACATCCGTGCCCTTGCCGAGCTTCTGGACAAGGAGCTGTAATTTTTCACCCACAAATATCGAAAAATCTCGATATTCCTTTTTGCCGAAACGAGAACTCACAATGAACTGAGGCCATAGAAACTCCCTTAAATCTTCGCATCAATATATCGAAAATTCCCTATATCCCTTTTTCCAGAAACGAGGTTTACCATGAAAGCACAGATACTGAAGTCATTTGGCGGCCCGGAATCGTTCGAACTGCGTGACGTGCCCAAGCCCGTACCGCAAGCAGGACAGGTTCTGGTTCGTGTCCACGCCACCTCCATCAACCCGCTGGATTTCCAGGTTCGCCGCGGCGATTACGCCGACTACGTGCCGCTGCCAAGCATTACCGGGCATGACGTATCGGGCGTCGTCGAAGCGGTCGGCCCCGGTGTGACGAGCTTCGTGCCAGGCGACGAAGTCTGGTACACCCCGCAAATTTTTGATGGCCCCGGTAGCTACGCCGAGTACCACGTTGCGGCCGAGAACATTGTCGGGAAGAAGCCTGCCTCGCTGAGCCATCTCGAGGCTGCGACCCTGACTCTGGTTGGCGGCACGGCATGGGAAGCACTGGTGGTGCGTGCATCGCTCAGGGTGGGCGAAAGCATTCTGGTGCACGGCGGCGCGGGAGGCGTCGGTCATGTGGCGATCCAGCTGGCAAAAGCCATAGGCGCCAGGGTGTTCACCACCGTGCGCGAGGCAAACTTCGAATTCGCACGAAGCCTGGGTGCCGACGTGGTCATCGACTACGAGCAAGAGGATTACGTCGACGCCATTCTGCGGGAAACCGGTGGCCAGGGCGTCGACGTGATATTCGACACCATCGGCGGCAATACCTTGTCACGCAGCCCCGACGCCCTCGCACAACTGGGCCGCGTGGTCTCGATCGTGGACATCGCCCAGCCGCAGAACGTCATCCAGGCCTGGGGCAAGAACGCAAGCTACCACTTCGTTTTCACCCGCCAGAACCGCGGCAAGCTCGATGAGCTGAGCGCATTGATCGAGCGCGGCCAACTGCGGCCACACGTTGGCGCGGTCTTTTCGCTTGCCGACATCCCTCGCGCTCACGCGCTACTGGAAAGCCCCAACAACGGCCTTCGCGGAAAGATCGCGATTGCCGTCGAGCCATCGCTCGCCCGGTAAACGGCAACGTTCAAATACGCAAACCACTTTGGAGAAATCCCATGATTTACGAGATCGCTCTACTCCCCGTTCCCCCGCAACACATCGAGAATTTCAGACGTGCATTTGCCAATGTCGAACCGTTGCTGAAACGCGCCACGGGTTACGGCGGCCACATGCTCACGCAAGGCATCGAAATGCCTCAGGTATTCAACCTCATCGTGCGCTGGCGCTCACTTGCAGACCACAAGGTCTTCGAAGCGAGTGATGACCATCAGGTATTCATGGATGGGCTAGAGGAATACTTCTCGGCAGAACCGACGGTCTACCACATTGAAGATGCACCTTTCGTTTCTGGAGGACAGAACGAACAGAGCAGCATCTTCGATCAGGCAGCGCCTTAGAGGCCTACTGGTCTTAAGCAACGGTTCGTTTCGAGAAATCCTCAGACTTGATTCCGCCAATTTTCAGCAACAGTGATTTGACCTGACAGTTATTGCTCTGAGCGCATGGCTGGCAGGTCAATTCCGTGCTTCATGGCAACGCCCGCTCCCCCTCCAACGCGAATCCAGGCGTCTTCAAGGCCGCTCGCACCTGCGCGAGATCCGGCTCACCGCTGAGCGCATCGTCCACCGCGTTACTCGTTCTCCACCTCGTCAACATGGCGCGCCCCCCACCTCAGGTGAGTGCCCTCCCGCGACTGCCACCGGGCAGGCGGCTTCTGCCAATGATTTTCATGCGCATGATTGATTTATACATTTGGAAATAATTATCATTAAATAAATCTAAAACAATGTGAGCCATCATGCACAACAGGAATAAGAAAGCTCTGCTGGGTCTTCTGCTGGCCAGCTGCAGCGCCCCGCTTGCCGCCCAGGTCGTCAGCCTGGACGCGGTGGAAATCTCCAGCGCCCCCATCGAGAACGCCGTGCAACGGGCTCACGCCGAACGGCGTGAAGCCAGCAGTTCGAAAGCCGTCATCGAAGCCGAGCAGCTCAACCAGTTCGGCGACCAGCCGCTGGGCGATGCTCTTCGTCGCCTGGTCGGGGTCTCCTTCGCTGGCGCCAACCGTGCGCGTGAGGTGCAGTTGCGCGGCATCGGCCCCGAGTACGCACAGGTGCTGGTCAACGGCCGACGCATTCTCGATGCCAATTCCAAGCGCAGCGTGCAGCTGGATCGCATCCCCAGTTCGCTGGTCGAGCGTGTCGAGATCATCCGCTCGCCCCTGGCCAGCCAGGAGGGCCAGGGCGCTGCGGGCACCGTCAATATCATTCTCAAGCAGCGCGCCAAGGGCGGTAATGGCGAGATCGGTATCGGCGCCGGGCACATGGAAAGCAACGGCGGCCTGGGAGATGCCACCGCCTTCTACAGCCTGGGCAACGACAACGTCACGCTGAACCTGGCGGGCGGCGTGCAACTGCAACGCCGTAACGAGAGCAAGGACTCGCTGGTGTTCAGCAATAGCGGCGCCAATGGCGGTGAACTGGGCACCAATGAGCGCCGCTTCGAGCAGGGCAACTTCCTGCCCTCGTTGGAGCTGCGTCTAGACGATGCCAACCGTCTGAACTTCCAGCTCGACTACCTGAAGACCACCGAATACCGCGACGACATCGCCGCCGAGCTGGAAACTGCGCAGAACGCGGTTCGTCGCACCGAGTTCGAGGATCGCGAGCGCAAGCGCACCAACCTCGGCCTGCTCAGCGACTGGACGCACCAGTGGAGCGATGACACCGAACTGCTGCTGAGCCTTGACCTGCAGAAGGCCGACGAGGACACCAGCCGCGACGCCAAACGCTACCGGGCCAATGGCACCCTGGATCGTACGCGTCTGCGCGACGAGAACATTCACATGACCTCGGTATCGCCCAATCTCAAGGTCAAGACGCTGCTCGACGCGCACAGCCTCGAATGGGGCGCCGGGGCGCGCCGCGAAACCCGCGAGGAAGACAACAGCAACATCGAGAACGGCACCGTCCGGCCGATCAATGCCGCGCGCACCTATCAGGTTCGTGAAGACATCACCCATCTGTTCGCCCAGGACACCTGGCTCCTGCCCTGGGGCGACAGCCTGACCTACGGCCTGCGCCTGGAAGATGCCCACACCCGCACCCGCGATTTCAGCGGCGCCAAGCAGCAGACCAGCAAGCTGAGCCCGCTGCCTTCGATCAGCTACCTCGGCCATCTCAGCGCCAATACCGACTGGCGCCTGGGCATCGCCCGAACGCTGCGCCGGCCTGACCTGCGTGAGCTGAGCCCGACCGTCACCACCGACTCCGGCACGCTGGCCAGGCCCGACACCGGCGGCAACCCGGGGATGACGCCAGAATCCATCTGGGGTGTCGACCTGGGCCTGGATCACTTCTTCAATGATCAGCGTGGCCTGCTCTCGGCCAACCTGTTCCACCGTCAGTTCCGCGACAAGATCGAAAGCGTCCTCAGCCAGCAGGACAACGGTCGCTGGCTGAGCAGCCCGGAGAACGCCGGTGACGGCCAGGCCAGCGGCCTGGAACTGGAAGCACGCGCGCCACTGGATGCCATTGGTTTGCCGCAGCTGACGCTATGGTCCAACGCCACCGCCGTGCACACCCGCCTGAAGAGCGAAGCAACCGGCGAAACCCGGCGCTTCCTCGATCAGCCGGATTACCTGTTCAACGCCGGCGCCGACTACTACCTGGCCAGCCTGCGCACCACCTTCGGCGTCAACTACAACTGGAACAGCGGCTACAACCAGAAGTATCGACTGACCTCGGGCAAGACGGCAGAAGCCGATCAGGATGCCGTCGGCCGTGTCGATATCTCGGCGCGCACCCAACTCAGCGAGAACACCAGCCTGAACCTGTCGGTACTCAACCTGTTCGCCCAGAACGAGGACAGCCGCGCCACCACCTATGGCGCCAATGGCCTGCTGGAGAGCAACAGCCTGACCGAGGAAGGCACCTACCGCACCTTCTACGTACGCGTGCAAACCGCCTTCTGATCGGTTCCTCTCGCGCCAAAGGCTTCCGGCACATCAGTGCCGGGAGCCTTTTCCATTCGGGCATCGCCGCCGTTGTGGCCGACTAGACTTCTGACTCCATACACCGCTCTGGAGACTCAGGATGACCAGCAAGAACACCATCTGCCTCTGGTACGACCGCAACGCATTGGAGGCTGCGACCTTCTACGCAGAAACCTTCCCGGACAGTGCCGTGCTGGCCGTACATCACGCCCCTGGTGATTACCCCAGCGGCCAGCAGGGCGATGTGCTGACGGTTGAGTTCAGGGTGATGGGCATTCCCTGCCTCGGCCTCAACGGTGGCCCGGTATTCCAGCACAGCGAGGCGTTTTCGTTTCAGGTCGCCACCGACGATCAGGCCGAGACGGATCGCTTGTGGAGCGCGATAATCAACAACGGTGGTCAGGCCAGCGAATGCGGCTGGTGCAAGGACAAATGGGGCATTTCCTGGCAGATCACACCGCGCATTCTGAGCGATGCCATCGCCAGCCCCGACCGCGCAGCCGCCAAGCGCGCCTTCGAGGCGATGATGACCATGAGCAAGATCGACATCGCCCGGATCGAGGCGGCACTGAAGGGCTGATGCCAGCACGCGAGGCGTGCCATCAAAGCCCAGCGAAAACCGCGACGATGGCATCGATCACTGCACGAACCCGCGCGGTGTGGCGCACGTCCCGATGGGTGACCAGCCAGATGTCATAGGGCGCGTGTTCACGATCCGCCCACAGCCGTACCAGCCCGTCGCGCAAACCCAGAGGTAGCGGTACCTCGCCAATGCCGATGCCCGCTGCCAGCGCCCGGCGAACCATCAAGCCCGAGGTACAGGTCATGGCGATACGCCCGTGAGTGATCGGCTCGGTGCCAAGCGTGACCTCACGCCCACTGTCCAGATAGGGCTGATAGAGCACCAAGTCATGCCCGGCGAAGGCAGCGCCCGGTTCGGGTATGCCGCGCACGGTGACATAGTCCTTCGAGGCGAAGGCGGCGCTGCTCCAACGAGCGAGTCGACGCACGATCAGCTCGGGGTTGTCCGGCTTGAGGTTGCGCACGGCGATATCCGCCTCGCGCTTGTTGAGATTGAGCAATTGCGTTGAAGCATGCAGCTTGACCTCGATACCAGGGTGTTCAAGGCGCAGCGCGGCAATGGCCGGCATGATGAAGTCGACGGCAAAGGAGTCGGTGGTGGTAATGCGCACCTCACCGCTCATGCGTTCATCCATGCCGAGAATGCGGCGCTGCAGATCGGCCGCCGCCGCCTCCATGTCCTGCGCCGCCCTCATCGCCTGCTCTCCCGCGCTGGTCAGGCTGTAGCCGGCTGACGTGCGCAGGAACAGGGTGGCATCGAGGGACTGCTCCAGCGAGGCGAGCCGGCGACCGACCGTGGCTTGATCCACGGCCAGTACACGAGCCGCACCGCGCAAGGTCTGTTCACGGCACAAGGCAAGAAATACGCGGGCGTCGTCCCAGTTCATTGCAGGCTCTCTCTGATGCATTTTTGCATTAGTGAACGTTAATAACGCTGCGTTATTTCTTCAGTCAAGCCTCCTATGATCGTGCCATCTCATTCGATGGCGTCCGCCGGACGCTCAGGGGACGATCATGAACAGCCACACACAGGGCTCGCTGTGGATGCCGATCTGGGCTGGCCTGTGCGCCAGCCTGGTGGGCATCGGTCTGGCCCGCTTCGCCTACACCCCGTTGATACCATCGCTGATTGAGGCGCACTGGTTTTCCGCCTCGGCAGTGGTCTACCTGGGCGCCGCCAACCTGGCCGGCTATCTCGTCGGCGCGCTGATCGGCCGGCCGCTGGCCGCGCGTCACTCCAGCGCCAGCGTATTGCGGGCGATGATGCTTCTGGTCAGCCTGGCGTTCCTCGCCTGTGCCTGGCCGCTGTCAGTGGCCTGGTTCTTCTCCTGGCGCTTGCTCTCGGGCATCGCCGGTGGCGTGATCATGGTACTGGCCGCCAGCACCATCCTGCCGCATGTCGCGGCGGGTCGACGCGGGCTGGCCAGCGGCGCGATCTTTCTGGGTCTGGGCCTCGGCATCGCTGGTTCCGGCACACTGGTGCCGATACTTCTGGCTCAGGGCCTGGCGACCACCTGGACCGGCATGGCCGTGGTCGCCCTAGTGCTGACACTGAGCAGTTGGCGCGGCTGGCCAGACGACCTCGCTCATGCTCCGCAGCCGGCCACCCCACACGAGCCGGCACAGAGCGCAGGCGGCGTGCGCCTGCTATTCGCACAATACGCGCTGATGGCCAGCAGCCTGGTGGCACCGATGATGTTTCTGGTCGATTACATCAGTCGCGGTCTGGGCGAAGGGAGCCACAGCGGTGCGGCCATCTGGACGCTGTATGGCGTCGGCGCCATCGTCGGCCCGGTGGTATATGGCTACCTTGCCGACCACCTGGGTGCCCGCGCAGCGATACGCCTGGTTCTGCTGATGCAAGCCATGGCCATTACCGTGCTGGTGGAAAGCCGTGACCTGCATGTACTTGGCGCCGCCGTACTGGTGATCGGCTCCTTCCCACCCGGCATCGTGCCGCTGGCCTTGGCGCGCGTGCATCAACTGGTGACTGGCCATGCCCAGCAGAACGCCACCTGGAGCCGCGCAACCATCTCCTTCGCGACCTTCCAGGCGCTTGCCGGTTATGCCTATTCGGCGCTGTTCTCGGCCAGCCAGGAGAATTATCGCTTGCTGTTCACGGTCGCGATTGGCGCGGTGCTGGTGGCCTTGCTGCTCGAATTGCCGTCACTGCTGGGCAAATCGTGGAGCAATACACCGGCAGGCCGAGAGGTCACATGAGGGACGCTCAGCGTAAGGCGTTCTTCTTCTCCAGGATCAGAGACGCTTCGTTATAGGCGCTCTGGAACGCCTCGCTGCCAATCCAGGCGACCGCCGTATCCTCGTCTTCGCCATGGAATATCGCGCGGTAAACGATCAACAGGCCTATCATGAAATCGGTCGCGGCGTCTTGCGACTCCTCGGCGACTACCAGTTCCAGCACCGGGTATTGCAGAAACACCAGGCACAGCGCGAGCAGGCTGATGCCCTCGCCGGCTTTCATCGCCTGGAACAGGTCGTCGAAATGCGCCGGATCGAAGCCGTTCTCTTCAATGTCCTGGAAGTCGAACGTACTGAGGTCGATCTCAACATCATCGAACGGCTCGTCGATCAGCGGATTAGCCAGAATCGGGTGGACGAGATTGACCTGAGGCCTGGGCTTGCCCATGCGGTTCTGCTTGGCCTTGGTCTTGGCCCGCTGGGCGCGCTTCTTCTGTTTGTCTGGGGAGGCCATAAGGCGGGTTCCTTGGTCGCTGCAGCCATGTTGATGGCCTGGAATGATCAGGCGCTCATTGTATGCAGTCTCGGTCCGCACGGCTGGAAAACGTGCAAGCGCTGGGCTGCACATTGCCCTAACAAGCAGCGCTCGTGTCTCGGGCTGGAGGTAAACCAAACAGACGGCGGTACTCTCGGCTGAACTGCGAGACGCTTTCGTACCCCACCGCGAACGCCGCACTGCTGGCCGTAGCGCCCTCCCCCAACATCAGCCGACGCGCTTCGATCAAACGCAGCTGCTTTTGAAATTGCAGCGGCGTCAGCGACGTCTGGTTGCGAAAGTGCTGATGGAATGACGAGGTGCTCATGCCGGCCACGGAAGCCAGGTGTTCCACTGGCAAGGGCCGGGTGAACTCGGTACGCAGCACCTTCACCGCCCGTGCGATCCGCTGCGCATGGCCGTCCGGCCAGCCCAGGCGGCTGATCGCCGAACCATGACGCCCAGCCAGCAACCAGTAGTGCAGCTCGCGCACCAGCGAGGCATGCAGCACCGCAGCCGAAGCCGGACGATCCAGCAGGCGCATCAGGCGCAACGCGGCTTCGGCCACTTCGCTGTCGGTCGGTTCGATCTTTATCGGCGCCTCTTCCGTGCTTGGGGCCGATTTCATTTCCTCCATCAACTCGGTGAGCAAAGCAGGATTCAGGTCGATCACCAACGATATGTATGGGGCTTCGGGGCTCGCTTCGATGATCTGGCTAACCGTCGGTACATCGGCGGTAATCAGCAATGAGTCACCGGCGCTGAAGGTGAATGTGCGGGCTCCCATCATGACCTGCTTGCCACCCTGCAGCACCAGGCAGGCAAGTGGCCGGGTGATCGCGTAATCCAGCCCGCTGGGCTTGAGCGTACGGATGATGGTCAAGCCAGGAATGGGGGTTTGGGCAAGCCCATTGGGATCGGCATGTTGATCCAGATAGTCGCGAACGACCTCCAGCAAGGCTGTGCTCATCGTGGGTTCCTGAGGCTGGTCATGGGCACGTTGTTCACCCTTGGAGAAATAGGCAAAAAGCGTCGAGGTTTCGGTAAGGACGGGGTCACCCCACGGATCACACAATGAAATCCCCTTCACCAAACAGAGGTTTTTACCATGACCAAGATCGCCATCGTAACTGGCTCCAGCCGTGGCCTCGGCCGTAATACCGCCCTGAATATCGCTCGCCAGGGTAGCGATGTCGTCGTCACTTATCACAGCCAGGACGATGCCGCGCTTGCTGTGGTCGCTGAAGTCGAAGCACTGGGGCGAAAGGCCGTCGCGCTGCAACTCGATGCTGGCAATGTCAGCACCTTCCCAGCTTTCGTGGCGCGCCTGCGCCAGGCGCTACGCGATACCTGGCAGCGCGACAACTTCGATCACCTGGTCAATAACGCCGGACACGGGGACATGGCCTCGATTAGCGAGACCACCGAGGCGCAGTTCGATGCGCTGGTGAACGTGCATTTCAAAGGGGTGTTCTTCCTCACCCAGGCGCTGCTGCCGCTGATGGCCGACGGTGGTCGTATCGTCAACATTTCTTCGGGGCTGACGCGTATCGCCTATCCGGGCTTTGCTGCCTACTCGGCAGTCAAGGGAGCGGTGGAAGTACTGAGCGTCTACCTGGCCAAGGAGCTGGGCAGCCGGGGGATCGCGGTCAATACCGTGGCACCCGGCGCGATCGAGACGGATTTTCTCGGCGGTGCCGTGCGCGACATGCCGGATCTGAACACGGTATTCGCGAATATGACGGCGCTTGGCCGTGTCGGCGTGCCGGACGATATCGGCCCGATGATCGCTGGCCTGCTTGGTGAGGAGAATCGCTGGATCAACGCTCAACGCATCGAGGTATCCGGCGGGCAGACGATCTGACCACCAAGCAGTACGCCATGTGATCAGGCAAGTGTTCGTGTCACCGCGAGCACTTGCTTGTCGGTTCTAGCCTCGGGGCGGCTGCGCCTGTATCCGCTCCCCTATCAGCTCCAGATAACGTCGAGCCCCCAATCCCAGTGGTCGACCGCTGCTCCAGACGATATCGACCCAAAGCCGCAACTGACTGGCCATGTTGTCGAATTTCACTTCCTGCAAGCTACCCGAGGCAATCAACGCAGCGACCAGAGGCGCCGGCAGATACGCCCACCCGAGCCCCGCCTGCACCAGGTTCAGGGTGGCTAGGTGGCTGTCGGTGAGCCACAGCCGATGGGAGAGCACAACCTGCGGATCGGTTGCCGACGGCGAGCCTGCGGCAACGATGATCTGCCGTGTATCGACCATCATCTGCGCGTCCATTGCTTTCAGGTAATCCGGCGCGGCGACCGCCACCAGCAACTGGCTACCGGCTTCGAGAAAGCGCTCGCGCTCATCGATGCCTGGGCGCTCGAACACCAGCGCCAGGTGAACGCTGCCTTCGTGCATCAGGCGTACGGCCTCGGCCTGCGAGGCGGAGCGCACCTCGATCTCCAACAAAGGGAACTCATTCGCCAGGTCGACCAGGGGCTGGCTCCACATGCCGCTCTGCAGCTCCGGGGCCATGGCGATCACCAGACGCCTCTCCAGGCCCTGATGCAGTTGCAGCGCCTGGGCATCGAGCCGGTTGAGCTGGCTGGCGACCTGACGCGCCTGCGGCTCCAGTGCCAGCGCCGCCTCGGTGGGTAGCGCCTTGCGCGTGCTGCGGTCGAACAACTCCAGATCCAGCTCCGCTTCGAGTTGAGCAATCGCCATACTCACCGCCGAGGGCACACGACCCAGCCGGCGCGCAGCAGCAGAAAATGATCCGGCATCGAGCACGGCGAGAAAGACACGCAGGGTTTCGCTGTTGAATGCCATGGTTGTTGTCAGCTTTCCTGATAACGATCGTCTTTATTTATCAGCTAATCCTCCCTAATTTCCAGCTATCTGTAGCAGGAGAGGAAGCAGCGTCATGAGTCAGAACTGGAAAGACCAGGTCGCGCTGGTCAGCGGTGCCGGCAGTGAGCAGGGTATCGGCATGGCCATCGCCAGACGCCTTGGCGCGGCTGGAGCGAAGCTGATCGTCACAGCCAGCAGCGCACGTATAGCAGAGCGTGTCGCCGAGCTGCGCGCCGCAGGCTACGAAGCCGAGGGCAAGGCGGTCGACCTCACCGATGAAGCTGGCGTGCAGGCGTTCACCGCCTGGGCCGAAGGGCTGTGGGGACGGGTCGACATTCTGGTCAACAATGCCGGCATGGCCATGCAGGGCAGTCCCGAACCGTTCGCGGAGGTCTCCAGCATGAGCCTGGAGATGTGGAACCTGTCGATTGCCCGCAACCTGACCAGTGCCTTCCTGCTCACCCGTGCGCTGCTGCCCGGCATGCAGGCACGCGGTCATGGCCGGGTCATTCATATCGGCTCCACCACCGGCACGCGAGGCGGCAATCCGGGCGAAGCGGCCTACAGCGCAGCCAAGGCCGGCATGGTGGGCCTGAACATGGGGCTGGCGCTGGAGGTTGCCCGTCACGGCATCACGGTCAACACCGTGGCTCCCGGCTGGATCGCCACCGGATCGAGTACGCCGGAGGAACAGCGCGCCGCGGCCTATGTACCGGTGGGCCGGGCCGGTCGGCCCGAGGAAGTGGCAGCTGCCGTGGCCTTCCTCGCCTCCCCCGAGGCCAGTTACATCACCGGCGAAACCCTGGTGGTCGACGGCGGCAATTGCCTGATCGAGAACAAAGCGCCATGAAGCCAGAATCGACGATAAACCCCGTGGTGCTGATCACCGGCGCAGCCGGGGGCGTGGGCAGTGCGCTGGTCGCCCGCTTTCTGGCCGGTGGCTGGCAGGTGTTTGCCACAGACGCCAATGCCGCCGGCCTGGCCGAACTGGGCAAGCGCCACATGCTCGTCGGCAGCCTGGCGGCGGACATTCGTACACCAGCGGCCTGCAACGCAGTGGTGAATGCGGCAATCGAAGCGGCCGGGCAACTCGATGCGGTGATCAATGCGGCAGGCGTGTGGCGCGAGGGGCCGGTGGAATCCTTCAGCGAGGAGGATTTCGACCTGGTACTGGACGTCAACCTCAAGGCAAGTTTCTTCATCTGCGCTGCCGCCATCCCCCATCTGCAGCAAACCCGCGGCGCGATCGTCAATATCTCCAGCGATGCAGGGCGCCAGGGCAACCCGAATGCAGCGGCCTATTGCGCCAGCAAGGGTGGCCTCAGCCTTTTCACCAAGGCCTTGGCACTCGACCTGGCGCCCTACGGCGTGCGTTGCAATGCCGTCTCGCCCGGCGATATCGACACCCCCATGCTCAAATTCCAGGCCGAGCGTTACGGCAATGGCGATCCGGACGCTTACTACCGCGAGCTGCTGGCGAAGTACCCGCAGGGCGAGCAAGCGCGCTTCATCCAGCCGGAGGAAGTGGCTGAGCTGGCGTTCTTTCTCTGCCAGCCCGGCGCCCGCTCGATCACCGGGGCGGACATGGCCATCGACCAGGGTGTCTCAGCCGGTCACTGAGCATCTGGCCGTTCGTAGCGTCGCTGGATGCGCGCCAGCTCACCCGTGCGCCGCAGCCGCGCCAGAGCCGCGGCCCAGGCGGCGACCAGCGCGTCGTCGCTGTCACGGCTGAAGGCGATGTAAAGCGATGAGCGATACAGCTCGATGGGCACCCGTCGCAAGGTGCCTGGGGCGATGTTCAACTGACCGCTGTAGTAGGCCACCCCGGCGTCTGTGTCGCCGACGATGATGTCGGTACGACCGGCGAGCAGCATGCGGTAAAGCTGATGACTCTCGCCAGCGCTCCTGTCGAGGTTATTGAAACCCAGCGATTGCAGCATGTTCGGCACCAGGCCGGCATGCCGCGTGGTGATTTGCGGCGCCCGCAACAGTTGCTCCAGAGAGTTGATCGACTGCGATGCATTGGCCAACTGATAGGGATGAATGGACTCTTCCACGATGGGCCCGACCCATTTGTACAGCGGCTCACGCTCAGGCGTACGGAAGAGCGAGTACATGATGGTATGCGGACGATGTTGCAAGGCATGAGCGGTGCGCATGCTCGGCAGCAACACGATCTCGAAGTCATCGCCGGTGAGCGCCATGATCGCCCGCACGACCTCCGTGGCCATGCCGGTCAGTTGGCCGTTGTCGCGGTAGTTGTAGGGTGCCCACTCCTCCGTGACGACCTGATATGGCTCGGCCCTGGCCAGGGCACCAGACAACAGACAGAGCAGCGCTAAGGCGAATATCGAAGGCTTCACGCATCCTGCCTGGCGATTCGAGGGATCAGGCAATCATAGCCGTTGCCGCCTGCATCGCGCTGCCACTCGTGTCAGGAAAACGCAGCAGTTGCATGAGCGAAAACGAAGGTTAAAGTAGTGCTTCAACCTATGAGTCAGCCATCACGATAGAGGCGCAATCGGCATGAAGATCGGCGAACTGGCGCAGCGTACCGGCCTGGCAGCCTCGCGTATTCGTTTCTACGAAAGCATTGGCCTGCTCAAGCTGGTGGAGCGCCAGGCCAACGGCTATCGCAGCTACCCGGAACAAGCTGTTATGGTGCTCAACCTGATCACCACGGCCCAGCAAGCCGGCTTCAGCCTGGATGAACTGCGCACGCTGCTGCCGCAGGATCTGTCGCAATGGCAACACGGCAAACTGCTCAACACCCTGCAGGCAAAAGTGAAAGACATCGAAGCGCTGGAGCAGCGCCTGGCGCAGAGCAAGACGCACCTGCTAGCGTTGATCGACGAGATCGAAAGCAAACCGGACGACCTCGACTGCGCCGCCAACGCCAGGCGGGTGCTATCGAAGATGAACCTGGGCGAGCCGAGCGAGGCGCCCAAGCGCGCCGGCAAGAACAGCAAGCGCGCATAAGGCTGCCCTTCGTAGGGTGCGCCGCGCGTACCACCTCCGTTGGTGAATGGCCGGATCGCTACTCCAGCCGACACCAGGCTCACCTCACCTTGACCACCACCTTGCCCTTCGCACGCCCACTGTCGACGTAGGCCAGGGCTTGATCGGTGGCCTCGAACGGGAAGACCTTGTCGATCACCGGGCGAATGACGCCACTGTCGATCAGTTCGCCCAGCCTGGCCAATTGCTCGCCACTGCCACGCATGAACAGAAAGGCATAGTTGACCTGGCGCTGCCTGGCCTTCTTGCGAATCTTGCGGCTCAACAGGCCCACGATCAGTTGCAGCAGCTTGGGCATGCCGGCATCTCTGGCGAACTCGGGGTCGGGTGGGCCGGACAGCGTGATCAGTTGGCCGCCGGGTCTGAGTACACTCAGGGATTTCTCCAGCTCCTCCGCGCCCAGGCTGTGCAGCACCAGATCGTAGTCACGCAGCGTCTTGGCGAAATCGTCCTTCTTGTAGTCGATGACGATGTCCGCGCCGAGGCTTTTCACCAGCTCGACATTGGCACTGCTGGTGGTGGTCGCGACGCTCGCGCCCAGCTGCTTGGCCAACTGGATCGCCAGGGTGCCAACGCCGCCAGAACCCGCATGGATAAAGACCTTCTGTCCTTTGCGCAGGTTGCCCTTCTCCACCAGTGCCTGCCAGGCAGTGAGGCCGACCAGAGGGATCGAGGCCGCCTCCTCCATGCTCAGGCTGAGCGGCTTCAGGGCGAGGTTGGATTCGGCGACAGCGATGAACTCGGCGAAGGTGCCGATGCGACGGGTATCGGTGCGGGCATAGACCTCATCGCCCGGTTTGAAGCGCTGAACCTTGGCACCGACCCGCGTGACGACACCCGCCAGGTCGTTGCCCAGCACCAACGGCAGGCGCAGCGGCAGAATCCGCTTGAGCGCACCACTGCGAATCTTCAGATCCAACGGATTGATGCTGGCCGCGTGGATCTGCACCAGCACGTCCTGTTCGCCCAGCTTCGGCTCCGGCACCTCGGCCAGTTGCAAGGGTTCCTGCTTTCCATAACGTTCGATGACGAAGGCTTTCATTGACATGACCTGGGTTCACTGCGTGACCGGTGGCACAGGAAGACGCCACCGGATGGTTAGACGATCTATCGCTGGATCAGCGAATTCCCTGGGCTCTGAGAGCGGCCGGCACGAACTCCGACTTGCTCGCCTTGAAACCGAAGGTGATGGGCTGCGCGCTGTTGTAGGTCAGGCCGAACACCAGATAGCGGCCGTTGCTGAAGTCGTAGATCGCCTCCCCCGCATACCAGGGTGTGTCGGCGTAGTCGTACTGCACATGGAAGCCCTCGGAGAACCGCCACAGCACGCCACGGCTGTCGTAGTGCTCGGCCAGGGCGATCTGCCAGGTGTCTTCATCGACATAGAACACGCGCTTGGCGTAGATGTGGCGCATACCCGGCTTGAGGGTGCCGACCACTTTCCATACGCGGTGCTTTTCATAGCGCAGATAGGCCGGATCGAGATGCCCCTTCTTGATCAACTTGTCCGAAGTCAGCTCATGACTGGTCAGGCGGTAGTTGTTGTAGGGGATATAGATTTCCTGCTTGCCTTCCAGCTTCCAGTCGTAGCGATCCGGCGAGCCGGTGTACATGTCGTAGTTGTCGGAGGTACGCAGACCATCGGCGGCGGTACCGGGGCCGTCATAAGCGACCTGTGGAGCCCGCCGCACGCGACGCTGCCCGGAGTTGTAGAGCCAGGCCAGACGCGGCTCCTTGACCTGATCGATGGTTTCCTGCACCAGCAGGATGTTTCCCGCCAGGCGGGCCGGCGCCGTCACCTTCTGCGTCGAGAAGATCATGATGTTGGCGTCGCTCACCGGGTCGAAGCCATTGAGGTTCTCCGGCCAGGCCGCGCGGTCTTCAAGCTGGACTTCACTGAAAGCACCGTTCGGCTGAGTGATCACCTGGGTATGCGTGCGCAACAGGCTGCCGCCCCGGTAGCGCATGAAGTGGTTCCACAGCACCTCCACCCCGCTCTTGGGATGGATGAAGGGGTAGTAGCCCTGGTAGTCGAGTACCCCATTGCCGCCCGCGACCAACCTGGCTGTCTGCGCGTTCTTTTGCGCCGCCTCGTAGACGTATTCAGGGTATTTGGCGGTACGCCGCGTTTCGTAGATGTTCAGGCGATAGCCGTCCGGATTACGGCGCAATTGTTCTATCTGCCCAGGCGTGAGGTTGTCTCGATAGCTCTCGTAGTTACTGGCGTCGATGGAAAACTTCACCGGGTCGCCGGCAAAGGGGTCGACGAATTGCTTGCCGATATCACTCCACGTCACGCCACGACTGAAGCCGCCCGTCCAGGCCGGAATGGAACCGTCGGCATTGCCGGCAGCTTCGGCGCCCAGCGGCGTGAACTCCTGGGCCGCAGCAAGGCTGAAGCTGGCGGCGAGGGTCGCCGCCAGCACCGAGATCGTGATCGCCTTAGTCATGGGCTTGCCCTGCCTGCGCCAGTTTTCCTTCGACGACGTCCAGGCCTTGGCGCGCCTGGCCGGAACCGAGTGCTTGCGCCTGCAGGAACCAGCTGTGGGCGTATTCCAGCGCCGATATTGCCTCGCCTTCATCACTGGCACGGGCCAGGTGGCAGTTACCGACGGCAATCGCGAGATCCGCCGTGATCAGGCGGTCGTCCAGTTCATTGGTGACGCAGTTGCCGTGGGGTTCGGCCTGTGCGGTGGCGACGACGAAGAAAGCCGTCGCAGTCAGGAGTTGCTTGATCATGGGTAGACCTCGGTAGGATGCTTCTCGATAGGTTCTATAACAGAACCTTGTGACGAGAAATTAGGTGCTATCATGAAACCTGTCAACCGCTTTCTTATCGGCACACGCCACCCAACCGCCCGGAGACATTCACGTGGAACGAGTCACCTTCGAGGATCGCAATTGCTCTGTCGCCCGCTCGGTGGATGTACTGGGCGACTGGTGGAACCTGCTGATCATCCGCGAGCTGCTCTGGGGCACGACCAAGTTCGATGAATTCCAGCGCAACCTGGAGATCTCCAAGGGCATCCTGTCCAAGCGCCTGAAGCTGCTCCAGGAATATGAGATCGTCGCCAAGCACTCCGTCGGTGCCGGCACC
This sequence comes from Pseudomonas berkeleyensis, assembly GCF_014109765.1. Lineage (NCBI taxonomy): Bacteria > Pseudomonadati > Pseudomonadota > Gammaproteobacteria > Pseudomonadales > Pseudomonadaceae > Pseudomonas > Pseudomonas berkeleyensis. The sequence continues at coordinate 3,928,088 of NZ_CP059139.1, forward strand.
GAATACGCCCTGACCGAGAAAGGACGTGCCCTGCACGTGATCATCATCGCCATGATGCAGTGGGGAGATAAGTGGAACCCGTTGCCGGAGGGAGCCCCGCTGATTCCCATCAACCGCAAGACCGGAGCGACGCTCGCCCCGGTTCAACTGACGGATGTCAACGGCGAACCGCTTGCGCTGAAAGACCTCGGCCTGGTCGTCGGCCCAGGTGCGGATGAGACGACACGTGAGCGCCTGGACAAGCTGCGCCAGGCCGCTCAGCAGAGGGCTGAGGCCAGCCGCTGATCAGCTCAGCTCCGCTTCGATCACCTGCATACGGGCATGCCACTCGGAAAAGCGCAGGCTGACGAAAGCCAGCAATAGAAACAGCAGCGAAGCCAGCAACAAGCCGATGAAGCCGACGATGGGATAGAGCCACCCAGCGACAGCCGAACCAGTGCCGATGCCGGCGAACATGAACGATGCGGTCAGGGCCAGGGCGATGCCGCGTTGCTCGGGCATCAGCTCGACGATGCGCCGCTGCTGCGACGGCCAGACGATATCGGTGGCCAGTGCCCAAATCACCAGGGCCAGCAACAACCCGCCGAACAGCCTTGGCATCGCTGCAAGGCCCAGCAGATCCAGCGCCAGCAAGCCGATGCCGATCAGCAGCAAACGCTCGGCACTGACCCGCAGCGCCAGACGCGTGACCAGCAGGTTACCGAGCACGCCCGCTACACCCAGCACGGTCAGCGCCAGGGTGATGTCGTCGGCGCTGCCGTGGAAATCGTTGCCGATGATCGGCGCCAGAAAGGCATAGGTGGCGAATACACCCGTGGTGACGAAGAACACCACCAGAAACGCGCTCAGCGAAGTGGCACTGGTCAGCAGCGTAATGACTTCAATCGGCGCAACGCGCTGGCCCACCACACGATTTGGCACCCACGCCAGAATCATCGCCGCGATGAGCAGACCACTGGCGCCGATCCCGAAGAACAGGCTACGCGCTCCAAACTCATGGGCGAGCCAGGCGCTGATCGGCATGCCGGCCAAACCCGCGACACTCAGCCCGAGCAGCACGATGGCGATGGCGCTGCCCTGCTGCTCGCGCGTCACCAGGTTGGAGCCCAGGGCGCCAAGCACCGGGCCGATGAAGCCCGCGCCCAATCCCATCAGCACACGCGACGCCAAAAGCGTCTGGTAATCCGGCGCCGCGGCGAACAGCAGCGCGGCGACGCTGAATATCGACAGCCCCAGCAGCACCTGGGCACGCCGGCGCAGATGGCCCAGGGTCATCTGCAGCAGCGGTGCGGCGAGCGCGAAGGCGATGCCGAACACGGTGATCAACAGCGCGCTCTGGGCGATGCTCAAGGCCCAGGCGGCGGAGATCGCCTCCAGGCTGCCGACCACCGAAAGCGCGCCGACCGCCTGAACGAAATACGCCAGGCTGAGCAGGCGTAGAGCGAGGCGATTCGCTGCATTAATAGGGCTGTGCATGAGGTTCTCCAGGGGTGCACGAGAACGCCCGACCTCGTGATGAGGTCGGGCGCCGGGCTCAGGCAACGGGGATGGGGTTGTCGATAATCGACTGGTTGAACTGGTTAACCAGTGCGTGCTCGTTCGGCCCGACGTTGGCGCGCAGTGCCGTGATGCCGTCGACGATCACCTCGGTGGTCGCCGTCTCCAGCTTGGTCAGGGTCTCGGCGATGAAGGCGTCCAGCGGCATGGCGCGCGCGTCGCCGCTCTTGTGGATCAGGTCGGTGTCGACCCATGGCGGCGCGATCTCCAGCACCTTGACGCTGGTGTCGCGCAGCATGAAGCGCTGCGACAGACTGTAGGAATGGATGGCCGCCTTGGTCGCCGAGTACAGCGCGGTCACCGCAATCGGGATGAACGCCAGCACCGAGCTGTTGTTGATGATGGTGGCATCCGGCTGGCGCTTGAGGTGCTCGACGAAGGCCGCGCTGACCCGCACCGGGCCGAGCAGGTTGGTGGTCACCAGGCCGACCGCCTGTTCATCGTCGAGGTCGCCCGAGGCGGCATCGTCGAACGGCATGATGCCGGCGTTGTTGATCACCACGTTGAGGTCCGGGTGGCGTGCGATCACCTGCTGCGCCACGTCCTTAATCTGCTGCGCGTCGTTGATGTCCAGCACCACGGTGTCGATGCCGGGGTTGGCGCGGGCGATCTCGTCGAGCAGCGCCTGGCGGCGGCCGGCGATAATCACCTTGTTGCCACGTTGGTGAAAGGCTTCGGCCAGGCCGCGACCGATGCCCGAGGTGCCGCCGGTGATGAAGATGGTATTTGCGCTGAGTTTCATGGTGATGCTCCTGTTATGAAGGGTCGGTTAACGCTGAACGCTGTAGCGCGGTGCGGGCTGATTGGTGGAAAGCTGGTTGAACATGGCCTTGCGCGCCGCCTCGTAGGCATGCCACTGGCTGGCGTCGTGCAGCGATGGAATGGAGATCAGTTCGCCGCGATCGAAGTCGATCAGTGCGGCGTCGACCAGGGCGCTGGCCGGCATCACGATGCCTGGGTCGAGGTGCTCAAGCGGCAGGCCGCCGTTGTCCCAGAATTCGGTGGCAGTGGCGCCCGGCAGCACGGCCTGGACGCGTACGCCCTTGTCGGCCAGCTCGTGGTGCAGCGACTGGCTGAAGGCGGTGACGAACGCCTTGCTGCCGCCGTACACGCCGTTGAGTACTTCCGGGGTGATGCTGACGATGGACGAGATATTGATGATGGCGCCGTTGCCGCGCTCGACGAAGCCGGGGATGGCCGCGTAGCTCAGGCGCATCAGCGCGGTGACGTTGAGGTCGATCATCCGCGTCATCAGGCCGACATCACTGGCCAGCAGCGGCGTGTGGGTGCCGATGCCCGCGTTGTTGACCAGCAGGGTGATGCTCGCGTCCTGCTTGAGCTTGGCTTCCACGTTAGCCAGGCTGGCGGCGTCGCCCAGGTCGGCCTGCAGCACCTCGACCATGCGCTGGGTGTCGTCGGTGATGCGGCGGGCCAGGTCATTGAGGCGGTCACGGTTGCGGGCGACCAGAATCAGGTCGTAGCCACGCTGGGCCAGGCGTTCGGCGTACAGCGCGCCGATGCCGGAAGATGCGCCAGTGACCAGTGCGGTGCCTTTCGATGCAGTATTCATGGTGTGTCTCCAAGTGCGTTGGGCTTGGGACACATCATGGCGAGGATGGGCAAAGACCTAAATGACGTATACAGTCATGTTTTAGGACACGCCTGATACGAGACTCACCATGCACAGAATCGGCTACCTGCTCTCCGACGACTTCCAGGTGCTTTCGCTGGCTACCCAGACCGTCTTCGAATACGCCAACGTCGTCGCCGAGACGCCCTTCTACTCCATCGAATTCTTCTCCGTCACCGGCGGCATCGTGCGCTCGTCCCTGGGCCTGGGCATCGAAACTCGCGCGCTGAACAACCCCGGCCTGGCCGACACCTGGATGATCGCCGGGGTCAACAAGCCGCTGGAAACGCCGCCGAGCGAGGCCGCCCTGGCCTTCGTGCACCAGGCCGGGCAGCAGGCGCGCCGCGTCGCCGGCATCTGCACCGGCGGCTTCGTGCTGGCCCAGGCCGGCCTGCTCGATGGCCGCCGTGCAACCACCCACTGGGCCTACGGCGCCGCCCTGCAAAGGCTGTATCCGCAGATCAGCGTCGAGGACGATCGCATCTTCATCATCGATGGCAACGTGTGGACTTCTGCCGGCATGACCGCTGGCCTGGATCTGGCACTCGGCATGGTGGAAAAGGATCTCGGCCCTGAAGTGGCGCGCTCGGTGGCGCACAAACTGGTTATGCACCAGCGCCGCTCGGGCGGACAGTCACAACACTCGGAGATGCTCACTCTCGCGCCAAAATCCGACCGCATCCAGAACGCCCTGAACTACGCCCGGCAGAACCTGCACAAGCCGCTCAGCGTCGAGGAACTGGCCGAAGCCGTGCACCTCAGCCCGCGTCAGTTCACCCGGGTGTTCACCGCTGAGACCGGGCAATCCCCGGCCAAGGCCATCGAACGCCTGCGCCTGGAGGCCGCACGGGTGATGATCGAACAGAGCCGCCATTCGCTGGACGTGATCGCCAAGGAAACCGGCTTTCGCGACCGCCGCCACATGCGCGAAGTGTTCATTCGCGGCTTCGGCATCCCACCCCAGGCAATACGCCGCGACGTGCGGGGCGTGAAGGCCTGAGCGAGTCACGTGAACAGTCATTGACATTAAAGTGAACTTCAACGTTAAGGTCGCCTCACCCTAAGCCGAGGAGGCGCTGATGAACCTGTTCGATCCCCTTGCCCTGCCCAACGGCTCGACCCTTCCCAATCGCCTCGCCAAGGCGGCGATGGAGGAGAACATGGCAGATGCCGACCATGCCCCTTCCACTCAGCTGATACGCCTCTACAAGGCCTGGGCCGAAGGTGGCGCCGGTCTGTTGATCAGCGGCAACGTGATGGTCGACAGCCGCGCCATGACCGGGCCCAGCGGTGTGGTGCTGGAAGACGACAGGCAACTGCCCCGCTTCGAGCACTGGGCCCGTGTCGGCCGCGCCAAGGACGCGCAATTCTGGTTGCAGATCAACCATCCCGGCCGGCAGATGCAGGTCAACCTGGGCCAGCCGACCTGGGCGCCATCGGCCGTGGCACTGGAGCTGGGCAACCTGTCCAAGCGCTTCGCCACGCCACAGGAAATGACTCCGGCGGTGATTCAGGAGGTGATCGAGCGCTTCGCTCGCACCGCACGTCTGGCGGAGCGGGCCGGTTTTACCGGGGTGGAGATCCACGCTGCGCATGGCTACCTACTCAGCCAGTTCCTTTCACCACTGAGCAATCAGCGCAGTGACCAGTGGGGCGGCTCGCTGGAGAATCGTGCGCGTCTGCTGCTGGAGATCGTCAAGGCAGTGCGCGTGGTGGTCGCCCCGGGTTTCGCCGTGGCGGTCAAGCTCAACTCGGCCGACTTCCAGCGCGGCGGCTTCAGCGCCGAGGACGCACAACAGGTAGTGCGCCTACTCGACAGGCTAGGCGTGGATCTGGTCGAGCTCTCCGGTGGCAGCTACGAGGCACCGGCCATGCAGGGCCAGGCCCGCGACGGCCGTACCCTAGCGCGCGAAGCCTACTTCCTGGAGTTCGCCCGCGAGATCCGCACCGTGGCAAGCATGCCGATCATGGTCACCGGCGGTATCCGCCGTGCACCGGTGGCGCAAGAGGTGCTGGCCAGCGGCATCGAGATGGTTGGCATCGGCACCGCCCTGGCCATCGACCCGAACCTGCCCCGTGACTGGCAGCTCGGCCGCGGCAACGCCCCGCAGCTACCTCCGATTACCTGGAACAACAAGGTGCTGGCCTCGCTGGCCAACATGGCGGTGGTCAAATACCAACTGCACAAGCTCAGCCAGGGCCGGGAGTCCCAGCCCGGCGTATCCCCCTTGTGGGCGCTGCTGACGCAGCAGGTGAAAGACATCTTCCGCACTCGCCAATATCGGCGCTGGATGCAGCGGCGACAGGCGAGCTGAAAGGTAATCGAGCAGCGCGCCTATTCAGGTTTCTGGCAAACGACCTCGACATTGATACCGTCAGGATCGAAGACGTAAGCGGCATAGTAATGATCGTGATAGCGATGCCTGATGCCAGGTACGCCGTTATCACGACCACCGGTTCTCAGCGCCTCGCGATGGAACGCATCGACCAGGGCCCGTTCTTCGACCGCGAAAGCGATATGGCTGCCCTTGCCTGGCTCTTCCTCATCGTGAAGCCAGAGGCAGGGGTAGCCACCCACGCCAAGCCCGTACCGGGTGCCACCGGTACGAGTGCGCTCGGGTGGAACAGTGATGATTATCTTGAAACCCAATGGAGCCAGGGCGAGTTCGTAGAACCGACAGGATGCCGCAGCGTCCCTCACGGCGAATTCGACATGGTCAAGAATGCTCATCGATACTTCCCCCTTCATGAATCTTCTGTCGCCGCTCAGCGCTAGCGATCATGTGTACACATCTCTCGATCAATGCCCGTGTTGCCAGCTCTTGTAGACGAACTCCAGGCTATAGCCATCTAGATCGCGAACATTCGCGGCGTAGTAGCGAGGGTCATAGTGCAGCCGAGCACCAGGGGCTCCGGCATCCGTAGCACCTGCGGCCAACGCGGCGGCGTATGCCGCATCGACAGCGTCGCAGCTATCGGCGACGAAGCCGACATGCACGGCACGGGTATCGACCGCCCCCTCACGCAGCCAGAAAAACATGCGCCCCTGTGCGCCAAAACCCTTGAGATCAGGATGTCCCGGTGGGCCGTTCTTGCCGTCGTAATCGAGCCGGTTACGAATACCGAGCGGAGCCAGTGCCTGTGAGTAGAACTGCACCGCAGCATCGACGTTTTTCACCGAAAGAAAAATATGGTCAAGCATTTCGCCGCTCCCTTCAGATGATGTAACCGCCAGCGACTTCGATGGACTGGCCGTTGATCCAGCTGCCGTCGGCAGTCAGCAGCATAGCGATCACACGTGCGACCTCCTCAGGCTCACCGATGCGTCCCAGGGCTGTCTGGCCCGCGAGCAAGGTCTCGAAATCTGCGTTCAGTCCACCGCCCAACTCGGTACGCACAGGCCCGGGTGAAACGGCGTTTACACGGATGCGGCGCTCACCGAACTCCTTAGCCATGTAACGCGTGAGCACCTCCAGCCCCGTCTTGAAGGCTGCATAAGGCGCAACGCCTACGGTCGCCACGCGGGTGGTTGCACTGGTGACATTGACGATACCTGCCCCTTCCTGCAGCAAAGGCAGTAGGGTTTGCGTCAAGAAGAACGGCCCCTTCAGATGCACATTCAGCAGGCCATCGAATTGCGCCGGGGTGACGTTCTCGATGGGGTTGAACAGTCCATAGCCGGCGTTGTTGATCAACCCCGTCAGCCCACGTGCTTGAAACTCGCGGGTCAGGACGTCCACCACCTCATCGCGAAATGCGTGAAAGCTCTCTACCTCACTGACATCCAGCTTCAGTGCCACGGCCTTGCCACCTTCTGTCTGGATCTGTTCGACCACTTCAGCAGCACGCAGTGGGTGGCTGTTGTAAGTCAGAATCACGCCCAGACCGCGACGGGCGCACTCGATGGCCGTGCTGGCACCGATGCCTCGACTTCCACCTGTAATGACGATTGTACTCATCTCGACAGCTCCCTCGTTTGGATGCGCAAACGATAGGGAACAGGGTCAGGGGACACACACCCATTACTGGCAGATTCCTGCCTATTTCTACCTTCCACCTTGTGAGCAATATCAAGACAGGCTCAAATGGCGGTATGAACGATCAACTCGAAGAACTACGCGCGCTTACCGCTCATGCCGAGAACCGACGCACCGAGACAGGTATTCCGCGCGTCGCCATGGTTCAGGGCGAAATACCCGAACACCAGTTGGCGGCAGTCTACGACCCCATGGTCAACCTGATCCTGCGTGGCAGCAAGTCGATATCCATTGGCGGCAGAACGCTACACTACGACTCTGCTACCTATTTCGTGATGTCCGTAGGCCTGCCTGCTGCAGGACAGGTGCATGCCGATGAATCAGGCGCGCCTTATCTGGCAGTCGCCTTGTCACTCGATGCCAAGGTCATTGCTGATCTGTTGTACGACCTGCCTGATCCTCTCACCCGAGACAAGGAGCACAAGGCCTTCTCCGTCGCCCAGGTAACCCGCGAATTACTGGACGCCTGGGTGCGCATGCTGCGCCTGATGCAACGCCCAGAGGAGATCGCCGCGCTCGCCCCCGCCTACGAACGCGAGATTCTCTATCGCGTACTGCAGGGATCGATGGGCTGGATGTTGCACGACATTGTCTCCCCCGATAGCGCACTGGCTCGAATCAACACAGCGATTCAGCGAATTCGCCAGGACTACGCGCAGCCGTTGCGCATTGATGAACTGGCCGCGCACTCTGCCATGAGCGTGTCCGCCTTCCACCGGCACTTCAAGACCGTCACCGCGCTGAGCCCGCTGCAATACCAAAAGCAGATCCGCCTGCTGCAGGCTCGCACCCTCCTGCTTACAGCTGGACGTAGCGTGACCGCCGCAGCACACGAAGTGGGCTACGAAAGCCCGACCCAGTTCGGTCGGGAGTACACCCGTGAGTTCGGTGTATCACCCGCCAGGGACACCGCGAGAATTGCCCAGCAAATGAAGGCGGACTGATCATCTGCTTGCGCGGCAACTCTGCGAACGGGGCTTTGCATGTTCAGAATGCCAGCACCTCACCATCTTGCGGAATCAGCACCTCGACCTGCGCGCGGGTAGCGGCCTCGGCCAACGCCAGGCGGCTGACCGGGCAGTGGCTGATCGCCTCGAGGTGATTGGCCACCACTGCCGCACCACTCAACTGGGCGAACTCGATCACCTCATCGATGCCCATGATGATGTCGCCGCCCAGGTCGAAACGCGCACCACCTGCCGGCACCACACTGACGGCAGGTCGATGCTCGCGCACGCAGGCACGCACCGCATCGGTGAGCAGCGTGTCGCCCGCGAGGTACAGGCTCGGCTCACCCGGCATCTCGATCAGAAAACCGACACCGTGCTCCATCAGGCGCCCGACGATTCCCAGGCCATGGGTGCAGCGGATGGTGCGAATGCGTCCGCCGAGAAAGGGGCCGGGGTATTCATGCTCTGGCAACAACACCTGCACGTTCAGGCCACGCTGTCGCAGGTAGCTGGCGTCGTGCGGCGTGCAGATCACCGGAATCTGCCGCTCGCGCAGCCACTGGGTGCCGGCACGATCCAGGTGATCGAAATGACCTTTCTGGCAATGGGTGATCAGGCAGTGAGTGACCGACTCCAGCGCGGCGCGAGCACCGACTGGCAACTCGACCATTGGGTTGCGCTGGCGAGCGCCGAACAATCGCAGCGGTGGTAACGCGCCCTGCCGGGCCAGCATGGGGTCGACCAGAACGCGGTACTGGCCGAATTCGATGATGATGGTGGCGTTACGCAGTTGCTGAATCTTCATGAAAAGCCCTCGGGTTCTGAGGGCTCCATGCTGCCTATCCGGCTTCAGGGCAATAATGGCAGTATTGGACATCTTTGATTCATTTCAGGCCATCACTCCATGCGCATTGGTTTGCTGCTGTATCCAGACTGTATGCCTGCCGGGCTGTTCGCCTTCGCCGACCTGCTGCACGCGGCCAACCGCCGAAGCGGACACCCGCTGTTCGAGGTTCACTATGTCGCCGAGCGGGCCGGATCGGTGCAGTGCGCGCATGGCATGAGCCTGCAGGCCAGCGCCGCGCTCGCCCCGCGCCAGCTCGATGCCCTGCTCATCCCCGGTTTCTGGGCCGAATCGGCGGAGCAGGCAGAGGCGGTTTTGAGCGGCAATGCCGCACTGATCAAGGCGCTGTCGTCCATTGGCAAGCGCGTGCAGCTGTGGAGCTACTGCACGGGTGTCGGCCTGCTCGCCGCCAGCGGTCGCCTGAACGGCCAGGCGGCAACGGTGACCTGGTGGCTGGCGGACGTCATGCGTGAACGCTTCGCACGGGTACGCTGGCAAAGCGAGAGCAGTTGCGTGTTCGCCCAGGGCGTAGCCACTGCATCCGGGGTGAACGGCTACTTGCCGATTGCCCAGGGCGTGATCGAGCGGCACCTCAGCGAACAGGCCTTCAGGGACATCAGCCAGTTGATGGTGCTGCCCCGCCCGGCTGTCCCGCACAGTGCGTTCCAGGGCGCCAGTCTGATGCAGCAGCCCGTGGGCCTGTTGCGCCGCCTGCATGCCCTGATCGAACAAACGCCTGCCGAGCAACTGACGGTGCAGGTGCTGGCCGACCAATTGGCGATGTCCGAACGCACCCTGGCGCGCAAGGTAAGCGCACAAACCGGTGAACCGGTTGCGAGCTACGCGCGGCGCATCAAGCTCTACCAACTCAGCGAACGCCTGGCCATGACCTCCTCACCGCTGAGCACCCTCAGTGCCGAGCTGGGCTTCAGCAGCCCGGCCAATCTGCGGCGCATGTTCAAGGCGCTGACCGGGCTGACACCTGCGCAGTATCGCCAGCAGTACGGGCGTATCTGATCGCGCAATTCGCGGCACTCGACAGCGACGGAAAAGACCCGACGACAAGCGAAAAGCCGTTTCGCTCGTTGCGCTGATGCAACAGTCCTTTGTCGAATCGACGGTTTAATGAGCTTGCTAACGAGGCGTATAACCGAAGTGCGACATATCGCCGCATTCGCATTTCGAGGAGACAAGCATGAACGTGATCGTGCATGAGCGTGACAACGAACATCTTTCCCGTGAAGCCCGTGCCATGGGAATCGTGGTCTGGGATGTGATTCAGAACGGAGAGCTGGTCGGCATCTTCCCGTCGCAGGACGAAGCCAATGCCTACCGCCAGGCGCTGGAAGAAGCGCAACCGCAAGGATGAACAGAGGCTGTTGCCGTTTCCAGCGAAACGGCAACAGCTTCAAAGATGCATCTAGCCCACAGCCCTCAAGCGCCCCCCCCGAACCGCCCCGCCAGCCGGCAACCCCCGGTAATCCTTCGGCAACCAATAGCGCAGGTAGCCCGCCAGGCGTTGCCAGAATCCTGAAGTGCCGTGTTGGTAGCAGGGCAACTCGCGTGGCAGTAACAACTGCGCCGCCAGGTAGCCGACCTCCGCTTCGCAGTAGTCGTAACTCCCCCGATCAGCTGTTTCAAGATCGGGCCAGGCGTAGCGACGTTCAGAGTGGATATTCATCGCCTCGGCCCTCTCACAGATCGAGCACGAGGGGCTGCACGCCGTCCTCGCCCTGCGCCGGGATTGCACAGCAGATCAGCACACTACCGTCCTCCGGCAATTCAGTCGGTGGGTTCGGGTAGTGCACCTGACCGCTGACCAGGCGCGTCTTGCAGGTACCGCAGGAACCGCCACGGCAGCTGAACTCAGGCGTCAGGCCACGGCTTTCTGCCAGTTCCAGCAGGCTGCCACCCTCCGGCTTCCAGCGTGCCTCCTTACTCGAGGAGGTGAAGTACACCGGTACCGGCTCGCTCGCGGCGGGCGGCTGGACGAAGGTGACGCTCTGACCATCCGTGCGACGCGTCAGTGTCGACGGGCCGAACGCCTCGGCATGAATGCGCGTGTCGGCGACGTTCAAATCGCGCAGGCCGTCGTAGATCGCCTGGGTAAAGGCGGCCGGGCCACACAGGTAGAAATCGTAATCGTCGAACGACAGCGCCGCCTTGATCTGCGCCAGCTCGATGCGCCCATGCTGCTCGTAGTCGTGCCCGAGCACTGCGTCCTGCTCCGGTGCACTGAGAGCACGGTGAACCTGCAACAGGCCACCCGCGCGCTGTACCAACTCGCGCAGCTCGGCCTGGAACGGCAGGTCAGCGAGCGTCCGTGCGCCCTGGAAGAAGTGGATACGCCTGCCCTGCTCCAGCGCCACCTGCTCGCGCAGCATCGACAGCAACGGGGTGATGCCGACACCGGCACCGATCAGCACCAGTGGCCGGTTGGTCTCACTGTTCAGGGTGAAACTGCCCAACGGCGGGCGCACGTCCAGCACAGCGCCTACCCGGATCTGCTCGTGCAGATGCCGCGAAACCACACCCTGCGCCTTGATGCTGATACGCAGCTGATTGTCCGACGGTGCACTGGACAGGCTGTAGGTACGCAACAGGGTTTCGCCCGTGGCAGTAGTGATGCGAATCGGCAGGTGCTGACCGGCGGCGAAGCGCGGTGCAACGCCTTGCTCAGGCGTCAGCACGAACGAGCGGATATCGGCGCTCTCCTGCTGCTGGTGCTGCACGCGCCAGCGCTGCCACTGGTTGCGCTGCTCACGTTCGCGCAGGCGGGCGTCGGTTTCCGCCCAGGTGCCGGTCATCAGGCTGGTCGGTGCATATTCTTCGAAGGCCCAGCGCAGTGAGGTCGCTGCCGGGCGCAGCACCGCCTGTTCGACGTCGAGCGTCCACAGCCGCTCGGCGCCTTCGAAGGCGTTGATCAGCGGGCTGTCGAGGATGATCTCGGCGCGACCAGCCAGTTGCAGCACGTCGCCGCTGGTGAAATCGACGAACAGCAGACCGGCGCGCGCGGATTGACGCTGAGGTTGCCCAGGGTATTGAAGAACAGATTGCCGGCGTAGTCGGGAATGGTCAGCCGATTACCTTCCACCCGCACGAAGCCGGCGCGCCCGCCACGGTGCGAAACGTCTACCGAGCGGCGGCCATCGTCGTGCTCGACGTAACTGGCGACGAAGAAGGTGTCGGCGCTGCGGATCATCTCGACGCTGCGCGCATCCAGTTCGGTCGCATCAATGCGCTCGATACCCCGTTCGTGCGCGCGGCGGTACTGGCGCAGTTGGATGTACTGCGGGCAATTGCCGTAGGAATGCTCCACGGTGATCTCCAGGCGCTGCGCCGAGGCTTGGCGAATATGCCCATTGAGACGATTGCGCCGCCGCGTATGCAGCTCGATGCCGAGCAGGCCGATGGCCTCGCCGCTGCCCAGGCCGGATGTAGCCGGATCGAGCGGGTCGAGCGCCATGGCGGCGAGATCGAACGACAGCTGGCGTGGATCGGGCGAGGTGACGAAACCCTCCTCACCCTCGATCAGGGTGGCCCAGGGCTGGCCTACGCCATCCACAGCACCTGCGATCATGAACGGCAGCTGGTGATAGAACTCGCGATGCTGATCCGGCATGTAGTCGCGGATCACCTTCTGCCCGAGCACTTCCATACGTTCGCCAACGCCGACCTTTTCCTGCAGTTGCCGTTCACCGGCGTGCCAGGGCGACTGCCGGTGGCTGGGGAGCTGTTGCATGTTCTGTCCTCCACGCAAGAAGCTGCCGAGTGATCCCGGCAGCGGCTGTAGAGCGCTTCTAAAAACGTAGGCGAGGCAGCCAGCGCAAGGCAAAAACAAGCGAAAACGCGGAGTTTACGTGCTGTAAATGAGCAGTTTGAGCTTGTTTTTAACGCAGTGATGGCAACGCAGGTAGTTTTTAGAGGCGCCCTGCGACTCAGGCTTGCAGGCCGGCAGCTGTACGCGGCATAGGCACGAACCCCGGCAACGCTTCGATACGAGCCAACCAGGCGCGAATGTTCGGGTAGGGCTCCAGCGAGACGTTGCCCTCCGGCGCATGGGCGATGTAGGAGTAGTTGGCGACGTCGGCGATGCTCGGCTTGTCGCCAGTGAGGAACGGGGTTTCGCCCCAGCTCGCCTTCCATCACGGTGAACAACGCATGGGCGCGGTTGATCACTTCCTCGGTGTTGAAGGAGTAGCCGAATACGGTCACCAGACGAGCAGCGGCAGGACCGAAGGCCACCAGCCCGGCGGCCACGGACAACCAGCGCTGAACGCGGGCGGCAGCCGCCGGCTCCTGCGGCAGCCAGTCGTCGTTGCCGTAGCGCTTGGCCAGGTAGACGAGGATGGCATTGGAGTCGCTGACGATGGTGCCGCCGTCATCGATCACCGGCACCTGGCCGAAGGGGTTGAGGGCAAGGAACTCCGGCGTCTTGTGCGCGCCCTTGGCCAGGTCGACGAAGATCAGCTCGGTGGGCAATTGCAGCAGCGACAGCATCAGCTCGGCGCGGTGGGCGTGGCCGGAGCGCGGGAAGTTGTACAGTTTGATGGCGGTACGGGACATGGCGATGATTCCTTTGAGGTTGGCTTAGGACACCGCGAGACGGCTTGCCTTCGCGACGATGGGGCCATATTCGCCCCATCCAATCTCGATAAGAATCACCACACAGGACAATCCACTATTTCACTTTCTGCAATTCACTTCCCTCACACCTGAAACGCTGGATGAGCACGCAGGCGCGGCACGGCAAAATCGAGGAAGCTGCGCAAGCTGCGCCGCCCGCCCCGCCGCCCGCCGTCCTTCGCGGTAATACAGTTGTACCGGCACGGGCGCTGCGGCGAAGCTTTCCAGCACCACCTGCAACTGCCCACTCTGCAACTCCTGATAGGCCTCGTAGCTCAGGCAACGGGTCAGGCCAAAACCGGCGAGTGCCGCGCGGATCGCTGCCTGCGGCGTGCTGCAGGTCAGTCGCGGCGCGAGCCTCACCGCGCCGTCCGCAAAACGCCATTCCCCCACATGACCGGTCGAAGACCGGGCAATGGTGCGATGCACCTGCAGGGCCTGCGGGTTGGCGGGCCAGCCCCAGCGCTCCAGATAGGCCGGCGCCGCACACACCAGCGGCCGCGCCCATCCCAACGGCACGGCGAAACCGGACGAACTGGGCAGATGACCGACCACCACGGCCAGGTCGATGCCCTCCTCCAGCAACCTGGGTGGCTCTTCGCGCGCCACGGTAGCCAGGCTCACCTCGGGAAATTCCGCCAGGTAGTCGACAGCGATGGGGGTCAGTACCTGATGGGTCATCAACAGTGGCAGGGCCAGGGTCAGTTGTCCGGCAGGAGTGGTGTGCAGCCCCGTCACCGACTGCTCGGCCTCCTCCACCCGCTGCAGGATACGCTGGCAGCTCTCGGCGAACGCCGCACCTGCCGGGCTCAGGCTGACGCCACGCGGCCCGCGCAGCAGCAAGGTGCTGTCCAGGCGGCTCTCCAGCGCTGCCACGGTACGCATCACCGTCGCCTGCGACAGTTGCACGTGCCGGGCAGCGGCCGCCAGGCTGCCCGCCTGGGCCACGGCGAGGAATACCTGCATTTCACGATGATGGCTCATGCGGCAGGTGGAGCCCCGGCCGCGCGCAGGGCGGGTCGGCACGAAAACTGGCAGCACAGTGGTCGACGAAGGTACGCACCTTGGCCGACACCTGGCGACCGCCTTGGTGAATGATATGCACCGGCAAGGCAGGGGGTTCGAACGCTTCGAGCACCAGTTCGATCTCGCCACGCGCCACTGCATCGGCCACCTGATAGGACAGCACGCGGGTATAACCCCAGCCCAGGCGCGCCACGCTGATCGCTGCCTGGTTGGAACTGACGGTAAAGCGAGGCTGGGGCATGAAGCCGAACGGACCGTCCGCACCGATGAACTGCCAGTTCGACAGCAGGGTGCTGGCACTGGACATGACGATGGGCGCATCGCGCAGCTCATCCGGATGACGCGGCCGACCGACCCGATCGAGAAAGGCGGGCGAGGCGCACACCACCGGGCGGATCTGCCCGACCTGCAACGCCGGATGATCGCCCTCGGGCAGCGAGCCGATGCGCACGGCAACGTCGATGCCCTCCTCCATCATGTTCACCACCCGGTCGACCAGCAGCGCATTGACCTCCACGTCCGGGTGGGTGTCGAGATACTGGGCGATGCGCGGGATCAGGAACAATTCGCCGAACAATTCGCCGAACATCACCGGCGCGGTCACGGTCAGCCGCCCACGCGGGCGCACACTGCCACCGGCGGCCAGTTCCTCGGCCTCCTCCAGCTCCAGCAGAATGCGCCGGCAGTCCTCGACGTAACGCTGGCCAGCCTCGGTCAGGCGCAGGCTGCGCGTGCTGCGGGCCAGCAACAGCGTGCCGAGGCGCGCCTCCAGCGCCGCGACGGCGCGGGTCACGCTGGGCGGCGAAATGCCCAGCAGCTTGGCGCCCCCGGCGAAGCTCTCGGCCTCGGTCACCGCCAGCAACACCCTCATTTCCTGAAACCGATCCATCGTCACCGCCTGGTTTTCTATGGCTATGTCTGCGTTAAGTGTTTGGCGTTGGTACAAAAGCCCGTAGGGTGGGCCGGGCGGCGCTCCGCTTCAGCCCACCAACTGCGGTCAGCGTGGGCTAAAGCCCACCCTACAAGGCTCAGAGCCTTCCTAGAACCGCTTGGCAACAGCTAACGCAGACATAGCCTTTTCTATTGCATCGACACAGAGTAACCCAAGCAAGCGGCGCCAGGACTCAGCGCCGGCTCAAGGCCAGGCGCGCGGCGAAGAGGACGAAGATCAGCCCGGTGCTGCGATCCATCCACTTGATCACCACCTCGCGCCGCAACCAGTGACCGAGCGGCTGGGTGGCGCCGATCAGCAACAGCGCCCAGACCAGGCTGAGTGCCACGTGAATGCCCACCAGGCCGAACGTCCAGACAATCAGCGGCTGGCCCTGCGGGATGAACTGCGGCAGAAAAGACACGTAGAAAATCCCTACCTTGGGGTTGAGCACATTGCCCAGCAGGCCACGCAGGAACCAGTTGGCGCCAGTGGTATCACTCGCCTGGGCAGGCGCCAGCGAGGTACGCGGGCGCAGCAGCATGTTCAGCCCGAGCCAGGCCAGATACGCCGCACCGCAATACTTGAGGAGGTTGTAGCCGAATTCGGAAACCGCCAGCAGCGCGCCAAGGCCGAAGGCCACCACCGCCACGCCCCCAGGCAGCCGGCATTGATGCCCAGCGCGGCGCGAAACGCCTGCTGCCGGCCCTCGACCGCAGCGGTACGCAACACCAGCGCAGTGTCGATCCCCGGCGTCAGGGTCAGCAGCGTGGCGGCAAGAGTGAAAGCGATCAGGTTTTCGGCAAAGGGCATCGGCAGGCGCTCCGTCCGCAGGGCAGAGCGCGAGTATAAACAGCGCATCGCTTGGCCGTCGTGGGGGCCTGCAATCCCGTAGATACCGTCTTGCGCCTTACCGTGCAATTGCCAAAGCAAGATCGAAAGGTTTGCGCGATTTCAGTACGCCATAAGCGATGCACAGCAGCTTGCGCATCGCTGCGCAGACGGTTTGTTTACCCCTCTTGCCCCTGGCTCTCAGGCGCTCAGCCTGCGCTTTGATCGCTGGGTTATAAGTGAGCGCCACCACGGCAGGCAGGTACAACGCAGTCCGTAGTCTGGCCGAGCCCGTGCGAGAGATGCCGCTATGGCCTCGGGCGACACCAGACTCTTGTAACCGTGGATCTAAACCGGCAAATGCCGTGACGGCACGTGCATCGGTAAAGCGTTCGATATCACCGAGTTCAGCCATTATCAGAGCCGCGGTCTTCTCGGCGATACCATTGATGCTCACGAGCAAGTCGCGTTTACCACGCAAATCCGGGTCATCGTCGATATGTCGCTTGATCTGTTCTAGCGTCCAGGCGATCTGTTCATCGAGCCTTTGCAGAACCGCCTGAATCGAGCTTTGAACAGTGCTCGAGCTGACGTCGAGTCGATTGAGCTCCATCTGCCGCAGCGACTGCAGATCCTCCAGGCGCCGGGTCAAGGCACGCAGCTGACTGACGCACGGACACCGGCTCCGGGTACCAGCCACGCAAGTGCTCGACGTGTAGCTGGCCATAGGTGGCGATCAGCTTGGCGTCCAGTTTGTCCGTTTTACTGCGTTGCAGTTGGCTCTGGGCATAACGGGCGATCTGCGACGGGTTGAGCACCGCGATCCGATAACCCAGTTCATGGAAATGCTCAGCAAGCGCCTCGTGATAGATGCCCGTGGCCTCCATCACGATCCATGCGCCAGGCTCGGCATGTCGCTGCAGCCAGTCGGCGAAGACCGCAAAGCCTGCCTTGTCGTTGCTCAGTTTGCTTTTGGTTCGGTGCTTGCCGTTAGGTTGCAAGATCGCCAGATCGAAGGTGCGCTTGGCGATATCAACGCCCACTACCGCTGCCATAATGTCCTCCTCCACAGATTTGCACCGATCATCACGTCATCCTGTCCAACCTTGCTGATGCGAGCTCGAAGCTCTGGATACCGTTCGGACTTGGCGGATGAGTGCGGAGAAGCGCAGCGCAATCTACGAGGCAAGCTCAAGGCTTAAGGGTGGGTACGGCCTGCAGCTCCTCCCCCGATGATCAGTCGGGAACCATAACCTCGCAGGAGGCTATGGTCGAGATACAAGGGTGCGCCGCGCGCACCGCGGTTCGGTCATGCGATGCGTGTTGCCGGTGGTGCGCGCGGCGCACCCTAGGTTTAGCCGCGATACGCCTCGAACAACCCGCTAGCGCCCATGCCGCCGCCAACGCACATGGTGACGATGCCATAGCGCAGCTCGCGGCGCTGCAACTCGCGCACCAGATGGCCGACCTGGCGCGAACCGGTCATGCCGAAGGGATGGCCGATGGAGATGGAGCCGCCGTTGACGTTGTATTTCTCATTGTCGATTTCGAGCGTGTCGCGGCAGTACAGGCATTGCGAAGCAAACGCCTCGTTAAGCTCCCAAAGATCGATGTCAGCCACGCTCAGGCCCTTGGCCTTGAGCAGCTTGGGCACCGAGAACACCGGGCCGATGCCCATTTCATCCGGCTCGCAACCGGCCACGGTGAAGCCACGGAAGTAGGCCTTGGGCGTCAGGCCCAGCTCCAGCGCTTTTTCCAGGCTCATCACCAGGGTCATGGAGGCGCCATCGGACAGTTGCGAAGCGTTGCCGGCAGTCACGCTGCCAGCCGGGTCGAACGCCGGTTGCAGCTTGGCCAGGGATTCCAGGGTGGTGTCCGGGCGGTTGCAATCATCCGCCTCGACCACGCCATCGACGATCTTCTTCTCGCCGGTCGCTTTGTCTTCTACCTGATACTTCACCGACATCGGCACGATTTCGTCAGCGAACAGGCCTTCGGCCTGGGCCCGCGCGGTGCGCTGCTGGCTTTGCAGGGCATAGGCATCCTGGGCTTCGCGGGTGATGCCGTAGCGGTTGGCGACGATCTCGGCAGTCTTGCCCATGGGGTAGTAGATGCCGGGGTTTTCCTTTTGCAGCAGCGGGTTGAACAGGTTGTCCATGTTCATGCTTTTCAGGGTCATGGTGATGGACTCGACGCCGCCGGCGACGATGATGTCGCTGCAACCGGACGCCACCTGGTTGGCGGCGATGGCGATGGCCTGCAGGCCCGAGGAGCAGAAGCGGTTGAGGGTCATGCCCGCCACCGGGTTGCCCAGGCGCGAGAGCACCGCGACGTTGCGGCCGATGTTCATGCCCTGCGCACCCTCGTTGGAGCCGGCGCCGACGATGCAGTCATCGACCAGCTTCGGGTCGATGCCGTTGCGCACCAGCAGCGCATCGACGCAGTGAGCGGCCATGTCGTCCGGCCGGGTCATATTGAACTTGCCGCGGAAAGACTTGGCCAGGCCAGTCCGGACGCTATCGACGATCACCACTTCACGCATGACGCACCTCGTTGTTATTGGATGGCGAATGGCGTGAAGATAAATCCAGCCGATCCCCGGGCGCGACCATCATTGATCTGGCGTATACGGGACGATGCCGGGGCGTAGCCCGGATGCAATCCGGGGCTTTGGGATCGACCCAAAAGCATCGCGGCTAAAGCCGCTCCTACGGACGGATGGACATCTTCTGTAGGAGCGGCTTCAGCCGCGATCAAAGCAGAACCCGTTGTAACCTGTGAGAGCGGCTGAACGGCATTCCGCTTTAGCCGCGACAGGCTTCAATCCCTGGCGAACGCCGCCTCGATGGCCTCGTTGATGGTGCGCAGCACCTTGACCCGGGCGAAGCGCTTGTCATTGGCCTCGATCAGCGTCCAGGGCGCGATCTCGGTGCTGGTGCGGTCGACCATGTCCCCCACCGCATCGGCGTAGTCGTCCCACTTGTCGCGATTGCGCCAGTCCTCCTCGGTGATCTTGAAGCGCTTGAACGGGATCTGCTCACGCTCCTTGAAACGCTCCAGCTGCGTCTGCTGATCGATGGCCAGCCAGAACTTCACCAGGATCACCCCGGCATTGGTCAGTTGCTCCTCGAAATCATTGATCTCGCCATAGGCACGCAGCCAGTCGGCCTGACTGCAGAAGCCCTCGACCCGCTCCACCAGCACACGGCCATACCAGCTGCGGTCGAAGATGGTGAAATGCCCGCGCGCCGGGATGTGCCGCCAGAAGCGCCATAGATAGGGCTGGGCGCGTTCTTCCTCGGTCGGCGCAGCCACCGGCACGATGCGGTACTGGCGCGGATCGAGGGCTCCGGTGACGCGGCGGATCGCGCCGCCCTTACCGGCAGCATCGTTGCCTTCGAACGCCGCGATCAGGGCGTGCTTGCGCATGCGCTTGTCACGCATCAGGCCGGACAGGCGCGCC
The DNA here is from genome assembly GCF_014109765.1 of Pseudomonas berkeleyensis. Taxonomy (NCBI): domain Bacteria; kingdom Pseudomonadati; phylum Pseudomonadota; class Gammaproteobacteria; order Pseudomonadales; family Pseudomonadaceae; genus Pseudomonas; species Pseudomonas berkeleyensis. The sequence continues at coordinate 3,947,983 of NZ_CP059139.1, forward strand.
TGCTCGGTAGCCAGTTGCTCCTTGTAGTCGTCCTTGCCCAGTGCCTGAGTCATGTCCAGGCTGGCCAACAGGCCGCGATTATCCAGGCTCGACACCAACGGCGCAGCATGCGGGCGCAGGGCTTCACGGGCCTTGTTGGCCAATGCAGCCTGCAGACCTTCGAGCAAAATGCGCCCGACGGTGAGGCTGCGGTAGTAATGATCGACGCCCTCGACCACGTACCAGGGCGCATAGTCGCGGCTGGTGCGGCGCAGCACGCGCTCGCCGTAGCGCACGAACTTGTCGTAGGTCTTCGATTGTTGCCAGTCCAGCGGGCTGATGCGCCAGCTGTGCAGTGGGTCGTCCTTGAGCGCTTCGAGGCGTGCCTTCATCTGCTTCTTGGACAGGTGGAACCAGAACTTGAAGATCAGCGCACCCTCGTCGCAGAGCATGCGCTCCAGGCGCTCGGCGCCGTCGATGGCCTGGTCGAGCACCGCGTCCTTGAAGTGTCCGTGCACACGCCCCTGCAGCATCTGGCTGTACCAGTTGCCGAAGAAGATGCCCATACGCCCTTTCGGCGGCAACTGTCGCCAATAGCGCCAGGCCGGTGGCCGCGCCAGTTCTTCATCGGTCTGGATGTCGAAGGTGCTGACCTGGATCAGCCGCGGATCCATCCACTCGTTGAGCAGCTTCACCGTCTCGCCCTTGCCGGCGCCTTCGACGCCGTTGATCAGCACGATCACCGGGAAGCGCGCCTGCTGCTTGAGCTCGAACTGCGCCTCCAGCAACGCCTCGCGCAACGCCGGCTCTTCGGCCTCGAACGTGGCCTTGTCGATACTGCGGCCGATTTCGGCGGATTCGAACATGCAATGACCTCCCTGGAATGATCATCAGAGCCTAACGGATAGAACGCGACTTTGCCTGACAGCGGCTCGACACGGATTGACCTGCGCCGGGAAAAGCACGTGCGCAGCGGTTAGAATCGCCGCCTGTTTTATCGGGAGCCATCATGTCCGACGTCCATAATGCCCAGCTCGACTGGGATGAACACGGCCAGCCGCTGTCGCGCAGCTACGGCGACGTGTACTTCTCCCGCGCCAACGGCCTGGAGGAAACCCGTCACGTCTTCCTCGCCCACAACCGCATCATCGAGCGCTGCCAGGCTCTGCCGGCAGGCGGACGACTGGTGATCGGCGAAACCGGCTTCGGCACCGGGCTCAACTTCCTCTGCGCCTGGCAGGCCTTCGCCGAGCACGCCCCGCATAATGCGCGACTGCATTTCGTCAGCGTGGAGAAATTCCCGCTGACCCAAGCAGATTTGCAGCGCGCCCTGGCCCTGTGGCCGGAGCTGACGCCCTACGCCGAGCAACTGCTGGCGCAGTACCGCGCTATGCATCCCGGTTTCCAGCGTCTGCTGCTCGACGGCGGACGCGTGGTGCTGACGCTGATGATCGGTGATGTGCTCGAGTGCCTGCCGCAGCTGGACGCCAAGGTCGATGCCTGGTTCCTCGATGGCTTCGCCCCGTCGAAGAACCCGGAGATGTGGACGGACACCCTGTTCGCCGAACTGGCGCGGCTGTCGGCGCCCGGCGCCACCCTGGCCACCTTCACCAGTGCCGGTTTCGTCCGGCGCGGGCTGATCGCGGCGGGCTTCGCCGTGGTGCGGGTCAAGGGCTTCGGCCACAAACGCGAGATGCTTGCCGGCCCGTTCCAGGCGCAGCAGATGCAGCGCCCGGCCCCCTGGTTCGCCCGCCCGGTATTGCCGACAGGCGAACGCCAGGCCGTGGTGATCGGCGCCGGCCTGGCGGGTTGCGCTACCGCCGCCAGCCTCGCCGCACGCGGCTGGCGCGTGACCCTGCTGGAACGCCATGACGATGTCGCCCGCGAGGCATCGGGCAACCCCCAGGGCGTGCTCTATCTGAAACTCTCAGCCCACGGCACCACGCTGTCGCGGCTGATCGTCGCCGGTTTCGGCCATACCAGCCGCCTGCTCGAACGCCTGCAACGTGGCACAGACTGGGATGCCTGTGGCGTGCTGCAACTGGCCTTCGATGCCAAGGAAGCCGAGCGCCAAGCCAAACTGGCCGCAGCCTTCCCTGACGACCTGTTGCATACGTTGACCCAGACAGAAGCTGAGGAGCACGCCGGTATCGGCCTGCCAGCCGGCGGCCTGTTCTACCCGGATGCCGGCTGGGTGCACCCGCCAGCGCTGTGCCGGCAACTGGTGCAGCACCCGCTGATTGAACTGCGCCCCTATCAGGAGGCGCTGAGCCTGAGTCGGCAGGATGATCGCTGGTGCGTCGAGGGACAGAACGGCGTGCTAGCTGAAGCGCCCGTGCTGGTGCTGGCTTGTGCTGCCGAAATCTCCCGCCTGCTGCCGGAGGCGAATCTGCCGCTCAAGCGCATTCGCGGGCAGATCAGCCGCTTACCTGCCAGCGAAGCCAGCCGCGAGCTGCGCACGGTGGTCTGCGCCGAAGGTTACGTTGCACCACCGCGCGGCGGCGAACATACCCTCGGCGCCAGCTTCGACTTCCATAGCGATGATTTGGCGCCCAGCGTTGCCGAACACGCCAGCAACCTCGAACTGCTGCGGGAGATCTCCACGGATCTCGCCGAGCGCCTGGATGTGCAGGCGCTCGATCCTGCCACTCTGCAAGGCCGCGCCGCCTTTCGCTGCACCAGCCCGGACTACCTGCCATTGGTAGGCCCGTTGGCCGAGCAACAGGCGTTCAACGAGACCTATGCCGTGCTGGCCAAGGACGCTCGCCAGGTGCCGGAAACACCCTGTCCCTGGCTGCCGGGCCTGTACATCAACAGCGGCCATGGCTCACGCGGTTTGATCACGGCGCCGCTGTCGGGCGAGCTGATCGCCGCCTGGCTGGATGACGAACCGCTGCCGGTACCGCGCGACGTGGCCGAGGCCAGCCACCCCAATCGTTTCATGCTGCGCACGTTGATTCGCGGGAGCTGATAGACGGTGCGCACAGCGCACCCTACCGGGTAGACCGCGCTTAGGCTCTGGCCTCGGTCAGCACCGGCTTCGGTTTGCGAAATACCAGCACGTTACCCAACATCACCAAGCCCAGGCCGAGCAGCGCCGGGGCCGTCCATTGGTAACCCTCCAGGAACACCGAAATATTCAGCGCCACCACCGGGAACAGCACCGTGCAGTAGGCCGCGCGCTCCGGCCCCATGCGCCCGACCAGGGTCAGGTAGGCAGTGAAGCCGATCACCGAGCCGGGAATCGCCAGGTACAGCAGCGAGCCGATGTAGCGCGCGTTCCACTCGAAGGTGAACGGCGTGCCGCTGGCCAGACAGATCAGCACCAGCATCAACGCGCCATAGAGCATGCCCCAGGCGTTGGTCGTCAGCGGCTTGAGCCCAGCCTTCTGCTGCAGACTGGAGAGCATATTGCCGGCAGAGAAGAATAGTGTGCCGAGCAGCGCCAGGCCGATGCCCAGTAAACTCTCGTGACTGGCCTCATGCCCGACCAGTTCCGGCCAGAACAACAGCCCAAGCCCGACCAGCCCCAGCGCACCACCGAGCAAGACGTTGGCGGCGATGCGCTGCTTGAAGAACAGCCGCGCATTGATCGCGTTCCACAGGGTGGCAGTGGAGAAGATCACCGCGATCAGCCCGCTGGGTATCCACTGGCTGGCGGTGTAGAAGCACAGGAAGTTGAGGCAGAACAGGCACAGGCCCTGCACCAGGCAAATGCCCTGGCCCCGGCGATCCAGCGGTTGCAGGCGGCCACTGAGCCAAAGCATGGCGAACAGCACCAGCGATGCCAATGCGAAGCGATAGGCGATGGAGGCCGCCACGGCCACCTCGCCCATCTGGAATTTGATGGCGATCCAGGTCGTGCCCCAGATCAATACGGTCAGTAGGTAAAGCGACAGGTTCATCGAGTATCTCCCAAGACTGAGCACAGTCTGGAAGCGATACGCCCTGGGCGCTTGCACAAAGTTGCGCATTTATCGCTGCGCCATCACTGCCTGCCATCGCGCTGCAGGCTTTATCATGCGGGTTTAACCAGTCAGGTCATTCTCACCGCATGCTTTCCGCCGTCGCGCGCTACAAACAACTGTTGTCCAGCGCCCTCGCCCGCTACTTCCCCCGCACCACCGCCTACCTGCGCGCCGAGCGCGAAGCTGCGCAGCCGCGCAAGCCCGTGCGTAAGCAGAGCAAGAAGAAATCCACCGGCGACAAGAAAACCGGCAGCCGCAAGGCCGCCAGCGGCAAGCCTGGCCCTGCCGGCATTTATCCCGCCGCCCGACTGAAGATCGAGGACACCCAGGTGCAGGCCATGCGCGAGCGCGTGGCCCAGGCAGTGAACGCAGGTCTGATCGGCGCACCGTCGGACGAGCAGTGGACGATGATCCTCTGTCGCGCCCCGCTGGCACGCATCTTCGCGGGTGCCGGCTCGGGCAAGTCGAGCACTCTGGTGCTGCGCGTGGTGTTCCTGCTCTGCCACCTGGAGGTCGACCCGAAACGCCTGACGGTGATCTCCTTCACCAACGCCTCCTGCCACGAGCTGCGCGAGCGTCTGCAACGCCTGCTGAGCTTCTGGCAATACCCGCACGACGCGCGCCAGTGCGTACGCACCTTCCACGCCGCCATGGCGACGCTGGCCAAGGAGCACCTGGGCAACCCGCGCTGGTTCGAGCAACTGGACGACCCCAGCGACGAACCGGACAACCCGCTCACCGGCGGGCGCCTGCGTCCCGCGCAGCAACGCCTGCTCAAGCAGGCCTACCAGAATGCCTACGCAGAGGACGCGCGCTTTCGCGCCCTGACCCACCGCCTGCTCAAATTACCAGCCCCGGAGGAGCCACCAAAGGGCAAGGCCAAGGCGCCGCTGGATGCCTGCAAGTTGCCTGGCGAATTCGCCGCCCTGCCACTGTTCGAGCTGCTGCACGGGCAGATCGACTTCGCCGAGAGCCTGGGGATTCGTCTCGACCGCCTGGACGTGAAAGCCCTAGTCTGTTCCACGCGCGAACGGGATTTCATCGAGGCCATACAGCGCTTCCACCAGCACTTCAGCGCCCTGCTGCAGAGCCAGGGCTTGATCAGCTTCAACGGCGCCTTCGCTCAACTGAGCGAGCGCCTGCAAAGCGCCGACAATGGAAAACCCGGCCCCGCCCTCCTCGCCCTGAGCCACTTGCTGATCGACGAATTCCAGGACATCTCGCCACAGATCGTGCTGTGGCTGCAGGCTGTGCACCGTCGCCTGCACGCTGCGGGCGAGCGCATCGGCCTGATGGCCATCGGCGACGACTGGCAATCGATCTACGGCTGGCGCGGCAGCTCGCCAGAACTGTTCATCGACTTCGACCGCCACTTCCCCTGCCGGGGACGCAGCAAGAGCACTACCCTGCTACTGGGCACCAACTACCGCAGCATCGAGCCGGTGATCCGCGATGGCGAGAAGGTACTGGCCGAGGTGCACAGCAAGCAGGCCAAGAGCAGCGTCGCGGCCAGGGCAATGCAGCCGGGCGATCATGGCGTGAAACTGATTCAGCGCTTCGACCTGGCCAGCGGCCTGCCGACACTGCTCAAGGAAATCAACGCGCAGTGCCAGCACGTCAGCCAGCGCTCCAACGCGGATCGCACCGCCGTGCTGCTGCTCAGCCGGCGCAACGAGCCACTGCAGCAGGTGCGCGCGCAACTGGACAAGACACTGCCGGTCAAGGCGCTGACTATTCACCGCGCCAAGGGCCTACAGGCCGAAGTGGCGATCATCCTCGACGACTGCCTGCCCGTGGACAAACACCCGCTGCGCAATGCGTTGTACACCCAGTGCGGTTTCTTCACCGGCAGCTACGACCAGGCCATGCAGGACGAAGCCCGGCGTCTGGCCTACGTGGCCATCACCCGCGGTGTCAGCCGGGTACTGTGGTACACACGCAAGGCCCAGGGCGCCACGCAATGCTTGGCAGCGAGCCGGCCAATCGCGCAAGCTTCAGGCTGATCGGCACTTCAGGCGCTCCCATGGACAAACTGCTGGCTTTGCGCACCTTCGTCGCCACCGTTCGCTGCGGCGGTTTTTCCGCTGCGGCACGACAACTGGGACTGGCCACCTCGTCGGTGACCCGTGCGGTCAATGCCCTGGAGCAGGAACTGGGCTGCGTGTTGCTCAACCGCAACACGCGGCAAATCAGCGTCAGCGAGGCCGGACGCGAGTATTTCGAACGCGCCCTGGCCATCCTCGACGCTCTCGACGAAGCCGACGCTGCAGTGGTCGACAATGGTGAAGAGGTGCGTGGCAGGCTGGCAGTGAGCGTACCGGTGGAGTTCGCCCGGCGCATCATCGCTCCGCGCCTGGGCGAACTGCTGGAGCGCCACCCTCACCTGGAGCTGACGCTGCGCGTGACCGACGAGGTGGTTGACCTGCTCAGCGAACGGGTCGACCTGGCGCTGCGCCTGGGCTCCGCCATCGTCAGCGACGACGTGGTCAGCCAGCGCGTTGGCAGTTTCAGGCGCTGGCTGGTAGCAAGCCCGCAGTACCTGGCGCACACCTCGCCCATTCCCCATCCAGATGCCCTCCAGACGCACGCCTGCCTGCAGTACGACTATGGCAGCCCTGCGCACTACTGGCGTTTCGAGCAACAGGGCACGACGCTGCAGGTGCCGATCACCGGACGCCTGCGCAGCAACAACGCCGATATTCTGCGTCAGGCCGCCCTGGCCGGCCAGGGTGTGGCACTGCTGTCGGACTGGCTGGTACGCGATGATGTGGACAGTGGCAGGCTGCAGCGCCTGCTTCCCGATTACGAAGTCGCCCCAGGCCCGCACGAAGGCACCATCCACCTGCTGTACCTGCCGAACCATCGGGGTTCGAGGCGCATCGCCGCGTTCAGTGAATTCCTTCAGGCGCTGCTGCGGAGCTGAGCGCCTTTGCACAGCGCGCAATGCAGTGTTGCCGGCTCAGCGGATTCTCCGCCAGGCGTTACCTGCCTAACCTTGCGCCTGTCGCTTCCTCTCATCGAGATCCCATCATGACTAGCCAGACCTCCTCATTCACGAGCGAGTCGCCAGCCCTGCCGCAGGCACTGGTGCTGCTGTTCGCCCTGTGCTGCGGCGCGATCGTCGCCAACCTCTACTACGCCCAGCCGATCATTGAACTGATCGCTCCGGACGTCGGCCTCAGCGCCGAACGCGCCAGCCTGATCGTTTCGCTGACGCAGATCGGCTACGCGCTCGGCCTGTTGTTCCTGGTGCCCCTGGCCGACCTGCTGGAAAACCGCCGGCTGATGCTGATCACCACCGCCGCCGCCCTGCTCTGCCTGCTGGCCGCCGCCTTCGCCAATCAGCCGGATCTGTTCCTCGGCCTGGCGCTACTGATCGGGCTCAGTTCGGTCTCGGTGCAGATGCTGATTCCTCTGGCCGCCAACCTGGCGCCGGAAGCCAGCCGTGGTCGTGTGGTGGGCAATATCATGAGCGGTCTGCTGCTGGGCATCCTGCTCGCGCGGCCGCTGGCCAGTGTGGTAGCCGGCGAATTCGGCTGGCGCGCGGTCTACCTGATGGCAGCGACTCTGATGCTGGTGATCACCCTGGTGATCGCCATCACCATCCCGCGCCACGCCCCCAGCCACCGCGCCAGCTACGGGCAACTGCTGGCTTCGCTCATCCACCTGCTGCGCCGCTACCCGACACTGCGCCGTCGTGCGCTCTATCAGGGCCTGATGTTCGCCAGCTTCAGCCTGTTCTGGACGGTAGCGCCGCTGGAACTGGCCCGTAACCTGGGCCTTAGCCAACAAGACATCGCCCTGTTCGCCCTTGCTGGCGCCATCGGCGCGGTCGCGGCGCCCATCGCCGGGCGCTTGGCCGATGCCGGCCATACCTGGCGCGCCAGCCTGGTGGCGCTGATCCTGGCGCCGTTGGCTTTTGCGCCCAATCTGCTGGACGCCGGGCTGGGCTGGATCGGCCTGATCGCCACCGCCATCGTGCTGGATTTCGCGGTGCAGATGAGCATGGTGCTGGGCCAGCGCAGCATCTATGCCCTGGAGCCGCAGAGCCGAGCGCGGCTCAATGCGCTGTACATGACCAGCATTTTCGTCGGCGGCGCCATCGGCTCGGCGCTGGCCAGTCCGGTTTACGAGCGCTTTGGTTGGTCAGGAACGGCAATGCTGGCGGCGGGGCTGCCACTGCTGGCGCTGCTGGTATTCATTGGCAAGGAGAAGTGAGGAGCAGCGCGATACAAAAATCGCAAGCGACGGCCCGATGGTTTGCCGCCAGGGCCGTTTTTTGCTCCTGCAAAACCGGCATTTCCGCCATCCCTGGCGGTCAGAGCGCAGGCAACAAAAAACCCGCCGAAGCGGGTTTCTTCCCAACCATCCGACATCCTGTCGGTGGCCAATCCTGGCCTGGTCATCTTCCTTGATCCTAAGCGATCCGTCGCTGCAGGGGATGCGTGTAGATTAATGATCGGGCCTCAGCAGCAATAGCAGCGGTTAGCGCCAGAACGTGTAAGACATTTGCCATAGCGTTACTGATTGACGATCCCACCGGGCACCTTATGCTCACTGAAACAAGGAGTCGTCATGCATTCAGTCCCTGAAGCTCTCCGTGCAATCCCGGATAATCGCTACGCCGAACAGTTACGCCGCGGTTTTCGTTTCTTGCGTTTCAGCCAGCTGCTGGAACAGGAATATCACCAGTACATCAGCAAGGTTCAGGCGCGCTATCAGAAAATCGCCGTGCTCCTGGGCCTCGGTATATGGATGATTTTCACCCTTGTCGATGTGCTGCGTCTGGATCTGTGGCAACGCTTCCCCGACTATCCAGCAGCGCTCTGGGGCCTGCTACTGGTACGCGGCTCGATCATCGTCATGCTCGGACTGCTCACCCTGCTACTGCTCACCGGCAGCCGTAAGCAGCACGGCCCGCGGGTAGTCACCGTCACCCTGCTGAGCCTGGTGCTGGGCACGACGCTGACGATCATTTTCTACCAGAACCTGAGCGTCCCCATCTCCAACAGCGTGCTGTTACTGATGGCCCTCACCCTGTTCTTCCCTCTCGGTCTGTCATTTCGCGGCAATCTGCTACTGGCAGCAGCCAGCCTGCCACTGGTCGTGATGCCTGGGCTGTTGCTGTTATCGGAGACACAACAGGTCGATCACCTGCGCCTGTGCTTCATCTTCAGCTTGGCACTGCTGATCTGTGCGATGGGTGCCTACGTCAGAGATCACACCCAGCGCGAGCAATTCCTGCTGCTGCAACTGCTGGAATGGCAAGCCAACCACGATCCGCTGACTGCCCTGCACAACCGCCGCAGCTTCACTCAACATCTGGATCTCGTCCTGCGCCAGGGTAATCGCGAGTCGGCCAAGGTGGCGCTACTGATGCTCGACATCGACCATTTCAAACGTTTCAACGATCACTACGGACATCAAGCCGGCGACGATGCGCTGCTTCAGGTCGGTCGACTGCTGCAGAGTTTCGCTCGTCGCCCCATGGACATGGCTGTGCGCCTGGGCGGAGAAGAGTTCGCCCTGCTGCTATACGACTGCAATACCGAACAACTGCAAGCACTAGGAGAAGCGCTGCGAAACGAGTTGGCGACACTGAACATCGCTCACACCACCTCACCAACGGCCAATCACCTCACCGTCAGCATGGGCGCACGTCTGGCAATGGACGGCGAAAACAGCGAAGAGTTATATCGCCGAGCAGACAGCTTGCTTTATCAGGCTAAACAGGCCGGCCGAAATCGCCTGGTACTGGGCTGAGCCCTTGCAGGCACAAACAACCGTCGGGAACGATTTTAGCGTCACTTACTACGCCCGAAGGGTTGCTACCAAGGCGACAGACAGCAAAAAACCCGCCGAAGCGGGTTTCTTCCCAACCATCCGACATCCTGTCGGTGGCCAATCCTGGCCTGGTCATCTTCCTTGATCCTCAGCGATCCATCGCTGCAGGGGATGTGTGTAGATTAATGATCGAGCAGGTATGGCAACAGTGGCGCTTACCGTCATCGCGTGTAAGACATTCGCCATAGCTGGCCAGGTCAACGACCGATCATGCGTGCCAGCACGTCCTCACCGCCCTGACGGCGATGAACGAAAGCCATGGCCGCGTGACCAATCACCATGAACAACAGCAGCCAGCCAAGATTGCCGTGCAGCAGGCTGGCTGGGGCGATCATCCACTCGATCTTGCCATCGCTGAAACCCGGCATGATGGTCGTACCGAAGGCAACGAACTCGCGACCCGAGCCGTACTGGCGTAGCAGAGCGATAAAGGGAATCACGAACAACAGGCCGTACAACGCCAGATGGCCGAAGCGTGCCAGCGTGCTGACGGGCGCAGGCCGCCGGCTACTGCTGTACAGCGCCCAGAGCAGGCGAATCACCACCAGCACCATCAGCAACAGGCCCGTAGCCTTGTGCGTACCCCAGGCGAATTTGTCCAGGCCACTGTCCTCTACCAGGACGTGCGCAAGGACGGTCACGAATTGCCAGCCTAGCAAAACGGCCATCCCCCAGTGCAACAGGCGTGTAATGGCGCCATAGCGCTGCGCGGAATCATGTAGGTTCGACATCACGGTTCCTCTCCAATGTCATGAATGAAATCTAGGCGGCTTCATACCGTTATCGGTGCGAAAGACCCGTTCCAGAGCCAATGGTGCCGCGCCACCTCAAAACATGAGCAACAGAGATGTTAACAAGGATGTCAGAAAGGCATCACCGCACGTTCCAGTCGAGACCGGAGCGTGCGGGATGATCAGGCGTCGCGCAGCGCTTCGCGCCAGGCGTGGTGTTGCGGTTCTTGCCAGATGCGCGCATGCAGGCGCGCCATGCCGTCAGGGTCGTTGAGCAGACGCCAGCGGGTCGCTTCGACCTTGCCTTCAGGCCCGGCACTGAGGATTTCATCGATACGCTCATCGCGCAGTGCTTCGGCGGCCGGAACCACCTTGGCATGACGGGCACGGGCCATCGCGCAGACCAGGGCGTTGTACAGCGGGTCGACCACGGCACGCAGGAAGCCCTTGCGCAGTGCTCGCGAGCTGTTCAGTCGCTCGTACTCGGAGGTGTTGCTCAGTTCCACCGGCACCTTGTACTCCTCCGGAATCAGGAACAACTTGCTGCGCCGTGCGGCCAACCCCGGCGCGGTACGACTGGTCAGCACCGAAACCGCCGGAGAAAGCACCAGCGACACCACGATAGGGGCCAACCACCAGAGGAAGTCCGGATTGAGCCAGGCCACCAATGCAGTCCAGCTGATACCGATCAGCACCTGGGAGCCATGACGGCGGAACGCCTCGCTCCAGGGTGTGGAATCATCCACGCGCTGCGGCGAATTCCACTGCACCGACCAACCGAGGAACGCTGCGGTGACGAACAAGCTGTGGAACAGCATGCGCACTGGCGCCAGCAGTACCGAGCAGGACGCTTCCAGGAGCATCGACAACAGCACCCGCATGCGGCCGCCGTAGGCTTCGGCGCCCTTGATCCAGATCAGCAGCACGCTCAGCAGCTTGGGCAGGAACAGCAGGGTCATGGTGGCGGAGAACAGCGCAACGGCCTCCTCCGGTTGCCAGCGTGGCCACAGGGGATAGAGCTGATTGGGCTGCAGGAAATACTCCGGCACCATCAGCGTATGGATCGCCAGCAGGCAGGTCGACAACACCAGAAACAGCAGCCACAACGGTGCGGACAGGTAGGACATGACGCCAGTGAGGAACACCACGCGATGCACCGCGTGCATGCCACGCACCAGGAACAGACGGAAGTTCATCAGGTTGCCATGGCACCAACGGCGGTCGCGCTTGAGCTCGTCGAGCAGGTTCGGCGGCAACTCTTCATAGCTGCCCGGCAGGTCATAGGCGATCCACACACCCCAGCCGGCGCGACGCATCAACGCGGCCTCGACGAAGTCGTGGGACAGGATTGCACCCGCGAAGGATCCCGTTCCAGGCAAAGGCGCCAGGGCGCAGTGCTCGATGAAGGGTTTGACGCGGATGATCGCGTTATGGCCCCAGTAGTGCGACTCACCCAGCTGCCAGAAGTTGAGACCAGCGGTGAACAGTGGCCCGTAGACGCTGGTAGCGAACTGCTGCAGACGTGCGTACAGGGTGTCCATGCCCGAGGCTTTGGGCGCGGTCTGGATGATACCGGCGCCTGGGTTGGCCTCCATCAGACGCACCAGACGGGTCAGGCATTCACCGCTCATCACGCTGTCGGCATCGAGCACCACCATGTAACGGTAATTGCTGCCCCAACGACGGCAGAAGTCGTCGATGTTGCCGCTCTTGCGCTTCACCCGACGGCGACGCCGACGGTAGAAGATGTGACCAAAGCCCTCCACCTCGCGGCACAGCTCCATCCAGGCCTGCTGCTCGGCCACGCAGATATCAGGGTCGTTACTGTCGCTGAGGACGAAGAAATCGAAATGCTCGAGTTGCCCGGTGGCCTTGAGCGACTCGAAGGTCGCCCGCAGGCCGGCGAACACACGTGGCACGTGCTCGTTGGCGATCGGCATGACCAGCGCGGTACGCGCCCGCGGCGAGATCGGCTCGTCACCGCAGCTACTGGCGGAAATGCTGTAGCGATCGTGTCCCTTGAGCAATTGGAAGAAGCCCATCAGCGCCGTCCAGAAGCCCATCGACACCCAGCAGAACAGCAGTGCGAACAACGCCAGGATGCTGGTCTGCACCACATAAGGCAGGATCTGCCGCGCCGACTCGCGCAACGGCTGTTCGAACACCAGGCCCAGGTCGACCAGCGACCAGCCCTGGTAGGGCAGCACGGACTTCATGTACCAGGTGGCGACCACGGTCTGCGTGATCATCAAGACCAGCAGCGCGGCACGGCGTACCGCTGCAACATGGCGCCAGCGCTCTTCGGCGAAATCTTCGCTCTCGCGGGTACGTGGCCGCGGCGCCGGCTTCTCACCTTTCAGACGCTGCCAGCCGCGCTGCAAAATGTTGATCTGCCACGGCTCGGGCACCATACGCGTGCGCTTGATCGGCGGTGTCGAATCGATGGTGGGCCGCCCCTGGTGATCCTGCACGATGCGGCAGCCGCGCTCGATGGCGTCGGGCCAACCCAGTGCCAGTCGAGCTGGCACCGAGTCGAGCATTTCACGGGTTTCTTCAAGAGGTTCAGCTGCTTTGTGCTCCGGTTCCTGCAGAGCCCTGTGCAACGTGGCGAGATCCCCGCCCTCCTCTTCCAGACGATGAGCCAACGCCTGTTGCCGCTCCTGATCGAGCGGCAACTCATCGAGATAATCCTGAATCGGTGTAGCGTCGTGGGAGTTATTCATGGGAGGGCAGCTGATAGCTCCAGGTTTCCGACAGGGGCTTGCCGTCCTCGACCAGGGCGGCACGCATCTCCACGGGTTGTGCCGGGTTCTTGACCTTGACACGCAACATCAGACGCCAGCCTTTGCTCACCGGGTTGTAGCGCAGGTTGTCCTCCAGCAGCTCACCGTTACCATCGACACTCACTTGCACGGTCGGTGCCGCGTCGGGTGAACGCTTGGCCAGCTCGGCACCGACGAAGTCGATCACCAGCGCGGTGCTGCCATCGGCCTGGCGGATCAGGTTGGCCTGCTTGATATCCCCTTCGGACAAGCGGGTCTGGCTGACCATCGCCAGTTGCGGATCGTGCAGTTTGGCGTCGTCACGACTGAAGTGTAGGCGATAGGCCACATCCAGCGACTCCCCTTGCGCCGGCAGCTTCTCCGGACGCCACAGGGCGACGATGTTGTCGTTGGTTTCGTCCGGCGTGGGGATCTCCACCAGCTCGACATGACCGGTGCCCCAGTCACCGACAGTTTCCACCCAACCGCTCGGCCGCAGCTCGTAGCGGTCATCGAGATCCTGGTACTGATTGAAATCGCGGCCACGCTGCATCAAACCGAAACCACGTGGGTTGTCGATGCGATAGCTGCTGACGTTGAGACGTTGCGGGTTGTTCAACGGGCGCCAGATCCACTCACCATTGCCAGCATGGATGGCCAGGCCATCGGAGTCGTGCAGTTGCGGGCGATAGTTCGGGCGCGGCCAGGGTTGGTTGGCGCCGAACAGGTACATGCTGGTCAGCGGTGCGATGCCGAGCTTCTCGACGTTCTCACGCAGGTACACCTTCGATTGCACGTCGAGCACGCTGTCGCGACCGGGTTTGATCTCCATGCGATAGGCACCGGTGGCGCGCGGTGAATCGAGCAGCGCGTAGATCACCAGGCTGCGGCGATCGGGCTGCGGCTTCTCGATCCAGAATTCGCTGAAACGCGGAAACTCCTCCCCCGACGGCAACGCCGTGTCGATCGCCAGGCCACGGGCGGAGAGACCGAACACCTGCCCCTTGCCAACGATACGGAAGTAGCTGGCGCCGAGCACGCTCATCACTTCGTCATGCCTGCCGTTGGCATTGATCTCATTGATCACCTTGAAACCGGCAAAGCCCAGATCCTTAAGATCATCCGGATTCAGGTTGAGATCGCCGAAGTCGAACATCGACGGGTCGTACTTGATCTCATGGGTACCTTCGGCGGTCACCTCGTTGATCTTAACCGGTACGTCGAAATGCATGCCCTGGTGGAAGAAGTACAGCTGGAACGGCGTCTTGCCGTCACGCCAGTGCGCCTTTTCCTCAAGGAAGCGAACCTTCTGGTAACCGGCGAACGGCAGCTCACGCAGCGAAGCCGGCAAACGGCTTTGCGGAGCCTGGTAGCCTTCAGCGGCAAGCGCCTTGGCCTTGACCGCCACGTCATCCAGATCGAAGGCCCAGCTCTGGGCAGCGAACAGCAGAGGGAGCACACAGAAGGCCAGCTTGCCGGCCTTGCCCATACGGGCTCCAGAACAACGACTCATCGACACACAGCCTCCAGGGCAACACGTATTGACGTGCAGCAGCCACCCCACGGGTAGCCGCTACACGGAATTCAAATCAGGCGAATGATGCAACGACAACGCGAGCGCAATGCAGACAGCCAACCGAGCGGAGACGTCCCCGCATGCGCGGATTCTTTCTGCGCATTATTACCAGATCGTGAAGTCCGGCAAAGGTACCCGCGCGAGTATATTTTCGCCTCCTAGAGCCACCCCTTCATTGGCGTGACAGCAATTCAAAACGTGCTTCCTGCACGGTCTCCGAATCCAGCCCTAGCTGAACGCGGAAGGCACCTGGCTCGCTGACCTGCTGCAGGCTAGCGTTATAGAAACGCAGCATGCTTTCATCGATCTCGAAATGCAGTTCGCGAGCTTCACCAGACTCAAGCTTGACCCTGCGAAAATCCTTGAGTTCCTTCACCGGACGGATCACCGAAGCGGCATCGTCGTGCAGATACAGCTGCACCACGGTGGCGCCGGCTCGCGGCCCGGCATTCTTGAGCGTAACGCTGACGCGAATTTTATCCTCTGGCCCCATGCGCTCGGCGGACAGCGTTGGGGCCGACAAGCGGAAATCGCTGTAACTCAAACCATAGCCGAATGGATACAGCGGGCCATTGGGTTCCTCGAAATACTGGGAAGTGTAGTTGCCCGGTGTCCCTGGCGTGTACGGGCGCCCCACACGCAGATGATTGTAGTAGGTCGGAATCTGCCCGACCGAACGCGGGAAGGTGATCGGCAGCTTGCCAGAGGGGTTGTGCTCGCCGAACAGCACATCGGCGATGGCGTGGCCGCCCTCGATGCCGCTGTACCAGGTTTCCAGCATGGCGTCGGCGTTTTCCTTCTCCCAGCTCAGCGCCAGCGGCCGCCCGTTCATCAACACCAGTACCAGCGGTTTTCCGGTAGCCTTGAGCGCACGCAGCAGAGCCTGCTGGCTGTCAGGCAGATCCAGACGGGTACGGCTGGACGACTCATGCGACATGCCACGCGCCTCGCCGACGGCAGCGACGATGACGTCAGCCTGCGCCGCGACGCGCACGGCCTCCTCCAGCATGGCTTGCGGTGTGCGCTTGTCCAGCACGACTTCCGGGCGATCCCAGTTGAGTTGGTTCAGATAATTGATCACATGGGCGTCGTCAGTGACGTTCGCGCCCACGGCGTAGAGCAGCTTGCCGTGGCTCTTGAGTGCCGCCTCCATGCCTTTGCGTAGCGTCACCGCCTGCTCGGCCACACCGACGGCGGACCAACTGCCGAGCATGTCCACGGGAGAATCAGCCAGCGGCCCAATCAGAGCAACGGTGGTCTTCTTGCTCAGCGGCAGGGTGTCGCCATGGTTTTCCAGCAGCACCAGCGAATCACGCGCCATGGCCCGCGCATCGGCGCGGTGCAAGCGACTCTCGGCATTCACATCGGCAGGATCGTCTTCGGCGCGACCGATACGGCGGAACGGATCATGGAACAGACCCAGGTCGTACTTGGTATTGAGCACGTGAGTGACCGCCTCATCCAGTACGCCCTGCGGCACCGTGCCGCTACGTACCAGAGCCGGCAGTTCCTGATCGTAAAGCGTGTCAGCCATACTCATGCCAACACCTGCAGTAATCGCCAGACGCGCAGCTTCACGGCCATCAGCGGCCACGCCATGACGCATCAACTCGGTGATCGCACCATGGTCACTCAGCGCCACACCCTTGAAGCCCCAATCGCGACGCAGCAGGTCGCGCAACAACCAGGTATTGGCCGAGGCCGGCACACCATTGATCGCATTCAGCGCCACCATCACCCCACCGGCACCGGCATCGATGGCCGCTCGGTACGGCGGCAGGTAGTCCTGGTACATGCGCATCGGGCTCATGTCGACCACGTTGTAGTCGCGCCCGCCCTCAACTGCGCCATACAGGGCGAAGTGCTTGACGCTGGCCATGATCCGCTGCGGATCACTGGGATCCTTACCCTGAAAGCCATGCACCATGGCCGTGGCGATACGAGAGACCAAGTAGGGATCTTCGCCAAAACCTTCGGAAGTGCGTCCCCAGCGCGGATCACGGGAGATGTCCACGGTCGGCGCGAAGGTCATGTCCAGGCCGTCGGCGCTGGCTTCGAAAGCCGCGATCCGGGCGCTGTTCTCGATGGCTGGAATGTCCCAGCTCGATGCCAGCCCCAATCCGATGGGAAAGGTAGTGCGATGACCATGGATGATGTCGTAGGCGAAGAACACCGGGATTCCCAGGCGGCTTCGCAGGGCGGCCTCCTGCATCGGCCGGTTCTCGGGGCGTACCACCGAGTTGAAGGTGGCACCGATACGACCGGCCGCCATCTCGGCACGGATGCGCTCGCGCGGCATATCGCCGCCGATGCTGATCAGGCGCAGTTGACCGACCTTCTCCTCCAGGGTCATGCGGCTGACCAGATCGGCGATGAAGGCCGATTTGTCATCAATGGAAGGGGCGGCAACCACCAGGCTGGGGGCAACGAACAGGGAGGCAAGAGCGAACTGGCGCAGACATTTCATCGAGAGCGGCATCCGGGCTGCGGATCATTGTTTGAATGCCCGCCACGATACTCCGAGTCAGCTCGGAGCGCCGCTGCCTGGCATAAAAAAACTGGCGTGTTTTCACACTATCGCAACGGCATTGCAAACATTGACTGATGCCCACTCACGGAGCGATGGAGAGATTCAAGTTGGAATCCAGCCAAGCTAAGGGGTGCAAAGTTCACGCTACGATTCGTCGTCCAACTCCTCCAGCCTCTTCTGCAGAAACTGCCGATCCGGTATCTGTTGAGCAAGCGCCAGGGCCTGGCGGTAGGCAGCGACTGCCTGCTCGCGACGGCCCAGTCGGCGTAATAGATCGGCGCGCGCGGCGTGCGCCAGGTGATAGCCATCCAGCTCGCCGGTAGCCAGCAGACGGTCGACCTGCTCCAGCCCGACCTCCGGCCCGTCACGCATGGCCAACGCCACGGCGCGGTTGAGTTCGATCACCGGCGACGGATTCAGGCGCAGCAGTTCGTCATACAGGCCGACAATCTGCACCCAATCGGTTTCCTCCAGACTGGTCGCCTCGGCATGCACCGCAGCAATCGCCGCTTGCAGGCTGTAGGGGCCGAAACGCCTTGAGTGCAGCGCTTGCAAGACCAGAGCCTCGCCTTCGGCGATCAGCTCGCGGTTCCACAGGTCGCGATCCTGGGCTTCCAGCAAAATCACCTCGCCATCGACACCACTGCGCGCAGCACGACGTGATTCGTGCAGCAGCATCAGCGCCAGCAGCCCCTGTACTTCCGGCTCGGGCAGCAACTCCAGCAGCAAACGGCCCAGGCGAATCGCCTCGTCGGACAGCTGGCTGCGCGTCAGCGAATCACCGGAGCTGGCGAAATAGCCTTCGTTGAACACCAGATAGACCACACGCAACACCGCCTCCAGGCGCTCGGGCAGTTCACTGCGCCCCGGTACCTCGTAAGGGATGCGCGCGTCGCGAATCTTCGCCTTGGCACGCACGATGCGCTGCGCCAGGGTCGACGGGCTGGAGAGGAAGGCGCGGGCAATCTCTTCGGTGCTCAGGTCGCACACCTCACGCAGGGTCAGCGCCACCTGGGCATCGCTGGACAGCGCCGGGTGGCAGCAGGTGAAGATCAGGCGCAAACGGTCGTCCTCGAGTAGCTCACTCTCCTCGGCACCGCGCTCGTCCGGTAACTCGAGCTGATCATCGAGCGGCTGAAAGCGGCGCTGCCGACGCAGGCTGTCGATGGCACGAAAACGCCCGGCAGACACCAGCCAGGCACGCGGATTGTCCGGCAGGCCCTCGCGCGGCCAGTGCTCGACCGCACTGCGAAACGCCTCGTGCAGCGCCTCTTCGGCCAGGTCGAAATCGCCGAGCAGGCGAATCAGGGTGGAGAGCACACGGCGCGACTCTTCGCGGTACAGCCGCTCGATCAGCTCGGTGACAGGTGGCGATATCGGCATGCGCTTCTCCTGAACGAACACATACGTTGCCCAATACTGCCGATGGCGTCGAGTGGCGGCACGATCCGCCACACGATTTGGCACCCCTCGCATTGGCAGGCGTCCGGTCGCTGGGCATAGTCGCGCCATTCCAATAACGAATGGAGTCTCGCTATGCGTTGGTTGCTGCTCGGTCTGGCAGGTGCTGCGGTATTTCTCTACGGCCGGATCACTGGCGATACGCAGCTCAGCCTGCTGACCAAGGGCATCCCAGTGATCGCCTTGCTGCTCTGGCTACGCCAGGCACCAGCTGGCACCTACCGTCGCTGGATCGGTATCGGCCTGCTGTTTTCCCTGGCTGGCGACCTTCTGCTGGACTGGCCCGGCGACCTGTTCGTGTTCGGCCTCGGCGCCTTCCTGCTCGGCCATCTGGCTTACCTGCGCGCCTACCTCTCCGACAGCCGCCAACCTGCCCTGCCAGCCCTGCTGCTGGCGCTGATCGCCGGCGGTACGATGTTCGCCCTGCTGGCCAGCAGCGGCCTGGGCGAGTTACTGATCCCGGTGGCCTGCTACGCCACGGTAATCAGCCTGATGCTCTGGCGCGCCCTGGCCCGTATCGGTCACCCGGCTCTGCAGCCGCGCTCCACCTGGCTCGCCGCCGGCGGCGCCTTCCTCTTCGTGCTGTCCGACAGCCTGATCGGCATCGACCGCTTCGTCGCCAGCTTCGACGCCGCGCCCTACGCCATCATCCTTACCTACTGGCTCGGCCAGTGGGGAATCACCGCCTCAGCCTTTCAACGCACCCAGGTTTGATCGCCCCGGCGAGCAGTCGGGAAAACCCTGACTGTTCGCCCGCACTTGGCTAAAATGCCGGCCTTTTCCGCTATCCGTTGCGACCGTCGTGAGCCAAGAACCTGATCGTCTATTCGCCCAGCCTCTGCCCGAGGTGCCCGATTTCGTCTTCAACGAGGACGTGGTGCGGGTGTTTCCTGACATGATCAAGCGCTCGGTACCCGGTTACCCGACCATCGTCGAGAATATCGGCGTGCTGGCCGGCCAGTTCGCCCAACCGCAGACCACCCTGTACGACCTCGGCGCTTCGCTCGGCGCCGTGACTCAGGCCCTGCGCCGCCACGTGCGCGTCGATGGCTGCAAGGTGATCGCCGTGGACAACTCGCCGGCCATGGTCGCGCGCTGCAGCGAATACCTGCATGCCCAGGACGCCATGTTCCAGGAGCTGCTGCCGGTGGAGGTGATCGAGGCCGACATTCTCGCCCTTGAGCTGCAACCCACCTCATTGGTCACGCTCAACTTCACCCTGCAATTCATTCCGCCAGAGCGGCGCCTGGAGCTGCTAACCCGCATTCGCCAGGCTCTGCTGCCCGGTGGCGCGCTGATCCTCTCGGAGAAGCTGCGTTTCGAGGATGCGGCCGAGCACGACCTGCTCACCGAGCTGCACGTCGCCTTCAAACGCGCCAACGGCTACAGCGAACTGGAAATCGCGCAGAAGCGCAGCGCCATCGAGAAGGTGATGCTGCCCGATAGTCTCGAACAGCATCGCGAGCGCCTGCTAGACGCCGGTTTCAGCAAGGTGCTGCCCTGGTTCCAGTGCCTGAACTTCGCCTCGCTGGTGGCTCTGCCATGATGCGCGATCTGGATCTCGATGCCCTGCAGGCACAGCTGGCCGGTACCCCGCTGCAGGAATGGACGGCCGACCTGCCCGGGCAACTCGATGCCAAGCTGGCCATCGGTCACGGCGACCTCACACGCTGGTACGGCGCCGTGCAGGCGCTGCCGAACCTGCCGGTGAGCGAGGTGGAACTGGTTCAACACTTCGCCTTTGGCGGCGCCTGCGATGAGGCGAGCCGTGCGCAATTGAAGACTGCCCTGCAGGGCTTGATTCCGTGGCGCAAGGGGCCGTTCGAACTGTTCGGCGTGCACATCGACACCGAATGGCGCTCGGACTGGAAATGGCAGCGCGTCGCCCCGCACCTCGACCTGCGCGGCAAGCGCATCCTCGATGTCGGTTGCGGCAACGGCTACTACATGTGGCGCATGCTCGGCGCGGGCGCAGATAGCGTGGTCGGCATCGACCCCAACTGGCTGTTCCTCTGCCAATTCCTGGCGATGAAGCACTACCTGCCGGATCAGCCGGTCTGGCACCTGCCGCTGGCCTTCGAAGAGCTGCCAGCCAAACTGCAGGGCTTCGACACAGTGTTCTCCATGGGCGTGCTGTACCACCGTCGCTCGCCCATCGACCATCTGCTCGATCTGAAAGATGCGCTGGTCAAGGACGGTGAACTGGTGCTGGAAACCCTGGTGGTGGAAGGCGATGCCGAGCAGGTGCTGGTACCCGAGGATCGCTACGCACAGATGCGCAACGTCTGGTTCCTGCCCTCGGTGCCCGCGCTGGAGCGCTGGCTGCGCCGTGCTGGTTTCGAGGATGTGCGCTGCGTCGACGTCAGCACCACCTCGGTAGAAGAGCAACGCGCCACCGAGTGGATGCGCTTCCAGTCGCTGCCAGAATTCCTCGATCCGGCCGACCACAGCCGCACCATCGAGGGTCTTCCGGCACCGACACGCGCCGTGCTGGTAGCGCGCAAGCCCTAGGTACAGTAAGTCTCGTAGGGCGGGACAACCCCGCCAGACTGCAATTGGCGGGTTGCACCCACCCTACGGCCGCAGCCAACGCGCCCGCCGCTGAGCGATCAGCCGCAACGGCTCAGCGGCGCCCTGCTCCACCACGCCACGGGCGCTGCCCAGGCGAATCTGCCCCTGTACATCCTGCACCAGCAGGCGGCGCATGCGCCGACGCCAGAACCAGGCGCCAACCCAGTCGACGATGGCGCACTGCAGATCCAGCGGCCACATGGCCGGCATGTAGAACTCGGGCATGGCCGAAGGCGACTTGTCGTGCTTGCTCGAACTGTTCATGGCACTTCCTCCGTTTCGCTGCCGGCTTTGGCCGGGCTTGCGATCAGAATGAAACGCGCCTATCGTTCAAACAAACGATAAATATCAAACCTAAAGTTAAGTAATATTTAACGATTATGAACGCGACAACCCCCACCGCGCTGCCGCTTCTGGAAAGCGATGTGCTGCGTACCTTCGTCGCCATCGCCGACAGCGGCAGCTTCACCCGCACTGCGGCGCAAGTATTTCGCAGCACGGCGGCCGTCAGCCTGCAGATCAAGCGTCTGGAGGAAACCCTTGGCCAGCGCCTGTTCACTCGCGAGGCCAGGCGCGTGCAACTGACTGCCGAGGGCGAGTTGCTGCTGGGCTACGCCAGGCGCCTGCTCAAACTCAACGAGGAGGCTGTGGCACGCTTTCTCACCCCAACGCTGACCGGCCGCGTGCGCTTCGGCACACCGAACGATATCGGCGACCGCGTGTTACCCAGTGTGCTCATGCTGTTCGCCCGCAGCCATCCAGCCGTGGAGGTCGAGGTAAACGTGGGGCGCAGTGTGGATCTGGTGGCCAAGCTGGATGCCGGCGAACTGGATCTGACCCTGATCAACGCCGGCAACGACGGCCTGGATGACTCGCGCGGCGAAGTGATCTATTCCGAAGAGCTGGTCTGGGCCGGACGCGATGGCGGCCTGGCCATGCAACGCTCGCCCTTGCCACTGGCGCTGGCCAACCCCGGCTGCGCCTGGCGCAGGACTGCAATCGATGCACTGGATCGGCAGGGACTCGCGTATCGCATCGCCTATTCGTGCGAGCAGTGCGCCGGCCAGGAAGCGGCGATGACCGCCGATCTGGCCATCGCGCCATTCCCGCGCAGCCTGGTCAAGCCGCCGCTACGCCGACTCGGCGCAGAACAAGGCTTGCCCGCCCTTGGCGAGTACCACATCAAGCTGATTCTCGGCCATCAACGCAACGACGCCGTCGAGGCGCTCGCCAAGCAGATGGTTCAGGCGTTCGCGCAGAGCTGAGTAGGGTGCGCCATGCGCACCGGGAATATCGCAGTGCCTGCCTGGTGCGCACGGCGCACCCTACGAGAGGCCGTTCGCTCGATCGTTGGCCGGATGATCCAGCTCCCGCCTATCGCTAGAGGGTTCAGACGCTCACGCAAAGCTGTGTAGGGTGCGCCGTGCACACCGGGAATATCGCAGTGCCTGCCTGGTGCGCACAGCGCACCCTACGAGCAGCCGCCCGGCCGGCAGTTAGCCTGCGCGCCTATGCTTAGCCGCGATTGGCAGCCGCGACGATCAGCGCCTTCATCTCGGCGACGGCCTGTTTGAAGCCGACGAACAACGCATGGGCGACGATGGCGTGGCCGATGTTCAGTTCGTTGATACCGGGAATCGCCGCCACGGCTTCGGCGTTGTGGTAGTGCAGGCCATGACCGGCATTGACGATCAATCCGTGGTTCAGACCGCAGATGACGCCATCACGAATGCGCGAAAGCTCATGCGCAGCTTCTTCCGCGGTGTGAGCATCAGCGTAGCGGCCAGTGTGCAGTTCAATAGCCGGAGCACCGACGCGCATGGCTGCTTCGATCTGCCGCTCTTCGGCATCGATGAACAGCGACACCTCGCAACCTGCCAGCGTCAGACGCTCCACCGCCGCGGCAATGCGTGCCTCCTGGCCGGCCACATCGAGGCCACCTTCGGTGGTCAGCTCCTGGCGGGTTTCCGGTACCAGGCAGACATGCGCCGGGCGGATTTGCTCGGCGAAACCGAGCATGAAATCGGTGACGCCCATCTCGAAGTTCATCCGCGTCTGCAGCACGTCGGCCAATACGCGCACGTCGCGATCCTGGATATGTCGGCGGTCTTCACGCAGGTGCACGGTGATACCGTCGGCGCCAGCCTCTTCGGCGTCCAGCGCGGCCTTGACCGGATCCGGATAGCGCGTGCCGCGTGCCTGGCGCAGGGTGGCGACGTGGTCGATGTTCACGCCGAGCAGAATACAATTGGCCTCAGTCACGCTTGGACTCCTTGAGCGTCATGAAAAGTTCGCGGCTGACCAGTGGCCTACCGCCGAGATGGGGTGCCAGCGCCTGGCGCATCAGGCGCTTGGCGGCAGCCAGCGCGCCCGGCGTATGCCAGTCGGCTTCGGCCATCGCCAGCAGTTCGCGGCCCTGGAATACGCCGGGCTGCAGTTGTACCACTGGCACCAGGCCGATGTCCTGTTGCCAGCGATACAGGGCCGCCGGATCGATGGGTTGGTCGTGCTGATCACGATCCAAGGCGAAACCATAGCCCAGCTCGTCCAGCAGGCGCCATTCGAATGCACGCAGCAAGGGTTCCAACGGCCGGCCGGCCGCCAGTGCCTGCAAGGTGAGGCCATAGTGTTCGAGCATCACGGGGTGCGGATCTTCGGCCGGCAGCAGGCGAATCAGCAATTCGTTGAGGTAGAGACCGGAAAACAGCGCCTCGCCGGTCAGCAACAACGGGATGCCGGCGCTTTCCAGACGACCAACGGTCTTCAGCTCACCACGCCCGCGCAGCTCCAGTTCCAGCGGCGCGAAAGGCCGGGCAATGCTGCCGACCTTGCCACGCGCGGCACGCAGCACCGCGCGCACACGCCCCTGGGTGGTGAAGAAATCCACCAGCGCGCTGCTTTCCTTGTAGGGACGGCTGTGCAGGACGTAGGCGGTGGGAATCATGAGAAGAGCACCGCCTGGAGATGGCTAGGAAAAGGTGCGCAATCAGCGCACCTTACAGATCCAGATAGCCCAGAGAACGCAAGGCTCGCTCGTCATCGGACCAGCCGCCTTTGACCTTGACCCAGAGGTTGAGCATCACCTTGGAATCGAACATGGTTTCCATGTCCTTGCGCGCGTCCTGGCCGATGCGTTTGATGCGCTCCCCCTTGTCGCCAATGATGATCTTCTTCTGCCCGTCGCGCTCCACCAGAATCAGGCCGTGGATATGCAGGATGCGACCTTCCTGCTTGAACTCCTCGATCTCCACGGTGATCTGGTACGGCAGCTCGGCACCGAGCTGGCGCATGATCTTCTCGCGAATCAGCTCGGCCGCCAGGAAGCGACTAGAGCGGTCGGTGATCTGGTCTTCCGGGTAGAAATGCTCGGACTCCGGCAGGCGCTCGCCCACCAGCTTCTCCAGGGTGTCGAGGTTCTGCCCCTGCAGCGCGGAGATCGGTACGATCTCGGCCTGCGGCAACTGCTCGGCCAGCCAGTTCAGGTGCGGCAGCAGCTCGCTCTTGTCTTCCAGGCGGTCGGCCTTGTTGACCGCCAGCAGGATCGGGCATTTGACGTGCTGCACCTTCTCCAGAACCAGCTGATCCTCATCGGTCCAGCGCATGCGATCGACCACGAACACCACGACATCGACGTCCTTCAGCGCTGTGCTGGCACTGCGGTTCATGTAGCGATTGAGTGCCTTCTCGTTGTTCTTGTGCAGCCCCGGGGTATCGACATAGACAGCCTGGATCTCGCCCTCGGTCTTGATCCCGAGCATGTTGTGGCGGGTGGTCTGCGGCTTGCGCGAGGTGATCGCCAGCTTCTGCCCGAGGATGTGGTTGAGCAGCGTCGACTTGCCCACATTGGGGCGGCCGACGATGGCGACATAGCCGCAGCGGGTCACAGGTGCATCAGTCATTGCCATTCTCCACCCCGAGGGCGATCAGCGCCGCAGCCGCGGCGACCTGCTCGGCGATACGCCGGCTGCCGCCCTGGCCCAGGGTCTTTTCATTGAGCAGGGCCACCTGGCACTCGACCATGAAGGTACGGCAGTGTGGCTCGCCCTGAATGTCCACCACCTCGTAACGAGGCAGTTCGCAGGCGCGCGACTGGAGGAACTCCTGCAGTCGCGTCTTCGGATCCTTGTTGGTGTCGACCAGGGTCAGGCCGTCGAGCTCATTGCTCAACCAGGCCAGCACACGCTCGCGTGCCGCGTCCATGCCGGTATCCAGATAAATGGCGCCGATCAGCGCTTCGAGCGCATCGGCGAGGATCGACTCACGACGGAAACCGCCGCTTTTCAGCTCGCCGGAACCCAGGCGCAGGTACTCGCCCAGTTCGAAACCACGGGCCAGAACGGCCAGGGTTTCACCTTTGACCAAGCGGGCGCGCAGGCGCGACAACTGACCTTCACGGGCCTGCGGGAAGCGCTGGAACAGCGCCTCGCCGGCGACGAAGTTGAGGATGGCATCACCGAGAAATTCCAGGCGCTCGTTATTGCGACCGGCGAAACTGCGATGGGTCAGGGCCAGGATCATCAGATCCTGATCCTTGAAGCTATATCCGAGCTGGCGCTCGAGGCGGGACAAATTGGGACTCACGGCATCCGTACACGAAATTCTTTGTCGAAATTCACCACCAGATCGAGGTTCTCGATCAGCGGCTCGCGTTTTTCATATTTGAGGTGAACCAGGAACTCGTTGTTCTCGACTTTCACCTGCAGAGCGTCGCGCATGTTCAGGTCACGAATGTTGTTGACCTGCATACCCTTGCTGACATGGGTGTAAAACTCGTTGAGGGTTCGCACGTCAGCCGCCTTGTCGGTTTCCACCGACGTGATGATCTTCTCCATGGACATATAGTCCAGGTAATGCGGCAGCACCTTGAACGCAGTACTGGCAAAGAACGCCACCACGGCCAGAACCACCAGCCAACCCAGAATGGAAAGCCCCTGCTGCGAACGCGCGAAAGTCATGTGTGTCCCCAATGAACGGTCTTGTTGGAAAGCCTGACGGCTAGACTATTTATAGCCTGCGGCGCTGCGTTGAACAGCGCGCCAGTGCTCAATGAATCAGGCCGACACGAGAGAAATTGGGCAGATTGCTGGTCTTGGGCTCCGGCCAGCTCATCCAGATGGCGAAGGCCTTGCCGACGATATGGTCGTCGGGAACCATGCCCCACAGCTCCTGAGGGATATGACGATCACGCCAGTAACGGCTGTCGTTGGAGTTGTCGCGGTTGTCACCCATCATGAAGTAGTGCCCTTGCGGCACGACCCATTCACCGCCAGGTTCGCGGCGCATGCGGGTCATTTCCTTGCGGATGGTGTGTTCCACCTGGCCCAGACGCTCTTGATAAAGCGTCGCGCTGCCCAGGCTGCCAGCTTCTTCGCCGATCAGTTTCTCGGCCACCGGCTCGCCATTGATCAACAGACGTTTGCCTTGGGTGTACTGGATCTTGTCGCCCGGCAGACCGACCACGCGCTTGATGTAGTTGATGGTGGGATCGCTGGGGTAGCGGAATACCATCACGTCACCGCGCTGCGGGTTATCCACCTCGATGACCTTGGTGTCGATCACCGGCAGGCGAATGCCGTAGGCAAACTTGTTGACCAGAATGAAGTCGCCCACTTCCAGGGTCGGCTTCATCGACCCCGAGGGAATCTGGAAGGGTTCGACCAGAAACGAACGCAGCACCAGCACGATGGCCAGCACCGGAAAGAACGACTTGCCGTATTCGACCAGCAAGGGTTCCTTGTTCAGGCGCTCCAGCACCCGGTCTTCAGGATCGTCGACCCGCCCCTGATACGCCGCAATCGCCGCACGGCGACGCGGGGCCAGCAGAATCAGATCGATCAGAGCCAGGAGGCCACAAACGGCGACGGCGATAACCAACAGGAGCGGGAAATTGATCGACATAAACCCTTAGCCATCCAACCTGAGCACAGCGAGGAAGGCTTCTTGTGGAATTTCCACGTTGCCGACCTGCTTCATGCGTTTCTTACCGGCCTTCTGCTTCTCCAGCAGTTTTTTCTTACGGCTGACGTCACCACCGTAGCACTTGGCCAATACGTTCTTGCGCAGCGCCTTGACAGTGGTACGCGCAACGATCTGGCCACCAATGGCTGCCTGAATCGCCACATCGAACATCTGCCGAGGAATCAGCTCTTTCATCTTCTCGGTCAATGCACGCCCTTTGTAGTGGGCATTGTCACGGTGCACGATCAGTGCCAGAGCATCGACCTTGTCGCCGTTGATCAGCACGTCCAGCTTGACCAGATTGGCCGACTGGTAACGGTCGAAGTGATAGTCCAGCGAAGCATAGCCACGGCTGGTCGACTTCAGACGGTCGAAGAAGTCGAGCACCACTTCGTTCATCGGCAGGTCGTAGCGAACCTGAACCTGCGAACCGAGGAATTGCATGTCGCGCTGTACGCCACGCTTCTCGATGCACAGGGTGATGACGTTACCCAGGTGCTCCTGCGGCACCAGGATGGTGGCCTGCACGATCGGCTCGCGGAAATCCTCGACCGAGGAGACATCCGGCAGTTTCGACGGGTTGTCCACGTAAATGGTTTCACCGGTCTTGAGCACGACCTCGAAGATTACGCTTGGCGCCGTGGTGATCAGATCCAGGTCGTACTCACGCTCCAGGCGCTCCTGGATGATCTCCATGTGCAGCATGCCGAGGAAGCCGCAACGGAAGCCGAAGCCCAGGGCGTCGGAGCTTTCCGGCAGATATTGCAGCGACGAATCGTTGAGGGTCAGCTTCTGCAGGGCATCGCGGAAATCTTCGAAATCATCGGAGCTGACCGGGAACAGGCCCGCGTAGACCTGCGGCTGGATCTTCTTGAAGCCTGGCAGCACTTCGACGTCTGGAGTCGAGCTGAGGGTCAGGGTATCGCCCACCGGCGCACCGTGAATGTCCTTGATGCTGGCGATGATGAAGCCCACTTCGCCGGCTTTCAGATCAGCCGTGGCGGTGTGCTTGGGGTTGAACACACCCACGCTGTCGACCAGGTGCACCTTGCCAGTGGACTTGACCAGAATCTTGTCGCCCTTCTTCACCCGGCCGTGACGTACACGCACCAAGGAAACGACGCCCAGGTAGTTGTCGAACCAGGAGTCGATGATCAGCGCCTGCAGCGGCGCATCAATCTCGCCAGTCGGTGCCGGGATGGTCTGCACCAGGCGCTCGAGCACCTCGTCGACGCCCATGCCGCTCTTGGCACTGCAAGCCACGGCCTCGGAGGCATCGATACCGATGATCTTCTCGATCTCGTCCTTGACCCGATCCGGATCGGCCTGGGGCAGATCCATCTTGTTCAGCACGGGCATCACTTCCAGGCCCTGCTCGATGGCGGTGTAGCAGTTGGCGACCGACTGCGCCTCGACCCCCTGACCGGCATCGACCACCAACAGCGCACCTTCACAGGCCGCCAGCGAGCGGCTGACCTCGTAAGTGAAGTCGACGTGACCGGGGGTATCGATGAAGTTCAGCTGATAGGTGATGCCGTCCTGCGCCTTGTAATAGAGCGTAACGCTGTGGGCCTTGATCGTGATGCCACGCTCACGTTCCAGATCCATGGAGTCCAGTACCTGAGCCTCCATCTCGCGCGCGGTCAAGCCGCCGCATATCTGGATGAAACGGTCAGCCAAGGTGGACTTGCCGTGGTCAATGTGGGCAATGATGGAAAAATTGCGGATATGACTCAGGTCACTCACAGATCAACACTCGAAGAAGGCACAGGCAAGACGCTTGCCGAAAATAGCCGCGGATTGTACCTGAACCCTGATAGCCGCGTCACGTCTGGCACCCGGACTGACAGATACGCAAAAGGGCGCCCGAAAGCGCCCTTTTTCCGTCGTATATGAGCCTTATTCCGCCAACTTGAAGGTAATGAAGCTGGCGCGACCCTGACGCAATACACGCATGGATACAGAACGGTTCTTCGGCAGTTCCTGCGCCACCTTGGTGAAGGTGGTGGTGGAGTCGATGGCCTGATTGTTCAGGTGGGTAATCACATCGCCCGGACGCAGCCCGATCATGGCTGCCGGACCGTTGAGCACGTCCTTGACGACCACACCGCCTTTCAGGTCGAGCCCTTTCTTCTGCTCGGCCGTCAGCTCGGCAACCGTCACGCCCAGGCGATTGTTGCTGCGCTCGCCGCCCTGGACAGAGCCCGTAGAGGCCAGCTCCTGACCTTCTTCAGGCAAGGTGCCGATGGTGACGTTGAGTTTCTTGCGCGAACCGTCACGCACCACGTCCATCTCGGCCTTTTCACCGGGTTTGAGACCACCAACCAGATGCGGCAGGTCAGCCGACATGATGATGGGCTTACCGTTGAGGCTGAGAATAACGTCACCAACCTGCAGGCCACCCTTGTCCGCCGGGCCGTCCTCCAGCACCTGAGCGACCAGCGCACCGGCCGGTTTGTCCAGACCGAAGGACTCGGCCAGATCCTTGTTCACTTCCTGAATCACCACGCCCAGCCAGCCACGGGTTACCTTGCCTTCAGCCTTGAGCTGATCGGCGACCTGCATGGCCACTTCCATCGGAATGGCGAAGGACAGGCCCATGAAACCGCCAGAGCGGGTGAAAATCTGCGAGTTGATGCCGACCACTTCACCCTTCAGGTTGAACAGCGGACCACCGGAGTTACCCGGGTTGATCGCCACATCGGTCTGAATGAACGGCACATAACTGTCGCTCGGCAGATTACGCCCTTTGGCGCTGACGATACCGGCAGTCACAGAATGGTCGAAACCGAACGGCGAACCGATGGCCAGCACCCATTCACCGACCTTGAGGTCATCAGCCTTGCCCAGCGGCACGGTTGGTAGACCCGAGCCTTCGACCTTGAGCAAAGCGACGTCGCTGCGCGGATCAGCGCCGATCAGCTTGGCCTCGAGTTCGCTGCGGTCGGAAAGGCGCACGATGATTTCATCGGCATCGGCGACCACATGGTTGTTGGTCAGCACATAGCCATCGGGCGAGATGATGAAACCGGAGCCGAGAGACTGTGCCTCGCGCTGGCGACCGCCGGGATTGCGCGGCACCTGCGGAATATTGCGCTCGAAGAACTCCCGAAACATCGGCGGCAGACCTTCCAGATCGGGCATCCCCGGCTGCCCGGCGACATTGCGCTCGGGAACCTTCTGCCGCGTACTGATATTGACTACCGCTGGCGAGGCCTCCTCCACCAACTCGGTGAAGTCCGGCAGACTGGCTTGCGCCATCAGACTCTGCCCCCACAGCAGCGCTGCAACCAGCAGCGGTGCAACGGACTTGAGATTTTTCATCGAACGACGACTCCCCATGTGAAACGCGGACACTCTCAGTGCGCCACCGGCATCATCACCAGCAGCGTACGTAGGACAACGGGTTGTAAAGCGGGTTTCTCGACACAACGCGAAATACACCAGCGCGCCGGTGATAAGGAGAAATATGAGAGCCGAGGCCAGAGCGACATTGACCAACGGAGCACAACAGGCGCTCCAGACAATGCCGCATAACACCCGACTCTTCACTCATTTGCTGGCCTGTGCAGGCACTCCGGCACGCATGGAAAGGGCAATACGCTCGGCGGTTCCCAATGGAATTTCGCCGACAACGGTAACCATGACCTCACCCGAATCGGTGCTCATACGTCGCGACACCGCAACGGTTGGCCCCAACTGGCTTCGCGCGTCGTCCACAACACTCCCTTGCAGGGGCTCGAGGAATACCGAAAACCGCGCCAAGCCGTCGCCATACATCAGGTAGGCGACTTTCGCATCGGAGGATGGCAGTTGCCGCAACTGGGCGGCATTGAGCGTGAAACCTGGGGGCAACCACTCCGAGCGCCAACTGCCTTCAGCCATGCTGTCGACCGCATGCAGGCGCACAGGGCGACAACGCGAACTGGGCTGTACATCACTGGAGTCAGGCGCCACGGTATTCAACTGGGCAAACTGGAAACGCTCCAGAAGCTGGCCGCGCTCATTGAGCAACAAGGATTTCAGCGGCAGACCCGTCTCGCGATCCAGGTGCAGTTCGAAGCCATAACGATGCTGATCCTTGGGAGCCAGCACCAGTACCACGGCGGCACGCCCGGCGATACGAGACTGCCCTGCGACACGGATGTCGTACCAGTTGCCCAGCTGTTCAGCATCGAGATGGCGCGCCGGCCAAGCCTGCCCTTCGCTGACCTGGTCGGCCAACGCGCCGCTTACGCACTGCGCCTGACCATCTACCTTGAGCACTTCCTGGGCAGGGCCATCGAGCTGCAGAAGGCGCTCGCGAACTTCGCCTCCCTCCCCCACCCGATGCCAGATGCCATGAGTGGAAAAACTACCATTACGCTCGTAGATGAAAGTGCCCTGAAAGCTCTGTTGACGCTCCGCATCTGCGAGACGCTTGAGCCAGTCCTGCACCTCAGTGGCGTGCACCGGCATCGCCAGCAAGCCACTGAGCAGACAGAGAGGGATCGCGCGCATGTGATTCCTTAGCGATTTTCCAGGCTGGCAGCTCGTGCGTAGGGCAGAGCAGTCTCACCGGCGCCCATGACCGCTTGCTGTGCATGCTGGCGCAGGTAAGTCGGCAGGCGCTGTTCGTGCCAGCTGGCAGTACCGGGTTCAGCGGCTTCGCTGACTTCTTCGCTGCTGTTGTAGCCAGCGAGCAGCGCAGGCCCCTGCACTTGCGGTACCGAGATTGCCGGGGCAGCGCTTTGCTGGGCCAGCTGAGCACCACTCAGATCATCCTGATTGTACAAACGTACACCTGCCAGCACGGCAACAGTCACCGAAGCGGCAACCGCTACACGCCCAACACTGCGCCACATCGGCGTCTTGCGAGCAGGTGCAGCTTCCTCAGCCAACGCCGCGGAAACCGCAGAAGCGATGTCCAGCTGCGGTACCAGCAACTCACGGTGCATGGCTGCCCGGGCGACCTGATAACGCGACCAGGTGCCACGCAACTCGCCATTCTCACTGGCTGCAAGCACGCGCCGCAGCTCCAGTTCGTCCGCTTCGTTATCCATCACCGCGGACAGCGATTCCTGCAGGGTTTCACGACTCATGGTGTTCCTCTCTTGGCTGTCGCCGCTGCCTTAGGCTTCCTGCAACAGAGGTTGCAGGGACTTATCAATTGCCTCACGCGCACGGAAGATCCGCGAACGTACCGTACCAACCGGACACTGCATGACGCTAGCGATGTCCTCATAACTCAGACCTTCAAACTCACGCAA
This sequence comes from Pseudomonas berkeleyensis, assembly GCF_014109765.1. Lineage (NCBI taxonomy): Bacteria > Pseudomonadati > Pseudomonadota > Gammaproteobacteria > Pseudomonadales > Pseudomonadaceae > Pseudomonas > Pseudomonas berkeleyensis. Next base: position 3,980,612 of record NZ_CP059139.1, read on the forward strand.
GGTCAGAGCCGTACGCAAATCATCCGGCAGCTGGGCGATGGTTCGATGCACAGTCGCCTCGATCTCGTCGCGCAGCAATGCCCGTTCCGGTGACTCGATGTCCTTGAGGGCGTGGTCGCCGTCATAGAACTCCGCGTCATCGCTACTGACATCACTATCTGGCGGCCGCCGACCGCGGGACACCAGGTAGTTCTTCGCCGTGTTGATGGCGATGCGGTACAGCCATGTATAGAACGCGCTGTCACCGCGAAAGTTTCCAAGCGCTCGGTAGGCTTTTACGAACGCCTCCTGAGCGACATCCTGAGCCTCGTGAGTGTCGTGCACGAATCGCACGATCAAACCGAGGATCTTGTGCTGATACTTCAGCACCAACAGATCGAAGGCACGCTTGTCACCACGCTGCACTCGCTCGACCAGTTGCTGATCATCTTCCGGGGTTAGCATGCACTCTCCTCGTTACGCTTGGAGGAGGCTTGCGCCCGTAAGCGAATCAGCTTGCCAAGATAGACTCGGGCCTTACGCAAAAGTTCTCCCCTCCAAGCAAGCTTCCCGCAGAGTTTTCTTCCCTCTGCCTGGAACGGCGCGAGCAGAACCTCTCCACTCGAGCAAATAATCTTATCGCTGCTCATTTTCCACACCCTCCGCTGACTTCAGATGCAGGCACGCGCAAGCGCTCTCCCTTATATGGGCGACCCTGTATGGAACCTTAAAGACTAAGAAAGTTCCCGAGCACCACGGTCGGTCATAAGCTGGCTATTGTGCCGCTGCCCCTCTCTATATACTAGGGCTCGCTTTCACGCGGAACTCGACATGAGCCAACATTTCCAGCACGACGTTCTGGTCATCGGCAGCGGCGCCGCTGGCCTGACTCTCGCCCTCACTCTTCCTCCTCATTTGCGCATCGCGGTTCTGAGCAAAGGCAACCTCGCCAACGGCTCGACCTATTGGGCGCAGGGTGGCGTAGCAGCCGTGCTGGATGACACCGACACGGTGGAATCCCACGTCGCCGACACCCTTGATGCCGGCGCCGGCCTGTGCCGCGAGGATGCCGTTCGTTTTACCGTGGAACACAGCCGCGAGGCTATCCAGTGGCTGATCGATCAAGGCGTCCCCTTCACCCGTGACGATGAGACAGCACGCGAGGATGGCGGCTTCGAATTCCACCTGACCCGCGAGGGCGGCCATAGCCACCGGCGCATCATTCACGCAGCAGATGCCACTGGCGCAGCAATCTTCAACACCCTGCTGGAACAGGCTCGCCAACGCCCGAACATCGAACTGCTGGAACAACGCGTGGCGGTCGATCTGATCACCGAACGCAAGCTGGGCCTGGACGGCGATCGCTGCCTCGGTGCCTACGTGCTGGATCGTGCCCGCGGCGAAGTGGACACCTTCGGCGCTCGCTTCGTGATTCTTGCCACTGGCGGTGCGGCCAAGGTCTACCTCTACACCAGCAATCCGGACGGGGCTTGTGGCGATGGCATCGCCATGGCCTGGCGCGCCGGTTGCCGCGTGGGCAATCTGGAATTCAACCAGTTCCATCCCACCTGCCTGTACCACCCGCAGGCCAAGAGTTTTCTGGTCACCGAAGCCGTACGCGGTGAAGGCGGTCTGCTCAAGCTGCCGAACGGCGAACGCTTCATGCAGCGCTTCGACGAGCGCGCCGAGCTGGCGCCACGCGATATCGTCGCCCGCGCCATCGACCACGAGATGAAGCGCCTGGGTATCGACTGCGTCTATCTCGACATCAGCCACAAGCCGGCCGATTTCGTCAAAAGCCACTTCCCCACCGTTTACGAACGCTGCCTGGGCTTTGGCATCGACATCACCCGACAAGCCATTCCGGTGGTACCCGCGGCGCACTACACCTGTGGCGGCGTGGTGGTCGATCAGCACGGGCGCACCGATGTGCCCGGCCTGTATGCCATCGGCGAGACCAGCTTCACCGGCCTGCACGGCGCCAATCGCATGGCCAGCAACTCGTTGCTCGAATGCTTCGTCTACGCCCGCTCGGCCTGTGCCGACATCGTCGCCCAACTCGATAGCATCAGCGCTCCGAGCGACCTACCGCAATGGGACGCCAGCCAGGTGACCGACTCGGACGAGGACGTGATCATCGCCCACAACTGGGATGAGCTGCGCCGCTTCATGTGGGACTACGTAGGCATCGTGCGCACCAACAAACGCCTGCAACGCGCTCAGCACCGCGTGCGCCTGCTGCTGGACGAGATCGACGAGTTCTATTCGAACTACAAGGTCAGCCGGGATTTGATCGAACTGCGCAACCTGGCGCTCGTGGCCGAACTGATGATCAGCTCGGCCATGCAGCGCCATGAAAGCCGCGGCCTGCATTACACCCTGGACTACCCCGAACAGTTGGCCGAAGCCCGCGACACTATTCTGACCCCGACGCCTCCGGCTCAGCCCAGCGTCGCCTGCTGAATTTCAGGCGCAAGCGCAGGCGTCGATGCTGCTCGGGCGCCAGCGCATCGCGGGCGATGCACAGCCCACGAGCGAAGCGCTGCCCCGGCAAGCGAAAACGCAGCACTACCGCAAGCGGCAAGGCCAGGCTATCGGGAAGCAGTTGCACCGCCTGCCAGCCATGAGCCTCGCTCCATAACTGCCAGCCCGACGCATCGCGACGCAAGCCAGTGAAGGCTTGCGCCGAAGACAACAGGATATGCCGCGGCAATACCCAGGCCGCATGCGCCAGGCACAGAGCCAGCGACAGCAGTTTCGACCAGAGGGGAATGTCGGCCAGCCAGGGCGCCAGCAAGGCCAGCGCCAGAACCGACAGATAGAGCCTCAGCAGCGCGCGAGACGGCTGCCAACGGCACTCGAAGACATCATTGCGGTTGGACACGATCCAGGATCATGCGCACGATGTGGCGCAGGTCAGCATCCTCGGGTTCGCCGCGCTGCATGAACCAGCCGAACATGTCCTGATCCTCGCACTCCAGCAACTTGCGGTAGCGCGCCTGGTTCTCGGCATCCAGAGTCGGATACACCTCCCTGACGAAGGGCACCAGCAGGACGTCAAGCTCCAGCATGCCACGGCGGCTATGCCAGAACAGACGATTCAGTTCACTTTGCTCAACCATGCAACGCACTCCTCAAACGAGGGCGGCAGTATAACGGTGAATTGCTTCGCTGTTCACCGAGACGCGGTGCAATTGCGCTGACAAGGCCCTATCACGCCCTCTATGATGGCGCACCAGACTTATTCTCAGTGATACCACTTCTACCATGGCCGATAGCGCGTACTTCACCCTCCTCGACCACGAAGGCCTGCTCGCCGTGCGCGGCGCAGATGCGGCCAAATTTCTGCAGGGCCAAGTGACCTGCAACCTCAACTATCTATCCCCGACGCAATCGAGCCTTGGCGCGCGTTGCACGCCCAAGGGCCGCATGCTGTCGAGTTTTCGCATCGTTGCGGTGGAGGACGGTTACCTGCTCGCCATGGATCGCGAGCTGATCGCCTCGCAACAGGCCGATCTGCAGAAATACGCCGTATTCTCCAAATCCAAGCTGAGGGACGAAAGCCAGGACTGGGTACGTTTTGGCCTCGCAGGCGGCGACGCCGTGCTGAGCGAGCTCGGCCTGCAACTGGGCGATGCCAGTGACTCGCTGAGCAGCGCCGGCCAGTTGCTGGCGGTACGCCTGAGCGATGGCCGCGCCGAACTCTGGGCGCCAGCGGCCGAAGCCGCGCGCCTGCAGAGCCACCTGGCGGCCCATCTGCCGCAAGCGCCACTGAACGACTGGTTGCTGGCCCAGATTCGTGCCGGCATCGGCCAGGTACTCGGCGCCACCCGCGAGCTGTTCATTCCGCAGATGATCAACCTGCAGGCCCTGGGCGGCGTGAGTTTCAAGAAGGGCTGCTATACCGGGCAGGAAATCGTTGCGCGCATGCAGTACCTCGGCAAACTCAAACGTCGCCTGCACCGCCTGCGCCTGATCGGCGCTCCGCTACCGGCCGTCGGCGTCGAATTGTTCTCGCCGGTTCATGGCTCCAGCGTCGGCGAAGTGGTGCTGGCGGCCCAGACCGGCGACGCCGTGGAGTTGCTCGCCGTACTGCAGGAGGATGCCGTGAAAGACGCCCGCATTCACCTCGGCAGCAACGATGGCCCAACGCTGACCCTTCTCGATCTGCCTTATGAGCTGGATGCCAACAAGGAAATCCAGCGCTGACTAAACTTCCCTGGCGCCGCACCGGATCGCCTAAGAGAGCCACTTCATGAGCAAGCTTGCCGAAAAAGTCCAACAGGAACTGATCCATGCCATCGAAAACGATGAGCTGGTGCTGCCCACCCTACCCGAGGTGGCGCTGAAGGTTCGTGAGGCAGCGGAAGACCCGGATGTGGGCATCCCGCAGATCAGCAAGGTGATCGGCAACGACGCTGCCCTCACAGCCCGCATCATCAAGGTGGTCAACAGTCCTCTGCTGCGTACCAACAAGGAAATCACCGACCTGCAGATGGCGGTCAGCCGCCTGGGCATCAATTACACCTGCAACCTGGCCACCGGCCTGGCCATGGAGCAGATGTTCCAGGCCACCAGCGATGTGGTCGACCGCAAGATGCGCGAAGTGTGGAACAAGAGCACCGAGATCGCCGGTATCTGCCACGTGCTGTGCCGCCACTACACTCGCCTGATGCCGGATCAGGCCACCCTCGCCGGCCTGGTGCATCAGATCGGCGTACTGCCGATCCTCACCTACGCCGAAGAGCACAATGAGCTGCTGGCCGACTCCATCAGCCTCAACCACGTGATCGAACAGATCCACCCGATCATCGGCGACAAGATCCTGCGCACCTGGGAGTTCCCGGAACCCATCGCCATCGTGCCCAGCCAGTACCTGGACTTCAGCCGCGACTCGGCCAAGGTCGATTACGTCGATATCGTCCAGGTCGCCACCCTGCAAAGCTACCTGGGCAGCGAACACCCTTACACCCAGCTGGACTGGAGCAAGATTCCCGCCTTCGCCAAGCTCGGCCTCGATCCAAACGTCGACATGCAGGCCGACGAAGACCTGTCTGCCTCCATGGAAGCAGCGATGAGCATGCTGCAATAAAAGCGTCTCGCCAGGGATGGCAGACTGCCTCTACACTCGAGCTATTCGCCTGAGGAAGTAGAGCCATGCGTCTCACGCTTCTGTTGCTCATTGTGATTCTCGGCAGCGCTCATGCTGCCGATACGGTGCGTCTGACCAACGGTGAATGGCCGCCCTATCTGGGCGAGGATCTGCCACACCATGGCGTCGCCTCACGCATCGTCGCCGAAGCCTTTGCGCTGCAGAACGTCGAAGTGCAGTGGGAATTCCACCCCTGGGCACGCTCGCTGAAGATGGCCGAACAAGGCACGCGCGACGGCAGCGCCGTCTGGCTCTATAACCGCGAGCGCGAGCAGCGCTTTCACATCAGCGATCCGGTGGTGGAAAGTGGCTACTACCTGTTCCACCGTAAGAATCGCCACTTCGACTGGAGCAGCGTCGAGGATTTGCGTGGCCTGCGCATCGCCGCTACGCGCGGCTATGACTATGGCGATGCCTTTCAGCAGGCTGAAGCGGCCGGTGAAATCGATGTGGTGCGCCTGACCGGCGATGAACAGGGCCTGCGCCAGTTGTTGGCAGGACGCGTCGATCTCTTCCCGGTCGACAAAGTGGTGGGGTTCGACCTGCTCTATCAACAATTCAGCGCTGCCGAACGTCGCTTGCTGAGTTTTCACCCGGTGCCACTGCGCAGCGACAGCCTGCACCTGCTGCTGTCGCGAGAAGTGCCAGGCAATGCCGAACTGATGCAGCGCTTCAACCAGAGCCTGGCGCGACTGCGCGACAGCGGCAAGATTTCGCAGTACCTGCTGGAAATCCAGCAGCCGTTAAGCCTCGGGCACTGAAACCGGGAACACCACCCGCACCCGCAAGCCATGCGGCATCGCTTGATGCAGGCTGATCTGCGCACGGTGCGCTCGGCAGATCTCGCCGACGATAGCCAATCCCAAACCGGCACCACTGCCCTGCGTACTGCGTCGATAGAAGCGTTCGAACACCTTGTCGCGCTCCTCTTCGGGAATGCCCGGCCCGTCGTCCTCGACCTCCAGCACCGCTGGCGCCAAAACCCGCAGCACCAGGTTACCGCCAGGCGGCGTATGAGCCAGGGCGTTGTCGATCAGGTTGCTAAGCAGTTCATTGAGCAAGGTCGGTTCTCCGTCGACCCAGACCGATTGCTCGGCTTCGAGCGCCAACGCGACACCGCGCGCATGCGCCAGCGGCGCCATGGCCAGACCCAGTTCCCGGGCCAGCAAGCTGAGATCGATACGTTGCGCGCCGCCCTCGGTAATGGCCCGCGCACCACTTTCGATGCGTGCCAGCGACAGCAACTGGTTAGCCAGGTTGGTCAGCCGATCGCTGTGCTCGGCGGCCTGTTCCAGGGTCTGACGCCAGTCTTCGGGGTTATCGGCACGCAGCCCCAGGGCGATTCGCGCCTTGAGCGCGGCCAGCGGCGTGCGCAGTTCATGAGCTGCATCGGCGATAAAGGCCGACTGCCGCTCGAACAACGTCTGCAAGCGCTCGTTGAACTGATTCAGCGCCTCGACCAGCGGGCCGATCTCGCGTGGCAACTCGGCGTCTGGCAATGGCCGCAGGTCATCGCTGGCGCGCTCGGCCACCGCACGGCGCAAGGTTTCCAGCGGGCGCAATGCCAGACTGACTGCGACCCAGATCAACAGCAGCGCTACCACCACCAACAGGCCGATACGCCACAGGGTACCGATCAACAACTCTCGGGCCATGCGCTCACGAGCGCCCTGAGTTTCGGCCACGCGAATTTCCGCCATGCCTTTGATGGTGGTCTCACTGACTGGCTGCAACAGGCTCACCACACGAACGCCCTGGCCGCGATACATACCGTCATAGAAGCGCGCCAGCGCCGGGTAATCCTCAGTGCGCGGTGTATCGGCAGGCGCCGAAGGCAGGTCTTCGTAGCCGGAGATCAGCTCGCCCTCGAGGCCCAGCACCTGGTAGTAGATACGCCCGGCGCTGTCATAGGCGAAAGCATCCAGTGCCATGTAGGGGATGTTGGCACGCAATGCGCTATCGGCACTGTATAACCCATCGGCGATAGCCCTGGCCGATGCCAGCAGCGTACGGTCATAAGCCGTATCCGCCGCGTGACGCGCGCTCCAGTAGGCACTGAGGCTGCTGATCAGCAAGATCACCGACAACAGCAGCGCCAATCGGCGCAGCAGGCGACCGCGCAGGCTGCCGATACGGGTCATGCCTCCACGGCCTCCAGCAGGTAACCGAGCCCGCGGAAGGTGACGATACGCACGGCATGCCCTTCGAGCTTCTTGCGCAGCCGATGGATATAGATCTCGATGGCGTCGGGGCTGGCTTCCTCATCCAGGCCGAAAACCTGAGCCGCCAACTGCTCCTTGCTCATGACCCGACCCAGGCGGGCGATCATCGCTTCCAGCACCGCCTGCTCACGCGCAGTCAGCGTCAGCGCTTCACCGGCCAGAGTGAAACGTCGGGCACCGAGGTCGTAGACCAGCTCGCCACAGCGTTGCAGTTGCTCGCCACCCAGTACGCTGCGACGCAGCAGCGCCTTGACCCGCGCCTCCAGCTCGGAGAGCTCGAAGGGCTTGGCCAGATAATCATCGGCGCCAAGATTGAGGCCGTGCACCCGATCCTTCACCTCGCCACGTGCGGTCAACATCAGCACCGGCAGGGTCTGGCCACGGTCGCGCAAACGCGCCAGCACGGCGAAACCATCGAGCCGCGGCAAGCCGATATCGAGGATGGCCAGCGCATAGTCCTCGCTGGAAAGCGCTAGGTCGGCGGCCACGCCATCGTGCAGTACGTCTACCGTCCAGCCCGCGCCCTTGAGGGCCTGGGCCACGCTTTCCGCCAGTTGCAGATGGTCTTCGACCAGCAGAATTCGCACCCTAAACCTCCACCACAAGATCGTTCGAGGCGCGCAGTGTAGCGCCGCCAGCGCCGCTGTGAATTGCCCAAATGCCGAACGAGTCGAAACAGCCCTCGTAGGGGAATGCCGGTTCGTCAGACGTCAGGAGCGGGATAGGCAGGGTGCGCCGTGCGCACCGCTAACACTCGTACTGGCACGTCGGTGCGCACGGCGCACCCTACACCCAATGACAGAGCCACGCAGGCCATGGGAATTGTCCCGGCATTTTTTGCTGCCTGCCATCCCTGGCGGCAACCCTACGGGCCGTCGGCGGAGCCGACGTCAAAAATCGCGCCCGGCGATTTTTTCATCAATGAAAGGCTGCTGAAAGCTTGAACACCTAGGATCGCCCCTCAGGTGGCTCGACCCACCTGCCTGAGCGGCCTGCAGTGGAGCAGAGCCGTTACAAGAACAAGAACGGAGACCACACCATGTTTGCTGCCTCGCGCCAGGCTTTCCCGCCTGCACATCTGCTTAGTCTGGCCATCGCCGCCAGCCTCGCCGCCCCCCTCGCTCAAGCCGCTTTCGTCGAAGACAGCTCGGCTAGCCTCACCGCCACCAACATCTATTTCAATCGCGACTTCCGTGAAGGTGACGGACAGAACAAGCGTGAAGAATGGGGCCAGGGCTTTCGCCTGGACGTTCAGTCCGGCTTCACCGAAGGCACCGTAGGTTTTGGTCTCGACGCCATGGGCCTGCTGGGCATCAAGCTCGACTCGGGCAAGGGCCGCACCGGTACCGATCTGCTGCCGGTGCATGACGATGGCCGTTCAGCTGACGAGTTCAGCCGCCTCGGCATGACCGCCAAGGTCAAGGTCTCCGCAACCGAATTCCGTTATGGCTCGCACGTTCCCGAGCTGCCCGTGGTCAAGGCCAGCGACAGTCGCCTGCTGCCGCAAGTATTCGAAGGCGGCCTGCTGACCTCCTCCGAACTGGAAGGCCTGACCTTCACCGGCGGTCGCCTGGACAAGGTGATCGACCGCGCCTCGACCAACGAGGAAGACCTGGTACTCAACAGCAAGAACCGTCGTTTCGCCGCCAGCATCAGTGCAGACCACCTGGATCTGGCCGGTGTCGACTACAAGTTCGCACCAGGCTTCACCGGTCGCTATTACTTCGCCGACCTCGACGACATCTATCGCCAGCACTTCTTCGGCCTGCTGAGCAGCCACAAGGTGGGCGCCGGCACCCTGAGCAGCGATCTGCGCCTGATCCTCAGCAAGGACAGCGGCGCATCGAAGGCCGGCAAGGTGGATAACCGTGCGATCAACGCCATGGTCAGCTACGGTATCAGCGGCCACAAATTCGGCCTGGGCTTCCAGGACATGAGCGGTGACACCGGTTTTGCCTACATCGACGGCAGCGACCCGTTCCTGATCAACTTCGTGCAGATCAACGACTTCGCCAACGCCGACCAGCGTTCCTGGCAGGCCCGTTACGACTACAGTTTCGCCAGCTTCGGCCTGCCTGGTCTGAGCTTCATGACCCGCTACATCACCAGTGACGACGCGCGCGTCGCCGGTAGCAACCAGCGTGGTGGCGAATGGGAACGCGACATCGAACTCAAGTACGTGGTGCAGAGCGGCCCGCTCAAGGATCTCTACATTCGTGCGCGTAACGCCAGCTTCCGTTCCGACTTCGCTCGCGATGCGGATGAGAACCGCATCATCGTCGGCTACAGCCTGCCCATCTGGTAATCCACAATAAGATTAGCGAGGAGATCCATCATGAAACCTGCCCTGATCCGTGCCGCAATCGCTGCCTCCTGCCTGGCCTTCGCCAGCCAGCTGATGGCCGCCGAACCGAAACGCCCAGAATGCATCGCCCCGGCAGCCCCGGGCGGTGGTTTCGACCTGACCTGCAAACTGGCGCAAAGCGCGCTGGTGGACAGCAAGCTGCTGTCCTCGCCGATGCGTGTGACCTACATGCCGGGCGGCGTTGGCGCCGTGGCCTACAACGCGGTGGTCGCTCAGCGCCCGTCCGAAGCCGGCACCATCACCGCGTTCTCCAGCGGTTCTCTGCTGAACCTGGCGCAAGGCAAGTTCGGTCGTTTCGACGAGAATGCCGTGAAGTGGCTGGCCGGCGTCGGCACCAGCTATGGCGCCCTGGCCGTACGTAGCGACTCGCCGTACAAGACCCTCGACGACCTGGTCGCTGCCATCAAGGCCGAGCCCGGCAAAGTGGTGATCGGCTCCGGCGGCACCGTTGGCAGCCAGGACTGGATGCAAACCGCGCTGATCGCCCGCGCTGCCGGTATCGAGCCGCGCCAGCTGCGTTACGTGGCCATGGAAGGTGGTGGTGAACTGGCGACCGCCTTGCTCGGCGGTCACATCCAGGTCGCCAGTACCGATATCTCCGACTCCGTGCCGCACATCGAAAGTGGCGATATGCGCATCCTCGCGGTGTTCTCCGACGAGCGCCTGCCGGGCGAAGTGGTGTCGAAGATCCCGACCGCCAAGGAACAAGGCTACGACGTGACCTGGCCGGTGATCCGCGGTTTCTACGTTGGCCCGAAAGTCAGCGACGAAGCCTACGCCTGGTGGAAGAATGCCTTCGACCAACTGCTGGCCTCGGAAGATTTCGCCAAACTGCGTGAACAGCGCGAGCTCTACCCTTTCGCCATGACCGGCGATGAACTGGATGCCTACGTCAAGAAGCAGGTCGTCCAGTACAAACAACTGGCTCAGGAGTTCGGCCTGATTCAGGAGTAACCCGCCAGGGCGCCAACACCTTGCGGTGTTGGCGCTCCGGCAGTTTTCGCAACCTGAAACCCGCAATCCCAACCGCCTGGAGCTTCGTGCTCACGGGCTGGCGTCGTTCACGCCAGGAAACCCGGCAGGCAACACAACACCACGAGGATTTCCTCATGTACCAACGCATCTTCGGCATCGTGCTGTTGCTCTGCTGCCTGGGCCTGGCCGCCACCGCCTGGGGCTATCACGCGCCGTTTTCCTACGAACCTGTCGGGCCTCGCGCCTACCCGCTGCTGCTACTGATGCTGATGGGCCTCGGTGCCATCTACCTGATCGCCAAGCCGGCCAGCGCCACCGCGGAACATGACGAGCCGCCACTGGATCGCCACGTGCTGAGCAAGGTCGTTGGCTGCGTGGTAATTCTCAGCGCCTACGCCGCCGTGTTCGAACTCCTCGGGTTCATTCCTGCAAGCATCATCTTCGCCATCGCCATGGCCCGCCTGTATGAAGGCTCCTGGAAGGTCAGCGTGATCGCTGGCGTGGCGCTCGGCGTCGGCCTGTATCTGCTGTTCGACAAAGCCCTCGACGTACCCCTGCCGCTCGGCATTCTCGCCGCGCTGGAGAATTAATCATGGATACCCTCAGCTACCTCGGTCAGGGCTTCGGTGTTGCCCTGAGCCCCTACAACCTGCTCACCGCCCTGTGCGGCACCCTGATCGGTACGGTCGTCGGCCTGCTGCCGGGCCTGGGCCCGATCAACGGCGTGGCGCTGCTGATCCCCATCGCCTTCGCCCTCGGCCTGCCGCCGGAAACCGCGCTGATCCTGCTGGCAGCCGTGTACCTGGGCTGCGAGTACGGTGGCCGTATTTCCTCGATTCTGCTGAACATCCCGGGCGAAGCCTCGGCCGTGATGACCACCCTCGACGGCTACCCGCTGGCCCGTCAGGGTAAAGCGGGCGTTGCCCTGTCCATTTCCGCCTGGAGCTCCTTCGTCGGCGGCCTGATCGCCACCTGCGGTGTGGTCATCTTCGCCCCGCTGCTGGCGAAATGGGCCGTGGCCTTCGGCCCCGCGGAATACTTCGTGTTGATGGTCTTCGCCATCGTCTGCCTGGCTGGCATGGCCGGCAACAAGCCGATGAAGACCGCCATCGCCTGCTGCATCGGCCTGTTCCTGTCGTGCGTGGGCATCGACTCCAACAGCGGCGTGTACCGCTTCACCTTCGGCAGCCTGGGCCTGGCTGACGGCATCCAGTTCGTGGTGCTGGTACTCGGCCTGTTCTCGGTCAGCGAGATTCTCGTACTGCTCGAGCGCACCCACCATGGCCAGAAGGCCATCGAAGCCAAGGGCCGCATGCTGTTCAACCTCAAGGAAGGTCTGTCGGTTCTGGCTACCAACCTGCGTAGCGGCGCACTGGGCTTCGGCCTGGGCATCCTGCCGGGTGCGGGTGCGACCCTGGCCAGTGCCGTGGCGTACATGAGTGAAAAACGCCTGGCGCACAAGGACAACAAGTTCGGCAATGGTGACCTGCGCGGCCTGGCTGCTCCGGAAACCGCCAACAGCGCCTCGGCTTGCGGCTCCATGGTGCCGATGCTGACTCTGGGCGTTCCCGGCTCGGGCACCACTGCGGTAATGCTCGGCGCACTGACCCTGTACAACATCACCCCCGGCCCGCTGCTGTTCCAGAACCAGCCCGACATCGTCTGGGGTCTGATCGCTTCGCTGTTCGTCGCCAACGTCATGCTGATCGTGATGAACGTGCCGATGATCAAGATCTTCACCAAGATCCTCGCCGTGCCGTATTGGGCACTGGTTCCGGCCATTGCCATCATCACCTCGATCGGCGTCTATGCGGTGCACGCCACCACCTTCGACCTGTTCCTGATGATCGGTATCGGCGTCGCGGGCTACATTCTGCGCAAGCTGGACTTCCCGCTGTCGGCCATTCTGCTGGGCTTCATCCTCGGCGGCCTGATGGAGCAGAACCTGCGTCGTGCACTGTCGATCTCCAACGGCGAGCTGGGCATCCTCTTCGCCAGCCCGATCACCTGGGGCGTGTGGACACTGATCGTCGGCATGATCGCCCTGCCCTTCTACCGCAGCTGGCGCAAGCGCAGTCAGCGTCAGGCTGAAGTGGCTGACGCCGCCTAAGGAAGATGCGTGTCCCTAAGCATCGCTTCCTTTAACCCACGCGGCTGGTGGCCTACGCCACTGGCCGGCGCGTTGGGGGGTTACCTGGCCAGTCTTGCAGACTGGCCTTTGCCGTGGATGGTCGGATCACTGCTGGCAGTGATCCTGCTGCGTTGCATCACGGATCGCCCCGTCAGTGAAGTGCCGGGCGGCCGCCGTGTCGGCCAATGGCTGATCGCCTCCGGCATCGGCCTGCATTTCACCAGCGAAGTGCTGGAGCAGGTGCTCACGCATTGGTGGGTCATTCTCATCGGAGCGCTGTGCCCACTGCTGGTGAGCGTGACCGGTATTGCCCTGCTGCGCCGGGCCGGCGTCGACCGCGCCACCGCGTTCTTCGCCAGCATGCCGGGCGGTGCCAGCGAAATGGTCAACCTCGGCCTGCGTCACGACGCCCAGTCAGCCCGTGTGGCCGCGGCGCATAGCATGCGTCTGCTGCTGGTGGTGCTACTGATTCCAGCGCTATTTACCTGGAGTCTGCCGAATGTCCCGGCACCTGAGCGCTTTCCGGTGGACTGGAGCTGGCTGGCGCCGTTGCTGCTCGCCGGTGTCGCCCTGGGCGTGCTGTGGAACAAGCTGAACCAGCCCAACCCCTGGATGCTCGGGCCGCTGACCGTTTGCGCGGTGGCCAGTGCGATGTTCGACCTGCACCTGGCACTGCCGGCGGAGCTTGGTCAGTTCGGCCAGTGGCTGATCGGCAGCGCCCTGGGTTGCCACTTCAATCGTGCCTTCTTCCGCAGCGCACCAGGTTTTCTCGGACGTGTGTTGCTGTCGACGCTGCTGGCGATGCTGGGCGCCGTGGCACTTGGCGAGATACTCGCCTGGCTGTCCGGCCAGGATCACCTGTCGCTGATCCTCGGCATCATGCCCGGCGGCATCGCCGAGCTCAGCCTGACGGCAGAGGCATTGCAGCTTTCGGTGGCGCTGGTCACCGCACTGCAGGTGCTCAGGCTGTTTCTGGTGATGTTCCTGGCTGAACCCTTGTTCAAACTCTGGTGCAAGCGCCACGCGTAGGGCGGACCGAAACGCCGGCCGCTCGTAGCGCCAGCGAACAGTCCGCCGTTCTTCGGCGCGACACAAGCCCAGCGGCGTACTGCTTCGCGACGACTGCATGGATGCAGGAGGTAGAGCGACGCAGGATGCCAAAGCCGAGTACGCCCTACGCGTTGGTGATGCTTCTCGCCGCATCCTTATTCAAGCTCTGGTGCAAGAGCCACGTTTAGCCCGCCTTGTGCGGGCTCTTTTTTATCGCGCCGTGTGTATGCAATAAGAACGACAGAGCAAAAGTCTCTTTTCTTCTCCCGCCACATCACTATCCTCGACTAGCCCTTTACCCTGCACTCCCACATTGGCGGATACGCGATGGAGCTGAGACAACTGCGTTACTTTCTCAAGGTGGTCGAACATGGCAGCCTGGGCCGTGCGGCCCTGGAGCTGGACGTGGGAACCTCGGCCCTGAGCCAGCAGATCAGCAAGCTGGAGAACGAACTCAGCACCCGCCTGCTGACACGCAGCAGCACCGGCGTCTCGCCCACCCCGGCGGGCATCGCCTTCCAGCACCATGCCCAACTCACCCTGCGCCAGGCAGAAAATGCCGCCCAGGCTGCACAGCGCGAGCGCATGAGTGGCTACGTGAGCGTCGGCTTCGCCCCGAGCACGTCATCGGTGCTGGCGCTGCCGCTGATCGCGGTGATGCGCCAGCGTTACCCGAATATCCAGCTGCACCTGGTGGAAATGCTCTCCGGCTATCTGACCAGCCAGTTGCATGCACGTCAGCTGGATCTGGCGATACTTTTCCACAGCGATCCGGGCCGGCGCTGCCGCGTCAGGCCGCTGCTCGATGAGAAACTCTTCGTGATCGCAGCCGCCAACCTGCCTGGCATGCCCAGCGGTGACAACGTCAAGCTCGATGAGCTTGCGCAGTTGCCACTGGTGCTACCCAGCGTTCAGCACGGTCTGCGCACCACCATCAGCAATGCCTTCGCCCATTCGCGCTGCGAACCCACCGTGGTGATGGACATCGATGGCCTGGCGCTGCTGATGGACACGGTCAAGGCCGGTTATGCCGCCACCATCCAGCCAGGCTCGGTTGCGGCCAGGGCTCGCGAACAAGGGCTGCACGTCGTGCAGATCAGCGATGCCCACGCAGGCCGGCGCAACCTGCTGGTGTCCCTCCCCGACGATGAGCTGTCGCCCGCTGCCCTGGCCGCACGCGTAGCGATCTTGGATACGACCCGCGAGCTGGTCGGCAGCGCTCGCTGGCCCGGCGCCCACTTGCTGGATGAACATGACGCCTGACCTCGGAGTGGGTGTTTAGAAATACTGAACACCCCACGCCGTTCCTGGCCTTTCGAGCCACTGCGCCCCCTCCTAAAGTCCCTCGCCAGACGGGGAGCCCTAGCGTGTAGCGCTCCTCTGCCAACGAGGAGACACGATGATCGACGTTCTGGTTATAGGCGGTGGCAACGCCGCATTGTGCGCCGCCCTGATGGCCCGGGAGGCCGGGGCCAGCGTACTGCTGCTGGAAGGCGCCCCACGCGCCTGGCGGGGCGGTAACTCGCAGCACACCCGCAACCTGCGCTGCATGCACGAAGCCCCGCAGGACGTTCTGGTCGACGCCTACCCCGAAGAAGAATTCTGGCAAGACCTGCTCAAGGTCACCGGAGGGCAGACCGACGAGCACCTGGCGCGTCTGGTCATCCGCGCCTCGTCCAACTGCCGCGACTGGATGCGCAGCCATGGCGTGCACTTCCAGCCGCCGCTGTCCGGTGCCCTGCACGTCGCACGCACCAACGCCTTCTTCATGGGCGGCGGCAAAGCGCTGGTCAATGCTTACTACCGCAGCGCCGAGCGACTGGGCGTACAGATTCGCTACGACGCGCCGGTCGACGACATCGAACTGGACGGCGACCGCTTCGTCGCCGCGCACATTTCCGCGCGGGAAGTCGACGGCAAGCAGTATCCGGCCGAGCGCATCGAAGCGCGCACCTGCGTGCTGGCAGCCGGCGGCTTCGAGTCCAATCGCGAATGGCTGCGCGAGGCCTGGGGCGTCAACGAACGCGGCGAGTGGCCGGCGGACAATTTCCTGATTCGCGGCACGCGTTTCAACAACGGCGTGCTGCTGCGCAAGCTGATCGATGCTGGAGCCGAGACCATCGGCGATCCGACCCAGGCGCACATGGTGGCCATCGACGCCCGCGCGCCGCTCTATGACGGCGGCATCTGTACGCGCATCGACTGCGTATCGCTCGGCGTGGTGGTCAACTGCGAGGGCGAGCGCTTCTACGATGAGGGCGAGGATTTCTGGCCCAAGCGCTACGCCATCTGGGGCAGGCTGGTGGCCCAGCAACCTCGCCAGGTGGGCTTTTCGATCATCGATCAGAAGGCCATCGGGCGCTTCATGCCGCCGGTCTTTCCCGGCACCACGGCCAACAGCCTGGAAGAACTCGCCAGCAAACTCGGCCTGCCGGTCGAGGCCTTCGTGAAGACCCTGCAGGCCTACAACAGCGCCTGCGTGGGCGACGACTTCGACCACACCCGCCTAGACGGCTGCCACACCGAAGGCGTGACGCCGGCCAAGACCCACTGGGCGCGCCCCATCGATACCCCGCCCTTCTACGGCTACCCACTCAAGCCGGGCGTGACCTTCACCTACCTCGGCCTGAAGACCGACGACACCGCCGCCGTGCGCTTCGCCGGCAAGCCCAGCGCGAACCTGTTCGTGGCCGGAGAAATGATGGCGGGCAACGTCCTCGGCAAGGGCTACACGGCCGGCGTCGGCATGTCCATCGGTACGGCTTTCGGCCGTATCGCCGGAACCCAGGCTGCCGCGGCAGCCGGTCATCGCCCCCATACAGCAAGCGACGGAGAGTCCCGTGCAATCGCCTGAAGTCATACAAATCGCCTCTCCAAGCAAGAGCGCGGAGCAGCAAAACCTGATTCCCCTGCTGAACGTTCACGAAGCCGAAGTCGACCGGCAGATGCACATCTGCAACGCCTGCCGTTACTGCGAAGGGTTCTGCGCCGTGTTCCCGGCCATGACCCGTCGACTGGATTTCGCCAAGGCAGACGTGCATTACCTGGCCAACCTCTGCCACAACTGCGGCGCCTGCCTGCATGCATGCCAGTACGCCGCGCCGCACGAGTTCGCCGTGAACGTGCCGCAGGCCATGGCCAAAGTGCGCCTGAATACCTATGTCGAGTACGCCTGGCCAGGCAAGCTCGGCACGCTCTACGAACGCAATGGTTTGACCCTGTCGCTGGCCCTGGCAGGCTCGCTGGCGCTGTTCCTGCTGCTGACCCTGCTGGTCAAAGGCACGCTGTTTCCAGGGCCGTTGGCCGGTAACTTCTACGCGATCTTCCCGCACAACACCCTGGCCCTGATGTTCGGCGGCGCCTTCGGTTTCGCCATCCTCGCCCTGGCCATCGGCGTCACCCGCTTCTGGCGGGCGATCAGCCCCGCCGACACACAAGCGCTCGCCAGTGGAGCCGCCGTAGCGGAAGCCTCCGGTGCGGTGCTCAAGCTCAAGTACCTCGACGGTGGCCATGGCGAAGGCTGCAACAACGAAAGCGACCGTTTCACCCTCTGGCGCCGCCGCTTCCACCACTTCACCTTCTACGGCTTCATGCTGTGCCTGGCCTCCACCAGCGTGGCCACGCTCTACCACTACCTGCTCGGCCTGCAGGCGCCCTATCCACTGCTCAGCCTGCCGGTGGTACTCGGCACGCTGGGCGGCATCGGCCTGCTGATCGGACCTGCCGGGCTGCTGTGGCTCAACTATCGCCGTGACCCGGAACATGGTGACCGTGCCCAGGCGCCCATGGATCGCGGCTTCATCGTGCTGCTGTTTCTGATCAGCCTGACCGGCTTGGCCTTGCTGGCCTGGCGGGATACCGGTGCGATGGCCCTGTTGCTGGCGATCCACCTGGGCATGGTGATGGCGTTCTTCCTGACCATGCCGTACGGCAAGTTCGCCCACGGCATCTTCCGTAGCGCGGCGCTGCTCAAGCACGCGATCGAGAAGCGCCAGCCGGACAACCTCAAGCTCGGCAGCGACTGAGCCTGTACCCCATACCGGCGGGATGCACCGTGCATCCCGCCCGTTGCCCCGACGCCGCCAGCGGTGTCCCCCAGCCTGAACCACAATAAAACTCCACAGGAGAACACATGAAAAACCGCCTCACCTGCGCCGCGCTGCTGACCTCCGGTCTGCTTGCCGCCGGCATGGCACTCGCCGAACCCAAACGCCCCGAATGCATCGCACCAGCAAAGCCCGGTGGCGGTTTCGACATCACCTGCAAGATCGCCCAGAGCGGCCTGAAAGACAGCGGCCTGCTCAAGGCGCCCATGCGCGTCACCTACATGCCCGGTGGCATCGGCGCCGTCGCCTACAACGCAGTGGTCGCACTACGGCCGAAAGAACCCGGCGTCATCACCGCCTGGTCGAGTGGTTCGCTGCTGAATCTGGCGCAAGGCAAGTTCGGTCGCTATGACGAAAAGGCCGTGCGCTGGCTCGCCGCCATCGGCACCGATTACGGCGCGATTACCGTGCACCGCGACTCGCCGCTGCAAACCTTCGATGACCTGATCAAACAACTGGAAAAGGCACCATCGGAACTGGTCATCGGCGCCGGCGGCACCGTCGGCAGCCAGGACTGGATGCAGGCGGCGCTGGTCGCCCGCAGTGCGCATATCGATCCACAGGCTCTGCGCTACGTGGCCTTCGAGGGCGGCGGCGAGCCCATGACGGCGCTGCTCGGTGGCCACGTGCAGGCCATCGTCAGCGGTTTTGGCGAAGCCACGGCGCAGCTGGAAGCAGGCAATGTGCGCATCCTCGCCGTGATGGCCGAAGAACGCCTGCCGGGAAAACTCGCGGATATTCCCACCGCGAAAGAGCAAGGTTATGACGTCGTCTGGCCTATCGTGCGCGGCTTCTACATGGGCCCCGAGGTCAGCGACGAGGACTTCGCCTGGTGGCAGGAGCGCTTCGAAACCCTGCTGGCCGAGGAAGGCTTCGACAAGACCCGCGAGCAGTTCGACCTGCTGCCCTTTGCCAAGACAGGCAAAGAGCTGGAGCAGTTCGTCCATGAACAGGTGGCCGAGTACAAGGTGCTGGCGAACGAGTTTGGCTTACTGCGCTAACGCCCGAGCTGTTCTGGCTCCGATCAGGAACCACGTTTAGCCCGCCCCGTGCGGGCTTTTTTATGCGTCACCACTGCAATTGCAGAGCACTGTCGAACTCACGCGGCAGGCTGCTCACGGGGTCGACGAAACGCAACCCCCGCGCCAACAGTTTGAGCGGTTTGCCGTAGTCGTCCGGCTGGTTCCGCGACGCCTGCAACTCGGGGTAGAAATCATCGCCCACGATAGGCGCGCCAAGCCCGGCCAGATGTACTCGCAGCTGGTGCTTTCTGCCCGTCACCGGTGACAGGCCGTACCGCCACAGTCCGCCACGTTGTTCCAGCACCTCGATCAGCGTCTCGCTATTGGCCTCGCCAACCACCTCCTGCATGCGGAAGAACGGCTCGCCATCGACCATGCGCGAACGATGCAGGTAGGGAAACTGCAGTTGCGGCAGTGCCGGGGCGATGGCCTCGTAGCGCTTCTCCACCTGCCGCTCACGAAACAGCGCCTGATACTGACCGCGACTGCTCGGGTTCACCGAAAACAGCACCAGCCCGGCAGTCAGCCGGTCGATGCGATGGATCGGCACCAGGTCAGGATTGCCGGTGCGCCTGACCAGCCGCGCCAGCAGGGTCTGTTCGACGTATTCACCGGCCGGCATGACTGGCAGGAAATGCGGCTTGTCCGCGACCAATAGGTGTTCGTCCTGCCATAGCACCTGTTCTTCGAAGGGAATCGGCGTTTCGTTCGGCACTTCGCGGAAGTAACGCACCTTGAGCCCGACGCGGTAAGGATGCTCGGGGCCGATAGGCGCACCCGCGCCATCCAGCACCTTGTTCGTCGTCATGCGCTGCAACCAGGTAGCACGATCGATGGCCGGAAAGTGATCGCACAGGCAATCGAGCACCGTTGCCCAGTCGCCCTGAGGCAAGTGAAGGGTGCTGGGGCGCATGGCGGGGCTGGGCATTGCGGGAAACACTCGACGAATCCGGAGGGGCGAATTAGGCCGCAGTCGTTGCACTCAGTCAAAGCAAACGGCTTGAGCGGGCGTCCGGCTGTGGCTATGGTGGCCGCTCGTATTTGGAGAGACTCATGTCCACCACCCGTTCCCTGCTCACCAGCATCGCCCTACTCCCGCTCCTGGCCGCCTGCCAGGTCTACACCGGCAAGCCAGAAGGCCCGCCTCCGGCCACCCGTCTGCAGGGCCAGGTGCAGGTCGAGAATGGCCAGCTGACCTTCATCCCCTGCCAGGAGCAACGCCGCTTCGTGCTGGCCGATGCCGGCAACACCGGTATCGAGCGCGAAGCCAGCCAACTCGGCAATGATCTGTTCGCCGACCTGGCAGGCCGCCTGGGCGGCAGTCAGGGCAAAGGCAACGACGGGCGCTTCGAAATCAGCCAGATCTATCGCCTGCAGAGCGAAGGCCATGGCTGCGACGATCTCAACTTCAAGCGCCTGACCCTGCGCGCCAGCGGCAACGAGCCGTTCTGGCAAGTGGAAGTCGGCAGCAAGGGCCTGGTACTCAACCGCCCCGAGCATGAGCCGCTGGCTCTGCCCTATCTGGAAGAACAACTGCCGGACGGCCGCCTCAACTTCAGCAGCGAAGCCAACGGCCAGCGTCTCGACCTGTGGCTGGCGCCGCAGCGTTGCGTCGACGGCATGAGTGGCGCCGTCAATCACCTCAGCGCCGAGCTGCGTCTCGACGGCCAGGTGATGCGTGGCTGCGCGCACTTCGGCGGCGCACGTAACTGACCGTTGAACTGTGGGTGATCCTGCGCAGGGTCACCCGCACGAAGCGTGCGACCGCGCTAACCGCTAGCCCAGACTGCCGGCGAAGCGCCGCGCATAATCTTCCCGCTCGAAGGCCTCGACCACGAAGTCGATGAAGCTGCGCGTCTTGCCCGGCAGCAACTGACGGCTGGGGTAATACAGCGACAACGCGCCGGCATCCGCCCACCAGCGTGGCAGCACCCGCACCAGCTCACCCGACTCCAGCCAGGGCAACACATCGGGTACGGCAAGCATCGCCACCCCCAGGCCCAGCAACGCAGCTTCTCGCACGGCCGCAGGATCATTGACCACGATGGTTTCTCGCATCGCGGCGGCCACCTCATCGCCCTGCACGGTGCGCATGTTCCAGGTGCGGATACGCCCCGAAGAAAGGGAGCGCATGACGATGCCATCCAGCTCGATCAACCCCGAAGGATCGGCTGGCAGCGGATGACGGGCCAGATAAGCGGGCGAAGCGAAGGCGATGACATGCAGCGCAGCCAGCGTTCGGGCAACCACGCCAGTCGCCAGTTCGAAGCCGCCGCCAATGGCCGCATCGTAGCCTTCGGCAATCAGATCGACCGCACGGTTCTCGAAGTGCCACTCGGGCCGTACACGGGGATAGCGCTGGAGAAACTCGGGCAATAGCGGCAGCAGGTAATCGAGCCCGAAGGATGGCGCCACGCTGATCTTGAGCACGCCGGCCGGCTGGCCATCATCGGCGGATACGGCAGCGATGGCGTTCTGCAGGGACTTCAGGTTGTCGCCAATAGCGGCCAGGAAGGCCTCTCCCGCCTCGGTCAGCGTCAGCTTGCGTGTCGAGCGCTGGAATAGCCGTACGCCCAGGTTGCGCTCCAGCATGGCAACATTGCGGCTCACCGCTGCCGGCGTCAGAGCAAGGCGACGTGCAGCCGCCGAGAAGCTGCCGCTCTCGGCACTGCGTACGAAGGATTCAAGATTGGCGAGCGTTTCCATGGCACGATCTTAAATAGATACTTGAAGATAATCCAAATGATTAGCCGCTAATCAAAGAGCAATGAAAACACCATAGTCACTCCACCGAATGTCTCGGCAATCAAACGGAGTGAACCATGAGCAACGTAATTTCTTCCCAACCCCTTCCTCTGGCCGGCAAGACGGCTCTCGTAACAGGCGGCTCTCGCTCCATCGGCGCAGCTATCGCCAAACGCCTGGCCGCCGACGGTGCGCAGGTTGCCTTCACCTACAATGGCTCGCCCCAACAGGCCAAGGAAACCGCAGCGGCCATCGAGTCGGCAGGTGGGCGCGTGCTGGCGATCCAGGCCAACGCAGCCGATCCCGAGGCCGTGCGTGCCGCCGTCGCGCAGACGGTAGAAGCATTCGGCGGCCTCGACATTCTGGTGAATAACGCCGGTGTCGGCGTGTTCAGTCAGTTCGAAGAAACCAGCTTCGAGGATTACCAGAAGATGCTCGCGGTCAACGTGACCGGTGTATTCGTCGCCACCCAGGAAGCGGTAAGGCACATGCAGGCAGGCGGCCGCGTCATCCACATCGCCAGCTCGGTCACCAAGTACGCCGGTGTACCCGGACTTGCCGCCTACAGCCTGACCAAAGGCGCCGTCGCCGGTTTCAACCGCAGCCTGGCACATGATCTGGGGCCACGCGGGATTACGGTCAACAGCATCCACCCAGGGCCAGTGAACACCGACATGAACCCGACCGATAGCGAGGTTGCCCAGCTCCTGACGCCTCGTATGGCAGTGGGCCGCTACGGAGAGCCACACGAAATTGCCAGCCTCGTGGCATTCATCGCCAGCCCGCAAGCCTCGTTCATCACCGGTGCGGACATCCTCGCAGACGGCGGGTTGACCTCCTAAGTGCGCCGGGGCAGGCCAGTCGGCCTGCCCCATGGTTTTCCGCCACCTCAGGTCTCAAGGAGTCCCAGCATGAGCAAGTTGCCCTCCATCAGCATCATCGGCGCCGGCCATATCGGCGCGGCTTTCGCTCGCGCCCTGGCGCGTCGGAACATTCCGGCAATCCTCGCCAACAGCCGTGGGCCAGAGAGCCTGCAAGGCCTGGTACAATCCATCGGCCCGAGCATCCGTGCCGGTACCCGTGAGCAGGCGGCAGCGCAGTCCATCGTGCTGGTCGCGGTGAACTGGTCGAAGCTGCCAGCCGCACTGTGCGGGCTTGCGGACTTCGCCGGGCGTGTCGTGATCGACAGCAACAACCCGATCGAAGCGCCGCTGTTCAACCCCATCGATCTGCATGGCCGCACCTCAAGCGAGGTGTTTGCCGACCTGGTGCCGGGCGCCCATGTAGTGAAGGCGTTCAACCACTTGAACCCCAGACTGCTCATCGCCGATCCCGCCGAGCGCGGCGGCCGGCGTGTGCTGTTCCTGGCAGGTGACGACAATCGCGCGAAAAACCAAGTCAGCGCACTGATCGATGAGCTGGGCTTCGCCGCTATCGACCTTGGTGCCCTGGCCGAAGGTGGGCGCCTGACGCAATTCCCCGGTGGGCCATTGCCCTCGCTCGAACTGGTGCAGTTCGGCTGAGCTACCGGGAGACGAAAATGAAGGATTCCATCATGTCACATACCGATTCATCTGCTGCTGACAGCCGATCCATGTCTGCGGCGTGGTGGGCCGTCATCTCGCTTGCCCTGGGCGCCTTCGGCCTGGTCACGGCGGAATTCCTGCCGATCAGCCTGCTGACACCGATGGCCGCCGACCTAGGTGTATCCAATGGTGCGGTGGGCCAGGCCATCACCGCCACCGCCGTGGTCGCCGCATTCGCCGGACCGCTAGTCGTGCTGTTCTCGGGCCGTCTGGATCGACAGAAGATCGTCTGGGGGTTGATGGCCATGCTGGTGCTCTCCTGCATCCTTTCGGCCTATGCCTCGAATATCACGGTGCTGCTGATCGCGCGCGGGCTGCTGGGCTTCGCCCTCGGCAGCTTCTGGGCCATGATGGCAGCGCTCGCCCTGCGCCTGGTGCCCTCGGACAAGGTGCCACGCGCCCTTTCGATCATCATGATGGGCATCTCGCTCGCAACCATCTTCGCTGCCCCGCTGGGTGCCTACCTGGGAGAACTGTGGGGCTGGCAAGCAACCTTCCTGGCCGCGTCCGGTATTGGCGTGGTGGCGCTGGCGATCCAGATGCTGACCCTGCCCAAACTGCCGGCCACCGCAGCGCCGGGCCTGGCGTCCTTCAAGGCGGCCCTGACGCGGCGCGCGGTCGCCATCGGTATCGGCACCGGGCTGCTGGTCATTTCCGGACACTTCGCCGCGCTGACCTTCATCCGCCCCTTCCTCGAGGAGGTTCCACGCCTGGATGTCGCGACCGTCTCGCTTGCCTTGCTGGCCTTCGGTGTCAGCGGCTTTTTCGGCAACCTTGCCGGCGGCGCCGTCGCCGCGCGCAGTCCAGCCTGGGCAGTCAGCAGTTGCTCGTTCCTGATCGCTGCCGTTGCACTCACGCTGATCCTGTTCGGCACACAGGCAGACGTTGCCTTCGTCGCGATTGCGCTATGGGGCTTTGCGTTCGGCGCCTTCCCGGTATCGATCTCGATCTGGAACGCGCGCGCCGCCGCCGATCACGCGGAAAGCGCTGGCGCCCTGCTGTCATCGACCTTCCAGGTCGCCATTGCTGCGGGTGCGGTTCTAGGAGGGCTGATCATCGACAGCCTCGACTCGCAAGCCGTGATCGTCTATGCCGCAGCAGCAGCCTTTGCGGGCGCTGCCCTGATGTTCTTCCGGGGGCGCGCAATCGAACGTCAGCGCGGCTGATCAGCCCGTTCGCCTGCACTGGCACAGCGCTCAACGAAGCAAAGCCGCCAGTCGTTCGAGAATGCCGACCTCCTCCATCCGGGCAGCGAATCCCGTACAATCGCTGCCCTCTTCACGCTGCCGGATCACCACCGGCCCAACAGGACACCGTACATGCTTCGCCTGACCGAATTGAAACTGCCCCTCGACCATCCCGATGAAGCCTTGCGCCCGGCCATTGTCCAGCGCCTGGGTATCCCTGACGCCGACCTGCTCGCCTTCAGCGTGTTCAAGCGCAGTTACGATGCACGCAAGAAGTTCGGCGATATGCCGTTCATCTACACCATCGATTGCGAGGTGAAGGACGAGGCCGCGCTGCTCGCTCGTCTGCGCGATGACAAGCATGTCGGCCTGGCACCGGACATCAGCTACAAGCCGGTCGGTAAGGCCGAAACGCCGCTGGACGAACGCCCGATCGTGGTCGGTTTCGGCCCCTGCGGCATCTTTGCGGCGCTGATTCTGGCCCAGGCCGGCCTACGCCCCATCGTGCTGGAGCGCGGCAAGGAAGTACGCGAACGCACCAAGGACACCTGGGGCCTGTGGCGCAAGAACGTGCTCAACCCGGAGTCCAACGTGCAGTTCGGCGAAGGCGGTGCCGGCACCTTCTCCGACGGCAAGCTGTACAGCCAGATCAAGGATCCCAACCACCACGGTCGCAAGGTGCTGCAGGAGTTCGTCAAGGCTGGAGCACCGGAGGAAATCCTCTACGTCAGCAAGCCGCACATCGGCACCTTCCGCCTCACCGGCGTGGTGGCCACCATGCGCGAGGAGATCAAGGCGCTCGGCGGCGAAGTGCGTTTCCAGGAACGTGTCAGCGACCTGCTGATCGAGGGTGATCAACTCTGCGGGGTGGTGCTGGAAAGTGGCGAACAGATCGCCAGCCGCCACGTCATCCTGGCGCTCGGCCACAGCTCCCGCGACACCTTCCGCATGCTGCATGCGCGCGGCGTGTTCATGGAGGCCAAGCCGTTCTCGGTGGGATTCCGCATCGAGCACCCGCAATCGCTGATCGACCGCGCACGCCTGGGCAAGTACGCCGGTCACCCGAAGCTCGGTGCCGCCGACTACAAACTGGTGCACCACGCCAGCAATGGCCGCTCGGTGTACAGCTTCTGCATGTGCCCAGGCGGTACCGTGGTCGCCGCCACCTCCGAACCGGAGCGCGTGGTCACCAATGGCATGAGCCAGTACTCGCGCAACGAGCGCAACGCCAACGCCGGTATCGTCGTCGGTATCACCCCCGAGCAGGACTACCCAGGCGGCCCGCTGGCCGGTGTGGAGCTGCAGGAGCGCCTGGAGTCGCACGCCTATGTGCTCGGCGGGCGCAACTACGAAGCACCAGGGCAACTGGTCGGCGACTTCATCGCCGGCAAGCCGTCGAGTGCGCTGGGCGAAGTACAACCCTCCTACAAGCCGGGCGTGAAGCTGGGCGACCTGGCTCCGTCGCTGCCGGACTTCGCCATCGAGGCCATCCGCGAAGCACTGCCGGCCTTCGGCAAGCAGATCAAGGGCTTCGACCTGGCGGATGCAGTGCTAACCGGCATCGAGACGCGCACCTCCTCACCGGTGCGCATCACCCGTGGTGCCGATATGCAGAGCCTCAACCTCAAGGGCCTGTACCCGGCCGGCGAAGGTGCAGGCTATGCCGGTGGCATTCTCTCCGCCGGCGTGGATGGCATTCGCGTCGCCGAGGCGGTTGGCCGCTCGATGCTTCGCCTGGACTAAGCCCCTGGTAGGGTGCGCCATGCGCACCGCCTCCTGCGTACAACAATTGGTGCGCACAGCACACCCTACTGGTCAGCGTTCCCGCCAACGCGCCGGCAACACAAGGTCGAGCGACGCGAGCCATGGCTACGCCGTGCATGGTCGTCGTAGCTCAGCAATTCAGTGAACCCGGCCTTGCGCATCATCCCTGCCGAGGCGGCATTCTCCTCGTGTCGATCGATGTAGACGTCTTGCACGCCCAATGCGCTGATGCACTCAATCGTCGCTTCGAGCAATCGCGAACCCAACCCCTGCCCCGCACAGCCGCGATGCACGACCGCCTCGCAGATATACGCGTGCTGTTCCAACTCTCGCCCCAAGGGCTGATGAGCGGAAAAATCGTGGGTCAGTCGATAGCTGACGAAACCGAGCAAGCCACTGCTGCCCTCGGCCAACACGGCCAATGTTTCGCCACTTGCGATGGCCTGCAGGTGAGCACGCACCTCGGCCTCGGGCAGGTAGTTCCAGGGGTTGGGGCCGTGTTCCAGCAACAGTGCGCACATGGCCTGGATATCGGCCGGCTGCGCCTGGCGAATGCGGGCTTCGTTCATAACCTGGCTCCCAAAGAAAAGGCCAGTCTAGAGACTGGCCTGGTACGGACACAGGTACAGCAAGAAACGATAACTGTGCCTGTTAACGGTCATCTTCCCAGGGACGTCCGCGAGTGCGCTCGACCAGCTCGACCTTCTGCTGCATCGCCGCCTTGGACAGCATGTGCGCACTCACCGGTGCGGTAATGAACAGGAACAGGGTGATCAGAAACTCATGCAGGCTCAGCCCTTCGCCACGACTGCCGAAGAAGATCAGCGAAGCGATGACCATGCCGCCCACACCAAGGGTGGTGGCCTTGGTCGGCCCGTGCAGGCGCATGAAAAAGTCCGGCAGACGGTACAAGCCGATGGCGCCAACCAAAGCGAACAGGCTGCCGATCAGCAGGAACAGGGAGACCAGTATTTCGACCCACAGTGGCATGGAAAAACCTCCTAGAACCTGGATCAAAGTCTCGCGAGCTAGAGGCATGCAAGGCAGAAACAGGCGAAAAAGCGCAGTTTACAAACGTAAATGAGCATTTTGAGCCTGTTTCTAACGCGGCAGGCCCGACGCGCAGCAGACTTTGGACAGGATCAATCGATGATGTCGCCGTGCATCAGATGCTTCCCCACGGCGACGGTACTGACGAAGCCCATCACCGCGATCAGCAGGGCGATCTCGAAGAACAGGTCGGAATCCAGCCAAATGCCGAACAGCACGATCAGCGCCAGCGCATTGATGTACAGGGTATCCAGCGCCAGCACGCGATCCGGCATGCTCGGCCCCTGCACCAGGCGCAGCACGTTGAGCACCATGGCCACGCCGATGATGAACAGGCAGACGGGAATCACGTAGGCGAGCATTCGAATATCTCCAGCAGCGGCGCTTCGTAACGGCTCTTGATTTCGGCGATCATGGCATCGGCATCCGGCACATCCAGGCCATGCAGCAACAGGGTCTTGTGATCATTGCTGAGCCCAGCCGAGACGGTGCCCGGGGTCAGCGAAACCACACAGGCCAGCAGCGACAGAAGGAACTCGTCCTCGATGTCCATCGGCACCTCGACGAATGCCGGTCGCAGGCGATCCTGCGGCCCCAGCACCAGGCGTGCGACGTGCAGGTTGGCCAGCACGATGTCGTAGAACACCTTGATCAGGAACGCGGCGAGTTTCAGCGGCCGCCGCAGGTGCGGCACGTTGAGCAGAAAGTCGCGGGTCAGCCAGACGATGGCCCAGCCGAGGAACAGGCCGAGCAAGACCTGGCCGAGCGCGATGGTGTTGACCAACGCCAGCCAGATGACGGCCAGCAGCAGGGTCAGGTGGGGATGGGGAAACAGACGTCTCATGCCTCACCTCCATTAATCAGCGAAAGGTACGGCTGCAGGTTGAGCAACTGCTCGGCAGTGCCCTGTGCGTAGGCCAGCAGCGGTTGTGCCATCACCAGCAGCAAGGGGCTGGCCAGCAGCAGGCCCAGCGTTGCGCCAAGGCGCGTCCAATCGGCCGGCGCGGTGTTCTCCAGTGGCCGGCCATGGCTGTGCCAGAACAGCTGGCTGCCGGCACGGCTCAGCGCCACCAGCGTCACCAACCCGGAGAGCAGCACCACCGACCACAACCACAGCGCCTGGCTGCCCGGCTCGACCGAACGCAGCAACAGCAGCTTGCCGAGGAAGCCGGAAAACGGCGGCAAACCAGCCACCGAAATGGTCGCGGCGAAGAACAGCGCGCCCAGCAGCAGCGGTTGATGCAGGGCCTGCAGCAGGTGCAGATCGTCACCCGCCGGGCCACGCTGACGCACGATCAACCCAGCCAGCAGGAACAACGCCGCGCTGATCAGGGTGCTGTGCACCAGGTAATACAGGGCGGCGCTCAACGCCTGTGGCGTACCGAGCGAGAAGCCCGCCAGCAGCGTGCCCACCGACACCACCACCAGATAACCCAACAGCACTTGCAGACGTTCGGCAGCCAGAGCGCCGATGGCACCGGCGGCCAGTGTCAGCAACGCCAGCCACCAGAGCATCTCATGGGCCATGTTGGCCAACGGGCCAGCGCCTTCACCGAAGACCAGGGTGAACACGCGGAAGATCGAATACAGGCCGACCTTGGTCATGATCGCGAACAGCGCCGCCACCGGAGCAGGCGCCGAGGCGTAGGCCTTCGGCAGCCAGAAATACAGCGGCAGCACCGCCGCCTTGAGGGCGAACACCACCAGCAGCAGGTAGGCGGCAGCGCTGAACAGCGGCGCCAGCTCAGGGTCGGCGTCGGCCACTTTCTGTGCCAGATCCGGCATGTTCAGCGTGCCGCTCAGGCCGTAGAGCATGCTCACGCCGATCAGGAAGAACGACGAACCGAGCAGATTGAGCACCACATAGTGCACGCCAGCCTTGATCTGATCCTTGCCGTTGCCATGTACCAGCAACGAGTAGGAGGAAATCAGCAGAATCTCGAAGAAGACGAACAGGTTGAACAGGTCGGCAGTGAGAAAGGCGCCGTTGATCCCCAGCAACTGGAACTGGAACAGCGCGTGGAAGTTCTGCCCGCGCGCGTCATCACCGCGGCTGGCGTAGAGCACGGCGAAACCGGCCAGCACCGCCGTCAGCAGCAGCATCAGCGCGCTGAGGCGGTCGAGCAGCAGCATGATGCCGAACGGCGCTTGCCAGTTGCCCAGTGCATAGGCGCGTAACTGGCCATCGTCGGCCAGCAAGACCAGGTAGAGCCCCAGCGGCACCAAGGCCCAGGTGGCCGTCAGCGACAGCGCGCGCTTGAGGGGCTTACTCAGATTATGGCCAACCAGCAGCAAGGCGCCCGCCAGCATCGGCAGCAGAATCGGCAGGATCAGGGCATGATTCATACGCGCGGCTCCTCGCCGTCGACGTGATCGGTCTTCAGCTCACCCAGGCCGCGCAGCGCCAGCACCACGACGAAGGCGGTCATGGCGAAGCCGATGACGATGGCCGTCAGCACCAGCGCCTGCGGCAGCGGGTCACCATAGGCCGGACTGCGTCCGATCACCGCCGGCACCCCGGTGCCAAGCCGCCCCATGGCGAAGATGAACAGGTTGACCGCGTAGGAAATCAGGGTCAGCCCCATGACCACCGGAAAGATCCGTGCACGCAGGATCAGGTAGACACCGGCAGCCGTGAGTACCCCAAGGGTGATGGCGAACAACACCTCCATTTAGATGACCTCCTTGCAGGATTCGTCCTGACCGACGTGTCCGAGGTTGGACAGGATCAGCAACGTAGCCCCCACTACCGCGAGGTAGACGCCCAGGTCGAAGAGGATGGCCGTGGCCAGCTCGATCTCGCCGATCAGCGGGATGTGGAAATGGTCGAAGGCGGACGTCAGGAACGGCACGCCGAACGCCCAACTGCCCAGGCCGGTGAAGGCGGCGATCAGCACGCCCCAGCCGGCCATACTGTGGTAGCTGAAACGCAGACGCTGCTGCGTCCAGGTCACGCCATGCGAGATGTACTGCAGGATCAGCGCGACCGCGGTGATCAAGCCGGCGATGAAGCCGCCGCCCGGCAGGTTGTGACCGCGGATGAAGATGAATACGGCGATCAACAGCGCCAACGGCAGCAAGGCACGCGCCAGGTTGTCGAGGATCATCGGGTGGCTGTCGGTCGACCACAGACGACCGTTCTTGTCGTGGGTCGGGTGCGGCAGGTGCAGGCCGTACAGCAGCGCATAGATACCGATGGCGGCAATCGCCAGCACGGTGATCTCGCCAAGGGTATCGAAACCGCGGAAGTCCACCAGGATCACGTTGACCACATTGGTGCCACCGCCGCCGGAGACGCTGTTGTCGAGGAAGAACGAGGAAATGCTCTGGTACGGACGGGTCAGCACGGCATAGGCAAGCATCGCCACCACCGCGCCGACACCACCAGCCAGGGTGAAATCACGCAACGCACGCAGGCTGCTGGACTCCACTGGCGTGCGATCCGGCATGAAATACAGCGTCAGCATCAGCAGGATGATGGTCACCACCTCCACCGACACCTGGGTCAGCGCCAGATCCGGCGCCGAGAAACGGGCGAAAGCCAGTGCCACCATCAACCCCGCCAGGCTGAGCAGCATCAACGCCACCAGGCGGCGGCGATGGAAATACACGGTCAACAGCGCGCTGCCCATCAGCAGAACCATGCCCAGCGCCGTGATGCCATCGAGCGGCGTCAGCTCCACCGAGCCGGTGAGATTTTGCAGCGGGCTCAACGCGACGATCAGCAGCAGCAGCGTGGCGCCGAGCATCCAGCCGAGGTAACTCTGTAGCGAACCGTTCTCCAGCAGGCCGGTGAAGCGGCGCGCCAACTTGATCAGGCCGACCAGCGCATTGTCGAACACCAGCTTGGCGTCGACCGTGGGCAACCCCTCGTACCACTGGAACAGCGGCTTGCGCAGCACATAGACGGCAATACCACCAAACAGTGCGATGAAGCTCATCAGCAGCGGCAGGTTGAAGCCGTGCCAGATCGCCAGGCTGTACTCCGGCAGCTCACCGCCGAGGGTCGCACCTGCAGCGCTGGCCAGCAGCGGTGCCACCGTATAGGCCGGCACGACGCCGACCAGTAAGCAGAGGAAGACCAGAATCTCCACCGGCACCTTCATATAACGCGGCGGTTCATGCGGCGGGTACTTGGGCAGGTCATGCGGCTCGCCGTTAAAGAACACGTCATGAATGAAACGCAGCGAATAGGCTACGGCGAACACACCGGCCAGTGTCGCCACTGCCGGGATCACCCAATTGAAGCTGCCAAACAGGTGCTGATTGAGGGTTTCGCCGAAGAACATTTCCTTGCTGAGGAAGCCGTTGAGCAATGGCACCCCGGCCATCGCCGAAGCAGCCACCATGGCCAGCACGGCCGTATGTGGCATGTACCGCCATAGCCCGGCGAGCTTGCGCATGTCGCGGCTGCCGGTCTCGTGGTCGATGATGCCCGCGGCCATGAACAACGAGGCCTTGAAGGTCGCATGATTGATGATGTGGAACACCGCCGCCACGGCTGCCAGACGGGTATCCAGGCCGAACAACAGGGTGATCAGGCCCAGGTGGCTGATGGTCGAGTAAGCCAGCAGTCCTTTGAGGTCATGCTGGAACAACGCCATGCAGGCGCCGACCAGCAGCGTGGTCAGGCCGGTGAGGCTGACCAGATAGAACCACCAGTCGGAGTCGGCCAGTGCCGGGTACAAGCGCGCCAGAAGGAACACGCCGGCCTTGACCATCGTCGCCGAGTGCAGATAGGCCGACACCGGCGTAGGCGCCGCCATCGCGTGCGGCAGCCAGAAATGGAAGGGAAACTGTGCGGACTTGGTGAACACCCCAAGCAGCACCAGAATCAGCGCCAGCGGATACAGCGCATGGGCGCGGATCAGGTCGCCCGAAGCCAGCACGTCGGTCAGCTCGAAGCTGCCGACGATGTTGCCGATCAGCAGGATACCGGCCAGCAGCGCCAGACCACCGCCGCCGGTGACGGTCAGCGCCATGCGCGCACCCTTGCGCGCTTCGGAACGCCAGCCCCAGAAGCCGATGAGCAGGAACGACGACAGGCTGGTCAGCTCCCAGAACACCATCATCAGCAGCAGGTTTTCCGACAGCACCACGCCCAGCATGGCGCCCATGAACAACAGCAGGAAGGAGAAGAACTGCCCCATCGAGTCGCGCTTCGACAGGTAGTAACGTGCGTAGAGAATCACCAGCAAACCGATGCCGAGGATCAACAGGGCGAACAAGAAGCCCAGGCCATCGAGGCGCAGGCTAAGGTTCAAGCCCAGTTGCGGCAGCCACTCGTACTGCACGCGCAGCACTTCACCGGCGAATACGCGCGGTTGTTGCATCAGCAGCAGGATCAGGGCCGTGAGCGGCGCAATGGCTGTGGCCAGGGCACAGGCCAGACGGCCGAAGCGGTCGGCCAGCACGGGCAGGATCAGCCCGAGAAACGGCAAGGCGATAATCAGCGCAAGTACCATCGGCACCCCCTCTATGCGGAACGGCCGGCGCGACCCGGCGGCATGAACTGGAGTCAAAAGTCCGTGACGGCGGCAGTCCCTACCGCCCGGAAACGGCTACACCGTCGTCAGAACCAGAATAGCCAGCGATTATCCATAACTATCGAACCAGCGTCATGCATTGAATTATTACTAAAAACAGCATGTTGCAATGACGGTGCGATTACCAGAGCGCCAGGGGCAATTTCCCCTCTCCAGCCAGGGCCCTGTAGGTGAGCCGCCATGAATGATGCAGGCATAAAAAAGTCGGAGCGGTGTCGCACCGCTCCGACTTTCATGGGGATACAGAATCAGTGAGTGACGCGGCTGGTGCCGTTGACGGTCATGATGCGCACGCGCTCGCCAACCCGGAACACCTGGTTCGGTTCGACTTCCTGCACGTAGGCACGCATGGTGCCGTCATCTTCGCGCACGGTGATCTCGACACCTTGGGTACGCGTCAGGCCTTCTTCGGCTGCTGCGCCCAGCAGGCCACCGGCAACGGCGCCGACCACCGCCATGACGGCGCTACCACGGCCACCGCCAAGACCACTACCACCGACACCACCGATTACCGCACCGGCACCGGCGCCGATCGGCGTCTTGGTACCTTCGATCTTGACCGGTCGAAGCGACTCGATGGTTCCCATGCGCACCGTTTGCACCGCTCGGGCCTCGTCACGGCTGTAGGTGTCACCGGTCAGGCTGGACTGGCAACCGCCGAGAGCCAGAAACGCAGCCAGCGAGGTGATGAGCAGAGTGGGTTTACGCATAGCAATTCCTCCAGAGATATCTCGATCCATTAGACGCCACGCCCAGGCAGTCGTCACCAACATGCCTCAACAATAGTAGATTCAGACAGACAGAGTTCAGCTAGGTTCTATGCGCGGGCTCAGCCAAGCATCAGCGTGCCAGACCGCCCAGGCGCCACAGCCGAGCGATATCCACCGCACGCGCCTGCAACTCCGCGGCGGCACCAGCCATCGCCTGCTCCAGCGAAAGCGGCCCTGGCGCCAGGCTGAACGCGGCTTCGATACCGGCGTCGTAAAGTGCCTGGTAGTTCTCGCCCAGGCTACCTGCCAAAGCTATCACCGGTGCACCCGCTGCCCGCGCGACGCGCGCCACGCCCATGGGCGTCTTGCCATGCAGGGTCTGCTCGTCCATTCGCCCTTCACCGGTAATCACCAGATCAGCCCCCTGTACCGCTTCGGCCAGCCCGGACAGCTCGGCCACCAGCTCGATGCCCGGCCGGAAACTGGCCTTCAGAAACGCCCGCGCGGCAAAGCCAAGCCCCCCCGCCGCACCTACGCCCGGAAATTGCGCGTGATCCTCGCCAAGCGTCGCCGCAACGACGCGCGCATAACGCTCCAGCGCAGAATCCAGTTCGGCGACCTGCTCGGGCGATGCCCCCTTCTGCGGGCCGAACACTGCCGACGCACCGCGTGGGCCACAGAGCGGGTTATCGACGTCCGCAGCGACCTCGACCTGTACCTGCAGCAACCGGGCATCCAGGCCACTCAGATCGATCTGATCGAGCCCTGCCAGCGCGGCACCGCCAGACGCCAGCTCGCGTCCCTGCTCATCGAGAAAGCGCACGCCAAGCGCCTGCAGAAGGCCCATCCCGCCATCATTGGTGGCGCTGCCGCCGAGCCCGAGGATGATGCGCGTCGCCCCAGCCTCGAGCGCTTCGCTGATCAGCTCGCCCGTGCCAAAGCTACTGGCCCGGCGTGCATCACGCCGCTCACGTGGCACCCAATGCAGGCCGCTGGCAGCAGCCATTTCAATGACTGCAGTGCCCTGCCCCAACCAGCCCCAATGCGCGGTGACCACCTCACCCATGGGGCCACGTACCTGATGCTCGCGCCGCTCACCACCCACGGCAGCCAGCAGTGCATCCACCGTGCCCTCGCCACCATCGGCCATTGGCCGTAGCAGGCATTCGGCTTCGGGAAACACCTGTTGCCAGCCGCGTGCGATGGCTGCGGCCACATCGGGCGCACTGAGACTCTCCTTGAAGGAGTCGGGAGCGATGACGATTTTCATGATGGGAACCTCGGAAGGGGCGGACGGCCCGAAAACCGTCCGCCAATGAAGCGAATTACAGCAGAACCAGGCTGAGCAGCCAGACGGTGATCATGCCGGCGACACCCTGGATCAGGGTAGCGATCGTTTGCGCACGATAAGCCGTGGAAACCTTCATGCGACTGAACTGGGTGACGACCCAGAAGAAGCTGTCGTTGGCATGGGAAACAGTCATCGCCCCCGCACCGATGGCCATGACGGTCAGCACGCGGCCCATCTCGCTATCGAGCCCCAACTGACCGAGCAGTGGCGCGACCAACGCAGAGGTGGTGACCAATGCGACAGTCGTCGAACCTTGTGCGCTCTTCAGCGCGGCGGCGACCACGAACGGCATGAACAGACCGATGCCCAGTGCCGACAGCGTAGTGCCCAGGTAATCACCCAGCGGGGTGACCTTGAGGATCGCGCCGAAAGCGCCACCAGCACCGGTGATCAGCAGGATCGGCGCAGCGGACACCAGGCCATCGGCAACGTAATCATGGAATTCCTGACGCTTGTCGGCGCTCTTGAGCAACGTGCAAGCCAGGGCCAGACCAACCAGCAGCGCCGCAATCGGCTGACCGAAGAAATTCAGCATGCCGAACAGCAGACCATCACCGAACGGCTTGCTGGGGAACACAGCGATGGAGCCCAGGCAGATCAGCACGATGGGCACGAAGATCGGCGCGAAAGCCTGGAAGGCGCTGGGCAGCTTGCCATAGCGCGCCTTGAGTGCCTCGAAATCGACCGCATCGTCGAGCAGTTCGCTCGGCGCCTCTTCCAGCAGTTCCTTGTCGTTCTGCTTGAGGAAACGGTTGGCCCAGAGCATGCCAGCCAGCGCGGTAACCAGCGCGACCACCAGGCCGACAGCGATCACCAGGCCCAGCGAGGTTTCCAGGCCGAGGTTGCCGGCGGCGGCAATCGGTCCCGGGGTCGGCGGCACGAAGGTGTGGGTAGCGTACAGACCGGTGGCCAATGCCACGCTCATGGCCACCACGGATACCTTCATCCGCGCCGCCAGGGCGTTCTTCAGCGAGTTGAGGATGACGTAGCCGGAATCACAGAACACCGGAATGGACACCAGATAACCGATGATCGACATGGTCAGCGTAGGGAAACGCTGGCCCAGCAGACGAATCACGGTCTCCGCCATGGTGATGGCTGCGCCACTGCGCTCCAGGATCACCCCAATGATGGTGCCCAACGCGATGACGATACCGATGTAGCCGAGAATGCCGCCGAAACCCGACGCGACGGTCTTGAGAATCTCGGGAGCGGGAAGCTGATAGGCGAAACCGGCGATGATCGCGGCGCCCAGCAAGGCGAGAAAGGGGTGCAACTTCAAGCGTGTAGTGGACAGTACGATGAACGCGATGAGCGCCACCAGGATCAGGACCAGGCCCATGACCAGTCTCCTCATTGTTGTTATGACCGGATGCAGTATCCGGCTGGGAATGCCGACAGGCAGGCCATTGTGGCTCAGCCTTGAGCGGCAGACCCTGTGCGCCCGCACCAAAAGACAAGAGCCTTGAACGAGTCATTTAGTTCAGGCGCACAACACTCCTTCAACCGGGCTCATCGCCCTCGGCGCCCAGCAGGCCCAGCCCCAGGGACAACTGCAGGCGCTGATCGAAGCGATTGAGGTCGAGCCCACTCAGCTCGCCAATGCGCTCCAGGCGATAACGCAGGGTATTACGATGAATGCCCAATGCCTGGGCGCAGGTTTGAATCTGGCCATCATGGGCGCACCAGGCTTCCAGCGTGGCCCGCAACGTGCCTTGTGCATCCTGAGCCAGAACCTGACGCAACGGTGCCAGCCACCCCTGCAACAACCAGCTGTGGCGTTGCGCATAAAGCAAGGTGGGCAGGCGCAGCTCCTCCAGTGACAACAGGCGACGCCGTGGGAAGCGCGCCTGCCCATAGGCCTGCAGATCACGCAACACCAGGCTGGCCTGACGCAATTCGGCAAGATCGCTCAGAGGATCGCTCAAGGCCATGGAACGCACGCCCCATTCGCGCTCATCAGCCTGGCTCAACCAGGCCTGATCATCGCGACTGGCGTTATAGGGACGACACCAGAGCAATTCATTACGCCCCAGCGGCGCCACCAGATGCTCGCTCTTGCCTCCAAGCGCCGCCAGCAGACGCGCCTGGCGCGGCAACGGGTCGCCCTGCTCCACCAGACGCAGCAGGCACATCTGCCGGGGCCAGCCCAGATTCAGTCCCAGCCGCTCGGCCTCCGCCTCGAGACTGGCCAAGGCCTGTTGCGGATCGAGCAACTGACGCAGCCAGGCTTCCTGCTGATGCCGCTGCCAATGCCGCTCAGCCTGCAACACACGATGCTCCACCAGCATCTCGGCGGCCATGCGTACCAGCTCGGCGTAGGGGCGCACCACCTCGGGATCACCGGTGATGCCGAGCACGCCGATCAGTTGTTCGGCATGACGAAGCGGCAGATTGACGCCCGGTTTGACGCCACGCAGACAGGCCGCCGCCTGTGCATCGATTTCCACCACACGGCGGTTGGCCAGCACCAGTTGCGCGCCTTCATGACGGGTGTGCAGTCGGCTGGGATCACCACTGCCGATGATCATGCCCTGAGCATCCATCACATTGATGTTGTGCGGCAGGATGGCCATCGCGCGGTCGACGATGCGCTGCGCCAGAGTGGAATCGAGTTCGAGCATGAGAAGTGGCTCCGCGACGAGAGCCGGCATTGTAGGCCAGCTACGTGCTCACACTTCGGAAAACCACCCAGAATTGCATCCGCAGCCCTTGCAGGGCGCGCCACGTGCACCAATGACGGTGATGCGATCTTGATTGGTGCGCACCGCGCCGCCCTACAAGGCCGTCATGGCGGGTGCATCAGGGTGCCAGGCGCTCGCGAATCCAGGCCTCGCCCTGCAGGCGGTAATTGAGCCGGTCATGCAGGCGGCTGGGACGCCCCTGCCAGAACTCGATACGCTCCGGCAGCAGGCGATAGCCGCCCCAGTGAGGCGGGCAATGCGGGGTCTGGTTGAGAAAGCGCTTCTCGGTTTCAGCGAGCAGACCTTCGAGCTCGGCACGATCCCGAATCACCCGGCTCTGCGGCGAGGCCCAAGCGCCGATCCGGCTGCCCAGGGGGCGCACCTGGAAATAGCCATCGGACTCGGCCGCAGTGACCTGCTCCACGCGCCCCTCGATGCGTACCTGACGCTCCAGGCTAGGCCAGAAGAAGGTCATGGCAGCAAATGGACGCACCGCAAGCTGACGCCCCTTGGCACTGTCGTAATTGCTGAAGAAGGTGAAACCGCGCTCGTCGAGGCCCTTGAGCAGCAGTACGCGACAGTGCGGCCGGCCGCTCTCGTCGACCGTAGCCAGGGTCATGGCATTGGGCTCGACCGGCAACTGCTCGGTCTTCACCGCATCATCGAACCATTGACGGAACAGGGAAAAAGGCTCCAGCGGGGCCTGAGTCTCGCTCAGGCCGTCGCGGGTGTAGTCGCGGCGCATATCGGCCAATGTCTGGGTCATGGCAGCTCCTGATGGCAGCTCTAGAAAGCACTTGCGTTTTCAGAGCCACCTCACCAAGTGGGAAATGCCGCCAAGCTTACTCCGACTTGTTCTGTTTTCCTTGATCTACGGCAGCTACCTTGGGTGCATCCTTCAACTCGGCCTTGGCCGGCTGGCTGTACTTGGCGATCAGGCCCTGCATGGTGTCGCGCGAGGTCAGCAGAATCTCCACCCGGCGGTTGAGCGCACGGCCCGCGGCGCTGTCGTTGGCGGCACGTGGGGCATCCGAACCCAGGCCCATGACCTGCAGTCGGTTCTGCTTGAGGCCGCTGAGACGGAAGATCGAGGTCACGGCACGCGCACGTTGCTGGCTGAGGTCGCGATTCTGCGCATCATCACCACTGCTGTCGGCATGCCCGAGCACGACCACAGCGATGTCTTCATCGGTTTCCAGCAACTTGGCGACGCGGGTGA
Source organism: Pseudomonas berkeleyensis (assembly GCF_014109765.1). Taxonomy (NCBI): domain Bacteria; kingdom Pseudomonadati; phylum Pseudomonadota; class Gammaproteobacteria; order Pseudomonadales; family Pseudomonadaceae; genus Pseudomonas; species Pseudomonas berkeleyensis. The sequence goes on from NZ_CP059139.1 coordinate 4,019,456, forward strand.
TCGGACCAAGGCTGACCGGCAGCAGCATCTGCGGACGATCCGGGTTGAAGGAACCCTGTACCGGCGCGGTGACCACCAGCAGGTTCTCGCGACGCTCGAACTCGAAATGGCTGCCTTTGACCGCTTCGCGCAGCTTGGGCTCGTATTCGTCGAGCCAGGCACGGGTCACTTGTGGTGGCGGCATCACTGCCGGCTTGGCCACTTCCTTCTTTTCCGGGCTGGAGCAACCTGCAATCAGCAGGCAGCAGGTGAAAGCGAAGATCTTGTTGCGCATGAAGCCCCCCAGGGTCTCAGTCGATTCGAATTATTCAAAACACGACTGCCAGGCAGTGTAGACCGGCAGTTACAGGCATTGGGCCAATATCCGCGCTAATTTCTGCGCACGCGGATCCATCAGGACGAACGGTCCCAGATTGTTGATAACGAAGCCAAACGCGACATCGCGCTCGGGGTCAGCGAAGCCGCTGGAACCGCCGGCACCGGGATGACCGAAGGCGTTGCCTCCCAGACCGTAGGTGGCGTTGGCCACCTGCGCCTGATCGAGCATGCAGCCGAGGCCGAAACGGGTCTGAGTCAGCAGCGTCTTGTCTTCACCGACGGCGTGCTCACGGGTCATCTCGGCGAGCAACTCGCTCTCCAGCAAGCGACCATCGAGCAGGCCCGCGTAGAAACCGGCCAGGCTCCGGGCATTGCCGTGCCCGTTGGCGGCCGGCTGCTGCATGCGTCGCCACTCAGGCTTGTTGGTGCTGGTCATGATCGACGGCGGGTTGGTGAACGAACGCGTACTCATGGCAGCGGCATCGCTCATCATCACCTTGAGCAGGCGCTGCGCTGCGGCATCCCCCAGGTTGCCCTTGCCCCGGGCGATATGAGCGACCCGCTCGAACTCGCTGTCAGCCAGGCCGACATGGAAGTCCAGGCCCAGCGGTTTGGCGATACGCGCGGCAATGCTTTCGCCGGGGCCACGCCCCTCGACACGGCGGATCAGCTCGCCGATCAACCAGCCATAAGTGATCGGGGCATAGCCATGGCCTTCGCCGAGCGTCCACCAGGGCGTTTCGGCGGCCAGCGCGGTGGTCATGGTCTGCCAGTCGTAGAGAGCTTCGGCAGGCAGCAGTTGGTGCAGCGCCGGCAGGCCCGCCTGGTGGCTGAGCAGATGACGCAGGGTGATGCGCTCCTTGCCCGCAGCAGCAAATTCAGGCCAGTAACGCGCAACCGGCGCGTCGAGTTCGAGCTTGCCCTCGCCGACCAGTTGCAAGGCGACGACAGCGGCGAAGGGTTTGGTGCAGGAGAACAGGTTGGCGATGGTATCGCTGTGCCAGGCCTGCTGGCCGTCCTTGTCCATCACACCGGCCCAGATATCCAGCACGGTTTCCCCACCGACCTGGACACAGAGCGCGGCACCGCGCTCCTGTGGATCATCGAAGAGACTGGCGAAGGCTTCCTTCACCGCCTCGAAGCGCAAGTCGAAATACCCCTGAACCTGCACAGTTGACTCCTTTGACGAAATTGCGGGCATTGTTCCAGCCAATGCGCCTGTTGGGAACCGCTGGTAATCGACAAAACGCCCGTGGCACGGGCGTTTCAGTGGATTTCCCGACGAAAGGGCGGCAAGGCATTGAGAATCGCCTTGCCGTAACGCTGGGTGACCACGCGACGATCCAGCAAGGTGATGGTGCCGCGATCCTCTTCGGTTCGCAGCAGACGGCCACAGGCCTGTACCAGGCGCAGGGACGCATCCGGCACCGCGATCTCCATGAACGGGTTGCCGCCACGGGCCTCGATCCATTCGGCCAGCGCCGCCTCGACCGGGTCATCCGGCACCGCGAAGGGAATCTTGGCGATCACCACGTGCTCGCAATAGGCGCCAGGCAGGTCGACACCTTCGGCAAAGCTGGCGAGGCCGAACAGCACGCTTTCTTCACCGGAATCGACACGTGCCTTGTGCTTGTTCAGGGTCTCCTGCTTGGACAGGTTGCCCTGGATGAACACGCGTTTACGCCAGTCGCGCTCCAGGCCGTCGAATACGTCCTGCATCTGCCGACGCGAGGAGAACAGCACCAGCGAACCACGACTGCCAGCCACCAGCGCCGGCAGATCGCGAATGATCGCCGCGGTATGCACCGCGGCATCGCGAGGATCGGCCTTGAGGTCAGGCACCCGCAACACACCTGCATCCGCGTGATGGAAGGGGCTCGGCACCACCGCAGTGACCGCCACCTTGGGCAGACCTGCGCGCATGCGGTAACGGTCGAAAGAGCCCAATGCCGTCAGCGTGGCCGAGGTCACCAGGGCGCCGTAGGCGACGCTCCACAGGTTGCGCCGCAAGGTCTCAGCGGCCAGGATCGGGCTCGCATTGACCTCGATATCGAACAACGCGCCACTCTCGGCCAGGGTCAGCCAACGGGCCATGGGCGGACTCTCTTCCGGGTCTTCGGCGGTGAATGCCAACCACAGTTCCCAGTTGCCCTTGGCTCGTGCCATCAGACTGCCGAACAACGGGTACCACTCCTCGGCCTGGTGGCTGGCGACACCCACTGCGCCCTCGCCGTCCATCGCCTCCTTGAGCAGTTCGGTGACGCCGGTAAACAGATCGTTGAGTTTGGAAAAACCTTTCTTCAGCTCCAGTCCCAGCTCGCGAATGTGCTCGGGCACTACGCCACCGACAAAACGGTGGCGTGGGCGCTCGCGTCCTTCCATGTCCTCGCCGGCCTTGAAGTCGGCAATTTCCTCGCAGGCGCTGAACATGAACTGCTGATGACTCTTCAACTCGCGCGCCAGCTCCGGCACCTGCTCGATCAGGCGACCCAGGTCACCCGGTAGCGGATTCTGCGCCAGCAGCTTGGTGAGGTTCTTGTCGATCTGGGTCAGCCAGTCGGCAGTCGAGCGCAGCCGGGTGAAATGCGCGAAGTGACCGATGGCCTTGTCCGGCAGGTGATGGCCTTCGTCGAACACGTAGATGGTTTCGCGCGGGTCGGGCAGCACGGCACCGCCACCCAGCGCCAGGTCGGCCAACACCATGTCGTGGTTGGTGACGATCACATCGACCTTGCCCATGCCTTCACGGGCCTTGTAGAACGCACACTGCTGGAAGTTCGGGCAATGCCGATTGGTGCACTGGCTATGATCGGTAGTCAGTTGGCTCCAGCGCGTGTCTTCAAGTTCTTCAGGCCATGAATCGCGGTCGCCGTCCCATTTGTTACCGGCGAGCTTCTCGATCATCGCGGTAAACAACTTCTGGCCCTGCTCGTCGACATCGATGCGAAAGCCTTCTTCTTCGAACAACTGGGCGGTGGCGCTTTGCGCGGCGCCATCCTGCAACAGGTGGTCGAGCTTGGACAGGCACAGATAGCGGCCACGCCCCTTGGCCAGGGCGAAGCTGAAGTTCAGACCACTGTTGCGCAGCAGATCCGGCAGATCCTTGTGCACGATCTGCTCCTGCAGGGCGACCGTCGCCGTGGCGATGACCAGGCGTTTGCCCGCGGCCTTGGCGGTCGGAATGGTCGCCAGGCTGTAGGCCACCGTCTTGCCGGTACCGGTGCCCGCCTCTACCGCGACCACGGCAGGATCGCCCAGGCGTTTGCCTTCGTCGTCAGACTTGATCGCGCCGAGCACCTTGGCGATCTCGGCGATCATCAGGCGCTGGCCATAGCGAGGCTTGAGCGACTTGGCCTCGAGGAAACGGGAATAGGCGCCCTGGATCTGGGACTTGAGTTCAGTGCTGAGCATGTATTCTGAAACGAAAAAGGCTGGATAAATTTTCAGTATTTCTGAAGCGGTCGCTATCATAGCGCGCCAATCGATCCAGCGCAGAACCCTGTGTCGAAGGATCGTTACAAGAATCGAACGGAGACGCCTGATGACGCCCTACGCCTCGCTCTATGCCCTGCATCTGCTCGCTGCCCTGATCTGGGTAGGCGGTATGTTCTTCGCCTGGATGATCCTGCGTCCCTCGGCGGTCGAAGTGCTGGAAGCACCCGCTCGCTTACGCCTGTGGCTGAGCGTGTTCAAGCGCTTCTTCATCTGGGTGTGGGCCGCGGTGGTGCTGCTGCCGGTCAGCGGCATGGGCATGCTGCAGATGGGCTTCGGCGGAATGCAGGGCGCACCGCGCTACGTGCACATCATGATGGGGCTGTACCTGGTGATGCTCGCCCTGTTCCTGCGCATTCAGGCCCTGCAACTGCCGGAATTGCGTCGTGCGGTGGAGGCGGAGGACTGGCCGGCAGGCGGCGCAGTGCTGGGCAGGATTCGCAAGGTGGTGGGATTCAACCTGCTGATCGGCCTGGCACTGACTGCTCTGGTCGGTATGCGCCCCACTTTCTGAAGCGAGGCGGGCCGAAAGCCGCATGCGGTGGGTGTAGCCACACACTCACCGCCCACTACAGCGCGCGGCACACCCTACGCGACAGAGTCGAAAGGCTCAGAAACGGAAAACCTGCAGCTCACCACTGCGGCCGACACTGCCTTCGCGGCCCGGACGACCATGGCTGCCATCACTGGCACCCTCTACGCCATAGAGCAGGCAGCCCTTGGCAGCACCGCCACGACCGCCACGCCCCGCAGTACCGGCCTCACCGCCAGCACCACCATCGAGCAATACCTGGAGACGCTCGACCTCAACGGCGTGCGAAACTTCCAGGGTGACGTTGCCGCCGGGCGCACCTTCATGACCGTCAGTACCATCCTGGCCATCATAGCCACTGCTGGCGCTGCCCCAGGTGCATCCACCCGGCTGTCCGTGAGCGCCGTCGAGCCCTGCATAGCCAGGCGTGCCACGACCACCGCGAACGTCCAGAGTCAGTGACTCGAAGGTGATCTTATGCAGCTTGAGCTTGATCTCGCGTCCTGCAGTGGCAGGTTTGCTGTATGAGCCCGCAGCCCCTTTGGCGCTGATCCAGGCCCCTTCCCCCACATCGGCATCAAGGATTTCCAGACGCAAGGGTTGAGCGCCAGGCGCAACGCCGATACGCGCTTCACGTCCCATCTGCAGTTCGGCGATACGCAGCTCGGTCACGGCCGCCGGAATCAGCAACGTAGCGTGGTCGGCCACTTCCAGACGATCCAGCTGCAAAGCGCTGGAAGCTGCTGGCAGGCGCATCAGCGTGTTGGAGGAAACCTTGATCTGCGAATCGGCCAGTGCCGTTGTCGCACAGAAACACAGCACAAGCGCCAGATTACGCATGAGCGGCCTCCTCGACTGTCACTGCAACCGGTGCTTCGACTGGTTTATCCACTTTCAGCGGATACAGATGGAAAATGCCGAACAACAGTACCTGGACACGATCCAGCCAGGGACTGCTACGCCCGACCAGAAGCGACGAGAACAACCATAGCTGAAGGCCATGCAGTGACAGCAAGAAGGCAGCCAGCAGGTAGATCAATTGCTCGAACGGGCTGCCCAGCCACTTGGCCAGGGCGGCGCAGAACACCAGCCAGAAAGACAAGGCCAACACCTTGCCCGTGATCATCAATGCTTTCATCCCCGCCCTCGTGCACACGCTTTCTAATAGCGCAGCACGTTAACCGCTCGTGGCGTCGGCCACCAGTACGGAGGAATGTTTTCCATCACTTTCTGTCGCACGCCGAGAACAAACGGCACGCACCATCGGTGAGAGCAGCACGGTCCCAGAGAGAAGACTGGTGGTCATGGCGCTGAACGACGCAGTTGCGCCACGCCCCATCACGGGAGCAAAGGCGTTATCGCGAAGCCGAAAAGAACAGAGCCCGCACGACCTTACGACCGTGCGGGCTCTCGTAGCGGCGTGAAGCAGCCTTACGGCTGAGCCTCGACCTCGGCTTCTACGCGACGGTTGATGGCACGGCCATCAGCAGTGGCGTTATCGGCGACAGGACGGCTTTCACCGTAGCCCACTGCCTGCACGCGGCCAGATTCAACACCATACTGGTTCACCAGCACATCGCGAACGGCGCTGGCGCGACGCTCCGACAGGCCCTGGTTATAAGCATCGCTACCGACCGAGTCGGTGTGACCTTCAACCACGGTGCTGGTTTGCGGGTACTGTTTCATGAAGTCAGCCAGAGCTTTGATATCGCCGTAGCTTTCCTGCTTGACCTGGGCTTTGTCGAAATCGAACTTGACGTCCAGCTCGACTCGCACGGCTTCAGCCGGCTCGGCGACCACGACTTCCTCGACAACCACTTCTTCCTCGACGACAGCTACTTGCTGCGAATCGGCCCCATGAACCCAGCAGTATGCCGCTGCCAAGCCAGCACCGGCAACAGCACCACCGCCTGCCCAGGTAGAGCTTTCGATTGCGCCCAATGCAGCACCACCGACACCGCCTACGGCTGCGCAAGTGGGCCAGTCGGTTTTCTGCAACCCAGCACAACCGGTCAACAGGGTACTAGCCAGAATCAGGGGTACAGCGTTCCTTGTGATACTCATACTTTAGGTCTCCAATGTTCATCGGCCCATAACCGACTCCATAGTAGTAAAGACAGGAGTTTTACAATCCGCCAGCTATAGAAGGTATTGCGCTTAGTTTCTTCTATCTCTAGGCCTATTATCGACGCCACGTTAGTCTTTAGTGACTTTTCGAGGATGTTCGATGACTGCCAGCCTAAGTTCCCGTACACCACAGCAGGCTCTGGCCGCGCTGCTCGCCCGTTATACGCCCGAGAAACTGCTGTTGCTCGGAGCGAGCGAATTACCCGCGCTCAGCGCTTTCCAGAACGCTCATCCGCAGTGTCGGGTCACTACTGCACCAGCTGCTCCGCTGGCGCCCGAAGTGGCCGCACAGCGCTTCGACCTCGCCCTACTGGTCGATTGCCTGGAGCACCTGCCCAAACGCGAGGGTCTGCAACTGCTCGGCGGCATCCGCAACCTCAATGCCAGCCGAGTCGCCGTACTGGTCGACCTGCAGGCCGGCGATTGGCAAGAAACCGACTTCTTCGCTCTAGCCATGCAAGCAAGCGAGCAATTCCAGCGCGAAGGACAGACCCTGCATCTGTTCACCTATGATCTGCTCGATTACAAGCAAGTTCCCGACTGGTTGAACGCAAAGTTCTGGGCCAACCCGGAAAATTTCGGCAAGTACTGGTGGTAACGCGATGAACCCACTCGACCCCAACTGCCCTTGCGGTAGCGGCAACCCGCTGAGCCACTGCTGTGGTCAATACCACGACGGTGCTTTTGCCCCCAGTGCCGAACTGCTCATGCGCTCGCGCTACAGCGCTTATGTCCTGGGCCAGGTGGACTATCTGGTCGCTACTACCCTGCCGGCTCAACAGAGTGCACTGGATCGCACCGCCATGACCGCCTGGAGCGCTCAAAGCACCTGGCTGGGCCTGGAGGTGGAAAGCAGTGATGTATTTGGCGGCCAACCCGAGCACGCTCAGGTCACCTTTACCGCACGCTGGCATGACCAGCAGGGTGAGCACAGCCATCGCGAACGCTCGGCCTTCGTGCAGATCGACGCCCGCTGGTACTTCATCGACCCGACCGTGCCACTGAAAGCCGGACGCAACGACCCCTGCCCCTGCCAGGGCGGACAAAAGTTCAAGAAGTGCTGCGCCGCCTACCTCGGCACCTGAGCCGGGCTGGCACTTACGAGGCTTTCTGCTTGAGTTGAAACGTCCACCCGGACATTCAACAAGGAGAAAGTCATGCACAAGAAGAGTGGTATCGCCATCATCCTGGCCGCCCTGCTCGCAGGCTGCGCCGGTCAGCCCACTGGGCAACAAGGGGAGCGTGTCGACCTGGGGGATAGCCAACGCGTCAGCCGGCTATTCGCCTATCCGAACAACTGTAGCGTGATCTGTTACCGCGACTGGACGCTGGAACAGACCGTACAACACTACCTGGAGCAGAGCCTCAAGCGGGACGGCTACGCTCAGGCCAGCGTAAAAGTGCTGCGCAGCGGCGAACGTATTCAGGCTTACTTCGAGGGCACTCCGCCGGGCTATGGCCAGCCACTGCAGCAATTGCTGGATTCCGGCGACCTCGCCTACCAGGGTGCCAGCCAACTGAACAAGGATGGCAAGTGGCAGTACAACTGGTACTTTTTCCTGCCATTGGGCATGGCCCTGGAAAATCGCAAGAGCGTCGAACTGCTGCACTTCCCACCTGACTACTCTTTGACTCAGGCTCAGGACTACCTACGCTCCAGCACCACGGATCGCTGGGCCGCGTTGCTCAGCAGCAACGGCGTACCGCCAGAGCAGACACCGGCTTACCAGACCATCGTCGATATCGCGCCGATTGCCGCCCCCGCCAACGCCGGCAGCGCACTCGAAGGCGTCTACAACTATTTCAACCGCTATCAACAACGCATGGTCGTCGAGCTGAGCGCAGGCAAAGGCGACGGCACCTTGCCCATGGTTGCATTCGGCAGCCCGGTACGGAACTGGATCAAGCAGCAATACGGCGTATCGCTTGCAGTACTTGGCCTGGGTCAGATCACTGCAGCCCCCGGCCAGCAGGTTTCAGTCCTGGGAGCCAATCATCCCAGCTACATCTGGTATGCAGCCGATCCCGCCAACAATCAGGGCAGCGAGGACAAGGCCAATGCGACCGGAATCAAGGTCATGGGACAGGATCTGAGCGCAGCTTGCTGGCAGGCTGGCATGGGCCAGCAACCTTCACGCGATCCGAAGCAGACCCTCGATGGCTGCACCCAGAAATGGCAGGTGACGGACAAGCTGCAGACCTGCGAGCTGTTCTTCGTGACAGTGCGCAATCTCAAACCTGAAGAAGCCGAAGCCAAGTGCAAGAGCCAGGCGGGCTGACCACAAGGCCGGCGATCACATAAAAACGCCGCGACTGAGCAAACCAGTCGCGGCGCTTCCTGATGTTCAGCCGGGCTACTACTTATTCCTGCAATTTCAGGTGCGAGGTATCGGGCGGCGGTGCAGCAGCCGCGGCCTTGGCCTGGCCCATATCACTGCCGACCGGCGCCAGACTGAACTGGGACAGATCGACTTGCGGTGCCGCTGCATCCGGCCTGGCATCCTGCAGATCGCTACCGACCGGGGCGATACCGAAATCCGGTGCATCCACCTCACTGAATGCAGCCATGTATTCGTCCCGCGGTGCCACCTGCAACCGACCGGGGCGCGCGGCCTGCGCCGCTACAGATGCCGCGGGAGCAGACACTGGCTCGACCGGAGGCGGCGGCGCCAGCTCGACCTCTTCGATCAACACATCCATGTCGACCACATCGACCAGAGCACCGGCTCGCTCCAACGTAGCCCGGTATTTCTCGGCGCCGGCCGCATCCAGGTTGTTCTTGATCACGATACGCCGCCCGGAAAACAGCTGAGCGATGCGCTGGGCATCGGCCTGGAACAGCTTGGCCAGATTGGCCTTGACCAGCTCCAGCTGGGCGCCCGGCACCAGCTGCCCGGAAAAGGCGATCTCGTAACGGCTCATGGTCACACTCCTGTCCTATTCGGCCATCAGTATGGCGCAGGTTTTTTTGCGCTGACACCGTCGGCTTCTCATCCCGACCTCGCAAAGTCTTCCCAATGCAAGTAGCGACAGTATCGCCTTGAAAATAATGGCATCTTCCCGGTTGCAGCCAAGCAGTTGCTTGTTACACTGGGGCGCAATGGGGGTATGAAATGTTTTCTCAGGCGCAAATGATAAGAATTATCAGCCTATTGATGTTTTTCGGCCTGACCTTTGGCCTCGCAGGATGCTCTACCTGGATGACAGGTGGATTCAAGGACCCGGATGTCCAACTCATCAAAGTTGATGTCATCAAGGCCAGACTGCTCGAACAGGAGTTCCGTCTGCGCTTTCGTATCGACAACCCCAATGGGGTAAGCCTTCCTGTGCGCGGGCTGGACTATAACGTCCACCTCAACGGCATCCTGCTTGCCGAAGGCCACTCCAATGAGTGGTTCACCGTTCCCGCTCACGGCCACCACACGTTCGAAGTTCCAGTACGCACCAACCTCTGGCGCCATGTCAGGCAGGTGGTGAAGATGCTGGAAAAACCCGACACACCGATCCGCTATACCCTCAAGGGTGAAGTCAAAACCGGCATGTTGTTCGGTCGAAGCGTGCACATGTCGCGCAATGGCGAGATAATTCCTGGCGATTTCATCCCCGAATAACCAGTAAGAGCAACTGCCATGAGTAACCAACCCCACGTCCACGACCCTGACTGCGACCATGACCACGATCATCATGATCATGGCCATGTGCATGGCCCGCATTGCAATCACGCTCATCAGGAGCCCGTTCGCAACGCACTGAAAGACGTCGGTCGCAACGATCCCTGCCCTTGCGGTAGCCAGAAGAAGTTCAAGAAGTGCCACGGCGCCTGACCAGCCGATGAGCACTCTCACCCTCTCCCTGTTACTCGGTCTGGCGCTGATCGCAGCGCTGGGCCTCTATGCCCTGTACCTCTGGCGCCGTGTCTGGGCTCAGCAGCGAGCCCACAAGGAAGCGGCTCAGGCACGCCAGGAAAGGCTCGGGGGAGACCTCGCTATCCTCGCCAGCAGCCTGCTGGATGAACAACTGCCGTTGATCGAAGGCGCCATTCGCATCAAGGTGTTGCTCGACAACTACGACAGCGGCCTGAGCAATGATCCTCGCTGCCAGGTGTTTCATCAGCTTTTCGAGGCGACAGCCGACGTTCCCACCCACACCGCCTGGAAGGCTCTGGACAAGGGCGACAAGCGCCGCTTCGAGCAGCGGTTCAGCGAGTTGGAACAGCAGCACAAAGTCCCTGCCCATACCGCTGCACGCTGGCTTCTGGATGAAGGGCTCAAGCGCGCACCCGCAAACGTCTGAGCCCCTCTTGCCAGGCCTGCATTGCCTCTTTACCTTGGCGACTTCATGGCTGGCCACTCACTGACCAGCCCGTATGCCCCGTCCTGATCGTATTCCAAGGAATTTCGCCATGCGCACGCTGGCCTGCCTGACCCTTGCAGTTTCACTGACCGGCCTTGCCGGCTGCCAGTCTCTGCTCAATAGCCGCTATGCCGACAGCGTGCCGCCGACTCGCGGCGTGGAGCGCGTCAAAGGCATCGCCGAGAGCGCATCGGTCAGGCGCAACGCCCTTGGCATGCCACTGATCGAGTCGGGTACGTTCCATGACGCACTCTTTACCCTCGGCTACGTGCATGCGGGTGATCGCCTCAGCCAGATGGTCGGCATGCGCCTGCTCGCCCAGGGACGCCTGGCGGAACTGACCGGGCCAGGTGCGCTGGAAATGGATCGGTTCATGCGCGCGGTGAACCTGAAGAAGAGCGCGGAAATCCTCTACGCCGACGCATCGCCACGCCTCAAGCGCTTCTTCGAGGTCTACTCGCGCGGCGTCAACGCCTACATCTTCCGCTATCGCGATCGTCTGCCGATGGATCTTGCCGAGGCCGGCTATCGCCCCGAATACTGGAAGCCCGAGGATTCGGTACTGCTGTTCTGCCTGCTCAATTTCGGCCTGGCGGTGAACCTGCAGGAAGAGATCGCCGCACTGACCATGGCCCAGCAAGTTGGAGCTGACAAGCTGCCTTGGCTTCTGCCGATCTACCCCGATGAACCCCTGCCCTTCGCCGAGGCGGAAAAACTCGCGGGCCTGGATCTCAAAGGTCAGTTGCCTGGGCTGCAGGCAATTTCCCGAACCGCCGCGCAGATCGCCGAGCAACACATGCTTGGCGTTGCCGCCTCGAACAACTGGGCTATCGCACCCGAGCGCAGCCGAGGCGGCAAAAGCCTGCTGGCCAACGACACTCACCTGCCGCTGAGCATGCCTTCGCTGTGGAATTTCGTGCAGATCCGCTCGCCCAAATACCAGGCCGCAGGAGTTTCCCTGGCTGGCGTACCGGCCGTCGTGGCCGGCTACAACGGCAAGCTGGCCTGGGGCATGACCATGGTCATGGGTGACAATCAGGACATCTACCTCGAACGCATCCAGCGTGAAGGCAGTCGTCTGATGTACCAGGCCGACGGCAAATGGCTACCGGTCATGGAGCGCCAGGAAACCTTCTTCATTCGTGGCCAACGCCCCATCCGCGAAACGCTCTATGAAACCCGCAATGGCCCGCTGCTCAACTCGGTACTGGGTGAGCGCAAGCACGCCCTGCAACCGCTGCAAATGCAGAGTGGTTATGGCCTGGCGCTGAAGACCACCCAGTTCGAACGTGACAAGAGCCTCGATGCCTTCTTCGACCTGTCCCGGGCGCAGTCGGTGGACGAAGCCTTCGAAGCCGCACGGGAAATCCGCGCCATGCCGCTCAACATCGTCTTCGCCGACGCTCAGCACATCGGCTGGCAGGTAACCGGTCGCTACCCGAACCGCCGCGAAGGCCGCGGCCTGCTGCCCTCTCCCGGCTGGGACGAGCGCTACGCCTGGGACGGATTCGCCGACCCGATGCTGCATCCCTACGACCAGGATCCACCACAAGGCTGGCTGGGCACAGCCAACGAGCGCAGCGTGCCACCAGGTTATGGCATGCAGCTGTCGAGCTCGTGGTATTACCCTGAGCGCGCCGAGCGCATCGCCCAGCTGGCCGGCAACGGTCGCCACGATGGCCGCAGCATGATCGCCATGCAGTACGACCAGACCTCGCCCTTCGTCGCCAAACTGCAGACCATGTTCAACGACCCGGCCATGCACGACTCGCTGCGCCAGGCCATTGCCGCCCTGCCGGCCGGCCAACGCGAGCGCGCCGATGAAGCGCTGAAACGCCTGCTCGCGTTCGACGGCAAGCTCACCGCCAGCTCGGCAGATGCAGCCATTTACGGCGCCTTCCTGCATGAAAGCGCACGGCAGATCTTCCTCGACGAACTCGGCCCGGACACCAGCCCGGCCTGGAAAGCCCTGGTGGAAACCGCCAACACCTCCTACTCCGCGCAGGCCGACCATCTGCTCGGCCGCCCGGACAGCCCGTTCTGGGACGACATCCGTACCCCGGAGAAAGAAGACAAACCGGACATTCTCGCGCGCAGCCTGGCCGCCAGTATCGAACTGCTGGAAAGCCGCCTGGGCAACGAACGGCGCAATTGGCAGTGGGGCAAGCTGCACACCTACGAATGGGTAACCGACACCACGCGCATGGCGCCGTACATGAGCGCCAGCCAACGTACCAGCATCAATGCACTGAAAGGTTATCTGGATCGCGGCCCCTACCCTGCTGGCGGCGACCACAGCACGCTGAACGTCTCGGCGTACGCCTGGGGCCAGGACTTCAATACCGCCCTGATCCCCGCCATGCGCATCGTCGTCGACTTCGCCGCCGACGAACCGCTGGTCGGGGTCAACAGCTCCGGCCAATCGGGCAACCCGGCCAGCCCGCACTATGCCGACGGCATCGAGTCCTGGCTGAAAGGCGGCTACATGAGCTTCCCATTCAAGTCGCAGAATCTGGACAAGGTCTATGGCAACCAGCGCCTGCTGTTGATGCCGGGCAAGTGACGACCGTTCGTCGGGCGGCGCTGAACCTTTCGCTCAGCGCCGGACTCTGAATAATCGACTTACTCCATAGATCATCGTTTTAAGGCGCCTTTGGCGCCTTTTCTTTTGCCTGAAGAAAAGATGGCATTTGCGCATTGCGCAGTGAACTTTCCAACCGATACAGGTTCAGAACCTATGCATCGATTGAAATGCTCCCCTGGCGCCTCTGGCGCCTATTTTTTTGCCTGCGATTTCTCGCCTCGCTCCCCTTCATAGCCGCGCAGCCATCAGGCCAACAAGCTGCGGTCGAAGATAAAGGCGCCTGCTGCCACTGGCCGATGCTCCAGCAGATTCTGCGGCCGCCCCATCTTCGGGTAGTTCTTCTTGCCAGTCTCGCTGATCCAGCCTTGCGCCTTCATGCGTTCCAGTCGCCCGCGCAGCGTGGTGTGCTGTACCGGTTGGCCCAGACAGGCCTGGAACGCGCACAAAGCCTCGGTAACGGTGAAACGCGACGCCAGTAGATAAAGCGGCAGCGAGCTATACACCGACTTACCCTGCAAGCGCTCGAAAGCCAGACGAACCAACTGCGCATGATCGAAAGGCAGCGCCTGCTGACCTGTCATCAGCCCCTGCAGATCGACGAAACGCAGGTTGTCATCAGGAGGTATCGCGTCCGGCGCCAGCAGTGCCAGATAACAGGTACTGAGCGACCAGCCACGCGGGTCACGCACGCCATTGCCCACCGTCGCCACCTGCTCCAGATACTGCGGCTGCAGTTTCGCCTTGTCGGCCAGCGCTCGTGCCGCCGCAGCATCCAGGCTGACGTCAGCGCAACGACCATTGACCAGCACCCCGGGCAACGCCCATTGCCCCGCGAAGGGTTCGCGCCCACGACGTACCAGCAGCACCTGCAACGCGCCCTCCTCACTCAGGCGCAACGCGACGATATCGACCCCCGCCAGAACTTCTGCAGCACTCATCTGGGCCTCCCGGCCTCCATGACATATTTCATCTTGAACAATAACCCAGGTTTTTTCATCTCTGTTCGTGAGGTATCACTTGACTACATATTTCATCTAATGAAATATGTAGTCACTCCAAACGAGAAAGGAGCCACGCCATGAAGATTGCCAGTTTCGATGTCGATGCCCAGAAAGGCTTCACTCCGCTGTGCCCGAACGAGCTTCCGGTACCCGATGGCGACAGCATCGTTCCTGCGCTCAACCAACTGGCCAGCCGTAGCCAACTGCGCATCGGCAGCAAGGATGCCCACAGCCCGAAGGCCGCCTGGGTAGTCGACAATCACGCCGACATGCTGCAGTTCCTGCCCATGGCCAACGCCGACCTGACCTGGGTCAGCCACTGCGTACCCGGTACAGTGGGCTTCGAATTGCTCGACGACCTGCCCGCACCGCTGGATTACGACTACTTCGTGTGGAAAGGCGTGGAACCGGATCTGCACCCTTACGGCGCCTGCTATCACGACCTGGCCGAGAAGCGCAGCACGGGCGTGATCGAATTTCTCCGGCAAAATGGCGTCGACCTGATACTGGTGGGCGGCCTGGCACTGGACTACTGCGTCAAGACCACCGCCCTGCAACTGCGCCGCGCCGGATTCGAAGTGATCGTTCACCTGCCAGCCTGCCGCGCCATCGCCGACGACACCGCCCAGACAGCCTGTCGCGAGATGCAAGACAGCGGCATTACCCTGACTACCAGCCTGGAACAGCTGGATACGGCCCTGGCCAAGGAGACCCAAGGATGAGCAACAGCATCTTCGCCGACCGCATCGTGCAGAACCTGCTCGATACCGATTTCTACAAGCTGACCATGATGCAGGCGGTGCTGCACAACTACCCCAACGCCGAAGTCGAATGGGAGTTCCGCTGCCGCAACGCCGAGGATCTGACGCCTTACCTGGCCGAAATCCGCTACCAGATCGAGCGCCTGAGCGAGTTGAGCCTGACCGTCGATCAACTCGCCTTCCTCGAACGCATTCCGTTCATCAAGCCGGACTTCATCCGCTTCCTCAGCCTGTTCCGCTTCAACATGCGCTATGTGCACACCAGCATCGAAGACGGCCAGTTGAATATCCGCCTGCGTGGCCCCTGGCTGCACGTGATCCTCTTCGAAGTCCCACTGCTGGCCATCATCAGCGAGGTGCGCAACCGTTACCGCTATCGCGAAGTGCTGCTGGAGCAGGCTGCCGAGCGCCTGTACGAGAAACTCGACTGGCTGCGTGCCGAAGCCACTGACGACGAGCTGGCCGGTTTCCAATTGGCGGACTTCGGCACCCGCCGGCGCTTTTCCTATCGGGTTCAGGAGCAGGCCGTACGCATCCTCAAACGCGACTTCCCGGGACGCTTCGTCGGCACCAGCAACGTACACCTGGCCCGTGAATTCGAACTCAAGCCGATTGGCACCATGGCCCACGAATGGCTGATGGCCCACCAGCAACTCGGCCCGAGGCTGATCGACAGCCAGATCGCCGCGCTGGACTGCTGGGTACGCGAGTACCGTGGCCAACTGGGGATCGCCCTCACCGACTGCATCACCATGGATGCTTTCCTGGGTGATTTCGATCTGTACTTCGCCAAACTGTTCGATGGCCTGCGCCACGATTCGGGCGACCCGCTGGCCTGGGCCGAGAAAGCCATCGCTCACTACGAGAAGCTGGGCATCGATCCCATGAGCAAGACCCTGGTGTTCTCCGACGGCCTCGATCTGCAGAAGTCGCTACGGCTCTATCGTGCACTTTCCGGGCGAATCCACGTAAGCTTCGGCATTGGCACCAACCTGACCTGCGACATCCCCGGCGTCGAACCGATGAACATCGTGATCAAGATGATCGCCTGCAACGGCCAACCCGTAGCGAAGATCTCCGACACGCCGGGCAAGACCCAGTGCCGCGACGAGAACTTCGTCAGCTACCTGAAACACGTCTTTCGCGTCACCCAGTGAGGACTCCAGACATGAGCAACCGCCAAGCCGAAATCGCCGCCGCCCTCGACGTGGTGCCGCCTTTCGCCGATGAAGCCGCCCTGGTGGCGGAAATCGAACGACGCAAGACCTTCATCAAGAACACCCTCAAGCAATCCGGCCTGAAAGTGCTGGTGCTGGGTATCAGCGGTGGCGTGGACTCCACCACCGCAGGACGCCTGGCTCAGTTGTCGGTCGAGGAACTGCGCGCCGAAACCGGCGACCAGGGCTATCGCTTCATCGCCGTGCGCCTGCCGCACAACGCGCAACACGATGAACATGACGCGCAGGATTCGCTGAAATTCATTCGCGCCGACGAGAACGACACGGTCAACATCGCCGGCAGCGTCAATGGCCTGGGCGAACAGGTCACGCACCTGCAAAAACTCAGCGATGCGCGCCGCGACTTCGTGGTCGGCAACATCAAGGCACGCATCCGCATGGTCGCGCAGTTCGCCATCGCCAACGCCAATAACGGCCTGGTGATCGGCACCGACCATGCTGCCGAAGCGGTGATGGGCTTCTTCACCAAGTTCGGTGACGGCGCCTGCGACCTCGCCCCACTCTCCGGCCTGGTAAAGAACCAGGTTCGCGCCATCGCCAAACACCTCGGCGCGCCACAGCATCTGGTGCAGAAGACGCCGACCGCCGACCTGGAAGAATTGCGCCCAGGCAAGCCGGACGAGGAAGCGCATGGCGTGACCTACGCCGAAATCGATGCCTTCCTGCATGGCGAGAAGGTCAGCGACGAAGCCTACGCCACCATCGTGCGCACCTATGACGCCACTCGCCACAAACGCGAACTGCCGCTGGTTCCTTGAAGCGGATAGCCATGCGCACTCAGGTGCGCATGGCGTCGGTCGTCAAGCCGGGCGCGACGGCGACAACAGTTCGATCTTGTAGCCATCCGGGTCTTCGACGAAGGCCAGCACCCGCGTGCCGTGCTTCATCGGCCCTGGCTCGCGGGTAATCTTGCCGCCTCGGCTGCGGATATCGGCACATGCCTTGTGAACATCCTCCACCTCCAGCGCGATGTGCCCATAGCCAGTGCCCAGCTCATAGCTCTGCACGCCCCAGTTATGGGTCAGTTCGATCACGCTGTTGTGCGCTTCGTCGCCGTAGCCGACGAACGCGAGAGTGAACTGACCATCCGGATAGTCCTTGCGCCGCAGCAGGGTCATGCCCAGTACTTCGGTGTAGAAGGCGATGGATCTGTCCAGATCGCCGACGCGCAGCATGGTATGCAGCAGTCTCATGAAGATTCTCCTCACCGGCTCGGTATTTTCATGGGCCATGAACGACGAACCCCGGCACATGGCCGGGGTTCGTTGACATGCAGCAGGCAGTCTATCAGACCAGCTTGCGGCCCTTGCCAGCAGCGATGCGCATGCGCAGGGCATTGAGCTTGATGAAGCCCGCCGCATCCTGCTGGTTGTAGGCGCCGCCATCTTCCTCGAAGGTCGCGATGTTGGCGTCGAACAGCGAGTCGTCGGACTTGCGACCGGTGACGATGACGTTGCCCTTGTACAGCTTCAGGCGTACCACACCGTTCACGTTGGCCTGGGAAGCATCGATCATCTGCTGCAGCATCAGACGCTCCGGGCTCCACCAGAAACCGTTGTAGATCAGGCTGGCGTATTTCGGCATCAGCTCGTCTTTCAGGTGAGCCACTTCGCGATCCAGGGTGATCGACTCGATGGCGCGGTGAGCCTTGAGCATGATGGTGCCGCCGGGGGTTTCGTAGCAGCCGCGGGACTTCATGCCGACGAAACGGTTCTCGACGATGTCCAGACGGCCGATGCCGTTCTCGCCGCCGATGCGGTTCAGCTCGGCCAGTACGGTGGCCGGGCTCAGTTCCTTGCCGTCGATGGCGACGATGTCACCGGCGCGATAGGTCAGCTCGATGTAGGTCGGAGTATCCGGCGCCGCTTCCGGCGACTTGGTCCAACGCCACATGTCTTCTTCGTGCTCGGTCCAGGTGTCTTCCAGCACGCCGCCTTCATAGGAGATGTGCAGCAAGTTGGCATCCATGGAGTACGGCGACTTCTTCTTGCCATGACGCTCGATCGGGATGGCGTGCTTCTCGGCGTAGTCCATCAGCTTCTCGCGCGACAGCAGATCCCACTCGCGCCACGGGGCGATGACCTTCACGCCCGGCTTCAGTGCATAGGCCCCCAGCTCGAAGCGCACCTGGTCGTTGCCCTTGCCGGTGGCGCCGTGGGAGATGGCGTCGGCGCCGGTCTCGTTGGCGATTTCGATCAGACGCTTGGCGATCAGCGGACGGGCGATGGAGGTACCCAGCAGGTACTCGCCTTCGTAAACGGTGTTGGCGCGGAACATCGGGTAGACGAAATCACGCACGAATTCTTCGCGCAGGTCGTCGATGTAGATTTCCTTGACGCCCATGGCCTGAGCCTTGGCACGGGCCGGCTCGACCTCCTCGCCCTGACCAAGGTCAGCGGTGAAGGTCACCACCTCACAGTTATAGGTATCTTGCAGCCACTTGAGGATCACCGAGGTGTCCAGGCCACCGGAATAGGCCAGAACTACCTTTTTGACGTCCGCCATGCCATCACTCCACGGGTTGTACGGTAAAACCGGTGATTCTACTGACCCTGCGGGCCAATTTACAGGGGCGCGACAGCTAGTGACGACGAAGCGACGACAAGAATGGCGTTTTCTGTCTCAGGAGGGGGTACTTCCAGCCGGGTCGACCGGTGTACTCGGTGGTGCCGTCTGCGGGGCGCTCTGTGGTGGAGCCTCGGGGGCCGGCACACGATCCAGGCGCAAGGTTGCCCGGCGGTTCTTGGCTCGATTGGCTTCGCTGTTGTTCGGCGCCAGCGGGTAACGCTCACCATGGAAGCGCATGGTGATCTGCTCGACCGGCACACCACCGGCCACCAGATACTCCTGTACGGCCAATGCGCGGCGGCGCGACAAATCGCGGTTGGTCAGGCGATTGCCGCTGTTGTCGGCATGCCCGTCGATCTGGAAGCTGTTGATGGTCGGGTCAGCCTTGACGAAGTCGATAATGATATCGAGCTTGGCCTTGGCCATCGGATCGAGATCGATGCCGCCCCCTGGAAAGCCGATCTGCGCCTGGCGAATCTGGTCGAAATTGACTGGCAGCAGGTTGGCGGTACAGGCCTGGTAATCGTCATAGGCCTTGTGAAACTTCACCGGTAGCAGGCGCACCTCCAGGTTGTCACCGCCGTTCAGCGTGCGGTGGCGCACCACCGGACTGCGGCCTTCGAGCAGGCCGGTGAGCAAACGCGCGCCCTGCTCCTGCGAACTGTTGAACGGCACCTCGCCGTTGCCAACGTTGACCACACCCAGGTTGATATCGCCACGCCCCGGCTGCCAGGGCGCTGCAGCTGCCAGCAAAGTGGCTGAACCGGCACCCATCCAGCGCTCACGCGCCTTGAGACGGAAGGTGACCTGCTCGCCAGCTCGGCGCACGAACTCGCCGCTGCCGAAATTGCTGATCGGCTGAGTGAGCCGGCACTCGAACTTGTCCCCCTCGACCTTCCACTCCACGCTCTCCAGACGCGTCTGGAAGCTGATGGCATGTGCCGGCAGACACAGGGCCATGCCGGCCAGCAGGCAGGGAAGGAGGAGATGAGGCTGGCGCACGACGGGCTCCACGAAAACGCTGTTCTTTCTAGGTATCGGTGGCTTCCGGAAAAACTGTAGGGCGAGCGTCGGCACATCAACAGGATTTGTTGTGCGTCACGGGCTGCCCATGGCGTTGCTCGAACGTGTCACCACACCTGCACTGCCCGTCGTTCACAGGGTGTTCTATCGCCCCACCAATCCGCGGCCAGGCGAAGATGAAGCGAATCACCGCGCTGGAGCACGCCTGCCTGGGCGCTCGAATCTCGCAGCCTGCAGCGCATTTTTCGCCGGTTTCCGGTAGCATTCGCAGCCTGATTTGCCCGCCTGGAACTCCCCATGTCCGACCGACTGACCCTACTGCGCCCCGACGATTGGCACATTCACCTGCGCGACGGCGCGGTGCTGCCGCACACCGTCGGCGATGCCGCCCGCACCTTCGCCCGCGCGATCATCATGCCCAACCTGGTACCGCCGGTGCGCAACGCCGAAGAGGCAGACGCCTATCGCCAGCGCATTCTCGCCGCGCGCCCGGCCGGCAGTCGTTTCGAGCCGTTGATGGTGCTCTATCTCACCGACAAGACCACCGCCGAAGACGTGCGCAACGCCAAGGCCAGTGGCTTCGTGCATGCAGCCAAGCTCTACCCGGCCGGCGCCACCACCAACTCGGACTCCGGCGTCACCAGCATCGACAAGATCTTCCCAGCTCTCGAGGCCATGGCCGAAGTGGGCATGCTGCTGCTGATTCACGGTGAAGTCACCCGCGCTGAAATCGACGTGTTCGACCGCGAAAAGACCTTCATCGACGAGCATCTGGTGCGCGTGGTCGAGCGCTTCCCGACGCTGAAGGTAGTGTTCGAGCACATCACCACCCGCGATGCCGTGCAGTTCGTGCAGAGCCGCCCGAACAACCTCGGCGCCACCATCACCGCCCATCACCTGCTGTACAACCGCAACCACATGCTGGTTGGCGGTATTCGTCCGCACTTCTATTGCCTGCCGATCCTCAAGCGCAACGTGCATCAGGAAGCCTTGCTCGACGTAGCCGCAAGCGGCGACGCACGCTTCTTCCTCGGCACCGACTCGGCACCGCACGCCAAGCATGCCAAGGAAGCCGCCTGCGGCTGCGCCGGCTGCTACACCGCCTATGCCGCCATCGAGCTGTATGCCGAGGCCTTCGAACAGCGCAATGCGCTGGACAAGCTGGAAGCCTTCGCCAGCCACCACGGCCCGGATTTCTACGGCCTGCCACGCAACACCGACAGCATCACCCTGGTGCGCGAGGAGTGGGTCGTACCGTCCACCCTACCCCTGGGCGAGAACAACGTGGTGCCGCTGCGCGCCGGTGAAACCCTGCGCTGGAAGCTGCTGGAGGGCCAGGCGTGAGCGAAGACAACTACGAAGACGAACTGGAAACCAGCCTGCCGTCCGGCCCACGCACACCGATGGCCGCGCGTTTCCGAGGCTACCTGCCAGTCGTGGTGGATGTGGAGACCGGCGGCTTCAACAGCGCCACCGATGCGCTGCTGGAAATCGCCGCGACCACCATCGCCATGGATGAAGGCGGTTTCCTCTATCCGGATCACACCCACTTCTTCCGTATCGAACCGTTCGAAGGTGCCAACATCGAACAAGCCGCGCTGGAATTCACCGGCATCAAGCTCGATCATCCGCTGCGCATGGCGGTAAGCGAAGAGCATGCCCTGGGCGAAATCTTCAAGGGCCTGCGCAAGTCGATCAAATCGGCGGGTTGCAAGCGGGCCATCCTGGTCGGTCATAACAGCAGCTTCGACCTGGGCTTCCTCAATGCGGCGGTGGCCCGCTGCGGCATCAAGCGCAATCCGTTCCACCCGTTCTCCAGCTTCGACACCGCTACCCTGGCGGGCCTCGCCTACGGCCAGACCGTGCTGGCCAAAGCCTGCCAGACCGCCGGCATCGAGTTCGACGGCAAGGAGGCGCACTCGGCGCGCTACGACACCGAGAAAACCGCCGAACTGTTCTGCGGCATCGTCAACCGCTGGAAAGAAATGGGCGGCTGGGACGAGTTCGACCAGTAGGCCTGATGCCTGACCCGAAGCATGAAAAACCGGCCTTGCGCCGGTTTTTTCATGGCTACGGCAATCCGCTCAGGAACCGTTCGTCAGCCAATGCGAGTGTTCCCAACAGATCTTTGACAAGCATTCTCATTAACATTAGTATCCTTCGCATCGAACAGAACAACCAAGACGAGCCTTGCTTATGTACGTCTGCCTCTGTGAAGGTGTTACCGATACTCAGATCCGCGACGCGGTCTATGAGGGCTGCTGCAGCTACCGCGAAGTTCGTGGCACGCTCGGCATCGCCAGCCAATGTGGCAAATGCGCCTGCCTGGCCAAACAAGTGGTACGTGAAACCATCGCCGAAGTTCAGAGTAGCCAAGCAGCACTGGCCTACCCTGCCGGGTTCGTCGCCGCCTGAATCGAGCCTAGACCTCGACATAAAAAACCGGATCCCATGATCCGGTTTTTTTATGCTCGCCGTTCAGCTGATCCCCCAGAGGCCGTCGCCTGCCAAGAAGACCTGCCAGGCTAAAGACCATCGCTCTTCAGATGTTCCAGGTTGACCGCCTCACCGGGCTTGGCGTGCAGCTTGGCGCGGATATCCTCGAAAATGGCGTCGTACTCCTGATGCGCCCGCATGATCGGGCTGGCATTGGGATGCAGGCCATGCTTGGCCACCAGACGAGAAATCACACTGGCGAAATTGAAGGCGGTATCGCGGTGCATCTCGAATACCTCCTCGAAGTGCTGGCCATCGATCTCACCAGCCAGGCGCCCGTGCAACATGGCGCCCTCCTGCGGATCCTGGCGAACCTCATAGTAGAAGTCGATGCTGTATCCGGGTTGACCATTCTCTCCGGGTAGGTTGCTGCGATGCAGGTGTCCAGGTTCGAACATGATTCAACTCCTTTGACGTGATGCATGAGCTCCCGGCAGGAGCGCCCAGACAGTCTAGACCGTGATTCATGCCCCTGCTTCGCACCAGTTCAGTGCAACGTCGAATCCCCTGCTCTTTCCTGCACCAGCACCCAGGGAGCAACCACCACCGCCCAGAGCTGCGGGTCACGGGCTAGAAGATCTTCGGCGCGGGTATCTTCGAGCTTGCTCAATACCCCCTCGTTCATCCATTGCGCGACCCTGGCCTGGTCATCGCTCGCCAGCGCCTGCGCCACGGCGATCAGATCCGCATGCCCTGCCACCCAGAGCAGCGCACCACGAGCAAAGAAGGGTTGCAGCTCCTGCCAGCGAATAGGTGCGGTTTCGCCAAGCAGCTTGGCATAGAGGGTGCTAGATTCATCCGTCATGGTGTGCCCCGTATCGATGGCGGTAAGTGCAGGCGCGCATGATAGCGCCGGCTCTTCCCCTGACAAGCCGCGGGACGCTCTGTAGCCGCAACGGGGCACGCCGTATTTCTATACATTCCTTGCAATTTAGCGACAACCCCGCGTTCAGCCTCCCAATGCCGGCTTTTCAAGGCGCAAATCCGCGCTCTACACTGTTCCGGTACAGTTGCCGGGGGCATGGCCGGGGTATCAATCCGGTTCTGCAGCTTAGGCAGCAAGAACTACAACAATGAAGACATAACGACGAGTGGAGCACTCATGAATAAGGCTACTAAGCAGATTTCCAAGCTGTTCGCTGCAATGGCACTGGCAGGGGCGGCCAGCTATTCGATGGCGGCCGACAACATCAAGATCGGCCTGGCCGGTCCGGTGACCGGTGCCGTCGCCCAGTACGGCGAGATGCAATTCATCGGCGCCAAGATGGCCATCGAGCAGATCAACAAGGCAGGCGGCGTCAACGGCGCGCAACTCGAAGGCGTGGTCTACGATGACGCCTGCGATCCGAAGCAAGCCGTGGCGGTAGCCAACAAGATCGTCAACGATGGCGTCAAGTTCGTGGTCGGTCACCTGTGCTCCAGCTCCACTCAACCGGCTTCGGACATCTACGAAGACGAAGGCATCCTGATGATCACCGCGGCTTCCACCAGCCCGGACATCACCGCTCGCGGCTACGAACTGGTATTCCGCACCATCGGTCTGGACAGCCTGCAAGGCCCGACCGCCGGCAACTTCATCGCTGACCACATCAAGCCGAAGAACGTCGCCGTCATCCACGACAAACAGCAATACGGTGAAGGCATCGCCACCGCGGTCAAGCAGACCCTGGAAAGCAAAGGCGTGAAAGTCTCCATGTTCGAAGGCATCAATGCCGGCGACAAGGACTTCTCGGCGCTGATCGCCAAACTGAACCAAGCGGGTGTCGACTTCGTCTACTACGGCGGCTACCACCCGGAACTGGGCCTGCTGCTGCGCCAGACCAAAGAGCGTGGCCTGAACGTCAAGTTCATGGGCCCGGAAGGCGTGGGTAACAAGGAAATCTCGGCTATCGCCGGCCCGGCTTCCGAAGGCCTGCTGGTCACCCTGCCGAAGTCCTTCGATCAGGATCCGGCGAACAAGGCACTGGTCGAAGCCTTCAAGGCCAAGAACGAAGACCCGAGCGGTCCGTTCGTGTTCCCGGCCTACGCTGCCGTCCAGGTTATCGCCGAGGGCATCGAGAAAGCTGGCGACACCGACACCGCCAAGGTGGCCGAAGCCCTGCGCTCCAATACCTTCAAAACGCCGACCGGCGACCTCGCTTTCGACGAGAAAGGCGACCTGAAAGACTTCAACTTCGTAGTTTACGAGTGGCACCAGGACGGTTCCAAGTCCGAAGCCAAGTAAGCTTCCCGCCTGAACCCAAAGCCCACTGCACACGCAGTGGGTTTTGTTTATTAGAAGAATTCCGGCCTTGCGCTGCGCCACAAGCGCCGCTTCACGCAGGCCCAGGAGTTAGGCAATGCCTGAGCTTTATCACTACCTACAACAACTGATCAATGGCCTGACCATTGGCAGCACCTATGCCCTGATCGCCATCGGCTACACCATGGTCTACGGCATCATCGGCATGATCAACTTCGCCCATGGCGAGGTTTACATGATTGGCTCGTACGTGGCCTTCACTGTGATCGCAGGTCTCGCCATGTTCGGCCTCGAAGCCGTGCCGTTCGTGATGATCGCGGCCTTCGCCGCCACCATGATCGTCACCAGCGCCTACGGTTACAGCATCGAACGGGTCGCCTACCGCCCCTTGCGCGGCGGCAACCGTCTGATCCCGCTGATCTCCGCGATCGGCATGTCGATCTTCCTGCAGAACGCCGTATTGCTCTCGCAGGACTCCAAGGACAAATCCATTCCCAGCCTGCTACCCGGCAATTTCCTGTTCGGTGAAAGCGTCAGCAACGGTGTGGTGATTTCCTATATGCAGGTGCTGATCTTCATCGTCACCTTCGTCGCCATGATCGGCCTGACCCTGTTCATCTCGCGCTCGCGCCTGGGCCGTGCCTGCCGCGCCTGCGCCGAAGACCTGAAGATGGCCAACCTGTTGGGGATCAACACCAACAACATCATCGCCCTGACCTTCGTCATCGGTGCCGCGCTCGCGGCCGTCGCCTCGGTGCTGCTGAGCATGCAATATGGCGTGATCAACCCGCACCTGGGTTTCCTCGCCGGCATCAAGGCATTCACCGCCGCAGTGCTCGGCGGTATCGGCAGCATTCCGGGCGCCGTGCTCGGCGGCCTGCTGCTGGGCGTGGCCGAAGCCTTCGGTGCCGATATCTTCGGTGACCAGTACAAGGACGTCGTCGCCTTCACCCTGCTGGTACTGGTTCTGCTGTTCCGCCCCACTGGCATTCTCGGTCGTCCAGAGGTGGAAAAGGTATGAGCAGCGCTATTACGAAAAACCTCAAATCGGCGATTTTCAGCGCCCTGCTGGTGCTGATCATTTCCTATCCGGTGCTGGGCCTGAAACTGACCACCGTCGGCATCAGCCTGCGTGTAGAAGGCGCCACCGCCTTCGAGCTATGGTGCATCGGCGCGGCAGCAACGCTGATCTTCATCTGGCAACTGCTGCGTGACCGCCTCACGCCCGCCTGGGCCAAGGTATCGCTGCCACGCCTGCCGGGTAACGCAAGCAACTTCCTGACCCTGCCTTCCACTCAACGCTGGGTGATCCTGGCGCTGATCGCCTTCGCCCTGGTCTGGCCGTTCTTCGCCAGCCGTGGTTCGGTGGACATCGCCACGCTGATCCTGATCTACGTGATGCTCGGCCTCGGCCTGAACATCGTCGTCGGTCTGGCCGGTCTGCTCGACCTGGGCTACGTCGGCTTCTACGCCGTCGGCGCCTACAGCTACGCGATCCTCGCCCACTACTTCGGCTTCGGCTTCTGGATCTGCCTGCCACTGGCAGGGATGATGGCGGCGCTGTTCGGCTTCCTGCTGGGCTTCCCGGTGCTGCGCTTGCGCGGTGACTATCTGGCCATCGTGACCCTCGGGTTCGGCGAGATCATCCGCATCATGCTGCGCAACATGACCGAGTACACCGGCGGCCCGAACGGCCTGAGCATCGCCAACGAGAACAAACCGACCCTGTTCGGTCTGTCCTTCGAACGCCGCGTGCCGGCCGACATGCCGACCTTCCACGGCTTCTTCGATATCGCCTACAGCTCGATGTACAAGGTGATCTTCCTTTACCTGATCGCCCTGCTGCTGGTGCTGCTGACCCTGTTTCTGGTCAACCGCCTGCTGCGAATGCCGATCGGCCGCGCCTGGGAAGCCCTGCGTGAAGATGAGATCGCCTGCCGCGCGCTGGGTCTGAACCCGACCGTGATCAAGCTCTCGGCCTTCACCATCGGTGCCAGCCTGGCCGGTTTCGCCGGCAGCTTCTTCGCTGCCCGTCAGGGCCTGGTGACACCGGAGTCCTTCACCTTCATCGAATCGGCGATGATCCTGGCCATCGTGGTGTTGGGCGGTATGGGCTCGCAGTTGGGCGTGATTCTCGCAGCAGTGGTCATGGTCATGCTGCAGGAGATGCGTGAGCTGAGCGAGTACCGCATGCTGATCTTCGGCCTGGTCATGATCTTCATGATGATCTGGCGCCCGCAAGGTCTGCTGCCGATGCAACGTCCCCACCTGGAGCTGAAGCGATGAGCCGCCCGATTCTTGAAGTAAGCGGCCTGACCATGCGTTTCGGCGGCCTGCTGGCCGTCAACGAGGTGGCCCTGAAAGTAAGCGAAAAACAGGTGGTCTCGATGATCGGCCCGAACGGTGCCGGCAAGACCACCGTGTTCAACTGCCTGACCGGCTTCTATCAGCCGACCTCCGGCAGCATCCGCCTCAACGGCGAAGCCATCGAGGGCCTGCCAGGCCACAAGATCGCTCGCAAAGGCGTGGTGCGTACCTTCCAGAACGTGCGTCTGTTCAAGGACATGACCGCCGTGGAAAACCTGCTGGTAGCCCAGCATCGTCACCTGAACACCGGCTATCTGGCCGGCCTGTTCAAGACGCCGGCCTTCCGCCGCAGCGAGCGCGAGGCGATGGACTTCGCCGCGCACTGGCTGGAGCAGGTCAATCTGGTGGAGTTCGCCAACCGCACCGCAGGCACCCTCGCCTACGGTCAGCAACGCCGCCTGGAAATCGCCCGTTGCATGATGACTCGCCCAAGCATCCTCATGCTCGACGAGCCAGCCGCGGGTCTGAACCCACGCGAAACCGAAGACCTCAAGGCGCTGATCGCCATGCTGCGTGACCAGCACGGCGTCACCGTGCTGCTGATCGAGCACGACATGAAGTTGGTGATGAGCATTTCCGACCACATCTACGTGATCAACCAGGGCACGCCTCTGGCCGATGGTACGCCGGAGCAGATCCGCAACAACCCGGACGTGATCAAAGCCTATCTGGGGGAAGCGTAAATGCTCAGTTTCAACAACGTATCCACCTTCTACGGCAAGATCCAGGCACTGCACGGCATCAGCATCGAAGTGCAGAAAGGCGAGATCGTCACCCTGATCGGTGCCAATGGCGCCGGCAAGTCGACCCTGCTGATGACGCTTTGCGGTAACCCGCGCGCCACCAGTGGCAGCATCCGCTACATGGGCGAAGAGCTGGTCGGCATGGACACCCCGGAGATCATGCGCAAGAGCATCGCCATCGTGCCGGAAGGCCGCCGCGTGTTCGCCCGCCTGACCGTCGAGGAAAACCTGGCCATGGGCGGCTTCTTCGGCAACAAGGCTGACAATCAGGAGCAAATGGACAAGGTGCTACACCTGTTCCCGCGCCTGAAGGAACGCTTCAACCAGCGCGCCGGCACCATGTCCGGTGGCGAGCAGCAGATGCTGGCGATCGGCCGTGC
Organism: Pseudomonas berkeleyensis; assembly: GCF_014109765.1. Lineage (NCBI taxonomy): Bacteria > Pseudomonadati > Pseudomonadota > Gammaproteobacteria > Pseudomonadales > Pseudomonadaceae > Pseudomonas > Pseudomonas berkeleyensis. The sequence continues at coordinate 4,047,681 of NZ_CP059139.1, forward strand.
GCTGATGAGCAAGCCGAAACTGCTGCTGCTCGACGAGCCTTCGCTCGGTCTGGCACCGATCATCATCCAGCAGATCTTCGACATCATCGAGCAGCTGCGTGAAGACGGCGTGACCGTGTTCCTGGTCGAGCAGAACGCCAACCAGGCACTGAAGCTGGCTGACCGCGGCTACGTGCTGGAAAACGGTCATATCGTGATGCAGGGTAGCGGTGAAGCGCTGCTGAACGATCCGAAGGTGCGTGACGCCTACCTCGGTGGCTGAGCGCTATCGGTGAGCTGTATCGGAACCGCCCTTCGGGGCGGTTTTTTATTGCACGCGTCGGTACGCCACCAACGCCGTAGCCGATATGCCTCCCAGGGGATGTATGCCCCCGTGCTCGATTCGGCCATTACCGGGTCGAACTGTTAAGCGAATATTTCCACCCTCTTGCGTCTACCTCGGCGGGTATTAGGCTCAACCCATCTGCCTCTGCGAAACAGCGGTCATGCGCAAATCCCTGCTCCTGCTACTGGCTCTCACCCTGCTGCTTGGCGCGTGCAGTCGCGTCGGTCTGGCCTACCGCAATCTCGACTGGCTGATCCCCTGGAAACTGGGCGACTACGTCACGCTCAGCAACGAGCAGAGCGCCTGGCTCAAACCCCGACTGCAAGAGCACCTCGCCTGGCACTGCAGCGTGGAGCTCCCGCGCTACCTGCAATGGCTGGAAGTCAGCCAGCAGGCGCTGAGCAATCGCGACAGTGCAAGCCTGGCCAAGCAACTGGCGGCCTTCGACGAAGCCATGCAACGCGTCGCCGTGGAAATCACGCCCAGCACCACCGAACTGTTGCGCGGCCTCAGCCCGCGTCAGGTGGAACAACTGTTCGAGGAGCTGGAGAAGCAGAACGAAAAATTACGCGAAGAATTCCTCGCCCCCTCACTGGAGCAGCAGATTGCCAGGCGTGCCGAACGCATGTCGGAACGTCTGCGACCCTGGTTCGGCACGCTGAATACGCAACAGACCCGCGAGGTGGAGAACTGGGCGCAAAGCCTGGGCGCACAGAATGAAATCTGGTTGGCCAACCGCCTGGCCTGGCAGCAAGCGCTGCGTGAAGCGCTGGAAGTCCGCCGCGGTGACGACTTCGACGCGCGCATGACTGCCCTGCTGCAAGAGCGCGAACGCTTTTACACGGGCGACTACCAGGCCCGCTACGACGCGAATCGGCAAGCCATGGCCGAGCTGATCGTCAAACTCATCGGCGAGGCTGAAGACAGCCAGCTGGAGCGTGCACGCAAACGCCTCGATGGCTTGCACAGCGAGTTGGCAGCCCAGCAATGCCAGGCCCCCGATGGCCTGGCCGGACGCTGAGGCACTTGGCCCTCAGATCCCGATCTTGTCCAGCGATTCCCCGATGGAGCGCCAGAAGCCACGCTGCGGTCGTTCCACCTCGACCTGGCTGGCAGCGATGCGCGTCATCGGCTGTACGCTACGCGTGGCGCCCAGCTCCTGCTCGGCCAGCTCGGCCGAAACCAGTTGCAGCGGCCCATCGGCATTGCCCTCGGACGCTGAATTCTGCGGTGGCGGGCCATCCTCGTCATAACGCAGGTAGTAGGTAGCGCCTACCGCCGCATCCAGGGTGAAGCTGGAGATCAGGGTGAAATCCAGCGGCCCGTCGGCCAGCAACGTCCAGAAACTGCCGGCCAACGGGCGACGCATCTCCAGCTTGTAGTTGGCCGCATCGAACTCCAGCACCAGATAGCCATTGCTGGGCAGACTGCCGATCAGGCGATTGTCGAGAAACAAGCCTGGCGCCTCGAGCTCCTGATCCGCCCAGTCGTTGCGTGGCCGATAGAGGTAAACCAGCGCGTGGTTCTCGTCACTCAGCGTGTGCGCAATGAAGGGCTCACCCTTCACGTCACCGAAAAAGGCGCCCGGAGTAGAACAGCCAACCAGAAGGCAGATGGAAAACGGCAGCAGCAAACGGCGCATCGGGTCGTCCTTAGCAGATCGTCAGCCGAGCTTAGTCGGCGCCGTGGCGAACGGCACCCGACGAAAGTGCGGGTCTTTCAGAATCGGCCGTGTCGTCCCGCGCCATCACGAAAGCGACGCGCGCCGGCCTGCGTCTCGCCACTGCCCACCACTGCCATCCCACCCTCGAATTCGGCGCGTAGCGCTGCATCCAATGGCAACGACCATTGCCCATGAACACTGGCACGGTCGGCGAGCATGCAGCGCTGCGGAAAGGCCGCTATCTGCGCTGCTAGCGCCTGGGCCAGTGGTAATGCCTGCCCTGGCTCGCAGACACGGTTGACCAGCCCCATCTGCAAGGCTTCATCGGCCTCGACCGGTCGGCCTGTGAGAATCAGATCCAGCGCCCGCCCTTGACCGATGAGGCGAGGCAAACGCACCGTGCCACCGTCGATCAGGGGCACACCGAAGCGCCGGCAGAACACCCCGAGAATCGCATCGCTGGCCATCACTCGCAGATCCGCGAGCAACGCCAACTCAAGACCACCGGCTACCGCGTGGCCCTCGATGGCGGCGATCAACGGCTTACCCAGGAGCATGCGACTCGGCCCCATCGGCCCGTCACCCTCGACCTCCAGCCGATTGGCACGCGCCCCACCTTCGGCGACGGCAGCAAGATCAGCTCCCGCGCAGAAGGTGCCAGCCGCGCCACTCAACACCGCGACACGCGCCTGCTCGTCCGCCTCGAAGGCGCGCAGGGCATCGGCCAGGGCCTGCGCCGTGGGACGATCCACTGCATTGCGCACCTGGGGTCGGTCGATGATCAGGGTAGTGACCGGGCCATGCTGCTCGATGATCACGGACATCTCGTTGCCTCCGCCAAAAAGAAAAGGCCGGCATCGCTGCCGGCCTTCTACCCTATTGCGTCGCCAAGGCGACGTCAGCCCCGTTGGCCGATCAGAGGGCGTACTTCTGCAGATTCGCCATCATTTCCTTGAGTGCCTCGACGTTATCGGCCGGATGCGCCGCGCCATCGAAATCACAGATGCGCTGCCACTGCGCGGCGACATCTTCCGGCGCGAAACCCGCCTTGGGATCGAAGCCAGCCCCGAGGCTACGCTCCCAGCGAACCTTGCCGACCCAGCCACCACCGACTTCGAACAAGCCACCGGTGTCCTGGCAGGCGTCGCTGCCGAGATAAACCACCAACGGGCTGATCAGCTCGGGCTTGAGCTGCTCGAATACCTGGGGCGGGATCAATCCTTCGGTCATGCGCGTGGCACCGGTAGGTGCGATGGCATTGACCAGAATGTTGTTCTTGCGGCCTTCGATGGCCAGCGTACGGGTCAGACCATAGAGACCGAGCTTGGCCATGCCGTAGTTGCTCTGGCCAAAGTTGCCGTAGATGCCGGAGGTGGACGAAGTGAAGATCACCCGACCGTAATTCTGTTCGCGCAGATGGGGCCAGGCAGCATAGGTGGTCTTGTAGGCGCCCTCGACGTGCACCTTGTAGACCAGATCCCAGTCGGCGTCCTCCATCTTGTGGAAGCTCTTGTCACGCAGGATGCCGGCGTTGTTCACCAGCACATCGATGCGCCCGAAGTGATCCAGCGCGGTCTGCACGATCTTGTCGCCATCGGTTACCGAATCGTAGTTGGCCACAGCACTGCCACCAAAGGCCTTGATCTCTTCCACCACCTTGTCCGCGGCCGAGGCGTTGGCGCCCTCACCGTGAGTGCTGCCGCCCAGGTCGTTGACCACTACCTTGGCGCCATGACGTGCGAACAGCAGTGCATGGGCGCGACCGAGGCCACCACCGGCACCGGTGACTATCACCACTTGATCTTCGAAACGGATGGCATCACTCATCGACTGACTCCTCGGGGCAGATTGGCAATGCCCCCGAGTGTCCGGCAGCGTCGCGTGCTCCACAAGAGCGCGCGACCTGCCTGAATGACGACTGATAATGCGACGTTATAGGCCGTCAGCTGCCCGAACCGGAACCAGAACCGGCCCCATTGCCATCGCCACCAGTGCCACCGTCACCATTGCTGCCGCCCGGATTGCCATCGGTACCCGGACCACCACCTGCAGGAGGAAGACCGTAGCCATCGCTATCTTCGCCACCTGGGGTAGTCGGTGCCTGCGGGTCTGATGGTGCAGGCATGGTTGGTCCGTTGCCATCGGTAGCAGAATCGTTGGCTGCGAACGTAGGCAGCGCTACGGCGCTCAGCATGCCGCCCAGCAGGAGTGCGGATAATGTCTTGTTCATGACGTACCTCGATTGTTGGTGAGTTACAGTTTTAGTGAGTCACCAGGGTCGAGATTGGTTCGACAAAAATGATCGGCGGCCACTTGCCAGCTGGCGGGTGAGACCGTCAGCTGCATTGGACGCCGTAAGAACTGGAAGCCGTGAAGGTGGTTTGTCAGGCGGGACGAATCAGACTCAGATGGTTGTAGAGATGCATCACGTGCGCCTCGGCATATTCGGCATGATCGAGTGCACCGTAGGCGAAGTGGGGTTGCAGTTCGCCGTCGTAGCCGGCGAAGCGTTCGAAGGCCGCCTGCAGGCGCTGCAATGCCAGTTCCTGGCTAGCCGGTTCGGCCAGCGGCGCGGCACCTGGAATGACCTCGTCGAGCGGATGACGCATGGCCCCACGAACACTGAACACGGCAAAGGCTGCCGGCCCAACGCTGTGACGAAACCAGGCGGGCTTCAGCTCGGGATAACCGTCCATGGAGTACTCGATGCTCTGTGCGCAGTGATTGAACACTTCTTGCGGACTCCAGCCACGGGTGGCGACCAACGCCCGCCCCTGCAATTCATCGAGCACCTGGCGCGCGCCATCCAGGCTGACGGCCGCCGGCCGCGGACTGGTCGGTAACGCCCAGAAACCAGCCCCCAGAGCCGCCACACCGCCGACAGCAGCGCCTTTCAACAGGGTACGCCTACGCATCATCACTCCTTGTTCCCTCAACGAACTGCAGATAGTGCTCCAGCACCTGCTGCGGCGCCTCGAGCTGTGGGTAATGGCCGATGTCGTCCAGCAGGACCGTGTCGGCATCGGCTATCAACTCGCGATAGCGCGCCACCATGTGTGCCCCGGAGATTGGATCGAACGCCCCGTCGATCACCCGCATCGGCACTGTCGTCGCCTGCATCGCCGTGACCCAGCGCTCACGCTGTTGGCGTCGCTCTGGCATGTAACGGATCAGCCGGTGCATCACCGCAGGGCCATTGTTGTACTTCACCAGTTGCCAGAGGGCGTCCAGCTCGGCATCACTGGCCTGCGAGCGCGGGCCAAAAATACGGGCAAAGCTCTGCGCCAACTTGCGCCGCGAGAACAGGCGGCCAACCAGAGGGCCAAGCGGACCCAGCAGCAATTTCTGCACACGTACCGGATGGTGAGTCTCGGGAAACAGGCCGCCGTTGAGAAACACGCAACTGGCCAGCTTCACTCGACCGTCCTGGTGCCGGGCAATCATTTCCTGCGCCACGCTGTCGCCATAATCGTGTGCCAGCACATGCAAGGGCCGCTGCTCGCCGAGGTGCGCCAGCAACGCCTGTTGCAGATCCGCCTGCTCCAGCAGGCTGTAATCATGGCCGCGAGGCTTGGCGGAATAACCGAAGCCAAGCATGTCGCAGGCGATCACCCGGTAGCGCTCGGCCAACGGTGCCCACAGGTAGTGCCAATCCCAGCTCGCGGTAGGGAAACCGTGAATCAGCAACAACGGCTCAGCATCTTCAGCACCGGCCACCCAGTAGCGGATGGTGTGGCCACGAAAATCCATTGCCAGCCCCCGAGCATGCCAGTCATCCAGGGCAATGCCTGGCAACTCGCTCACTGGTCGTAGCCCGGCATCTGCTGGTCGAGTTTGCGCAACAACGCCGGCCAAGGCAGCGAACCGCCCATACCCTGCGGGCTCTTCATCACCCCGGCGATCATCGCTTGAGCACCATCGAGAATCTGCTGAGGAATATGGATCAGCTCCGAGCCGCCACTCTGCGCCATCACCTGAATCTCGCAGGCACGCTGCAGGATGAACATGCCGAGGAAGGCATCGGCAATGCTGCCGAAAGCCGTGAGCAGACCGTGATTGGGCAGGATCATGAAGTTCTTCTCACCCAGGTCAGCCTGCAGGCGCGCCTTCTCGTCGTGGTTCAGCGCCACCCCCTCGTAGCCGTGATACGCCAGGCTGGCGAGCACGAACAGCGACTGCTGCGAGAGCGGCAGCAACCCCTGCTTCTGCGCCGACACGGCGATGCCTGCCGCGGTGTGGATATGCAGCACGCAGCCAACATCGTGACGCACCTCGTGTACCGCACTGTGGATGGTGTAGCCGGCCGGATTGATGTCGAACGGGCTGTCCATCAGCTTGGTGCCCGCCAGGTCGACCTTCACCAGGCTGGATGCAGTGATTTCGTGGAACATCAGCCCATAGGGGTTGATGAGGAAATCTTCGGTGCCCGGCACCTTGGCGGAAATATGGGTGAAGATCAGATCGTCCCAGCCGTACAGGGCAATCAGCCGATAGCAGGCGGCCAGGTCGACACGGGCGCGCCATTCGGCTTCAGACACTTGGTTCTTCACGGCAGGGAGCTTCAGCGGAGCGTTCACGGCGGTCACCTCGATATTCTTGTTGATCGGTGGTGTCCGCAGTCTAGCCCTGCCGCTGACAGGCGATAGTCGCTCTGGCAGCCATCTTGATGGCCTTGCGAGTCACGAAGCCGATGACACGTGGCGCGATAAGCCGATATTCGCCGCTCTTATCGTCAGAATGGCCCGGCAGGTGCGCATGAAGCGCCCTGCCCGTCCTTGATCGCTCAGCCCTGCAAGGCCGCAGCAAGTTCCTGCAACCAGGGCTCGGCATCGCTTTCAGGCGTGACGGTTTCACTGGAATCCAGGCGCAGCATCTCGACCACCTCGCGCAGCCCCAACTCGGCATAGAGTTCGCGGATCAGCTCGCCGCCGCCACAGAAGGTGTCGTAACTGGAATCACCCAACGCCAGCACCGCGCCCGGCAAACCACTCCAGGCTGGCAAACGGTCGCGAATCTCGCTGTACAGCGGCAGCAGATTGTCGGGTAGCTCGCCCATGCCCGTGGTCGAGGTCACGGTGAGGAAGGCATCCGGCGCGAAGGCCAGCAGTTCGTCCAGGCTCATGTTCGATTTGTGCCAGGCCTCCAGGCCAGCAGCCTTGAGTTGACGTTCGGCGTGGCGGGCGACTTCTTCTGCGGTGCCGTAGACCGAACCCGAGAGGATGGCGATTTTCATGACAACTCCGGAAACAGGGAAAAACGCCGCGCATTATGCCGCAAGTAGACAGCCCGACCCGATGTTTTAGAATGCAGCGCATATCTCTCGCGGAATTGTCCTCATGATCAATGCCAAGCTGCTGCAACTGGTAATCGATGCCTCCAACGACGGAATCGTGGTGGCCGAGCAGGAGGGTGAAGACAACATCCTGATCTACGCCAATGCCGCGTTCGAAAACCTGACCGGTTATCCCTGCGATGACATCCTCTATCAGGACTGCCGCTTCCTGCAGGGCAACGACCGTGCCCAGGTTGGCCTGCAGGCCATTCGTGACGCCGTGCGGGAGCAGAAGCCCTGCCGCCAGATCATCCGCAACTACCGCAAGGACGGCAGCGCCTTCTGGAACGAGCTGTCGATCACCCCGGTATTCAACGAAGGCGACCAACTGACCTATTACATCGGTATCCAGAAGGACGTCACCGAGCAGGTGGAAGCTCAGCAGCGCGTGCGAGAGCTGGAAGCCGAGGTCGCAGCACTGAATGCCGAGCTGGCCCGCCTGAAAAGCTGACGAACGTACAAAACTATCGTCGCGCGGCGGGGTCTGAATGGTTTGCAACCCTATGCAGTACCTATCATGCAAAGCGACCCGCTGCTGACTCAGGACGAACTGGATTACATCCAGAAGATCCTTTCCACCTCCTCGCGCAAGCGCCGTCCCAGCACGGCGCCACAGTTGGCCATTGGCGAACAGCTGAGCCAACTACTCAGCCGTCTGGGCAATAAAGAACAACTGAGCCTGGACACTCACCGCGACGACCAACACCTGAGCTTTCCCTTGCACCTGATTCAGGATGAGCAAAGCCATCCACGCCTGGAGCTGGGCACCCCACTGATCTTCGAACACGGGGTCAATGAGCGGCCCTGGCGCCTGGAGCCGCCAGCACCGCTGACCTTGCTCGACAGCAACGACCGCCCCAGCGGCCTACAGGCAATTGAGCTATCGCACAGCGGCATGCTGGTGCATTACGGCAAGCCAGGCAGCCCGGCCAAGGATCAGTTGCTGCAGCTGATGCTGCCGCAACAGCGTCGCGTACAGCTGCGCGCACGCCTGGTGCGACGCATCAGCCAGACGCGCTATGCCTACAGCCTGGCAACCCTGCATGAGGAAGACGAGCAGACGCTGCGCCAGTACCTTTTCGAGCAACACAGCGACCTTCAGCATCGCACCGCAACGGTTGGCTGAAGACCTCGATCAGGTGTCGAGATGACCGGCGAGAAACTGCTGCAAGCGACGCTGCATGACTCGCCCTTCATTGCCCAGGCAGGCAATGGGTGAACCCGCCAGGCTTTCTTCGGCAAGATCGGAGCTGTCGCCGGCCAGCAACAACGGGCATTCCAACGCCAGTGCCAGACGTGAAAGCTGACGCGGAAAATCCTCGCCTGGCGGCTGGTTGCTGAACAGCACCAGCGCCTGCGGTTGCATCCGCTCACAGATCAGCGCCAGATCCTTCAGGGGGACGCCCGGCCCCATCAGCGTCACATCGGAGTCCTGGTTGCTCAGCAGCAAGGCAGCTACCAGCAACTCCAGCTCACGGCACTGCCCCGGCAGCGATGCCAGCAGGATACGGTCACGCGACTCATCACGGCCCAGTTGCAGACGCTGCCAGCAGCGTCCCCTGAGAAAGCCGTCAAGCAGAAGCCATTCGCCACGCTGACCAACGTCATCCTGACGCAGCAACAGTTCCTGCCACAGCGGCATCAGAATGTCCTGAAACACCACCGCCAGCGGATAGCAGGAAAAAATCTGGCCATACAGCCGATCAAGGCGCGGCTCGTCGAAATTCTCCAAGGCACGACGCAGTTGCTCCTGCCACTGACTCCAGTCATCGCTGCTGACTTCGTTGTAAGCCGGTGTGGCGACGCTGCGACTGGCGACGCTCTTGGCCAGGATCGAGCCGACCTTGCTGACCGCGACACCGCGTTCGATCCAGGCCAGGATGCTGCGCACGGCATCGATATCGGCTTGCGAGTAAAGACGGTGACCGCTGTCGGTACGAGTCGGCTGGATCAAGCCGTAGCGCCGCTCCCAGGCGCGCAAGGTGACAGGGTTGACGCCCGTCAGCCGCGAAACCTCACGAATCGGAAACAGTTCTTCCTGCTTCAGCGCACTGGAAATGGGTGATCTGGCACCAACAAATTCGGACATGGCATGAGCATCACGGCAGACAGGAATCGCCGCATTGTACAGCAGGCGTTCAAGCTGCCAACTTCGCACCGCATACAAGCACGGCGCACGATCAGGGTGCATCTGCTTCGATCTTCGCCAGCCACATGAAGGGCGTACAGGCCGGTCATCACACGGCGCTGGCGCTTTTGCCGAAAATGGGAATAATCCTTGCTGCATTTCTACTGAGCGCATTACCCCGCGCTCAGTACTGCCCACGGCATCACCCCTGCCCCGGGCCACATTCGAGGAGATACACAATGTCCCCCGTTACCCTCATGGTGGCGCGTCGCGTCGCCAATGGCCGCTATCACGACTTCATCGCCTGGCTGCGTGAAGGCGAGCACCTGGCCACCGACTTCCCTGGTTACCTCGGCTCCGGCGTTCTGGCACCTCCGCCCGGCGATGACGAATTCCAGATCGTGTTCCGTTTCAGCGACGAGCAGACCATGGCCGCCTGGGAACATTCGGCTTCGCGTCAGGCCTGGCTCGCACGCGGTACCGGCCTGTTCGCCCAACCGCAGGAGAAGCGCGCCGTAGGCCTCGATGCCTGGTTCGGCAGCGCCCACCGGCAAACACCGCGCTGGAAGCAGAGCGTGGCCATCTGGCTGGCCTTCTTCCCGGTTTCGCTGGCCTTCAACCTGCTGTTCGGCCCCTGGCTTAGCGACCTGCCGCTGGTCACGCGTGTACTGCTTTCCACCCTGGCACTGACGCCGCTGATGACCTACCTGTTCATCCCGCTGTCCACACGCCTGCTGGAACCATGGCTTCAAGGCACCTCCACGCCCCGGCTGAGTAAACGCGCGGCCAGCATCGGCAAATCCTGAAAGTTCTCGCATCGTCATCGGCCAGCCTCGTGCTGGCCGATTCGTTTCTACGTTTCTACAAGCAGGAAAACCTATACAAGGTATAAAAATCGTACAGATAAAGTACAAACAAGCATTTCTCCAAGCCGCGGTAAAAATCGTTTAAAGACAGGAAAATAGCGCCATGCGCGGCTCCCCCAAGCAAACCCTCACGCTTCGCATGGTTGTACAAGCCGTAGCACTGGTATAGCTTTATTGGCGATCTGCCAGAAGCGCGCTATCGCGAGCGCGTGACCGCTGGCCTTCATTTTTCCTGCACGAGTCGCCCATGAGCGCTGCCAGCTTTCCCATCCTGATCACCGGCGCCGGCCAGCGGGTCGGCCTGTACTGCGCCGAGCGCCTGCTCGATGACGGCCAGGCGGTGATCATCAGCTACCGCCAGGAGCGCGACAGCATCACCCGCCTGCGCGAGCGCGGCGCCATCGCCTTGCAGGCAGACTTCAGCGATGAAGCCGGCATTCTCGCCTTCATCGAACAGCTCAAGACGCATTGCTCCGGGCTGCGCGCCATCGTCCACAACGCCTCGCAGTGGTTGGCCGAAACACCCGGCGAAGAAGCCGAGGCCTTCCGCCAGCTGTTCACCGTGCACATGCTCGCGCCCTACCTGATCAACCTGCATTGCAGCGAGTTGCTGCTGCGTTCGGAGCAGGCCGACATCGTCCACGTCAGCGACGACGTGGTGCGCAAGGGCAGCGCCAACCGTCCGGCCTACTGCGCCAGCAAGGCCGGCCTGGAAAGCCTGACACTGTCCTTCGCCGCGCGCCTGGCACCTCGCATCAAGGTCAACGGCATCGCCCCGGCGCTGCTGATGTTCAATGACGGCGACGACCAGGCCTACCGCAACAAGGCCCTGAGCAAATCGGCACTCGGCCTCGAGCCCGGCCCGCAGGTTTTCTACCAGAGCCTGCGCTACCTGCTGGACACCCCCTATCTGACCGGCACCACCCTTACCCTCAACGGCGGCCGCCACCTCAAGTGAGGCCAGCCCCAGGACACAGCCATGAGCGAACCTCTTTCCCAGCAATACCGCGAGATTCTTGTAGGCCTCGGTGAAAACCCCGAGCGCGAGGGCCTGCTCGACACACCGAAGCGCGCGGCCAAAGCCATGCAGTACCTCTGCCACGGTTATCAGCAGTCACTGGAAGAAATCGTCAACGGCGCGTTGTTCGAGTCGGACAACGACGAGATGGTGATCGTCAAGGACATCGAGCTGTATTCGCTGTGCGAACACCACCTGCTGCCCTTCATTGGCAAGGCGCATGTCGCCTACATCCCGACCGGCAAGGTGCTTGGCCTGTCCAAGGTGGCCCGGATCGTCGACATGTTCGCTCGCCGTCTGCAGATCCAGGAGAACCTCACCAAGCAGATCGCCGATGCCGTGCAGAGCGTGACCAATGCCGCCGGTGTTGCCGTGGTGATCGAAGCCAAGCACATGTGCATGATGATGCGCGGGGTGGAAAAGCAGAACTCGGTCATGAGCAGCTCGGTGATGCTCGGCGCGTTCCGCGAGTCCTACAATACCCGCCATGAATTCCTGCAACTGATCGGACGGAACAACTAATGCCGCGACTGGAACCCGGAATGGCGCGTATCCGCGTCAAGGATCTGCGCCTGCGCACCTACATCGGCATCAAGGAAGAGGAGATCAACAACAAGCAGGACGTGTTGATCAACCTGACCATTCTCTATCCGGCCGTCGATGCCGTGCAGGTCAACGATATCGACCACGCCCTGAACTACCGCACCATCACCAAGGCGATCATCGCTCACGTCGAGGGCAATCGCTTCGCCCTGCTCGAACGCCTGACCCAGGAGATTCTCGATCTGGTGATGGCCAACCCGGCGGTGCGCTACGCCGAGGTGGAAGTGGACAAACCGCATGCCCTGCGTTTCGCCGAGTCGGTATCGATCACCCTGGCCGGGCACCGCTGACGGCTTGCTGGCCTCGAAACGCGCTCTTATCATCGCCGCCAAACCTCGCCCCGGAGAGCCCAGCATGACCGAGCAAGAACGTCTCGAACTGGAAGCCGCAGCCTTTCGCGCCCTGGTGCAACACCTGCGTGATCGCACTGACGTACAGAATATCGAGCTGATGAACCTGGCCGGCTTCTGCCGTAACTGCCTGTCGAAGTGGTACAAGGCCGCCGCCGATGATCTTGGCGTCGACGTGAGCATCGACCAGGCCCGTGAAACCGTGTACGGCATGCCCTATGCCGACTGGAAGGCCAAGCACCAGAAAGAAGCCTCGGCCGAGCAGAAAGCCGCATTCGAAAAAGGAAAACACGCATGACCGCCCTCACCGACCTGCGCAGCCGCTTGCAGCAGGACGACTTCGCCTTCAGCGAAACCCTGGCCTTCGTCGCCGAGCACTATGACTATCAGCCCAGCGCCTTTCGCAATGGAGACGTGGAAAACGCTGCCGGGCAGAACGAAGGCTCGTGCAAGACGCTGGGCCTGGCCCTGCTCGAAGGATTCAACCAGGACGAAGCCCTGCGCGCCTTCGGCGAACACTATCGCAGCGTGGTGGCCACGCCGGACGGCAGCGATCACGGCAATATTCGCGCGTTGATGACTCACGGCCTGGAAGGCGTGACGTTCGAGCAACAGCCACTCAAAGCCAAGCAATAGCGCAAAAACTTGCGCAACTGTCGGCAAAGGCTGACAGACATCACTTCGCCACCACGCTATGCTGCGCGCCACAACACATCATGGAACACGAGGGAACGTGTTCTGCGCGCAGTCGCTGCCCTTCCCTCCTGTTTCGCGCTCGGCATGGAGTCGTCCGATGCAGCAGACCCTGGTATGGAAACCCTGGTACACCGCCGGCGTGGAAACGCTGCGCCTGAGCCAGGATGCCAACGGCATTCACGCTACCAGCCATCTCATGCAGGTCATCAAGGGCAACAGCATCGTTGCCAACTACCTGATCGATTGCGATATACGCTGGCGCTTCCGCCGCCTCTGGCTCAAGGTGGACAACCACGGCCAGCGCAGCCTGTGCCTGCACCGTGATCTGCGCGGCAACTGGCTGCTCGACGGCCAACCTCGCCCCGACCTGCTCGACTGCCAGCACGTCATGCTGTCGGCCTCGCCCTTCACCCATACCCCACCACTGCAACGCAGCGCGCTGGAGACCGGGCAGAGCGATGAAATGCAGGTCGCCTATATCGACATGCTCAGCCTCAAGATCGAACCGCGTCGGCAGCGCTACCAGTGTCTACGCCGCCGCCCCGGTGAAACGCTCTACCGCAGCCAGGTCGAGGGCAACCCGCAGACCGAGTTGAGCGTCGACGACCAGGCCCTGCTGCTCAAGGCCAACGAACACTACCTGCGCCTGAGCCAGCGTGATCTGAAAGTCAGCGCGCTGGTGTAACACGCATCACTTGTCCGACCGCGAGGGTGCGCTATGCGCACCGCGAATACGGTGGTGTTGGCCTGGTGCGCGCAGCGCACCCTACGCAAAGCCAACGTGCTCTGACGCATCAGAGGAAAGCTCTCTCTACCGCAACACACATCACCTGTCGGCAACGCTCCCGGTAGGGTGCGCCATGCGCACCGCGAATACTGCGGTACCTACCTAGTGCGCACGGCGCATCCTACGCACAGCCAAGGCAAGCGCCACTCAGATGGGCAACTGCCCAAACGCCCAACGCAGCAGAAAGAACACCAGCAAGCCGCCACCGATGGTCGCCAGCAAATGCCGCGTGAAAGCTGCGATGGCAATGGCAACCAGCCCCGCCAACAGATAGGCGTTATCCCAGCTCAGCGCCCAGTTCTGCCCGTCGGGCAGCAGCATGCCGGGGATCACGATGGCGGTCAGCACCGCGGTCGGCACGTAGTGCAGTCCCTGCCGGATCAACGGCGGAAAACGCAGGTCAGGGAAGGCGAACAGGCTGTAGCGGGTGATAAAGGTGATCGCCAGCATACCCAGGATCAGCAACCAGATATCCATCAGACCAGTTCCTCCTGCAAGACCGGCTTGCGCCGCTCCAGCCATACGCCGACCACGATGCCACTGGCCGCCGCCGCCATCAGCCCGAGCTTGTACGGCAATGGATGACAAGCCAGCGCGACAGCAGCCGCGACCAGGGCCGCAGCGACCTGCGGCTGGTTGCGCAGCATGGGCACGACAATACCGATGAAGGTTGCCAGCATGGCGAAATCCAACCCCCATTCCCCGATGTTCGGCACGGCCTGGCCGAACAGTACGCCGACCAGCGTGCACAGCTGCCAGTTGCAGTACATCGCCAGTGCCGCACCGAGAAAATACCAGTGCCGATAGGGCTCGCTATCGCCGCGCGCATAGCGTTGCACCACCACCGCGTAGGCCTCGTCGGTGAGCCAGAAGGCCAACGGCATGCGCCAGCGCTTGGGCAGGTGGCACACGTAGGGCTGCAAGCTGGCGCTATACAGCGCATGACGCAGGTTGACCACCAAGGTGGTCAGCAGCACCACGGCGATACCCGCGCCGCCGGTCAGCAAGCTGATGGCGATGAACTGCGCCGAACCGGCGAATACCAGTAGTGACATACCTTGCGTCTGCCAGGGATCGAGCCCGGCGGCGCCAGCCAGGCTGCCGAAAATGATGCCGAAGGGCATGGCGCCGAGCAGCATCGGCAGCATATCGCGGGCGCCCTGGGTGAATTCTTGATAACGGGACATGGAACCTCCTTGGGCAGCCGAGCTTAGCCAAGCGCCCCAGGCAGGTCTTGAACGTTCTTGCTCAAATCCGATTTACGATCACGTGGCGCAGAACGTAGAGCGGGAACAATGGGCCACATCTGGCTGGCGGGTTGCACCCGCCCTACGCATGGAGCTCAGAAGCCTGCGGCGACGTCCCGCAACAGCGCCGGTGCGGCACCACGCTCCATGACGATGCCTTCGAGTCCCAGCAGATCGCCCAGATCCGAATAGATGCCCCGGCCACGCTCGCTGACCTGCTTTTCGCTACCATCGGCGCACAGTAGGCGATAGTCGAAAGCGAACGGCCGTGACTCGCGCAACGCCTCCTGCACGCCGCGCCAGACCCGCTCACGATCAGCCGGGTGGATCAGCCCGTTGAAGGTCAGACTCTGACTGTCGACCAGACGCTGCGCGGCATAGCCGGTCAGCTCCAGACACCCCGCACTGACGTACTCCATGCTCCAGTTACGGTTGTTGCGGCAGCGATAGACCATCAACGGCAGGCCATCGAGTAGATTGCTCAGGCTGCGATGGCGCGCCTGCAACTGCTGATGCTCGGGTATCTGCGCACTGATATCGGCCAGGCTGGCGACGAAGCCATCCCCGTGCCGCGCCAGGCGAATCTCGACCCAACGCAATTCACCCGTGCGATTCATGTAGCGCAGGCTGCCCACCCAGGGTGTGCCCAAATCACGCAGGCTGTGCAGGCCAAGCTGCCACACGGGACGATCTTCGATATGCAGAAACTGGCTGTGCTCGGCCTGCGGGCAATCGCGCAGCCGATAACCACTGAGCAGCTCCCAGCCGCGATTGGCCTGACGTATCAGCCCGGTGCCATCCAGATGGATCAGCGCAATCGGCAGCGCATCGAAATCCACCGACCGGCTGCCACCACTAAACGCATTGCGCAAACGGCGCCAGCCACTCATCGACACCCTCCATTGCCCTCGGGCAGGCCGCTGCGATGCGCCCAGGCCGCCAGTTCCAGGCGCGAACGCAGGTTGAGCTTGCTCAGCAGATGCTTCACATACACCTTCACCGTGCCGTCGCTGATGCCCAACTGGCGGGCGATCAGCTTGTTGCTGAAGCCCTCGGCGATCAGCGCCAGGGTCTGCCGCTCACGCTCGGTCAACTCCACGCGCTCGGCCTCCATGGCCGCCTCGCGCTCGCGCAGGCTGCTGGCGAGCAATACCGACAGCGCCGGATCGAGCCGGCCCTGGCCATGCGCGCAGGCACTCACTGCGGCCAGCAGGGCTTCCGGCTCGCTGTCCTTGAGCAGGTAGCCATCGGCGCCAGCACGCAGAGCGGCGAGCACATCGTCGCGCGCGGCCGAAGCCGTCAGCACCACCACGTTCACCTCGGGCAGATCACGCTTGAACCATTCCAGCGTGGCCAGGCCGTCGAGCCCAGGCATATGCAGGTCGAGCACCACCATCGCAGGATTCAAATCGCGCGCCAGGCTGATGCCTTCGCTACCGCTGGAAACGCTGCCGATCACACGAAACTCGCCACTGGATTCGAACAGCTCTGCCAGGCCGCGACGGAGCATCGGGTGATCATCAATCAGCAGCAGGTCGAACGGGGCAGTCATGGCCGACTCCAGCGCAGATGCACCCGTGTGCCGCTACGTTTCGGCAGCGCCTCGACACTCAGCTCGGCGCCGATCGCAGCCGCACGCTCGCGCATGATGCTCAGGCCGAAGTGACCGCTATCAGGCAAATCCTCCGGCAAACCGATACCGTCGTCGCAGACTTCGACTTCCAGGCCACTGGCGGTCGGCCACAGGCGAATACGCACCTGCCGCGCATGCGAGTGCCGCACCACATTGGCCAGCGCCTCACGCACGATCTGCAGCACCTGCAACTCGCTGTCGGCAGGCAGGCAATTGCCGGGTAGACGGTTGTCCAGGCTGAACACGCAGCTACTGCTGCGGGCGAACTCTGCCACCGAGGCTTCCAATGCCTGGCGCAGCGTGCGGCCGTCCATGGTCAAACGCGAGCTGCTGATCAGTTCGCGCACCTGGCGATGCACAGAACGCAAGGTATCGCGCAGATCATCGAGCATCACCTCGGCCTGCCTGGTGTCGCCCAGCACGCTTTGCAGCCGCGCGCTACGAATTTGCAGATAGCCGAGCTGCTGCGCCACCGAGTCGTGCAGCTCACGCGCCAGCACACCGCGCTCGGCGCTCAGCTCGCGACGACGCAGGCGGCGATCCTCCGCGAAAGCTTGCAGCACCTCGCCCAGGCGCCGGGCGATATCGCGTAACTGGTTGCGCTGGCCGATGCCCGGACGGCCACTGAAACCCACCAGTAGCAGCGCGCTACGGCCTTCCTCCTGCTGCAGACCGCACAAGGCCTGAAAGCGCCCCTGCTGCAGACAGCCGCGGCAGAGCTGCACTACGCCGGGCAGCGGCAGCTCTCCGGCATGCTCGGGACAGTCCGCGCAGGCAGCTCTCTCGCCCAACGCCCGCCAACCCGGCCCTGTGCGTTGCGGCAGCAACAGGCAGGCGTGATCGGCCTGAAGCGCCTGCTGCAGCTGCGGCAGCAACTCCAGCAACGGCCCATCGCCGCCGCCCTGCTGCAACAGACGCAGCGGCAGCTCCAGCAAGGTCTGCCGATAAGCCGATGGCGCAGCGGGTCGAGGCTGTCGCTCGAGCAGCAGGGTGCGCAGCAGCAACTGGATCATCCGGCCTCCACGGACAAGGAATCGCTCTCGATTGAGCAAGTTCCATGCCCTGACAGGACACTGGGAGAAACCATTGATAAGAAACAATATTTCCCAAGGAGAAATAACCGTCTTATCACCCACGCACCATCAGAAGGCCGCCACGCCCCTCTGCAGAGCATGCCGAACAACGCGACTACCTCCAAGGAGGTATCCCCAATGAGCGAGTTGCGACGGGGTGTCGAGCCAGTAAGGTAATTCCCACAAGGAAATTTAAATTCCTGAAATTACACATACGGTTTCATATGGGAGATTCAGCATGACCACTCGCATCGCCATCATCGGCGCCGGCCCCTGCGGCCTGGCCCAGCTCCGTGCCTTCCAGTCCGCAGCCGCCAAAGGTGCAGAGATTCCCGAGCTGGTCTGCTACGAGAAGCAGAGCGATTGGGGCGGCATGTGGAACTACACCTGGCGCACCGGCCTCGACGAGCACGGCGAACCGGTGCACGGCAGCATGTACCGCTACCTGTGGTCGAACGGGCCGAAGGAGTGCCTGGAGTTCGCCGACTACACCTTCGACGAACACTTCGGCCGGCCGATGGGCTCCTATCCGCCGCGTGAAGTGCTGTGGGACTACATCAAGGGTCGCGTCGAAAAGGCCGGCGTGCGCAAGTACATCCAGTTCAACACTGCCGTGCGCGGGGTGAGTTTCGACGAGACCAGCGGCCAGTTCGACGTGACCGTACACAGCTATGACCGCGACCTGACCAGCACCGAGCGCTTCGACTACGTGGTGGTCGCCAGCGGCCACTTCTCCACGCCCAACGTGCCCTATTTCGAAGGATTCGAGAGCTTCGCCGGGCGCGTGCTGCATGCCCACGACTTCCGCGACGCGCTGGAATTCAAGGGCAAGGACGTACTGATCGTCGGCGCCAGCTACTCGGCCGAGGACATCGGCTCGCAGTGCTACAAATACGGCGCGCGCTCGATCACCAGTTGCTACCGCAGCGCGCCGATGGGCTACAAGTGGCCGGAAAACTGGGAGGAAAAACCGCTGCTCACGCACGTATCGGGCAGCACGGCCTTCTTCGCCGACGGCACCAGCAAGCACATCGACGCCATCGTCCTGTGCACCGGCTACAAGCATCACTTCCCCTTCCTCACCGAGGATCTGCGGCTCAAGACCGACAACCGCCTGTGGCCGCTGAACCTGTACAAGGGCGTGTTCTGGGAGAACAACCCCAAGCTGGTCTACCTCGGCATGCAGGATCAGTGGTACAGCTTCAACATGTTCGACGCCCAGGCCTGGTACGCCCGCGACGTTATCCTCGGGCGCATCGCCCTGCCCGACCAGGCCGCCATGCACGCCGAAGACCTGGCCTGGCGCGAGGAAGAACTGACGCTGAAGAACGCCCAGGAAATGTTCGAATTCCAGGGCAAGTACATCCAGACCCTGATCGACGCCACCGACTACCCGAGCTTCGATATCGCCGCCGTGAACCAGACCTTCCTCGACTGGAAGCACGACAAGTACGACGACATCATGGGTTACCGCAACAAGTGCCACCGCTCGCTGATGACCGGCACCCTGGCCACGCCACACCACACCAGTTGGCTCGAGGCGCTGGACGACTCGCTCGCCGCCTACCTTTCCGACTCGCCGCAGACAGCCATCAAAGCCGTGGGCTGAGCACCCTGCGCCAGCGTGCGCACGCCCCGTAAGGTGCGCCGTGCGCACCGGCAGCAATCACAAGAACCAAGGTGCCTTGCATGCAGATGCCCGTGATTTCCCGGCCACACGAGCCGGCACTATTCGCTCGAACACCTGGCATGGAGCGCCATCGCGTCGCCCCGGGCGGCCTGACGGTGGTCGCCCTGGAGCCCGGCGACCGTATCGAGGTGATCGATATCGAAGGCGACCAGCATGCCGAGCTGTTGGCTTTCACCGAAGACGGTCGTGAAGCGCTCGCGGCGCTCGGCCTGCTGTCCAACCCCGGCGCCGACTTCATCGCTCGTCTGCTCAGCGATGGCAGCCGCGAATCGCAGCACGTCGCCAGCGGTCTGCTTAAACGCCATATCGACTCTCGCCACCTGCCCACGGCCGCACGCCTATGGCCAGACGGCACGCCAGCTGGTCACCAGGTGAAACTACAGGCCAACGCAACCCTGCTGCTGATCGTTGCCGCCCCAGGCGGACAGACGACGGTGGACAGCCAGCAGCGCGCCAGCGAGTTGCGCCTGATCATCCAGCGCGCCAACCCGTCGAGCCTGCTGATTCCAACCCTACCGGCGCCGTTGGGTGAAGTGCTCGACGAGTTCACCATCAGTCCCGGCAGCGCACGCGACTATGTGGTCGGTGCCGGCCAGTACATCCAGGTGATCGACGTCGCCGGCCGGCAATGCTCGGACTTCGTCGCCTTCGACCGGCGCGGCCTCGATGCCGGCCGCGAGATCGACCTCGACCCCACCGTCACCCGCACCCTGAACGGCAACGCCTATCCCGGCCCCGGCCTGTTCAGCAAGTTCTTCGACCGCGACATGCAGCCGATGCTGGAGGTGCTGCGCGACACCGTCGGCCGCCATGACACCTTCGCCCTGGCCTGCACCGCGCGCTATTACGAGGCGCAGGGTTACTTCGGCCACGCCAACTGCAGCGACAACATCAGCCGCGCCCTGCAAGGCCATGGCGTGCAGGGCCGTCGCGGCTGGCCGGCGATCAACTTCTTCTTCAACACCGGGGTCGATGCGCACCAGCAGCTTACGCTGGACGAGCCCTGGTCGCGCCCCGGCGACTACGTGCTGCTGCGCGCCATGAACGATCTGGTGTGCGCCAGCAGTTCCTGCCCGGACGACATCGACCCGGCCAATGGCTGGAACCCCACCGACATCCACATTCGCGTGTATTCCGACAAGGAGCGCTTCAGTATCGCCATGGCCAACCGCAAAACGCCTGACGCCGACCCGGTGCTGACCCGCGAAAGCGGCTTCCACCCGGGCACCTCCGCCCTCACCCGCCACTTCATCGACTACCGCGGCTGGTGGACGCCGACCCAGTTCGACGGCTACGGCACACTCGCCGAATACCACGCCTGCCGCGAGCGGGTGGCAGTGATGGATCTGTCCGCCCTGCGCAAGTTCGAGGTGCTCGGCCCCGACGCCGAAACCCTGCTCAACCATTGCCTGACCCGCGACGTGCGCAAGCTGGCGGTCGGTCAGGTGGTGTACAGCGCCATGTGCTATGAGCACGGCGGCATGCTCGACGACGGCACCCTGCTGCGTCTTGGCGCGGACGCATTCCGCTGGATCGGCGGTGAGGACTTCGGCGGTGAATGGCTGCGCCAGCAGGCCGAGAAACTGGGCATGAAGGTGTGGATCAAGTCCGCCTCCGAGCAGATCCACAACATAGCCGTGCAGGGCCCGCTGAGCCGCGAACTGCTGCAGCAGATGATCTGGACACCAGGCACCCAGCCGCCGCTGGAGGAGCTGGGCTGGTTCCGCTTCCTGGTCGGCCGCCTGGGCGATTACAACGGCGTGCCACTGATGGTCTCGCGTACCGGCTACACCGGCGAGCTGGGCTATGAAATCTGGTGTCATCCAGGCGATGCCATGCAGGTCTGGCAACGCCTCTGGCAGCTCGGCGAACCACTCGGATTGGCGCCGCTCGGCCTGCATGCACTGGACATGCTGCGCATCGAGGCTGGGCTGATCTTCGCCGGCTACGAGTTCAGCGACCAGACCGATCCGTTCGAAGCCGGCATCGGATTCTGCGTACCGCTGAAGAGCAAGCAGGACGACTTCATCGGCCGTGAAGCACTGCTCCGACGCAAGGAGCACCCGATGCACCATCTGGTGGGCCTGGAGCTGGAAGGCAACGAGACGGCCGCTCATGGCGATTGCGTGCATGTCGGCCGCGCCCAGGTTGGAGTGATCACCAGCGCCACGCGCTCACCTGTGCTGGGCAAGAACATCGCCCTGTGCCGCCTGGCGGTCGATTACTGCGCGCCTGGCACCCGCGTGGAGATCGGCAAACTCGATGGGCAGCAGAAACGCATCGGCGCCACGGTCGCCGCCGGAACCGTGGCCTATGACCCGGACAAGAGCCGGGTCAGAGCCTGACGCCGGCATGCCGCCGTAGGGTGCGCCGTGCGCACCACCGAGCTCGCCGCAGCCTGGTTCGGTGCGCACGGCGCACCCTACGGATTGGCTTCCCAAATACGGACGCAGCTCTTGGAAAGAGAATTGCTAGGGAACCGGGTAGCAGCTGCCAATCAGGAGGGCAGCGCTCAACGACCCCGAGGAGGATCGGCCGATGTGGTTCAGCAATACGCCCCGAAACCTGGCCAATGAACTCAACCAGTGGCTCGAGCACCTGCTCAGCCAGCGCACGCCGGCAACGCCTCGCCCGCACCTGCAGCAGCAACCGCAGTTGCTCGGCAGCCTGGAGCGCCTGCAGCGTGACTGGGAAGAGTTGCAACGTATCCGCCAGCACAGCGAAAAGCAGCCACCCGCGCCCTGTACGGCAGAGGAATACGCAGCGCTGAAGCAGCGGCTGGCTCAAGCCGAACAGCAATGTGCCCGGCTCGAAGACGAGCTGCGCGCCAGCCACGCACAGAACCAGAACGTCACGACCGAGCGCGCCCATTGGGAAGAAGAGCGCCAGGTCTGGGAACTGACCAAGCGCACCCTGACCGAGGGCTGCTGGGCGATGAACGTAGTCAACGGCGACCCGGATCATCCGCAGAACCTGATCCGCTGGTCCGAGCAGTTCCGCGAGCTGATCGGCTACAGCCGCGCCGAATTCCCCGATGGCTGGGACAGCTATTTCCAGGTGGTCAACCCGGACGATCTGAAAGCGGTGATGCAGGCCTTCAATGCGTCCATGGTGGACAAGAGCGGCGACGGTTTCTACGCCGTGGAATACCGCATGCGCCACAAGACCCGCGGCGAAGTCTGGTACCGCGAGCGTGGCCGTTGCCTGCGCGATGCCCAGGGCAAGCTGACCTACGTCACCGGCGCGGTACGCGAGATCAGCGACGAGAAGGCCGCCGCCAGCATGCACGAACGCGAACAGGCCAGTATCCAGGCCACTTACGGGCAGATCGCCCAGGTCGCCGGGGTGATCAAGGGCATCGCCGAACAGACCAACCTGCTGGCCTTGAACGCGGCCATCGAAGCCGCACGCGCCGGCGAGCAGGGCCGCGGCTTTGCGGTGGTCGCCGACGAGGTGCGCAACCTGGCGCGGCGCACCCAGGAATCGGTGCAGCAGATTCAGGGCATGTTGCAAAAGAACACCTGAGTTACGACCCATTTTCAGGCGTGATGCCGACCGAATGAGCACAAACAGGGCATTTTTTAACCAGCTGTTTCAGCCCCGCCGCAACCGCCGGGCGCTGAGCGCAAGACCACTTCTGGCACAGCTATTGCCTATTCACTAAGAGAACTTTTTATAACTACAGATAAATTAAAACCTAGGGCGCAACACTTTCAGTTCCACTGCCAATACCGACGAACCTTCATAAGAACAGCATCGAGGATTGATTGATGGAAGAGCAGAAGACACCCACTCTGGAAGAGCTACAGGCTCTGATAGAGATGACCAACACCCTGAACATGGAAATGTTCTACTGGTGGTGTACCGCGCTGATGATCTGCATTCATGCAGGCTTCCTGTCCTACGAGATCGGTGCATCGCGACTGAAGAACGCCCTGGCGGCCGGCGTGAAGAACATTCTCGCTTTCGGCTTCATCGTCCCCAGTGTGTTCCTGCTCGGCTGGGCCGTGTACAACGCCTTCCCGGACGGCCTGGTACCGCGCATGGACGCCCTGATGGCCGGCATGCCGTGGAGCCAGTCCATGGGCCCGAACATCCAGGACAACGCCACCGGCATCTTCTGGGGCGCCTTCGCCCTGTTCGCCGCCACCACCGGTTCGATCCTCTCCGGCGCGATCATCGAGCGTGCACGGATGAGCGCCTTCATCATCATGACCATCGTCCTCGGTGGCTTCCTCTGGCTGCTCGCCGCGGCCTGGGGCTGGCACCCGGAAGGCTGGCTGACCGTGAAGTGGGGCTACCATGACGTCGGCGCCGCTGGCGTGGTGCACATGATCGCCGGCTTCTTCGCCCTTGGCGTGCTGATCAACCTCGGTGCGCGTATCGGCCGATTCAATGCCGACGGCAGCGCCAACGCCATCGTCGGTCACAGCATGCCGATGAGCGTGGTCGGCCTGATGCTGATCATCGTCGGCTTCTTCGGCTTCCTCGGCGGTTGCATTATCTACAACTCCGGCGCGCAGTGGATCAACATCTACGGCCAGCCGACCAACCTCTCGGCCTTCTCCTTCAACACCCTGATGGGCTTCGCTGGCGGCCTGATCGGCGCTTACCTGACCACTCGCGAACCCTACTGGATGATGTCCGGTGGCCTGGTCGGGATCATCTCGGTGGCACCAGGTCTGGATCTCTACCACCCCGGGCTGGCCTACCTGATCGGCATGGGCGTGTCGGCCCTGGCACCGCTGGTCAACAACCTGCTGCTCAAGTTCAAGCTGGACGACGCAGTCGGCGCCTTCGCCGTGCACGGCTTCGGCGGCTTCGCCGGCCTGGTGATCAGCGGCATCTTCCTGGCTGGCTACCCGAACGTGAACGGCATGCCGGAAATCAGCTTCTTCGGCCAACTGGGCGGCGCCATCGTCATGGCCGCGCTGGGCTTCATCCCTGGCTACGCCATCTCCTACGCCCTCAAGCAGGCAGGCATGCTGCGCGTTCCGGCGCACGCCGAAGAGCGCGGTCTCGACCTGACCGAAGTACCGGCCCAGGCCTACCCGGAATGGAGCTCGATGTACGGCAGCAGCACCAGCGTCAGCGGCCCTGCGCCCACCCCGCTGGTTGGCGAAACCAAACCAGCCTGATCAGCAATGGCCCGTGCCGCTGGGTGACGGGCCAACCTAAAGGAGCATCGCCATGAGCATCACCACTTACGACGGCGCCAGCGCTGTATTCACCTTCGCCGACAAGCCAGCCATCCTGATCTTCATCAGCCTGCTGGTGGCCGGCGTCAGCCTTTATGCACTGGTCGCCACCATGATCCACGAGAAACACAGCTACGCGCTACCAGACGACGAACTGGAAAAGCTCAAGTAAGCCCAGCGGCCGGCGGTACATGCCGCCGGCCACCCTCCTCTCGCGACACCTCCGCCGGCATACGCTAACCGCACTCTGCTCTCCTGCGGCTTAGCGTGGAAGAACGGTACCGGTAACGGTATTGATAACGGCCAGTCGAGCTGTGCCAGGCAACGCGTTACGAGCAGGCGCCATAAGCTTTTTCAGCCCGACAGGACAGGGTTGCGAGATGCCCTCGTCAGCAACGCCCTACCGATCATCGGCATTCTCGGTGGGGGACTATCCACCATGCCCATCCTTATGACTATCATCTTGCCATCATTGCTCGCTTGAGCCATGAGCGGCGGTGGTCTTGAGGCCACCCAACTTCCCTCATCAACCATGGCAGCCGCCATGGAGATCGGCAAAACCTTTCGTGGACGACGCAGGATGCGGCACCGAGCGCACAGCGCAACGGTATGCGTCCCTAGCAAGCTCGTGCCCGTCACTCATGCCGAAGGTGCCTTATGTCGTCGCAATCTGCCCGCTTCTCTACTCGCACCCTGATCTATGCCAGCTACGCCATCATCCTCGCGCTGATGCTGCTGATCACCGCCGTATCGCTGGTCAGCCTGGCTGACGTCAACGACGACTTCACCGGTTACATCAACGGCATCGACCAGCGCACCCGCCTGGCCAACCAGTTGAACGATGCCGCCAAGGAACGCGCCATAGCACTGCGCAACATGGCCCTGACCCCGGATGTGGCCGCACGCGCTCAACGCCGTACGGCCATCGAGAACTACGACAGGGCCGTGAGCGAGAAGCTGGCAGAACTGCGCAAGGCCATCGACACGCACGAGGGCGTATCGCCACAGGCGCGGGAACTGTTCAAACGTCTCGAGCAGGTTGAAGTGCGTTATGCGCCAGTCGCACGCACCATCGCCGACCACCTGTTCAAGGGCGAGGACGCCACCGCCCTGAAGATGGTCGCCGAGCAATGCACCCCTTTGCTCGAAGAACTCACCCAGGCCATCGAGGCGTACCTGAGCTACTCCACGCAGGTCGCAAACAACCGGGTGATCGAAGAGGAAGCCGAATACGCCAACCAGCGCCTCGCCCTGCTGGTGATCGGCGGCATCGCCCTGATCACCGCCATCGTGCTCGGTCACTGGATCAGCCGCTACCTGCTCAGTGCCTTGGGCGCTGAACCGAGCGACCTCAATCGCATCGCGCAACGTGTTGCCGAAGGCGATCTGCGCATCATGGAGAAAGCCGTGGACAGCGCCGAGAGCAGCGTACTCGCCGCTCTGCTGCGCATGCAGCAGAACCTGCGCCAGGTCACCCAAGGCATCGACAGCTCATCGCGTACCGTCGCCCATTCCAGCCAGGAACTGAGCGAGTCGAGCCTGCGCAACGCCGAAGGTGTGGCCCAGGCCCAGCGTGAAGTGGAACAGATCGTCACCGCCGTGCACGAAATGGCGGCAACGGTGCAGGACGTG
This sequence comes from Pseudomonas berkeleyensis, assembly GCF_014109765.1. Taxonomy (NCBI): domain Bacteria; kingdom Pseudomonadati; phylum Pseudomonadota; class Gammaproteobacteria; order Pseudomonadales; family Pseudomonadaceae; genus Pseudomonas; species Pseudomonas berkeleyensis. The sequence goes on from NZ_CP059139.1 coordinate 4,073,922, forward strand.
GCACGCAGCGCAGAATCCGCCGCGCAGGCCGCCAGCGAGGCCGACGAAGCGGCCGTGCACAGCCAGCGCAAAGCCAGCCAGGCAGTGAGCCTGATTGGCGAACTGGCCGAGGTGATCGACCACTCCAGCGAAGCGATGGGCCGCCTGAAAACCGAAAGCAGCAACATCGGCAGTGTGCTCGACGTGATCAAGGCGGTGGCCGACCAGACCAACCTGCTGGCGCTCAACGCTGCCATCGAGGCCGCCCGTGCCGGCGAAGCGGGACGTGGTTTCGCCGTGGTCGCCGACGAGGTGCGCAACCTGGCACGACGCACCCAGGAAGCCACCACCGAGATCGAAGGGTTGATCGCCAGCCTGCAGAAGATCGCCGACGAAACCTCGCACTACATGGAGCGCTGCCAGAACTCCAGTTCACAGTCGGTTTCCGGTGTCTCCGAGGCCGGTGAGGCCGTGGTACGAATCGTCGCCATGATCGAGCGCATCAACGGCATGAACCAGCAGATCGCCACCGCCGCCGAGCAGCAGAGCACGGTGGCCGAGCAGATCAGCCAGGGCATCGTCTCGGTACGCGACAGCGCCGAACAGTCGGCCACGGCCTTTCGCAGCACCCAGCAGGAAAGCGAGAGCCTGGCGCGCACCAGCGAGGCGCTGCGCGAGAACATCGCGCGCTTCCAGCTCTGAGAGGCTGTTCAAAGTCTCGCGAGCTGGAGCCAGGCAATACCGATGGCGGCCCCGCGAATCGAGCGAAGAACGCTCGGAGTCGCGTTCGACTTTACGAGCTGTGAATGAGCATGACTCGCTTCGCTCACCCCTCCGGGGCCGCACTAAAGTGCGTTAGCCGCAAGCGGCTTCTGACCGGGCTGGCGTTCCAGCTTGATTTCAACGCTGCATGGCCGACGCGCAGCAGACTTTGAACCCGCTCTGAGGCAACGCCCGGCGCGGCCAGAACCTGGCCACGCTGGCGGCTAGCCGAGCAGGTAGTCCAGCAGCCGCGCCATCAGGACATTGCCGGGCACGTATGTGCGTGGCTCTGCCGCCAGCTGCTCCGGCGCTTGCACCCATTGCCCTGGCCTGAGTTCATCGGCGCATTCGGCCAGCAGGTCGGCGACAATCTGCGGCGTCATTTCCGGGTGGCATTGCAACCCGATCACCCGCCTGCCGAGCTGGAACGCCTGGTGCCGACAGGCTTCGCTCGACGCCAGCAGCGTGGCGCCCGCAGGCAGCTCGAAGGTTTCACCGTGCCAGTGCAGCAACTCGACACGGTCGGGAAAGACGAAGCAATCGTCGCCGACAGATTCGGCTCGCCATAGCGGAAACCAGCCGATCTCGGCCACCGCATTGGGATGCACGCGGGCCCCCAGCGCGCTGGCGATCAACTGTGCCCCCAGGCATACCCCCAACACCGCGACACCCGCCTCGATCGCTTCACGGAGAAACGCCTTCTCGGCAATCAACCAGGGCAGCTCGGCTTCATCGTTGACGCTCATCGGCCCGCCCATGGCGACGATCAGATCGCAGCTTGCGGGCTCGGGCAGTTGCGCATTCGCCTCGAAGAAGCGGGTGTAACGCACATCGGCGCCCCGCGCCTGAAACCACTCGGCCATGCTGCCGATACCCTCGAAGGGCACGTGCTGCAGTATCTGTACACGCATGTTCGTCTCCCTACGCCGTCTCGTGGCTGGCCAGTTTCAGGCCGACGATGCCGGCGACGATCATCACCAGGCACAGGCTGCGCAACAGGTTCAGGCTTTCGCCGAGAAACATCGCGCCGTAAGCCACCGTGCCCAGGGTGCCGATGCCAACCCACACGGCGTAGGCCAGGCCGAGCGGCAACTCGCGCACCGACAGGCTCAGCAGGTAGATGCTCAGCGCCAGGAAAAACGCGCAGTACAGGCTTGGCCACAAACGCGTGAAACCATCGGTACGCGGAATGATCGAGGCATAGAACACCTCGCAGATACCGGCCAGCAGCAGAAAACCCCAACCGTTCAACCAGGCCATGACACCCTCCTGATCCGAGGCAAATCGGGCCACATCCCTATGGCCCTGTTCCCTTGCCCCAGGAACTCCTTGCCCGCGACGACTCCAGGTCGCGGGATCTGACACTCAGCCCTTGGCCGTACGTTTCTTCTTCTCCGGATCATCGAACGGCAGGGTATGGGCGATGGCGTTGACCGCCAGACTGCCTTTGACTTCCAGCGGCGCGCCCTGCTCAGCGTAGGGCACGTCCATGCGCGCGATGGCCATGGATTTGCCGGAGAGCCGCGAATACATGGCGCAGGTGATCACGCCCACCTGCTTGCCATCAGCCCACAGGGTGTCGCCGGCTTCGGCCGCCTTGTCGCCGTCGAGCAGCACGCCGAAGATCTTGAAGCGCTCCTTGCCCTGTAGACGGCGATGCTCGTTGGCGCCGCGAAAGTCGCTCTTGGTCGGCGACACGGTGAAGTCCAGCCCCAGCTCCCACAGGGTGTCGCCAGCCGCCTGGTCGGCGAAGGGATACATCTCGGAATTGTCGTAGGGGAAGAACAGCAGGTAGCTCTCCACCCGCAGCCAGTCCAGCGCGGTGAAGGCGCAGGGGATGATGCCCAGGCCCTTGCCCTTCTCCAGGATGCCGTCCCAGATCGCTGGCGCGTCGGCGGCCTTGCAGAAGATCTCGTAGCCGCGTTCGCCGGTGTAGCCGGTGCGCGAGATCATCACCGGGCGGTCGAAGAGCTTGGTCTGCAGGTGATGGAAGTACGGCAGTTCGCGAATGCCCGGCACGTGCTCGGCGAGAAAGTCCACCGCCAGCGGGCCTTGCAGCGACAGGTCATGCAGATCGTCATCGAACAAAACCGCCACCTGGCGGCCCTGAGCCGAACGCACCAGCATCTCGTAACCGTTGCCGGAACCGTGCACCACCATGAAGGCGTTGGGGCCGGTGCGGTAGATCACGCAGTCGTCGACGAACTTGCCGGCCTCATTGAGCATGGTGGCGTAGACGCTCTTGCCCGGATAGACCTTGGAGATGTCGCGACTGGTGGCGTACTCCAGCAGGCTCTCGGCATGCGGGCCGACGTAGTGCACCTTCTTCAGCCCGGACACATCCATCAGCCCGGCACGGGTGCGGATCGCCTCGTGCTCGTCGGCCAGGTCGCTGGAATAGGTCCAGGCGGTGCCCATGCCGCTCCAGTCCTCAAGTTTGGAACCCAGTGCGCGGTGACGCTCGGCAAGGGCGGAAATACGCCAGGAATTGGCCATGTCAGTTTCTCCTGTTGTTCGTCGTTGAGCCTGCGCACGCAGGCTGGTGTCTGTCTCCCCTCTCCCACTTGTGGGAGAGGGGCCGGGGAAGAGGGATCTCGGTGGTGGTCAGGCAGCCTTGGCCTGCGGGTCGAACTGGCGCAGCCAATCCACCACGGTCTGGCGGTAGCGGGTCAGGCCTTTGTAGTCGGCGATCTCGTCCGGCAGGTCGCGTAATACGCGGTGCAGGCGGCAGGCCCAGGCCGGGTTGCTGGCCAGCTCCTCGAGACTGATCAGGTAGGTGCGGATGCCGAACAGCAGCGCATTGCTGCGCGGCAGGCGTGGCATGAACTGCAGCTCGACGCGCAGGTGCACCAGGCGTGCAACGTTCTCCGGCGTCACCAGGCCGCGCTCATGGCCCCATTCGTGGAAGGTCTCCGAGGAGGTGTCCATGCGCGGGTTGATGGTCATGGTCCAGTTCAGGCGGCGCACCGGATGGCCGACCTGGATGTTCAGCAGGTACTTCAGCGCGCGGTCGAACACACCGAGCTGGTGTGCCACGCCCGGTACCGGCGCATGCCACTGCTTGAAGCTCATGCCGGCGTCGAACTTGATCGACCAGTCCGCCGGACAGGTGACCATGCCGGCGTCCATGAACAGGTCGCCGTCGCGCTGATCGAGCACAGCGAAGTCGCCCTGCGCCTGGCGCGTGATGTACTCCAGCGGCTCGAACGGCAGCGTGCTGGCATCGCCGAAGGTGAAGCGCTGCTCGATGCCCAGCGGGCGGTTGATCCACAGCCACTGATCGCCGTCACGCTCGAGAGCGAAATGCTCGGGGTAGTCGGCGGCCAGGTGTTCCATCAGCATTTCCAGGGTGTCCCATGCGGCCTGGGCCATGTGCGGCATCACCAGGCAGCGCTGCGGATCCTTCTCCAATACGCAGGCACGCTCGGCCATCTCCGAGACATAGTGCTCGTCGATGTCGAACCAGTGCTCGAACACCGAGCCCGGCTCGCGCGGCGTGGCGGGCTCGATGTTGACCGAGTACATGTAGCTGTCCTCGGGAAACGGGAAGGGAAAACGGGCGATGGCCTGCGGGCTGTTGCTGAAGGTGAAATCGTCCCGGTAGGTTTCCAACGGTTTCATCACGAGGGGCATGGCGGAATCCTCAGAGGTCGAGCAGCAGCGTGCCGGAGCAGCCGCCGCGGGAAACACAGGGCATCAGTGCGGCACCGCGCTGTTGCTCATCCAGATAGTGATCACGGTGCTCCACCTCGCCGCTCAGATAGCGCGTGGTGCATTGCCCGCACACCCCGCCCCGGCACAGGTTGGGCACCTCCACACCGGCAGCCTCCAGCGCTTCGAGCAGGCTGTGGTCGCCCGGCACCTGCAGGCGCTGGCCACTGCGCGCCAGCTCGACGGTGAACGGCTGGCCCGGTTCGGGCGCGGCGAAGGCTTCCCAGTGCAGGCGCCCGGCCGACCAGCCGTGGACGCTGGCAAGCAACTTGAGTTCATCGAGCAGACGCTGCGGACCGCAGACGTAGAGGTGGCTGCCAAGCGGCTTGGCGGCGAACAGATCGGCGCAGGACAGGCGCTGGCCGGCAGCGGCGTCGTAGCCATGGAAGCGCTCGCCCAGGCGCTCGCGCAGCTCGTCGGCGTAGGCGTCGGTCAGGCCGCTGCGGTAGGCGTAGTGCAATTCGAACGAAGCGTCTTGCGCCTCTAGCTCAGCCAGGTAGGCCATGAACGGCGTGATGCCGATGCCACCGGCCACCAGGATGTGGTGACGGGCCTGCGAATGCAGGGCGAACAGGTTGCTCGGCACACCGATCTGCAAACGGTCGCCGACCCGCACCTGCTCGTGCAGATAGCGCGAGCCACCGCGCGAAGCGTCCTGCAGACGCACGGCGATGCGGTACACGCCGGTCTCGCGCGGATCGCCCAACAGCGAATAGGCATTGCGCAGGGTGCGCCCTTCGATGGGCAACACCACCTGGACATGGCTACCGCAGGAAAAGCCCGGCAGGCTGCCATCGAGAGCGGCGAAGGTGAATTCACGCACCACCGGGGTCACTTGGCGTACATCGGTGACCTGAACGTCGATCATCGCGCTCATGGCTGCACCGCCTTGGCATAGGGACTGTCCGGGTCGACGCATACGCCCATGTAGGCGCCTAGGCGCTGGGAGAAATGTTCGCGCACGAACAGCTTCACCCGGCACTGGCCACAGGTGCACTCGCCTTCGCTGCCGATATCCTGGAAATGCCCGCAATGCACGCAATACAGGCGGCGTCGCGCGCCCTGCTTGAACAGTTCGATCTCATCGCCGAGCAGGCCGGCGTGGCGTGCCAGGCGGTACACATGCCAGAGAAAGCTTTCATCGCCACAGACGTACAGCCGGGTGCCGGCCTGGGCCTTCTCCAGCAGCATCTGCAGGCGCAGGTACAACGCCTCGATGCTGGGCAGGCTCTCCTGATCGGCACTGGCCGGCAACGTCTCGCTCAGGCACAGCAGTAGAGTCGGCACCGGGTGGTCGAGCAGCGCGGCAGCGGCACTGGCCTGCTGGGCGACCACGAGGCGGCGAGTGGCCGGTTGCCGGGACGCCTCGGTGGCATAACGTGGGGTACTGAACAGGGGTTCGGTACTGGATGCGGTCATCGGAAACCCTCCCGGGTGAGAGCAAGGCGATGGTCGGTTGGCCTCCAGAGAAAATTCCCTGAGAGAACTTTTTGTTCTCATGGAGAAAGCACGGACTGTGCCATTTTCGTCATCCCGCGCCAGCGTGGGCGCCGGCCCCGGTGGCCATCCCGCAAGCCGGCAAAGACTGCACAAGCGCGGGGCAAAGCGCGCCACTGCGGCGCATCAGGGGGATTTTTGAACAGAGGGTTTGAGGGGTGAAGAAGCGGTGGTGCTGGGCTGGAAATGGACTGGCGGACTGTTCGCTGCGCTACGAGCGACCGGCGTTCCGGTTCGCCCTACGCCACTATCCGCTCTGGAGCAGTGCGCCATTGAGGCAGGGAGCCGTTGCCAGGTGAAACGGCAATAGCCCCTGCGCAAGCATCAATTGGAGTACTTGTAGCCCACCTCGCCATGTGCAGCGAGATCCAGGCCGTCGATCTCCTGTTCTTCGTCCACACGCAGCCCACCGCAGAACAGCGCCGCGACCTTGAACGCCACCCAACTGGTCAGCGCCGAGAAGAGGATGCTGAACAGCAGCGCGCCGGCATTGATCTGCAATTGATCGAGCAGGCCACGCTCGCCGGTGAAACCCTGCCCGCCCAGTTCGCTCAGGGCGAACACCGGGGTCAACAGACCACCGAGGATGCCGGCCACGCCATGCACACAGAACACGTCGAAGGCATCGTCCAGGCCCATGGCGGGCTTGAGCTTCTCCACCGCCCAGACGCACACCGGCGCGGCGATCAGGCCCAACACGATGGCGCCCATGGGCCCGACGTAGCCACAGGCCGGGGTGATCGCCACCAGCCCGGCGATGGCGCCGGACACCGCGCCGAACAGGCTCGGCTTGCCGCGATGCACACCCTCGACCAGCATCCAGGCCAGTGCCCCGGCGCAGCTGGCGAGCATGGTGTTGACCATCACCAGCATGGCGAAACCACTGGCCGCAAGCGCGCAACCGCCACAGAAGCCGAGCCAGCCGACCCACAGCAGGCCACCGCCGATGAAGGTCATGGTCATGTTGTGCGGAGCCAGCGCCGACGTGCCGTAGTCACGCCGCCGACCGATCAGCCAGGCGCCGACCAGCGAGGCGATGCCCACGTTCAGGTGCACCACGTTGCCACCGGCGAAATCCTGCACGCCTAGATTGAACACCCAGCCACCGCCCCAGGCCATGTGCGCCATGGGGATGTAGTTGAGCGTCAGCCAGACCGCCATGAACAGCATCACCGCCGAGAACTTCATGCGCTCGGCGAAGGCGCCGACGATGATCGCCGGGGTGATCGCGGCGAACAGCAGCATGAACAGGAAGTACAGGTATTCGGGGATGGTACCGACCACGGAGTCGGTGCCCACGCCCTTGAGGAACAGCTTGTCCAACCCGCCGATCAGCGACTGCCAAGAACCACCGTCGGTGAAGCACAGGCTGTAGCCGTAGATGGCGAAGAGCACCGACATCAGCGAGGCGGTGCAGAACACCTGCATGAGGATCGACAGCACGTTCTTGCCACGCGCCATGCCGCCATAGAACAGCGCCAGGCCAGGCAGGGTCATCAGCAGCACCACCAGCGAGCAGAGCGCCACGAACGCCGTGTCACCACTGTTGATCACGGGTGTCTCGGCCGCCTGCACGGCCGCACTGCCCAACAACGGAACAAGCCCCAACACCATACGACTACGGGTCATCGACTACAGCCTCCAATCAGAGAGCCGTGCTGCGCGGCTTATCGCGTGGCATCGGCATACGAGACCCTGCCGGACAATATATCCTGACAGGAATTTTTATTTCCCCTCAGGCATAGCAATCCCCTTGCCAACTTGAAATATCCGATTACAAATAAATAAGTGAAATAAAAACAGACGGTTAAAAAAGCCATACTGGCTCACTCGGACACTCGCCGACAGCGAGTCTCACCGTCTTGGTGCAGGGAAGGAAAACAACGGCTCGGCTCTGGAGGGCACCTCTAAAAACTACCTGCGTTGCCATCGCGGCGTTAAAAACAGGCTCGTGCGCGAGTCCGATCAAAATGCTCATTTACAGCGCGTAAACTGCGCTTTTTCGCCTGTTTTTGCCTTGCGCTGGCTGCCTCGCCTACGTTTTTAAGAGGTGCCCTGGAGAGGCTAAAAATACCGCCACCCCCTCCCCAGCCATCGAGTAGCGGCGTAATAATGGCGCACCCTTGCAAGCAAGCAGCAGAGCGCCACCATCCCGACAGGTGCATGCGATTGCCCCCAACAGAATGTGTCACGAAGAAGCACAGGAATCCGGCACGATGAGCGCCTCAGAGTCAGGCATCGCCTCCTCCAGACAATCGGCCTGGGTGATTCCCGCCGCCCTGCAGACGGCTTACCAGCATTACGTCGTCCAGCACCATGGGCGCTTCCTGCTGGCGATCAACTTCATCGCCATGATCGCCTACGATCTCTACGTCTTCGCCGATGCGCTGTTGATCCCCGACATGGCGCTGGAGTCCCTGCTGTTGCGTGGCGGCATGAGCCTGGTCGGACTGGTCAACATCTACCTGGTGTTCTGGCGGTATCGCAACGTGCTGCTGATGGACATGCTGATGCCGGTGCACGACATCATCTCCACCATCGCCTGGTTCGAACTGCTCAAGCGCAGCAGCTCACCCGATGTGCCCACCTTCGTCTACGCCTCGGTGGTGTTCATCATCCTGGCCAACCTGGGGGCGCGCTACAGCTTCCGTGGCATCCTCGCCTGCTCCGCCGCGATCTCGGGGATCATCCTGTATAACCAGTGGCTGCTGCACGATGGCCAGAGCAAGCCGGTGCTGGTGTTCAGCATCGCCTACTTGCCGGTGCTGCTGTTCAGCCTGTTCATCAGTTGGACCAACATCAATGGCGTGCGCCGGGCCTTTCTCGATGATCAGGAAAAGCAGCGCCAGCGTGATGAACTGGCGGCGCTCAACCTGCGCCTGGCCAGGCAAGCCAGTACCGATGCCCTGACCGACATCGGCAACCGCCGCGCTTTCGACCTCGCCCTGGAGGAGAACTGGCAACAGATGCAGCGCAATGGCCGGCCCTTCTCCCTGCTGTTGCTGGACATCGACTTCTTCAAGCCCTTCAACGACCACTACGGCCACCAGGTCGGTGACCAGTGCCTGTGCGAGGTCGCTCGTTGCATCAGCGCCGGCCTGCGTCAGGGCCAGGGCAATGTCTACCGCTATGGTGGCGAAGAGTTCGTCGTGCTGCTGCAGATCACCGATGTCGGAGAGCTGAACGCCCTGGCCGAGCGCTTGCGCGAGCAGGTGGCCAACCTCGCCATCGAGCATCAATACCGCCCCGATGGGCTGAATCGCCTAACCATCAGCATCGGCGCCTGTACCACCCAGGCAGCGGGCGTGCAGCAGGCACGTGATCTCTTCGCCCAGTGCGACCGTCTGCTCTACCAAGCCAAGCAGCAGGGCCGCAACCAGGTGTGCAGCCAGTTGCTGCATGCCCTGCGGGCCTGACCACCCTTTCGGCAGCCACGCAGCCGACAAAACGACGATTCGTTGCTGCCGGTCAAAGGCCGTCCGGCGATTCTCTCTACTCTAGCCTTCGAGCCCTGGCTGCCGCGCCCATGCACGCGGCGGACATGCCTGTGCACTCATCGCCGTTCGCGGATTGAATTAAAGAAACCCGCCGAACGAACGATGATCTGTTCACGCACCGTGCTCAAGAATGCGCCCCTGACCGATGCCGGCAACAACAACCCGTGACCCGGGTCGGCCAACGGCTCATGGCGCGCAACCACCACCTTGAAGCAGCCGCTGCAACGAAGTGCAACCGAAGGGACGCCAAGATCCCTGACCGCCCAAACCGCCACTGGCCAACAAGCCTCTGGCAATCGTCGTTCGCCTGCCAACACCCAATCCAGACGATAGGCTCGTACCAAACATGCTGAAAAATGCCCCGCTGAGCGTGAAACTCCTCCTCATCCTGATATTCCCCCTACTCGGATTCCTGGCCTTCTCCGCCCTGTATGTCGCCGGCAAATACCAGACACTGACCGAGATGAACCATACCGTTGCCGCCAGTGACACCGCGCAGGAGATCAGCGCAGCCGTCACCGCCCTGCAGCGCGAACGCGGCGCCAGTGGCGTCTTCCTCGGCAGCGCCGGAACCTCCATGCGCGATGCCCTGAGCCAGTTCCGGCTCGACAGCGACACGGCGATCAAGTCGTTGCGTACCCTGTCGGTAACAGCCTCGACTGAACTGAAAGAGGTTCTTGGCGGGCTGGATGAGCTGGCTACCCTGCGCCAGCAAGTGGACGCGCAATCGATCAACAGCACCGAATCGGGCGCTCGCTATACCCGCCTGATCGGCATGCTGATCGGCTACACCCACTCGCTGGAGGCACGGGTGAGCGATCCGCAAATCCTGCGAGCTCTCGGCGCACTCAACCAGTTCGTGGAAATGAAGGAACGCGCCGGACGCGAGCGCGCCCTGCTCGGCCTGGCCTTCAGCCAGAAGCAACTGAATGCCGATCTGCTCTCGCGCCTGAGCCGCAATCTCGGCGAGTTCGCCGCCTATCAGGACGCCTTTCAGCGCCGCGCCGCAGCAGACTTGAAGGGCAAGCTCGACAACGCGCTGCAACAACCAGCCGCGCAGGCCGCCAGCGGCCTGCAGCGCACGGCACTGGAAACACCGCTGGGCGAGGCACTGACCGCCACGCCCGAAGAGTGGTTCAAGCTCTCCACCGCACGCATCGATCTCATGGTGCAAGTGGAAAGCGAACTGGGCCAGAGCGTCGGCCATCTGGCGGCACAGGCACGAGACGACGCCGCCAGCAGCCTGTGGCTGACCGTCACGGCCATGCTGGCCGTACTGACTGCCGTGCTGGCGCTGTCGCTGCTGATCATCCGCAACATCAAATCAGCGGTCAGCGATGTCAACGACACCCTGGTCGCCCTGTCGATGCGCGATCTCACCGCGCACACCCGTTACGAAGGCGGTGATGAATTCGGCGTGATCGCGCGCAACCTCAACAACATGGCGCTGCAGATCAAGGAAGTGATTCAGGAGATCGGCGGCGCCACCGCGCAAGTCGCCACCGCCGCCGAGGAATCCTCAGCCGTGGCCCTGCAAACCAGCCAGAACGTGGCGCAGCAACGCCTGGGCACCGATCAGGTCGCCACTGCCATCAACGAGATGAGCGCCACCGTACGCGACGTGGCACGCAGCACTACCGAGGCGGCCGAGATGTCGCGCCAGGTCAACGACAACACGGTGCAGGGCAAGACCGAAATCGAGAGCACCGTGCGTCTGGTACAGGCCCTCTCGACCCAGGCCGAGCAGACTGCACAGATCATCGTCGAGCTGAAGCAGGAGAGCGACGCCATCTCCTCGGTACTCGACGTCATTCGCGGTGTCGCCGAACAGACCAACCTGCTGGCCCTCAACGCCGCCATCGAAGCAGCCCGCGCGGGCGAACAGGGCCGCGGCTTCGCCGTGGTCGCCGACGAGGTACGCCAACTGGCACAGAAAACCCAGGCCTCCACCGTCAGCATCCAGCAGATGATCAGCAACCTGCAGAGCGGTTCCGACCGTGCCGCCAGCTCCATGCAGGAAACCCTGAACAAGGCGCAGGCCGGCGCCAACAACGTGGTCAAGGCCGGCAATCTGCTGGTGGAGATCGCCGACGGCATCGCCAGCATCAGCGACCGCAACATCCAGGTGGCATCCGCCGCCGAGGAACAGAGCCTGGTGTCGGAGGAGATCAACCGCAACGTCAACGACATCAACGACCTGGTCATCCAGGTCAGCGCCGCCGCTGAGCAGACCGCCGTGACCAGCCGCGAGCTGGCGCGCCTGGCCGACCACCAGCAGCAACTGGTGGGCCGCTTCAAGGTGGCCTGAGTCATCGCCCGAGCCGGTATACCTTCCTACCGGCCGCAGGCTTCACAACACCGACATCACGGCCCCGCCACCTGACGGGGCCGTTTCGTTACCACTGGTGGCTGTAGCTCACCGTCAACGTGGTGCCAGGCGCCGGCAGGTGGCTGGTGTTGTTGTTGCTGCGCAGCAACTGGCTGTAGAGCGGGTAGTAGTCGCGGTTGAACAGGTTCTGGATACCCAGGCTGACCTTGTCGGCATCGCTCAGGCGGTAGTCGCTGATCAGGTCGACCGTGGTGTAGCCGTCCACGTCGCGACGGCCAAAGCTGGCCTGGCCATCGAGGCGATAGTCCTTGCTGGCGAAGTAGGTCGCCTGCAGGCGGTTGCTCCAGGCCTCGCTGGGGTTGTACTGCACGTAGGCAGTGATCTTCAGCGGCGGCACGCGGAAACCGGTCATGTCGCGCCATTCGCCGTTGTCCGGCTTCTCGCGCCCTTTCATCCAGGTGAAGGTACCGCCCAGCCCCCAGGTTTCCTCCAGGTTCAGCCAGTCGAGGCTGCCTTCGACGCCGTGGATGCGCTCCTCGGTGCGGGTCAGGATCAGGCCGTTATTGAAGCTCTGCACGTCGCCCAGTTTGGACGTGGTGTAGAACAGCGCCAGCGACGCCAGCGTCTGCTCGCCCAGCGCGCCACGCCAGCCCAACTCGTAGTTGTTGGTCTTCACCGGCTCCAGATCGGAAGAACCGATGTCGAAGCCGCTGCGCGCATTACGCATCTGCACGCCGATGTCCGGCAGCTGGAAGCCCTGGCTGAAGGCAGCGTAGATTTCCTGGCCGGCCACCGGCGAATAGACCACGCCGAAGTTGCCGAGCACATCGTCGTAGCGCACCTTGCCGCCACTGACGGTCGCCGGGTTGGCATTACGGATTTCCGACAGCGGCACGAAGTCGTCGAACTCGGCCGTGGCGTATTCGTAGCGCAGGCCGCCGTCGACCGACCACTGCTCGTTGATGCGGTGGCGCAGCTGGGCGAAGGCGCCGGTGCTGATGGTGGTCAGCTCGGGCATGTAGGTCAGCTTGCCGATCTTCTCGAACACCCGGCCACCGCTGGCGTCGTAACGCGCCGCGTCGAAGATGTCGAGCGGCATGTCGCTGCGCTCGTGGTTGAGGTCAGCACCCCAGACCAGTTCGGTGCTCTCCCCCAGCGGTGTGCGCAGGGTGAAGCGGCTGCCGAAGATTTCGCTGTTCTGCATCACCTGGTCGACGAAGCGGCCGCGGGTGGCCACGCCGCGCGCATCGAATGGAGTGAAACGGGTGAAGTAGTCACGGTAGTAGAGCTGCGCGGAAAGACGGCTGCCAAGCAGGTCTTCGTGACTGTATTCGAGGTTGGCCAGGGTGTTCTTGATGCGGTTCTGGGTATCGAGCTTGAGGCCATCGAGCGGCTGCGCCGGCACCGTACCAGCAGGCTGCGCGGCGACCGAGGGATCGGAGGTGTAATCGCTGTCCTGCTTGGCATCGTAATGGCTGAGGGCAAGCTGAATGCGCTGGTCATCATCGATGCGCAGCCCCAGCTTGCCGCCAATGTTGAAGGTGTTGGAGTCGAACAGATCACCCTGGCTCGGCTCCGGTGCGATGCGCTGGCCGTTCGCATCGAACGAGCCGCCAATATGACGCACGCCGAGGTCGAAGGCGTAGTCGACCTGCCCCTGCGCACCGGAAAGATGATGCTGCAGCTGGCCGCCGAGGCTGTCGTTGTCCAGTTGCGTCAGTGACGACGTGCCGCTCAGCGTGGTCTCGGCGCGGCTCTCACCACCAGCCGGGCGTGTGGTGATGTTGACGATGCCGCCAGTGGCGCCGGCGCCGTAGATCGCGCTGCTGCCGTGCACCACCTCGACCCGCTCGATCAGCGCCGGGTCGATGCTGGCCAGGTTGCGCGAGGAATCGCGGTTGGTGTTCATCGGCACGCCGTCGACCAGAATCAGCATGGTGCGGCCACGCAGCGTCTGGCCGTAGTCGGTGATGGTACGGCTGGAATCGGACATGCCCGGCGTGACCTTGGCCAGCAGCGTCGCCAGGCTGTCGGAGCCCTGGCGCAACTGCTCCAGCTTGTCGCGCTCGATCACGTCGACCTGACGCACCTGCGGAACCAGGCCGCTGGAAGTACGCGAGGCGGTCACGTCCATCGGCCCCAGCTCCAGCGGCGCGGCAGGGCTAACCTGCGCCTGCACTGGCTCGCGGGATACGACGAGATAGGTCTGCTCATCCTGCTGATGCACTTCCAGGCCACTGCCCTCGAGCAGGCGCTGCAGGGCCTCGGTGGTGCTGTAGCGACCGCGCAGCTCGCCAGCCTGCTTGCCACCCGCGATATCACTGGAAAAGAGAATCTGCACGGCGGACTGGCCGGCCAGGGCATTGAGCGATTGTTCGAGCGGCGCGGCAGGCAGGTCGAAGTCGACTTCGCTGGCGGCCTGCACCATCGACGACAGGCCCAGCAGCAGGCTGCTGGCCAACAGGGTAAGGCGCAGTGTCGGGGTTCTCACGTGGGGTCTCCGGGAATGAAAAAGGACGTTCCTGGAGATAGCCGCCACAGCGCGGGCAAAACCCTACCTCGTGGTGAAATTATTTTTTCGCCCCGCGCCGGCTCAGGGTCGACACGCCATCGGTGCCCGTTTTCAACTCAACCGGCAGGATCTTCGGCAGCAGGGCCGGCAGGCCATCGAGCCGCGCCCGCTCGAAGCGCCCGGATACCGGCAACTCCGCCAGCGTGGCGTCGGCCAGATGCACCTGGATGCCTGCCTGGCGCTGCAGCGCATCGAGCACCTCGCCCAGCGGCGTGCGCTCGAACACCAGTTGCCCCTCGACCCAGGCAGCGGCGGCGCTGGCATCGGTTCGCAGCGGCGTGCCGAGCTGGCCGGCGCGCACACGCACCTGATCACCCGGCGTGAGCAGCAACGCATCGCCGTGGCCGCGGACTGACACCCGCCCCTCGCTCACCGTGACCCGCACATCGTCACCCAGGCGGCTGACGTTGTAACGGGTGCCGACCACGGCGATGCGCGTCGACCCGGCTTCGGTGAAGAACGGTCGATACACCATCGGTGCGACGGCGAACAGCGCCTGCCCCGCCTGCAACTCCACCCGGCGGCTGCGCAGGTGCCAGCTCACGCGGATACGGCTGGCGCCATCGAGCGTGACCTGACTGTCATCGGCCAGTGCGACTGCCTGCACCTGCCCCGCCGCGCTGGCGTAGTCCTCGCTGCGGTAGGCAGGGTCGAGCCAGAGCAGACCTCCAGCCAACGCCAGCGCTGCGGCAAACAGACCGAACGTCCCCGCTGCCGGACGCCGGCTGCGCTTGCTGGGTGCGGGCAAAGGGAAGCGTGCCTTCAGCGCTTCGCGGTGTCGGGCAATCGCGTCATCCGTGGGTGCGAGGTCGTCCTCACGCGGCGGTTGGCGGTTCATGCTGGGCGTCGCTCCATCCAGGCCAGGCACTTGCTCATGCCCACGCGCAGGTGCTTTTCCACCGCCTTGAGGGAAATCCCCAGTTGCTCGGCAACTTCCTGCTGGGGCAGCTCGTGAATCTTGTGCATGACGAATACCTGCTGACAGCGCGGCGGCAACTGGGCAATCGCCGCGCACAGACGCTCCAGTTCATGAGCGGCTTCGTGACAGCGATCCGGGCCGGGAAGCGTGCAAGCCAGTTCGGGCAATATCGCCTGCTCGTCCACCCACGCCTGGCGCCGCCGCTCGCTGCGGTAATGGCTGACGGCGCGATCATGGGCAATCTTGCGCAGCAGTGCCAAGGGCACGCGCACACCGTCCTTCTCTGGCGCCTCCAGTAGCTGGACGCAGACATCGTGCACCACCTCGCGCGCCGCATGGCGATCACCGAAACGCCGGCGCACCGAGTCGACCAGCTCCTCATAATGACGAGCCAGCACGGCGAGCAGAGAGGTATTGGCGGAGGAATGAGGCAAGTGGGCGCTTCGCTGCCGATCGAGTGAGCGCGAATATAAGTGAGAATTCTTTTCAGTTAAAGCATTGCCACCAGCCCGCCCATCTGTGCTATCGGTATCGCCCAACCCAACAGCAAGCCAGAGCCTCCGGGATGAGCATCGAAATCCGCGCCGCACAACCGCACGACGCCCCAGCGATAAGCCGGGTAATCGTCGATGCCTTGCGCATCAGCAACGCCAGGGACTACTCACCCGAAGTGATTCAGCGCGTGGAGAGCAACTTCACCGCCGAACGAATCGGCAAACTGATCGAGACACGCCTGGTTCTGGCTGCCCTGCAGGATCAGCAAGTGCTCGGCACTGCCAGCCTCGATGGGCAAGTGATCCGCACGGTTTTCGTTGATCCGACCCAGCAGGGCAAGGGCATCGGACGCAGGCTGATGGAAGCCATCGAACGGCTGGCACAGGAACGAGGCGCCAGGGAATTGCTCGTACCGTCATCGCTGACGGCGCAGGGTTTCTACCGGCAGCTTGGCTTCACCCAGATACGTGAAGTCGTCGAGGGCGAGGAACGCACCCTGATCATGAGCCGCCAGTTGCCGGCATGAGGCCCCCAGGAACGGCATCGATCTTGCTCTCTCCCTGAAACCAACTGGATATGCCCAGGGAGGCATCATGAAAGTCGAGAACGGAGTCAGCCATTTCTTCGAGAGCGCGCGCACCTCGCCCCAAGCCGGCAAGAGCGCCAATCCATCGAACGCGTTCGCCGCCATTCTTGGCGAAAAACTGCAAGCGGCAGCCGGCAATACGGCTTCCGCCAGCCCGGTCGCAACCCACGACGCCAAGCAATACGACTTCACCCACATGTCGCGTAACGAGTTGCTGGAAACGGTCAACGGGCTTATCCGCAGCGGCAACCTGACGCTGGATGAGACCTCGCCGCTGCTCGGCATGATGGGTTCTTCGCCCCTGCTCAAGGTCAACTACGACGGCAAGCCGCTCGAAAACGGCGATGCCCCCACGAACGTCTTCGCCCGCATCCAAGAAGGCATCGAGGGCGCCCGCTCACGCAACGAGACAGCCAGCGTCGCCAGACTAGAACGCGCGGCCGAAGCCCTGATGAAGTTTCAGGAGCCAGGCATCACGGTGCGCGCCTGACCACACGCAGCAGGCGGTACTGCCTCGCCGGACATGGCGAGGCGACGCCGTCGAACGGCAAGCTCTTGCCGCCCCGCAGGTTTGCCCAGCGCGCCACTGCGGACTATGGTTGCCCCTTTTTGCACGGAGCACCGGCAATGAGTGCAACACTTCGCCTGGCCACGACGGCCGATATCGAAACCCTGTTCGACATCCGCACCAGCGTGATCGAGAACCACCTGTCACGCCAGGAGATGGCAGAACTCGGCATTACGCCGGCCGCATTGGCCGAGGCAATCGACCAGGCACCCTGCGCCTGGATCGCGGAGCTCGATGGCGTGGCGGCGGGCTTTGCCATGGTGGATTTCGAAGCCGGCGAGCTGTTCGCCCTGTTCATCCGCCCGCACGCCGAAGGCCATGGCCTCGGCCGCCTGCTGCTGAATGCAGCGGAAGCGGCACTGTTCGAGCAGCACGAGTCGATCTGGCTGATCACCGATGGCCACGAGAGCATCCGCGCCAATGGTTTCTACCGCCGCCATGGCTGGCAGCTGGCGGAAGCCGTCGATGAACGCGATGTCAGGTATGAGAAGCCGCGTGGCTGACTGACTACTCAACTGACAGACGAGCGGAAAGTCAGCCCCCTCAGAACGAAAAGAACGCGCGGTAGCAGTCGATCTGCTCGTTGAGCATGCTGATCCCCGGCTGCACCGGTAGCCCGCGTTCGGCGGCCAGCCTGAGCAGGCGCGTTTCGGCCGGTTTCATGATGATGTCCGCGACCCAGGTTCCCGCAGCCAGCACGGCCGGGTCGAACGGCAGCGGATCATCCGGCTGCAAGCCCAGAGGCGTGGCATTGATCAACAGATCGACATCGCGAATCGACTTGTCCCGATCCAGCATTACGCGCCCTGGCCAGTGCAACTCCAGACGGCGCATGAGTTCTGCGGCCTTGGCCTGATCCGGCTCGCGCAGATGCAGGCGCTGCACACCAGCCTCGAGCAACGCCACGGCGATGGCGCTGCCCGCCCCGCCACCGCCAAGCAGCAGCACGTCCTTGCCCTTCGGTTCGAAGCCAGCATGACGCAAGCCCAGGACGAAGCCGATGCCGTCGAAGTTCTCCGCCCGCCATACGCCATCGGGGTCGCGCCGTAGCGCATTGGTCGCCCCGGACAATTCCACGCAGAGGCTGTGCCGCTCGGCGAACCGGCAGCAGGAAAACTTGTGCGGGATGGTCACCAGCATGCCGTGAAAGTTCTCGGCCGCCTGCAAACCGCGGATGACCGTCTCCAGGTTCTCGGCGCGGGCGTGCACGGCGATCATGACCACGTCCACGCCTTCATCGCGAAAGAGTCGATTGAGCAGCAGTGGGGCCCTGACCTGGCTCACCGGGTCGCCGACCACCGCCAGGAAACGGGTAGTGCCGGACGGGCTGGGGATCATCGTGTCGTTCATCGGATCACCTCAGGCGCATGTTTGATGTTGCCGGGCCAGGGTCTGGCGCATGAAGGCAAGGCTCTTGCCGATCGCCTCCTCTTCGCTGCCATAGCGCGGATGCAGGTAATCGATTTCCAGTGCCAGCAACCCGTCGAAACCGTGCTGACGCAGCAGCTGCAGGGTTCGCGGAATATCGATCAGGCCCTCGCCAAGCGGCACGCTCGGCCAGAAGCCGAACTCACGCGGGCTACCACGGAAGGCGCAGATATCCTTGATGTGCGTGGCCTTGGCATGGGGCGCGAGCAGCTCGATCACCTGCATCGGGTCTTCGAACATGCGCAGGTTGTTGGCGGTATCCAGACACACGCCAAGGGCCGGGTTGTCGACGGCTTCGAGCAACTCCAGCACTTCGGCGGCCAACAGGTCGACGTGGTTCTCCATGGCCAGTACCACACCCTGCCCCGCCGCATAATCGGCCGCCCGCCGCAGCAGCGGCAGCAACTGGGTCTTGTGCGCGAGCCAGGACTCCGGCCGCGTGCGACGCCCACCGGCGCAGATGCGCATCACGCTGGCGCCCAGCGCCTTGGCGATGTCGATATGGCGCTGCAGATCGGCCAGTTCCTCGACACGCGCACCAGAACCCAGCCCATGGGGATGGCCCCAGGCCCAGACCAGTTCGAGGCCGGCTTCATCCAGCAGACCACGCAAACGCTCCAGATTACGTGGCGAGCTGTCATCGAGCATGAACGACTCGATGGAAACACCCTGCACCTCGTGGGCGCGTGCCCTGTCGATGAAGTCCTCGAGAGTCATGCGGTAAGCAGGAGGCTGTTCCAGGTTCGGGTACACCTCGCCGAAGTAACGGTGGTAGCAGTAGGAATCGATGGCGATCTTCATGATGGGCGTCCTGTAGAGCCTGAGGGCCGGGTCACGCCCCGGCCGAAAATGGAAAGCGAATGCTCAGGGATGGGAGGCGTTGCCCAGCACACCGGGCGCAGCCTGCGGCTTGCGATCACGCAGCCCTTTGACGTAGGCGGCGACCACGGCGATGCCGATGGGCAGGGTGAGGAACATGAACAGGTGGCTGAAGTCCCACTTCAGGCCCAGCAGCACCGCACCGACGGACGCGCCGAGGATCGCGCCGAAGCGGCCGATGCCGGTCATCCAGCTGGTGCCGGTGGCGCGCATCTCGGTCGGGTAGTAGGTCGCGGCCATGGCCGTCCAGCCGGTGTTGGTCGCGTTGATGCAGAACCCCAGCATGAAGACCAGCGCCATCAGGCCATACAGACCGGGCGACAGGTTGCCCAGCGAAAGGGTCAGCACGGCGCCGCCGATGAGCGTGCCGATCATTACCTTGTGCGGGTTGAAGCGATCCATCTCCCAACCGATGACGATGTTCCCGAGGGTGCCACCGACCTGCATCATCGCGCCCACCAACGCCGCGTCGGCCAGGCTGAAGCCATCGTCCTTGACGATGATCGGCAGCCAGCTGTTGAGGAAGTAGACCGTCAGCAGATTCATGAACAGGCCGACCCAGAGCGCCAGGGTGATCAGCCGATGCGACGGCGAGAGGATCAGCTTGATCGTGCCCTTGCCGGCACGTTGCGGCTCCGGACTGAGGAACTGGGTGGCCTGATCGGCAGTACCCGGTTCGATTGCGTTGACCACCTGCTGCAGCTCTTCACGATGCTGGTGCTTCATCGCCATGTACTTGGCCGACTCCGGCAGCACGAAGCACAGCAGCACGGCGAACAGGATCGGCACCACGCCGCCGACCACCAGGATCGACTCCCAGCCATGGCTCGGGATCAGCCCGTTGGCCAGGAAGCCGCCACCGGCAGCACCCAGGGTGAAGCCGCAGTAGACCACCGTGACCATCAGCGAGCGGTATTTCTTCGGCGCATATTCCGACGCCAACGTCGCCGCGTTGGGCTGCGAGGCGCCCAGGCCAAGACCGGTGAGGAAGCGCAGCAGGGAAAGGATCTCGACGTTCGGCGACCAGGCCGAAATCAGGCTCATGAAGCCGAAGAAGAAGATCGAGACGATGATCACTCTGCGCCGGCCGAAGCGGTCAGCCAGCGGCCCGCCCATCAGTGCGCCGATGGCCAGGCCGAACAGGCCCATGCTCATCACGATGCCCAGTTCTTCGCGGGGGATGTTCCAGTCGGCGATCAGCGAGGGCGCGATGAAGCCCATTGCCACCACGTCGAAGCCATCGAGGATCAGTACGGTCAGGCACAGCAGGAGGATCTTCCACTGGAAGTGGCCGAAAGGCCGGGAATCCAGGAACGCCTGGATGTCCAGTTGGCTGGAGGGTTTCATGGGGAGGCTCCGATTGTTGTTGTGTTTATGTCTCAGACCCTTTCCGGCAAGGCCAAGGCAGTGGCGCCGAATCCAGGGAGTCTTGACCCCCGAGTGTCGGTGGGCAACTCAATATTACATCTTTGGAATATCATTCCAAGTGGAAAGTAAAACCAAAATAGAGCCATCTATCTGGCTGCATTCAATTGGATTGCAATTCCATAGCGTCCTAGAATGAGGGCTTTCCTGCTTCTGGAGCCGCCCCCTGATGTCCACGTCCGTTCGTGACCGCGCCCTGTCCATTCTCGAGCTGCTGGTGAAACACGTCGGTGGGCTTCCCATGTCCGAAATCGCCGACCGCCTGGACATTCCGCGTACCGCGACACATCGCCTGCTCAATGAGCTCAAGGACATGGGCTACGTGAAGCAGAACGCGGCGACCACGCACTACCTGCTGACGGTGAAGCTCGCCTCGCTCGGCCTTACCTACCTGGCCGCGAGCGGTATCACCGATGCCACGCAGCCGCTGCTGGACGAGCTGGCCCAGGAAACCGGGGAGCTGATCCGCATGGCCGTGATCGAGGGTAACCACCTGATCTGGGTGGCCAAGGCCCAGGGTGCCCGAACCGGGCTGCGCTACGACCCCGATGCCGGCTCCGATGTCTACCTGCCAGCGACCGCCAACGGCCTGGCCTGGATGGCCGCCGAAAGCGAGGAGCGCGCGCTGGAGCTGATCGCCGAGCAAGGCATGGATCGGGCGCAGCATATGGGCCCCAATGCCCCGAAGAGCTTGCGCGAGCTACTGGATCGCATCGACCAGACGCAGAAGCGAGGCTATGGCGTAGTGCACGATGTCTACGAGCCCGGCACCAGTGCCGTGGCCGTGGTCATTCGCCACGTGGACGACGGCCGGCCCATCGGCACCGTCAGCGCCGCCGGCCCATCGGCCAGGATGACCGCCGAGAAGATCGAAGCGATTGCACCGCAGTTGCAGGATTGCGCCAAGCGCCTGGCCGCTCTGAGCCTGGTCTCGCCTGCCTTCAACAGCCGCTAAGAACCTGTTCATAATCTTTCTGCACAGGTTCGTAGATTGTGGCAGCCAAGTGGCGCAAGCGGCCATTTGCAGCGGTGAGCTAAAGCCCACCCTACGAGGCCAGCACGATCTGTAGGGTGGGCCGGGCGGCGATCCGCTTCAGCCCACCAAATGAGCGGGTTTAAAATCGCAGCCCGACCGGCCGCTCTCGCCTTGTAGTTGCCGCTTCAGATCGTGAACAGGTTCTAAGGCAATGAAAAAGGGCCACAACGCCAAGCGTTGCGGCCCTTTTTTACTATCGAGCTCAGTACTGCAATTGCCCCGGTACCCAGTTGGTGCCGGCCAGCGGTACGCGGGCCATGGCGGCGGCCTCCACGGTCAGCGCCACCAGATCCTCGGGGTCGAGGTTGTGCAGGTGCGACTTGCCGCAGGCGCGGGCCATGGTCTGCGCTTCCAGCACCAGCACGCGCAGGTAGTTGGCCAGGCGGCGACCGGCAGCGACCGGGTCGAGGCGCTTGGACAGCTCCGGGTCTTGGGTGGTGATGCCGGCCGGGTCGCGGCCGTTCTGCCAGTCGTCGTAGTAGCCGGCGGCCGAACCGATGGCCTTCAATTCCTCGTCCAGTCGCGGATGGTTGTCGCCCAGAGCGATCAGCGCGGCGGTGCCGATAGCCACCGCATCCGCGCCCATGGCCATGGCCTTGGCCACGTCAGCGCCAGTGCGAATGCCACCGGAGACGATCAGTTGCACCTTGCGGTGCATGTCCATCTCCTGCAGGGCCTGTACGGCTTGCGGGATGGCCGAGAGAATCGGGATGCCGACGTGCTCGATGAACACTTCCTGGGTCGCCGCGGTGCCGCCCTGCATGCCGTCGAGAACGATCACGTCGGCACCGGCCTTCACCGCCAGCTTGACGTCGTAGTACGGGCGGCTGGCACCGATCTTCACGTAGATAGGTTTTTCCCAGTCGGTGATCTCGCGGATCTCAGCGATCTTGATCGCCAGGTCGTCCGGGCCCGTCCAGTCCGGGTGACGGCAGGCGCTGCGCTGGTCGACGCCAATCGGCAGGGTACGCATGCCCGCCACGCGCTCGGTGACCTTCATGCCCAGCAGCATGCCGCCGCCGCCCGGCTTGGCGCCCTGGCCGAGGACGATCTCGATAGCATCGGCCTTGCGCAGGTCGTCCGGGTTCATGCCGTAACGCGACGGCAGATACTGATAGACCAGGTGCTGCGACTGGCCGCGCTCTTCCGGGGTCATGCCACCGTCGCCAGTGGTGGTGCTGGTGCCGGCGATGGTGGCGCCACGGCCGAGGGCTTCCTTGGCCTGGGCCGACAGCGCACCGAAGCTCATGCCGGCGATGGTCACCGGGATCTTCAGGTGGATCGGCTTCTTGGCGAAGCGGTTGCCCAGCACCACGTCGGTGCCGCACTTCTCGCGGTAGCCTTCCAGCGGGTAGCGCGACATGGAGGCGCCGAGTAGCAGCAGGTCGTCGAAGTGCGGCAGCTTGCGCTTGGTACCGCCGCCGCGGATGTCATAGATGCCGGTCTCGGCGGCACGCTGGATTTCCTGGATGGACAGGCGGTCGAAGGTGGCGGACTCGCGCAGCACCGGGGTGATTTTTTCGCTCATTGCAAATTCCTCTTCGGGCAGGGTGCGCGATCAGTACGCCGAAGCGTTGTCGACCTTGAAGTTGTACAGCTGGCGGGCCGAGCCGTAGCGCTTGAAGCTGGCCGGGTCTTCGTCGAAGCCGGCGCGGTTGAGCAGTTCGGCCAGTTCTTCCAGGTGCTCGGGGCGCATGTCCTTCTCGATGCAATCCGAGCCCAGCGACTTGACCGTGCCCTTGACGTAGATGCGCGTCTCGTAGAGCGAATCGCCCAGCGCATCGCCGGCATCGCCGCAGACGACGAGCCTGCCAGCCTGGCCCATAAAGCAGCTCATGTGGCCAATGCTGCCGCCGACGACGATATCGACGCCCTTCATCGAGATGCCGCAACGCGCGCCGGCGTCGCCTTCGATCACCAGCAGGCCGCCATGGGCGGTGGCGCCGGCCGCCTGCGAGGCGCTGCCCTTGATGCGCACCATGCCGCTCATCATGTTCTCAGCGACGCCGACACCGACGTTGCCGTGGATGGTGACGCTGGCCTTCTGGTTCATGCCGGCGCAGTAGTAGCCGGCGTGGCCGTCGATCTCCACGCTCAGCGCTTCGTTCAGGCCCACGGCAAGGTTGTGCTTGCCGCCTGGGTTGCTCACCACCCACTCGCGCTCGGAGAGGGTCTTGGCCTGCTCGTGCAGAGCCTGGTTCAGATCGCGCACGGTGGCGCTGGAAAGGTCGATGGTTTTCATGATCGTGTCCCCAAAAAGTAGAGAGTCGAATTCAGGCCGTCGCGAGCGCGCCGAGTGCAAGGAAGAACCGCAGCGAGCCGCGAGACAGTACGAGTAGTACGGCGAGCGGATCGCGAGGATCTGACGCAGCAATCGGTGTGCGCAGTAGGCCTGGAGCGACTCAAGCGCTGCGTTCCCAGATATACATGGTGGCCGGCTCCGGCTCCCACACCTTGGCCTTGTCGATGCCCGGCAGGGTCGACAGGGCCTGGTATTCGGAGGCCATGGCCACGTAGTCGTCGGTTTCGGCGAGGATCGCCGGCTTGCAGGCGATGGGGTCGCGGATCACCGCGAAGCCGTCGCGGGTGCCGATGGCGAAGGTGAAGAAGCCATCGAGGTCGTCCATCGAATGGTCGAGCGCTTCCTTGAGCGAATCGCCCTGGCGCAGGCGCCAGGTCAGGTAGCCGGCGGCGACCTCGGTGTCGTTCTCGGTTTCGAACTCTATGCCGTGACGGCGCAGTTCCTGGCGCAGACGGAAGTGGTTGGACAGCGAGCCGTTATGCACCAGGCACAGATCCTGGCCGGTGGAGAATGGGTGGCTGCCCTCCATGGTCACCGCGCTCTCGGTGGCCATGCGGGTGTGGCCGATGATGTGGCTGCCCTTCATCTTGGCCAGCGAGAAGCGCTCGGAGATTTCCTTCGGCAGGCCCATGCCCTTGAGAATCTCAATGCTCTGGCCGACGCTCATCACGCGCACAACCGGCGCCAGCTCGGCGAGCACGGCACGTACCGCCGCCTCGTCGGCATTGGTCTTGAGCACGGCGGCGCTGGCGTTCTGGAACCAGTCCAGCGAGCAGCCCAGGCGGCCTTCCAGCTCGCCCATCAGCGCCTTGAAGTCATAGCCAGCCTCGGTGCTCTGCAGGGTCAGCTTGATCCAGCCGTCCTTCACCTCGTCGCCGTAGATGGCGAAGCCGGCACTATCCGGGCCACGGTCGGTCATGGCCAGCAGCATGGGTTCGAACAGGGCGCCGAGCTGGTTTTCCAGCGCCGGGTTCTTCAGGTACAGACCTACGATTCCACACATAAAAAAGTCCTCATCACCTCCCTTTGGGGAGGCTCGTTCGGGGGCGTTGGCGTGTGCCCGCGCGGGCGGGCGTTCGGCTAGAAGAATTCGGTGTAACGCTCGATTTCCCAGTCGGAGACGTGGCGGCTGTACTCGACCCATTCCATGCGCTTGAGCTTGATGAACTCGTCGACGATCTCGGCGCCGAGCACCTCGCGGAACAGCGGGTCGGCCTCCAGCGCATCACAGGCTTCCTTGAGCGATTGCGGCAGCGTGTCGATACCGCGTGCGGCGATTTCCTCCAGGCTGAGCTTGTAGAGGTTCTCGTTGCAGGCCCTGCCCGGATCGAGCTGACGGTCGATGCCGTCGAGGCCGGCGGCGATGATCGCGGCGGTGACCAGGTAGGGGTTGCAGCCGGCGTCCGGCAGGCGGAACTCGATGCGCCCATAGGGAATGCGCAGCATCGCCGAACGGTTGTTGTCGCCATAGGCGATGAAGGCTGGCGCCCAGGTCGCGCCGGACAGCGAACGGCCAACGACCAGGCGCTTGTAGGAATTCACCGTCGGCGCGGCGAAGGCGCACAGCGCCGGGCCATGAGCCAGCAAGCCGGCGAGGAAGTGATAGGCCAGCTTGGACAGGCCCATGCCGCTCGGGTCGCTGGCGTCATGAAACAGGTTCTTGCTGCTGGCGCTGCCGATCGACAGGTGGAAGTGCATGCCGTTGCCAGCGCGACGCGGATCCGGCTTGGGCATGAACGAGCAGATCATGCCCAGATCGTTGGCGATCTCGCCGGCGGCCATGCGGAAGAAGGTGAAGCGATCCGCCGACTCCATGGCATCGCTGTAGGTGTAGTTGATCTCGAACTGGCCGCAAGCGTCCTCGTGGTCGATCTGGTAGATATCGAAGCCGACCGGCTGCAGCGCCTCGGTGAGCTTTTCCAGGAAGGCGCGCGAACGTGACAGGCCCTTGTAGTCGTAGCAGGGCTTCTCCAGCTTGTCGCTGGCATCGACCGGCACCAGCTTGCCCTCGGCATCGCGGCGGAACAGGCTGAATTCCGGCTCCAGGCCGGTGTTCAGTGTCCAGCCCCGATCGGTCAGGCGCTGCACCTGCTGTTGCAATACATAGCGGGTGTCGTAGGGATGCGGCTGGCCGTTGACATGGCCGACGCACACCACGCGTCCATAACCTGGCTGCCAGGGCACCGGCATCAACGTGGACAGATCGCCGCGCGCCATGAAGTCAGGGCCGTGCGGCTCCATGCCCATGCCCCAGATGGCGAACCCGGCGAAACCGGCGCCCTCCTCGGCTACGGCCTTGAGCCCCGAGACCGGCACCGACTTGGTCTTGGCCGCGCCGTGGATGTCGACGAACTGGGCCAGCACGTACTTGATGCCGTGCTGGTCGATGATTTTCTGGGTTTCGCTGGGCAACATGGTTGGGGCCTCCGGTGGCGTCGCCATTATTCCGCTGGGGAATTTTAATTTCCCCAAAAGAAATGCAAGCAGCTTGCCAACTGCGCATACGCGCCCCCACAAGCACGGAAACCCGCGTCTTTCTTCTATCCGCCAAGGAAAGATGCTTTCATAGGAGGAAATTCCAACCGTGAAAACGCACCGAAGAAAGGCACTCCGCACATTCTCAGTGCGAATTTTTTATTCATAAGAAGATATAAGCACGCATGACGACTTCTACAGAAATCCCTCCCCGCCTCAAGCTCGAGCAATACCTGGGCATGCAGATTCGCCGCCAGCGGCAGGCGCAGGAACTGAAGATCGCCGATGTGGCGCGCATCGCCGGGATCAGCCAGGGCATGCTGAGCAAGATCGAAAACGCCCAGGTCTCCACCAGCCTCGACACCCTCAGCCGCCTCTGCGACGTGCTCGGCATGCCCATGTCCAAGCTGTTCAGCCAGTACGACCAGCAAGGTGGCAGCGCCCTGCTGGTGAAGGCCGGCGAAGGCCTCGAAGTGGTGCGTCGAGGCACCGACAAGGGCCACACCTATCGCCTGCTCAACCATACCCGTGGGCCGAAGAAGAGCTTCGAGGCGTATATGGTGAGCATGGACGACGCCAGCGAGGAGTTCCCCACCTTCGCTCATCCCGGCACCGAGTTCCTCCATCTGCTGGAAGGTGAACTGGTGTACCGCCACGGTAACCAGCTCTACCCGATGCAGGCAGGCGATAGCCTGACCTTCGACGGCGAAGTGCCGCACGGCCCGGAGAAGCTGGTGAAAGTGCCAATCCGACTGTTGTCGATCATGAACTACGGGGCTGATTGACCAGTACAGCATGGCGGCCTCGGGTATCGGCTGCGCCCTGCCCGCGCCATGAAACAACCTGCAACGTCATGCTGTTGAAGCACGCCAGTAACCCGCTATAAGATCCCCGCACTTTGGCGTGTGCTGCGTGCGCCCGGGGTAAGCCCCGAATACGGAGAACGATCAGTCGTTTTCCGTGAGGCTTTCCCGAAACATGCAGCCGTTCAGCTTTCTGTGGCGACGCCCCGATTCGTCGAATCCGTCCCGAGCCTTTTCCGCCACTCCTCTGCGCCCTTTCCCCGCCTCTGACCAGACCCCGTTCTGGCCAGCGCTTCGCTGTGTCCGCCTTTCCCAGACTCGCTCATTGGCCGTCCGACACAGCGCCTGTTTCCACTCGTCCAAGGAGAACCTTGCATGACCTATTCGTCATCGATCCCGCAGCCGTCCGCGCTCAAGCGCTTTCTCGCCAGCGAGGCGGCCGGTGGCGTATTGCTGATGTTCGCAGCCGCGGCAGCCGTGATGATTGCCAACAGCCCGCTGGCCAGCAGCTACCTGCATCTGCTTCACATGGCGACTGGCCCGACGCTCAGCGAGAAGCTCGGCCCGATGACGCTGCACCTGTGGATCAACGATGGCCTCATGGCGATCTTCTTCTTGCTGGTAGGCCTGGAGATCAAACGCGAGCTGGTGGACGGTCGTCTTTCCTCCTGGGAACAACGCCGCCTGCCCGCCTTGCCCGCATTGATGGGGATGATGGTGCCTGCGGGGATCTTCCTGGCAATCACCCAGGGGGAAGCACAACTTGGCAACGGCTGGGCCATTCCCGCCGCGACCGATATCGCGTTTGCCGTCGGCGCGCTGGCCCTGCTGGGCCGCCATGCACCGCTGTCACTGAAGCTGATGCTGGTGTCGGTGGCCATCATCGACGACATGGGCGCCGTGGCGATCATCGCGATCTTCTACACCGCCTCGATCAACGTCACCGCGCTGCTCTTGGCGGCCGCCATCATCGCCGTGCTGTTCACGCTCAACCGCCTGCGCGTGATGGTGTTGTGGCCCTATCTGATCGGCCTGGCCCTGCTGTGGTACGTGACACTGCTGTCGGGCGTACATGCCACCATCGCAGGTGTCGTCGGCGCCTTCCTGATTCCCTACATTCCCACGCCTGGCGAACCTGACTCTCCCGATTCGCCCCTGCACCGCCTCGAACATGGCATCGCGCCCTGGGTGGGCTTTCTGATCGTCCCCTCCTTCGGCTTCGCCAATGCCGGGGTTTCCTTCGAGGGCCTCGCCCTTGCGGATGTCTTCGCGCCCTTGCCCCTGGGCATCGCGGCTGGCCTGTTCCTTGGCAAGCAGCTCGGTGTATTTGGCGGCGTGCTGCTGGCGGTGAAATCCGGGCTGGCCGCCAAGCCCCGAAGCTGCACCTGGTTGCAGATCTATGCGATCTCCATGCTCTGCGGTATCGGCTTCACCATGAGCCTGTTCATCAGCGGCCTGGCCTTTCCCGGTTACCCGGAGCTGGTGGAGGAATCCAAGATCGGCATCATGCTCGGCTCACTGCTGTCGGCCATCATCGCCTGCCTGATTCTGCGCTTCGCGCCCAAGGCACAGGATCAAGCCCAGGAAGAACGCGCGCAGAGAGCAGAAATTCGCCAGGACGGCGATGTCCAGCGGATCTAGCCAAGTCAATGGCTCCTGCCAAAGACACCTGACCAACCTGCAGGGCGTCTACGGACGCTCTGCTTCACGCAGGTGCAGGCTCAAACCATCACAGCTCGCCGACCACTCCTGCAACCATTGCGGCAACGGCGGCGACTGCTCATCGATGCCAAGTTCACGGGCGAACTCGGCCGGCGCGACATTGCCTTTCGGCCCACGAAACAACCCGCGCATGACCACCACGGCGATCACCCGCTGATCCTTGACGAAGCGGTGTTCGACGAAGCTCCATCGCTCATCCCAACCCAACATCCGCGTGTGGATTTCAAAGCGTTCGAACAGCTTCAGCTCACGGCGAAACTTGCCGCACACGTCGCCGACGATGGGCAACGCGCGGTGCCGAAGCGCCACGCGAAAAGCCCCGCTGCGCAGTACGTAATCCATACGTCCGACATCGGCTAGGGTGAAGTAGCGACCATTGGTGACGTGCCGATTGAAATCCAGATCCAGCGGCCAGACCCGCAGCCGCACCACGGTAGTTGCGAGCCATGGCACCGGCTTGCGCCAGGGACGACGCAACAGCATCAGGAAAAGGCGAAACCACAGGTTCATGCGGCGAACACCTGTTTGAATGACAAGGGCCGCACTCTAGGTGGCGCGCATGGAGTAAGGTAGATGCAGAAATGACTAATACCATGCGATTTACGCAAGAGAGTTTTCATGCACATCACCTTGCTGGTGGCCGAACACAGCTCGCTGGCCAGCGCCGCCCTGGCGCTTGAAGTCCTCGACGCCGCCAATCGCTTCGCCCAGCCAGCCGCAGCCCCCTTCACCCTCAGCGTGGCATCGCTGGACGGACAGCCGGTGGCCAATGCCCTGGGTCGAGCGATGCCGGTAGACATGTCACTAGACGCGGTGACGCAAACCGACCTGGTGCTGATTCCTGGCTTTCTCTTCAGCCTGCGCGACGCCCTGCCCGCCTTCGGGCGCTATCGCGGCTGGCTGCGGCGCCAGCACGATCAGGGCGCGGTCATCGCCTCGATGTGCACGGCCACCTTCATGCTGGCCGAGGCGGGCCTGCTCGACGGTGTCGAAGCCACCACCCACTGGGCCTTCGCCGATCTGCTGCGACGCCGCTACCCTGCGGCGCGGGTGGACGAGCGGCGCATCCTCTGCGAGGACGGTCGGGTGATCACCAGTGCCGGGGCGAGTGCGGCGATGGACTTGCTGCTGCACCTGATTCGCCGCTTCGCCTCGCGCGAATTGGCGCAGCAATGCAGCCGCTACCTGCTGATCGATAACGTACGCAGCGAGCAGTCCGTCTACATCAGTTGGTCAATGCCACGCAGCCATGGCGACGAGGCCGTGTTGCGCGTTCAGGACTGGATGGAGTCGAACTTCGCCAACCCCTGCAACATCGATGAGCTGGCCGAGCGCTTCGGTTTCGGTGTTCGCAACTTCAAGCGCCGCTTCAAGGACGCCACCGGTCACACCCCGCTGGCCTACCTCCAGGCATTGCGCCTGGAAAAGGCCAAGGAACTGCTGGAAAGCACGCGCCTGAATTTCGAGGTCATCACCAGTCGCGTGGGCTATGAGGACAGTAACTCGTTCCGCCGCCTGTTCTGCCAGCGTGTCGGCATTTCGCCGGCCGCCTTCCGCAAGCGCTTTCTCAGGAGCCCTGCCGGGCTCTAGCTGAGGGCGGATCAATAACCAGGGTCACATCCACTTTGCGCCTGGACACAGGCTGGTCATCGAAGGGCCGCCGATTACTTGCGACCTCGGCTAACGACTGAACAGGGTTTCGAGTTGACGAACCGAGATCGCGGTCTCTTCGGCCGTCTTGAAGTTGGCAAAGCCCATCAGCAACCCGCCCTGCCCTGCGCTATGCATTCGCCAGTCATTCAGGGCATGTACTGCAAGACCATTGCCTCTGGCGGCCTTGGCCAGGGCCTGGTCGTCGTTCCGGCCATTCAGGTAGGCCAGCACATGAATACCGCCGGCCTGCGGCGAAACGTACAGGCGTTGTCCCATCGCCCCACTAAGCGCATCGATCAGGAACTGATGCCTCTGCGCGTACAGAGCCCGCATCTTGCGCAGATGCCGGGTGAAGTGCCCCTGCTCCATGAAGTCAGCAACCATGGCCTGCGACAGGATCGAACCAGCGCTGGGATACTGGTGCGCCGCCGCGTTGAAAGTGGCGACCTGGCTGGCAGGTACAACCAGATAAGCCAAGCGCAACCCGGGAAACAGCACCTTGCTGAAGGTACCGGTGTAGAGCACCCGACCATCGCGATCCAGGCTCTTGAGTGCCGGTAGCGGGCGGCCGTGGTAACGAAACTCGCTGTCGTAGTCATCCTCGATGATCCAGGCGCTACGTCGGCTCGCCCAGTCCAGCAGTTCCAGACGGCGTGGCAGCGACAGCGCAACGCCAGTCGGACTCTGGTGTGTGGGAGTGACCACGGCGAAACGGGCATCGGCGGCGCGTTGCTGGGCACTCGCCACGTTCAGTCCGTCCTCATCGACCGGCACCGGCTCCAGGCGCATGCCGGCCTGCTGCAAGAACTGCCGGGCCAGCAGGTAGCCAGGCTCCTCGTACCAGCCCAGGTCTCCGGGCTGCAGCAGCGCACGACAGACGAGTTCCAACGCCCCGCGATAACCCGCCGTGACGAAGACCTGTTCATGCGAGCAGGCGATACCCCGCGATATTCCCAGATAGGTCGCGATGGCCCGCCGCAGCGGTTCGTATCCCGCTTCATCGGGATAGGTCATGGCGGCGGTATCCAGGGTGCGAAGGCGCCGCCCGGTCAGGCGCACCCAGGCTTTGCGCGGAAACGCATCCAGCGCCGGTAAACCGAGCTGGAACGGCAGCACCTCGCGAGCCGAGTTGCTCAGGCTGGAGGCTGGCGACTGGGCGGGAGCGAAGGACGCCGCCTGGCCAGGTTCTGGCAGACCATCCAGATGGGGAGAAACGACTGTGCCGGAGGTGCCACGCGTCGTGAAGTAGCCCTCGCTCACCAGCATCTGATAGGCCACCTCGACCGTGCCACGCGCCAGGTTCAGCTCGCTGGCCAGGCTGCGCACGGACGGCACTCGATCACCTGGGCTGAGTTTGCCGCTGGCGATTGCCTCCCGGTAACGACGGTAGAGCTGCAGGTAGATCGGTGCGTCATGTTCCCGAGAGGGCGTCAGGTGCTCCAGCTCCATGAAAACTGCTCCAGTTATCCGATTGGTTATTGCACCTGTCCGCTAGGCCAAGGCTTGCCTAATCTAAGGCTCAGCGGCCAAGGAAGCCATGCCTGCTGCCTGCGCCGGTGGCATAAGCACAAGACGTTGGCGGCCCGCATGGGACAAGTGTTGCGCGCAGGTTTTCGATAACAGGATCGACACCCACGCCTGAAATGGCCTGCTCGGGTCAGCCAGCACCGTTGCAGCACGCCCCTTTCACTGCTGCGCAGCCCCCACGCCACAGGCCGTGAACAGGTGCTCGAAGCCTTGCAGGGTAGTGTCGACGAAACGGGCGTCGGTGGTCGAGGCGGGAAAGTGCAGCACGCCATGGATGACCAGTGACGCCAGGCCATGGGTGTAAGACCAGGCCGCCAGCGCAGCGCGGCGGCCCTCGGCACTTGCGGCGTCCTGGCCGAGGATGTCGGCCATGATGCGTTTCAACTCGTCAAAGGCCTCGTCGCGTGCCTCGAGGTACTGCAACGGCATGTCGTCGCTGGCCGATTCCGGCCCGAACATCAGCTGATAGAGCGCCGGATTATTGCGGGCAAAGCTGAAGTAGGCGAGGCAAGCATCCCGTAGTTTCTGCAGGCCTGTGCTGTCCTGATCCTCCAAGCGCAATGCCGCACCCAATTCGCGAAAGCCCTGAGCCGCCAGGTGGCCGATCAGTTCGGCGCGATTGGCGTAGTGGTGATAGGCAGCCGTGGAGCTGACGCCGACACGTTCGGACACAGCGCGCAGTGACAGCTTGGTCGGCCCCACTTCCTCGAGCATTTCTCGCGCGGCGCTGAGCAGCTGGGGGGCAAGGTTGCCGACATGGTAGGTGTCGCGGGCGCGGTTCGTGCTCATGCGAGAGAAGCCTTGGTTGCATGGGATAGGGGCGCTGGAATCTTATCATCGAGCAGTATCTTGACGGTGCTAAGATTCGATCTTAGCATCGCTAACATTCCCCGCATGAGGCCTGCCCATGACTCACCACTACGAATGTTTTGCCGTCAGCATCGAGAACGGCGTTGCCCACCTGCAACTCAATCGCCCGGACAAGGCCAACAGCCTCACGCGGGCCTTCTGGAGCGAGTTGCCGGAGGCCGTCAGCCGCCTGAGTCATTCGGGCCAAGTACGAGCACTGGTGATTTCGGCGCAGGGCAAGGTGTTCTGTGGCGGTCTGGACATGCAGATGTTCTCCACCGCCAAGGAATTCCACGCGACCTCACCGCAGGAGCGCGAGGTGCTGCAGGTCAACCTGGAGCGTATGCAGGACGCGCTGAATGCGCTGGAGAGAGCGCGCTTCCCGGTGATCGCCGCCGTGCAGGGCGCCTGCATCGGTGGCGGATTCGATCTGATCGCCGCCTGTGATCTGGTTTTCGCCTCGCAGGCGGCGAGCTTCCGCATCGAGGAAACCAACGTCGGCATGATGGCTGACCTGGGCGTGCTGCAACGTCTGCCGCGACTGATTCCGGCCGGTGTCGCTCGCTACCTGGCGCTGACCGGAGACACTCTGCAGGTCGACGAGGCTCATCGCCTGGGACTGCTGGCCAAGGTTTTCGCCACGCCTGAGGAGTTGCTGGCCGGCGCCTTTGCCGCCGCGCAGAAGATCGCCGAGCGCCCGCCGATCGCGATCAACGGCATCAAGCGCGCCATGCTCTACAGCCGTGACCACGGCGTCTACGAATCCCTGCAACACACCGTGCTGCTACAGAGTTCGATCCTCAGCGGCCAGGACATCCTGCGTTCGGTCGGTGCACGCAAGAGCGGCACGCCAGCGGAATTCGCCGATCTGATCGAGCTTCAAGACACCTTCTGAGACCTTTTTTTAACCAAATCTTATCGCTGATAAGTTTGAGGTGAACGATGAAGCATTACGACGCCGTGGTGATCGGTGCCGGCAACGCCGGGCTGACCGCAGCCACTGCACTGCAGCGCGGCGGCAGTCGCACCCTGCTGGTGGAGCGGCACAATATTCCGGGTGGCTGCGCGACCTCCTTCGTGCGCGGCAACTTCGAGTTCGAGGTGGCGCTGCATCAGCTCAGCGGCCTGGGCACCGAGGACAAACCCTTCGTGATGCGCAAGTTCTTCGACAAGCTGGGGGTGATGGACAAGGTCGAGTTCATCCAGGAGCACGCGCTGTATCGCCTGGTGGTGCCGGGTGAGCTGGACGTCACGCTGCCGGCCAGTTGGTCGGGCATCCGCCGCCTGCTGCAGGAGATGTATCCGGCCGAAAGCGAGGCCATCGAGCGCTTCATGCTGGTCTGCGAGAAGGTCACCCTGGAAAGCTTCATGACCTTGCCGCAAGCCGCCCGCGCCAACAGCGAGGCGATGCTCAGGTCGATGTGCCCGTACTACGTGCAGTACGGTTTCCGCCCGGCGCGCGAGGTGCTCGACGAGTTCTTCAGCGACGCCAAGTTGAAGAACATCCTCGCCACCTATTGGCTCTACCTCGGCGTGTCGCCGAACATGCTGCCGTTCGCCGACCTGGCCACCATGCTCTACGCCTATGCGGTGTTCAAACCCTGGCATATCAAGGGCGGCTCCCAGGCCATGTCGACCGCGCTGGTGGAGTCGTTCCTCGAAGCCGGTGGCGAGGTGCGCTTCAACTGTGGCGTGGAGAAGATTCACACCGAAGGCGGGCGCGTCAGTGGCGTCAGCCTGGAAGGCGGCGAGCGGGTCGCCTGCGACGCGGTGGTGTCCAACGCCAGCCCGCTGATCACCTTCAACGAACTGCTCGACCTCGACCGCCCACCACTGAAGATCCAGCAGGACTTCAAGTCGCGGCGCATGGGCACCTCGGCCTTCGTCATCTACCTGGGCCTGGACTGCACACCGCAGGAGCTGGGCGTGACCACGGCGTCGAGCTTCATCTACGAGACCCTCGACGAGGAGGCGATCCACGCGCGCATGGGCAGCCTGGAAGCGCCGCTCGGCGGCATGCTCACCTGCTACAACCTGGAAGACCCGAGCGCCGCACCGGCCGGCAAGAGCCAGGTAGTGCTGGTCTGCCTGCAATACGGCGACGTGTGGAAATCGGTGAAGCCCGAGGATTACGCGCAGACCAAGTACGCCTTCGCCGAGAAGCTCATCGCGCTGATCGAGAAGGTCTACCCCACGGTGCGCCAGTACATCGAAGAGGTCGAAGTGGCCACGCCGCTGACCATGATGCGCTACCTCAACACGCCCGGCGGCGCCATCTACGGCTTCCAGCAGAGCGCGCAGGATTCGGCGCTGCTGCGCGAGCGTCTGGACGCCGTGCCGGGCCTGTACATGGCCGGCTCCTGGACGTCCATGGGCGGCTTTCAGCCGACCTACATGGCCGGCGAGTCGACCGCTCGCGCCGTGCTCAAGCAAATCAAGGTGAAGGAGATGGCCAATGTCTGAGCACAATGCATTGAACCTGATCGCCGGTTACAGCGAGGCGTTCGCCGCCAAGCTGGCACTGGAGCAAAGCGGCAGCGACTTCCAGGAAGTGCGCGGCGACGTGGCCGGCAGCGTGGTGCAACTGCACCCCAAGCGCCTGGCGCTGCAGGTCGCCGAGATCATCGAGGACACGCCAAGCACCAGGACCCTGCGCCTGGTAGCGGTCGACGGCCATCCGCTGCCGCCGTTCCAGGCCGGGCAGTACATCAACCTGTTCGTCGAGATCGACGGGGTGAGAACGGCGCGGCCCTACGCCATGTCGTCTTCGCCACTGCAACGCATGCACTACGACCTGACGGTCAAACGCGCCCAGGGCGGCTTCGTCTCCAACTACCTGCTCGACCGGGTGAGCGTCGGCCAGCGCCTAAGCAGTTCTGGGCCGATGGGCACCTTCCATCACAACCCGCTGTTTCATGGCGACGACCTAGTGTTCCTCGCCGGTGGCTCGGGTTCGGCGCCGGCGCGCAGCATCCTGCTGAACATCCTCGAGCGCGGGCTGCCGCAGCGCTTTCACATGATCTACGTGAACAGCCATGTCGACGACGTGATCTATGCCGATGAACTG
This sequence comes from Pseudomonas berkeleyensis, assembly GCF_014109765.1. NCBI lineage: Bacteria > Pseudomonadati > Pseudomonadota > Gammaproteobacteria > Pseudomonadales > Pseudomonadaceae > Pseudomonas > Pseudomonas berkeleyensis. The sequence goes on from NZ_CP059139.1 coordinate 4,110,003, forward strand.
CGCGAGCTGGCGGCACAGCACGAGAACTTCACTCTGAGCGAAGTCATCTCGCGGCCGCCTGCGGGCTACAGCGGGCGCAGTGGTCGCCTGAACCGCGCCATGCTGCAGGAACTGCTCGGTGATATCGGCGACAAGATGTTCTACATCTGCGGCCCGACGCCGTTCAACGACAGCTGCATGGCGCTGCTCGGCGAGCTGGGCGTTGCCCGCCGGCGCATCCGCGTCGAGGCCAACGGTGCACCCAAGACGCCGCACCAGCAGACCGGCTGGCCGGCAGGCGTGAGCCTGGACGATGAGGTGACCATCACCGTGCAGGGGCGTGGCAGCTTTCGCAGCACCGTCGGTGAGCCGCTGCTCAATGCCCTGGAACGCAACGGCTACTTCGTCGAGAACGCCTGCCGTTCCGGTGAATGCAGCCTGTGCCGGGTCAAGTTGACGTCCGGCGAGGTGTTCAACCCACAGGAAGCGCACCTGCGCAAATCCGACCGTGATTTCGGCTGGATCTACTCCTGCGTGGCCTTCCCCGTCGGCGATATCGAAGTGCTGCTCTGAGCAGGCAAGCGACGCTCCAGCCCCAATAACAAGAACGAGGAGAAAGACGATGACCACCCAATCCCGCCGCTGGGAAAAACACTATCCAACGCAGTTGCATGGCTACCGCATCGACGCCGAATCATTGGCCGGCAACCTTGCCGATAGCGCCGGCGAGAATGCCCGGCGCTTCGGCGATGCACCGGCCTTTACCCAGGTGCTGCCCAACGGCTTGCAGGCCGAGCTTTCCTTCGCCGAAATCGAACGGCTGTCCAACGCTTTCGCCGCCTACCTGATGCATGAACAGGGTTTGCCGGCAGGCGCGGTGGTGGCCCTGCAATTGCCCAACAGCCTGCATTACCCCATTGCCGTGCTGGGTGCGTGGAAGGCCGGTTTGATCGTCACCAACGTCAACCCGCTGTACACCGAACGTGAACTCGACGCGCAACTGCTCGACAGCGGCGCCAGCCTGCTGGTGGCGTGCGATCTGTTCGCCAAGCGCGCGCAGCAGGTGATCGAGCAACGTGGCGTGCCGCTGCTGTTGACCAGCCTCGGTGATTTCTTTCCCGCGCTGGTTGGCCGCGCCATCCAGCAGAACCTGGAAGAGCAGACCGGCGACGACCTGACGCCGCAGATCGCCTTCCAGCGCTTCAGCGAGGCGCTAGGCGTCGGCGCTGAGCTGCAACTGTCGCGGCGCAATCATCCGGTCGCCCTGTACCAGTACACCGGCGGCACCACGGGACGGAGCAAGGGTGCGGTGCTGACCCATGCCAACCTGAAAGCGGTACTGCGCATGGCCGAAGACTATCTGGCCGGCTTCGGCGCGCAGATCGAGCCCGGTGACATCATCCTCACCATCCCGCCGCTCTATCACATCTTCGCCTTCAACTTTAACTTCCTGCTGTTCTTCGGCCGTGGTGGGCACAACCTGCTGGTGCCCAACCCGCGCCCGCTGGCCAACACCCGTCCGGCCTTCGAGAAATTTCCGGTGCGCTGGATGACCGGGGTGGACACCCTGTATGCCGGCCTGCTGGCCGAACCCTGGTTCCAGGCCAACCCGCCTGCGCTCAAACTCGCCGTATCCGGCGGCACCGCACTGCGCCCGGTGACCGGCGAACGCTGGCGCGCACTCGTCGGCCAGATTCTCGAAGGTTATGGCCTGACCGAGAGCTCCTGCTTCGTGGCCTTCAACCCGCCTGGCCCCAAGGAACGGCATGGCACCGTCGGCCTGCCGCTGCCCGGTCTCGACGTGCGCATCGCCGATGCTGATGGACACGAGCTGGCCATCGGCACGCCTGGCGAACTGCTGGTGCGCGGCCCGAACATCATCGAGCACTACCTGAACCGTCCCGATGAAACCCGCGAGGCCTTCGTCGATGGTTGGTTCCGCACCGGCGACATCGCGGTGATGGACGAAGACGACTACATCCGCATCGTCGACCGCAAGAAGGACATGGTGCTGGTCTCCGGCTTCAACGTGTACCCCAACGAGGTCGAGGCGGTGATCGCCGAGCATCCCGATGTCATGGAAGTGGCCGTGATCGGCGTGCCGGACGAGAACACTGGCGAGGCCGTGTGCGCCTTCGTCGCGCTGCACCGGCCAGGGTTGGATGGCGAAGCGATCATTCGTCACTGCCGCGAGCGACTGACCGCCTACAAGGTGCCCAAGCGCATCGAGTTCCGCGACCAGTTGCCCAAGTCACCCATTGGCAAAATCCTCAGGGCGCAATTGCGAACCTGACCCGCGCCAGCCAGCTGTGCGGATACCCTACGCAGCTGGCTCGTTCCCAACTCAAGGACATCCGATGTCGATCTGGTTCACCGTCGTTGCCGTGCTCGCTGTCGGGCTAGTCATCCACTACCTGCGCACGGCGGCGCGCAAGCCGCAGTTGATCTACCAAGCCAACGCGGAAAACCAGCAACTGCTCGCCCAGGTGCCGCGCCTGAGCCGGCGCTTCTGGGTAACGCCCTGGCTGTTCAATGGCCACCTGCAGCTGCTCGGCCTGGGGCTGACGAAGGCCTTCTGCGGACGCCTGCACTACGACCACGTGGATACCCTGCGCATGGCCGATGGCGGCACCACGGCGCTGCACTGGCTGGGCGCTGAACTGCCGAGCGATGTACCGACGCTGGTGGTGCTGCACACCATCACCGGCTCACCGCACAGCATGCGCGCCTTCATGCGTGACCTGCAGCGGCTGACGGGGTGGCGCGTGGTCTTGTGCCAACGGCGCGGCCATGGCGAGCTGGCGCTGACCAGCGCACGCTTCAACACCATGGGCGACACCGAGGATCTGCGCGAACAGCTGCGCTTGATCGCCGAGCGCTATCCGCAGTCGCCCCTGTACGCCGCAGGCATCTCGGCTGGCACCGGCCTGCTGATCCGCTACCTCGGCGAGCAAGGCGACGATACGCCGCTGCGCGGCGCGTTCGCCTATTGCCCGGGCTACGACATCAGTGTCGCCTTCGCCCGCTCACGCGCCCCTTTTACCCGGTTGATGGCACGCAAGCTGGTACGCCAGTTCGTCACCCCGAACAAAGACACGCTGGCTCATCTGCCCAGCTTCGCGGCGCTGGAAGGTGCGCAAAGCCTCGATGAATTTCACCAGCACCTGTACGAGTGCGCGGGTTACCCCAGCCACCAGGCCTTCCTCGACAACTGCAACCCGGTGACACTGATGCACCGCGTGAACATTCCACTGCTGGTGCTCAACGCCGAGGACGACCCAGTGTGTGTGCTGGACAACGTGCAGGATCACCGGCAGGCCATGGCGAACATGCCGCGCACCATACTGGCCGTCACCGCCCGTGGCAGCCATTGCGCTTATCTCGCCGGCCTCACTGCCTATCCATGGGCCCATCATCTGGCGGCTGAGTTTCTTCAGGCGCTGGATGCGGGGGCTGAGCAGGAATCACCAGAGCAGGCGAAATAGAGGACAAGTGAGAGCCTGCGATGAACAAGCATCGAGCAGAAGCGAACGACCAAGACTGGGTCGTAACGCCCCATCATGAGAGGCCTTTCCCATTGCCCCATATGACCGCTTGGGGCCGATTCGGTGTGGCATCATGCAGCGCCCCCTGCCCAGAGCAAGTGAACAAAGGAAGGTTAGCTTCATGAGCAAGCCAAGTGTCGAATGGGAATCTCCTGTGTGTTGCCCCACAGCCTGGCACGTTACCCACTGGAGCCAAGATGCGTTCTGCCGGGGTGCGTACAGCACTCTTCTACCCGGTGGCCGTCCGGAACATCGCAAGGTGTTGGGCGAATGCCTGGGTGGACGGTTAGTGATCGCTGGCGAGGCCTGTAACCCCCATGCGCCGGCAATGACTCATGGTGCCTGGGACGACGGCATCCGGGCGGCCAGCCTCGCCGTCCAAAGCGGCGCCCAGCGAGTCATCGTCATTGGTGCGGGATGTGCTGGCCTGGCGGCTGCACGTCATCTACGCGCCCATGGTGTCGATTGTGTCGTCATCGAGGCTCGCAACCGTATCGGCGGCCGTACCCACAGCGTGCAACTGGGCTCGGTGACCGTGGACGTCGGCGCAGCGTGGCTACAGCAGTTCGCCGACAACACTCTGGCCCGTGAGGCAGAGCGCCTTGGGGTTCGCGTCGTGGGAACCGACTTCGGTCAACCGCTTTCCGCTGCCAGTGATGGGCCGATCCACGGTATCGACGAGGCTTGGCAGGCACTGCGCCAAGGGGTCGACCGTCTGATGCCCCTGTCTGAAGGGGTAGCACGCTACCTGGCGAGCCTGGAGCCGGATCAAGCTCGGCTCACACGTTATGCCATCGATGCCAACCTGATCAGCGAGGCCTGTCTCCCACTTGCAGAGCTTTCGGTGGAATCACTCGATGAAGAAGGCGTCGGCAATGATGATCACTTCCTGCCAGGCGGTTACAGCCAGATCATCGAGCACATGGCGACAGGGCTAGACATTCGTTTGAACCAGCCCGTCACGCAGATTGACTGGCGAAGCAGCGAACTCCGCGTCAACGACGAACGGGGCGATTTCTGCATCTGCACCGTGCCACTTGGTGTGCTCAAAACGCTGGAGTTTCTGCCTGAGCTGCCTAATGCGCAGCGAGATGCGTTGGCTCACCTTGGGATGGGCAGTCTCGAAAAAGTTGTGCTCCAGTTCGAGCAGCGCTGGTGGCCTCATTCGCCGACAGGTTATTTGCGCTGGTACGACACCCCGGCGAGCTGGATCGAATGGCTGGATCTGACCGACGCAGTCGGCAAGCCCACCATTGCGGGGCTCATCGCAGCTGATGCTGTAGAGCGTCAGTTTGCTGGACGCAGTGACGAGGAAATTGCCCTAGCCGCGCGGGACGCCTTGAGATCCTGGGCCTCAGCCGTTAAGGCAGGCGCTTGATTTGCAAGATTTCGTACATGCGCCGGCAGAAATGAGATTGCTCTATTTTCCCTGCTGTAAACGTCGGCTTTTGGCCAGAAGCAGACATTAATCATAAACTGCTTCAGCTCGATAGCGGCCAGTCAAAAAACTTGATCCGGCCTCCAATATTGCTCAAATGTAGCCGAAGGCTAGGATGAGCCATGCGTAATTCTTATTCAGTGCGTATTGCTCACTGTCTCGCTCAATAGCCAATGATATCAGCTGATATTTCCTAGTTAATTTTCTGATTTGTAAAACCTCTATGTCTTACAAGCAACTGTCGACTCAATCCACCGCAGAGTGCCTACCTTTTTGCTTGAGGCTCAAAAGAAAATCAGCTATGACTTCAATTAAATTAGCTATCACTATGCATAAAGCCCAGCGGAATAGACATAAATAAGGATCCGATTAAGCTTACCCTTTTGACAGAACAGCTGGAGGTACTGAAGGATATCTCAGTTTGTAAGTAGATAGTTTAATTACTCAACCCTTCTCTTCTCTTGCCATTGCTTATAGTTAAATGGAGACATGCCGACTTGTTGAGCAAAAGCACGTCTAAATGATGCATCATCGCTGTACCCGCACTGGCTCGCAACCTGTTTGACACTTACGCCAGGTATATCTAAGAGCATGCAGGCTGTTTCTATGCGCACGCGTGTAATGAAAGACTTTGGCGACTCACCTACTAGATCCTTTAAACGGCGGTGTAGCGTGCGTTCGCTCAAGTTGAGAGCGCCGGCAAGTTCCTCTGCTGTGATTCTAGGTTTTACGTGCCGCACAATCTGCTCCGCTTGCAACAGGAAGGGGTCGGCATTGTTTACAAATCCCCTTGGCGCATAGATCGCCTGAGGTAACGGTTGAGTATCTGCAACCGCAATATCTGCGGCTAGCTTAGCAATTTCCTTGCCAGCCAGGCGTCGAATTATATGCAGTGCGAGATCAATCCATGATAAAGGCCCTCCTGTCGTAACTATGCGATCCTGCTCCTCAACAGCTGCACCCCACACAACATGCGCCTTCGGAAAACGTCGCTTAAAAGTATGTTGCAGCCACCAGGTTGTAGTACAGCGTCTGCCATCGAGTAGCCCCCCTTCGCCAAGGACAAAAGTTCCTGCACAGGCTCCACCAATCCATGCGCCGCTATCGTGAGATCGCCTTAGCCACTTTGCGGCCTGCCGGATTGAGTCCGTGAGGGGGGGTAAGCCGTTATCACCAAGAGCCATGCCTGCTATAACTACCGCGTCGTATTTGTCATCAACCTGAAAAGCAGCATCTACCTGAATCAGCTTGCCGGCTGGATCACAAACAGGCTGACCATCGAGGCTGACGACCTGTGTCTCTAGAGAAAAGCCAGGCGGGGCGATAACCCCCTGAGTTGGCCCTCCGGCTGGAGAGCGCAAAGCCTGGTTTGTCATCCAAAAAATGTCAGTTAGCCCAGAAACCGCTGACAACATGCTTCCATCTAGCGCGACTATAGCAATGCGCATACCTGCCCCCTGAATGGCGAGTTTTGTACGAAGAATGTCTAGGTCGCCGTCTTCGTTGCGGCGCAGGCCGTGCATAAAATCTTTGAGAAGATAGCCTGAAAGGACTGGAGCACGGACAAATGCAAACTGGGTTTACTGGAGAATTTTTTCACATTAGGAATCTTCTCAAAGTTCTGGGATTAATTATGATCAGTATCAACTCCCATTCACAAGAGTCCCAAGCTATGCAGGGGAGCAGTGCGATCATATTGGTGCATGGCGCCTTTACAGACGGATCAGTTTGGACTCCAGTGATCGCGGAACTGCAATTGAAGGGCTACGACGTAATAGCTGTACAAAATCCTCTCACTTCTTTAGAGGCTGATGTCGATAGTACAGTGAGGGCAATTCGCCGATATCACAGAAATGTATTTCTGGTGGGGCATTCTTGGGGCGGCGCAGTAATTACTCAAGCGGGAAATCTACCAGCCGTGACAGGTTTGCTCTATCTATCAGCGCTGGCGCCAGACACAGGTGAGTCAGTTAATGATCTACTTAGCTTTTTAAATGTACCGCTACCAAAGCTTAATGTGGACAATTCAGGGTTTGCTTGGATCGACGATCCGCACGACTATAAATCTGTAATGGCCGACGACTTATCTCAAATGCGAGTAAATCAGCTGGCAGCGGTTCAGAAACCAATTTATGCGAGTAGCTTTTCTGAAAAAATTGTTAATGCTGCTTGGCGAGAAAAGCCGACTTGGTACTCAGTGACATCAAGGGACAACGCCCTACCTCTAGCAGTGCAAGAGGCTATAGCTCGACGGATGAATGCCAAAGTCACCTACATAGACTCCAGTCATCTTTCAATGCTGGCGCATCCAGTTGAAGTGGCAACCATAATAGATCGTGCAGCAAAACAAGCGGCTCAACTCCAGGCTCAAGAAAACTTGAGTAAATATTAATTGCTTTTGTTTCCACGCTTGCCACTTATTACTCAGGTATAGCTATTGCGATTTAGTCAAACCCACATCGCCAAGAATCACAGAGAAGAGAGACTCCATATGAAACGTCGCAACATGATTAAAGTAATAGGTTCAGTTTTAGCATTATCCATGGCGTCCACTCTGCCCGCGCTCGCGCAATCCGCTCCAGATTTCGGACTGCCAACGTTGCCGCAGGAGCGCGTCCACCGCATTAAAATGGGAGATATAGAAATTATCGCTTTGCACGACGGCGCAACTCGGCTGCCCTTGCATGAACGCTATGTCGCAAACGCACCTTTCGACGAAGTAAAAAAATTGGCTTCTGCCCAAGGTCTTAGCTCTGATTACGTCGAACTCCCCTTCACTGCATATCTGGTAGTCTCAGGATCTCGCCATATTCTTCTCGATACGGGGCTCGGCGAGTTTGGTTCACCGAAAGAAACTACTGGTAAGCTACTTGAAAGCCTCCGATTAGCCGGCTACAAACCCGAAGACATAGATACTATTCTTATCTCCCACTTCCATGCGGATCATATCAGTGGGCTGAGAAAATCTGACGGTACATTCGTTTATCCCAATGCCAAGGTCTGGGTTCCCAGGCCAGAATATGACTACTGGATGAGTGATGCGAATATGCAAGCGGCACCACAACAGCGCAAAGGCGCTTTTGATATCGCGCGGCGAGTGTTCGTTGGCATGCCTGAAAGCATGTTGAATAAGTTCGAGCCAGGAATAGAAGTTGCTCCTGATATATTTTCAAAAGCTGCGTATGGACATACACCAGGCCACACTGTTTATGAGATCAGGTCTGGCTCAAGTTCTTTTTACTACATTGCTGACATGATTAATGTGCCTGCTTTCTTTGCGACCCATCCTGAATGGATGGTTGCAAGTGATATTGATCCGGACAGCGCACTAAAAGTACGCCAGCAGTTTTTGCAGGTTGTGGATAAAACCAACCCGTTGGTGGGCGGTTTCCATTTCCCATTTCCGGGCGTAGGTCACCTTAAAGCTGATGGGGCCGGATACAAATTTTACCCCGAGCAATAAAACCTTCGGCTGGCTACATAGCTGCCTACGTCTCCACTTAGGCAGCTATCTTAGACCTGCTATTTCCTAACATTTGCGCGGAGTCACCAGCCGAGCGCGGCCCGTGTTGCAGGCCAGTCTTTTAATGCCCACGGTGAATGTCGTTAGAGGCGCCTCCGCTGCCAACTCTGCATTTTCCCTAGCTCAGGGCAGCCTATAGGCCGTTGGCCTGAGCTCCAACGCCGTGAGTTAGCAACTGCAATTTCTGCCCACTGACGTGCTGATAACCTCGGTGTGCAAAAACCTTTTTGCCGTACAGGTGGTTGGCCGCGCAGCAGGAAGTATTCGCCTGGATCCGGCGACACGGCCTTGGATTGGCTGGCGATCTCGTGATGGAAGTCTGCTTCTGGCCGCTCGCAGCCATCTAACCTAAAAAGAACAACACACATATGCAGCCCCGCCACCTGGATCACCACCTTGCTCTCCCCTCTCTAGCTCTCCAACGCCACCACCAACCGCTGCGCCTCTTCCTTCATCACCTGCGCCAGTGCCTGGCGTCGGGCATCGGTCATGCGCGGTCGCGCCAGCGCACAGCTGAGTGCGCCGAGTGGCTGTCCGCTGACGTCGAGGATTGGCACTGCCAAACCGGTGTAGCCCGGCAGGCGTTTATCGACCAGGCCGCTGGCGTAGCCCAGGCGTTTTACGCTGGGCAGGCTGGCGGTGATGCGTTCCACCTCCAGGCCGTAGTCCAGGCGCAAGGTCGCAGCGTTGTGGGCGAGGATTTCATTGCGCTCGCTGCGGCCGAGCCAGGCCAGTAGTACCTGCGAGGCCTGGCCGACGCCCATGGGGATGCGCCCGCCTACCGCGCCGCTGTAGCTCTGCACCGGCAACTCGCCGGCCAGCATGTCCAGGCACAACACCTGGTGACCGTCCGCCACCAACAGGAAGAAGCTGTCACCGAAGCGCTGCGCCAGGCGTAGCAACACCGGTCGCGCCCGTTCACGCAGGGCGCTGGCATTGCCAGCCTGGGCACCGAGGGCGAACAGTTCGTAGCCGAGCACGTAGCGCCCACGCGGCACCGCGCCGCGCACGAAGCCCTGGCGGCGCAGGTACTGCAGCAGGCGGTAGGCGGTGGCCTGCGAGCAGCCGATTGCCGCGCGCAGTTCGTCCAGGCTGGCGCCCTGCTGACCGGAGGCAGCAATGACGCGCAACAGCAGGAACGCTCGCTCCAGGGTCTGGGTGCCGCTCATGGCATTTCTCATATGCTGATAAAGGAAGGCAGGCAAGTGCGATGCAAATTGCACGCCCTGCCGGTCAGGGCATGCTCGTCGCCAGGTTCTTTCGGTGCGCACGGCGCACCCTACCGGAGGGCGTGCATGTATCCGCAGATTGAACAGGTGGTCAGCGACAGGCTGCCGAACAGCACCGAAGTCGCCATCATCGGCGGCGGCATTATCGGCGTCAGCACGGCCTATTGGCTGGCCCGCCGCGGTATCGCCGTCACCCTGCTGGAAAAGGGCCTGATCGGCGCCGAGCAGTCGTCGCGCAACTGGGGCTGGTGCCGCAGCATGGGCCGCGATCTGACGGAAATTCCCCTGGCCCTGGCCAGCCTGCGCTTATGGGACAGTTGGCAAACGCAGCTCGGCGAAGACCTGGGCTTTCGCCGCAGCGGCGTGCTCTACGCCTGCGAAAACCCACGCCAGCTGCAACAGCAGGCCGATTGGTTGCAGGCCGCTAGCATCCATGGCGTGCACGCACGGCTGCTGGAAGGCAAAGAGCTGCTGCGGGTGATGCCCGAAGGCACCGCCGCAGGGTGGAGCGGCGCGCTGCACACGCCCAACGATGGCCGCGCCGAACCGCACCGCGCCAGTGCAGTGATCGCCCGCGCCGCGCAACGCCTGGGCGCACGTATCGTCACCGGCTGCGCAGTGCGTGGGCTGGACATCGAGGCGGGTCGGGTACGCGGGCTGTACAGCGAGCAGGGCCGACTGCATTGCAGCAATGTGGTGCTCGCCGGCGGCGCCTGGTCGACGCTGTTCTGCGCCAACCTTGGCCTGCGCCTGCCACAACTGAAGGTGGTGGCCTCGGTAATGCGCACCACGCCGATGGCCGGCGGCCCGGAGCTGGCCGTGGGTGCCAGCCGCTACGCCTTTCGCAAGCGCGCCGACGGCGGTTATACGATTGCGCAGCGCAACGGCAACCTGGCGCCAATCACACCGGACAGCTTGCGTTACCTCGGTGATTTTCTCCCGGCACTGAGCAAGCAGTTTCGCGAAGTGCGCCTGCGCCTGGACGGTCGTTTTCTCGACGAGCTACGCCAGCCACGGCGTTGGGATATGGACAGCGAGAGCCCCTTCGAGCGCTGCCGGGTACTCGACCCGCAGCCCTCCCCGGCCATCCTGGCCGAAGCGCGCGACGCCCTGGCGGCCGCTTTTCCCTTCTTCCGTCAGATACGCGTGGAGCAAAGCTGGGCCGGGGTGATGGACGTCACCCCGGATGCCATCCCGGTAATCGGCCCGGTCGAGAAATTGCCAGGGCTGTTTCTTTCCACCGGTTATTCCGGCCACGGCTTCGGCATCGCGCCCGGCGCCGGCCACTTGCTGGCCGACCTGATCGACGGCAGCACGCCGCTGGTCGATCCCAGCCCCTTCGCCTACGACAGGCTCTGAGCAACCTCATGCACAACGGCGTGCAAGCGATTGCGGCAGAGCCAGTGCCCGCTTACTTGATGTACCAGCCCCAGGGCTGATCACTGTCGTAACGGGTGACCTGCTTGACCTCGCGGTAGCTGTCGAACCCCCACTGGCCCAGCTCGCGGCCGATGCCGCTCTGCTTGTAGCCACCCCAGGGCGCTTCGGTGAAGGTTGGCTGCGAGCAGTTGATCCACACGATACCGGCACGCAGGCCCTTGGCCACTCGCTCGGCACGCGGCAGGTCGCGTGACATCACCGCGGCGGCCAGGCCGAACGGCGAATCGTTGGCCAGGCGCAGGGCTTCGGCCTCGTCGTCGAAGGCACGCAGGCACACCACCGGGCCGAAGATCTCCTCGCGCCAGATATCGCTGTCGGTCGGTACGTCGGCGAAGATCGCCGGCGTCAGGTAGTAGCCCTTGTCCAAGCCTACCGGTCGCTCGCCGCCATGCAGCAGACGCGCCCCGCTGCTGCGGCCGGAGTCGATGGCAGCCAGCACCTTGTCGTATTGCCCACGGCTGACCAGCGGGCCGAGCAGTACGCCCTCTTCCAGGCCATTGCCGATGCGGATTTTCTGCGTCTCCGCGACCAGTCTTTCCAGCAGCGCCGGGTACAGCTCGCGCTGCACAAGAACCCGCGAAGTGGCCGAGCAGACCTGGCCCTGGTTCCAGAAGATGCCGAACATGATCCACTCCACCGCGGCCTCGACATCGCTGTCGGCGAACACGATGAAGGGCGATTTGCCGCCCAGTTCCAGGCTGAGGTTCTTGATCTCGCGCGAGGCAGCCTGCATCACCCGGCGCCCGGTCGGCACGCTGCCGGTGAAGGCCAGCTTGTCCACCAGCGGATGCTCGGTCAGTGGTGCACCGGCATCCGGCCCAAGCCCGGTAACCAGGTTGAACACCCCGGCCGGCACACCCGCTTCGTGGACGATGGCGGCCAGTTCCAGCGCCGTCAGCGACGTCAGCTCGGAGGGTTTGAGCACGATGCAGCAACCGGCAGCCAGCGCCGGAGCGACCTTCCAGGCCGCCATCAGCAGCGGGAAGTTCCACGGAATGATCGCGCCCACCACGCCAACCGGCTCGCGCTCCACCCAGGAGCTGAAGCGCTCGTCGGCCAGGGCGATATCTTGCCGGGGTTGCGCATCGGCAGCTTCGGCAAGGCCCGCGTAGAACTCGAAGCAGCCTGCGGCATCACCCAGATCCCACTCGGCCTCGGGCAGCGGCTTGCCGTTGTCGCGCACCTCCAGCTCGGCCAGTTGCGGCAGACGCTGGCGAATACCGGTGGCGATGGCGCGCAGTACCTTGCCACGCTCGGCACCGGACATGCGCGGCCAGGGGCCTTCATCGAAAGCACGGCGCGCGGCGCGCACCGCCAGGTCGACATCCTCGGCCGTGGCCGCCGGCACCCGGGCCAGCAGCGTTTCGTCACTCGGATCAGTGCTGGCGAAGCTGCCGCCCTTGATTGGCAGCGTCCACTGCCCGTCGATGTACAGATGCTGATAGCTATCCATTGGCTATTCCTCTCAAAACTTGTTCACAATCTGCTGTGCGTCGGCTCTGCTGCGTTAAAAACAGGCTCGGATTGCTCATTTACAGCTCGTAAACTCCGCATCCTCGCCTGTTTTTGCCTTGCATAGCTCTAGCTCGCAAGATCGTGAACAGGTTTTCTGGCCCGTTCGGCCGCTTCGATTCGTATGTTTTCCAGACGGCTGAAGGCCGCTACGCGAGCGCCCTGACCAACCCGTACACCCGGCCCGAAGACCACGCACGGCTCCACCTTCACGTCGGCCGCCAGTTCGGTATCGGCACTGAAGAATACGGTATCGGCGGCGGCCAGGGTCACGCCCTCACGCATCGCACTGCTGCGGCGACGGCGCTGGAACACCTGCTCGGCGGCATGCAGTTGCTCGCGGTCGTTGACCCCCATGATTTCCTCTTCCTCGACTTCCACCGCCACCACGGCGAGGCCGGCAGCGTTGGCCAACTCCACCGCGTCGGTCAGGTAGAACTCGCCCTGGGCATTGGCGTTGCCGATGCGCTCCAGCAGCGCCAGGCAGTGCTCGGCACGAAAGCCCATCACGCCGCCATTGCACAGGTTGATCGCCAGCTCTGCCGGGCTGGCATCCTTGGCCTCGCGAATAGCACGCAGGTGACCGCCCTCCACCAGCAAGCGGCCGTAGGGTCCGGGCTGCGCAGTGGTGAAACCGGCCACCGCCACCGCGGCGCCGTCGATCAGGGTCTGGCGCAAGCGCGCCAGGGTCTGTGTGCCGATCAGCGGCGAGTCGCCGAACAGCACCAGCACGCACCCCTCAGCCTGCGCCGCCAGTGCGGCACGCGCGGCCAGCACCGCATGGGCGGTGCCCAGGCGCTCACGCTGAACGAACGTCTGCGCCTGCGGCGCCACCTGTGCCACGTAGTCGGCCGCTGCCGGGCTATCCGGCCCCAGCACCACCGCCAGGCGCTCCACACCGGCTTCAAGTGCGGTGGCCAGAACGTGGCCGAGCAGCGGACGATTACCCACCTCGTGCATCACCTTGGGCAAGGTGGAACGCATGCGCGTGCCCTGGCCAGCGGCCAGGATCAGTGCCAGGGTGGGGAACTGCGCTTGATCGCTCATCATCCCCTCCTCAGGCGCGATAGAACGCATCGTCGGCGTAGGGATACCACCAGGACTGGATCTGCGGCTGGTGGTCGATGATCACCATCTTCGAGCGACGGAAAGCATCCAGCCCCTGACGGCCCAGCTCACGGCCCATGCCGGACATCTTCCAGCCACCGAACGGCAGCGCGTCGTTGTCGATCAGCGGGTTGTTCACCCAGACCATACCGGCTTCCAGGCGATCCGCCGCTTCCATGGCCTCGGCCAGGTCAGTGGAGAACAGCGAGGCACCGAGACCGAAGGGCGAGTCGTTGGCCAGGCGCACGGCTTCGTCGAAGTCAGCCACCTTGCAGATCGCCGCCACCGGGCCGAAGCACTCCTCGTGGAAGATCGCCATCTCGGCGGTCACCCCGGCGAGGATGGTGGGCTCGTAGAACCAGCCGACCTGATGCTGCGGCGGGATGCGCCCACCACAGACGACCTCGGCGCCTTTCGCCACCGCGTCGTCGACCAGACGCATGACCTTGTCACGTGCAGCCTGACTGACCAGTGGGCCGATCTCGCTGTGTTCCAGACCATGACCGATACGCAACTGGCGGGTGCGTTCGGCGAAGCGGGCGACGAACTCGTCGTGAATCTCGTCGACCACGAAGAAACGCTCGGCCGAGGTGCAGATCTGCCCGGTAAGGTGGAAGGCAGCGGTCACCGCACCGGCAGCGGCTACGTCCAGCGGCGCGTGCTTGCTGATGATCATCGGGTCGCTGCCGCCAGCCTCGATCACTGCCGGTTTCATCCGCTCGGCACAGGCCATCGCCACCGCCTTGCCAGCGGCGACGCTGCCGGTGAACGCCACCGCGTGGGTGCGCTCGGACTGCACCAGCAGTTGCGCGGTCTGCGCATCGCCCGGCAGGCAGGAAATCAGCCCGGCCGGCAGCTCGCGGAAGTGTTCCATGAACTTCAGCGTGCACAGGCTGGTGCTCTCGGCCGGCTTGACGATGCAGGCGTTGCCGGCGGCCAGCGAGGCGGCCAGCGTCCAGCACATCAGCAGGATCGGGAAGTTGAACGGCATGATGTGCACGCTGACGCCATAAGGCTCGTAGCGCACATGCTGGAATGAGCCGAGCTGGGTGGTACCGGCCACTTTGCCGGCCTCGTCGCGGGCCATCTCGGCGTAGTAACGGAAGATCGGCGCGCAGTTGGCCAGCTCGCCCATGGCTTCGGGGAAGGGTTTGCCCATCTCCAGGGTCATCAGGCGGGCCACTTCGCGGTTGCACGCCTCGTTCTGTTCGATGGCGTTGGCCAGGCGGTGCAGCACGGCCGCACGGCTTTTCGCGTCGACCTTGCGCCATTGCAGGTAGGCGGCGCTGGCGGCGTCCAGCGCGGCGTCGACATCTTCGCGCTCGCACAAGCCGATGCTGCCGACCTGCTGCAGGCTGGCCGGATCGATGATGCCGCGCAGACGGCGGGTCGCCGGGCTCTGGTAGTCCGGGTTGATGAAGCGCAGCGGGGTGTCGCAGTTGAAGGTGGTCATGGCAGTTCCTGCAAAGTCAGAGAGATTGGCCACGCAGGCCGTCGAGCACGGCGACCGGAAGGTCGTCGCGCCAGCCTTCGAGGTGGCAATCGAGGAAATCGCGCAGCGGGTGCAGTGCAGGCCGTTCCAGTGCCTCACGGAACAGGCGCAGCACCCGTGGCAGGTGAGCGAGGTAGCCGAGTTTGCCGTCGCGCTGGCCCAGGCGCACGAAGATGCCAAGCACCTTGGCGTGGCGCTGCGCGGCGAGCACGGCGTAATCGGCCATGAACGCCGCCTGGTCGAGCTCCGGGCGCTGCGCCAGGTAGCGCTGCAGCAGTTGCGCCTGCAGTTCGCGTGGCACATCGCGCCGGGCGTCTTCAAGCAGCGACATCAGGTCGTAGGCACAGGCGCCGTGCAAGGCATCCTGGAAATCCAGCAGGCCGCAGGCGGCCACGCCGCTGCGTCCGTCCAAAAGCATCAGGTTATCGACGTGGAAGTCGCGCAGCACCAGTGCCTCACGGCGCTGCGCGGCGTCGTCACAGAGGCCGTCGAACAGCCCCATGTAGGCGGCACGTAGCGATGAGGACGGCGCCGCACCGAGCAGCAGTGGCGCATACCAGTCGATGAACAGGGCGAATTCGTCAGCCAGACGCTTGTCGTCGTAGGCCGGCAACACTGCGCCCAGTTCGGCCGGCGCCGCGTGCAGCTGCGCCAGGCAATCCACCGCCAGCTCATACAGCGGCGCCTCGGCGTGACCGGCAGCGAGCAGGCGGGTGTAGGTGCTGTGGCCAAAATCTTCGATCAGGGCCAGCCCTGCCGCCTCGTCGGCCGCCAGCACGCGCGGCGCGGACAAGCCCAGGTCGCGCAGCAGCTCGGCGACCTGCAGGTAAGGCCGCAGCGGCTCGGACTGCGGCGGCGAATCCATCAGCAGCAGGTCGGCACCCGCCAGGCGAAAGTAGCGGCGCGCCGAAGCGTCCGCCGGCAGCGCCTGCAGCTGTACCCCGGCATGCCAATGGTCGGCGACGAAGGCCTCGCGCATCTGCGCGCGGGCATCCGTTTGAGAGGTCAGGACTGGATTCATGTCATCACCGAATCATGTAGACCTTTTTCACCGTCTCATGGACGGTGCACACACCTTTCCAATCCTTGGGGAAGAAGGCGGCGGTGTCCGGGGTGATCTCGATCACTTCGCCCGACTCGTGCACGTAGGTGCAGCGGCCTTCGAGGAAGTGGCAGAACTCGTCGCTGGTCACATGGCAGAACCACTTGCCCGGCGTGCAGTGCCAGATGCCGCATTCGGACTCACCGTTCGGGCCCTTGTGCAGCACCACGCCGCTGACGTGCGACTCGCCTTCGAGCATGGTCGGGATGATGCCCCAGTCCTTCAGCTCGGTGACTTCCAGGGGACGGCGGATGATGGGAGTTGTCATGGTCGTGTACTCACTTTGTTCAAACGAAGCCGCGTCCACATGGACACGGCAGAATCAGCCGGCTCAGACCAGCATGTAGGTATTGCGCAGGGTCTCGACGACCTCGCATTCGCCGGTCCAGCCAGCGGGGAACAGCACCAGGGTGTCGGCGCCGACCTCGATCACTTCGCCATTGTCGCGGCGATAGATGGCGACGCCCGACAGGAAATGGCACAGCTCGTCACGCGGGATGGACAACTTCCAGGTGCCCGGCGTGCACACCCAGAGGCCGACTTCCGGACGATTGTCCGGGCCCTTGTGCAGCAGGCGGCCGCTGGAATGCGACTGCCCGGCGACGGCATCGGACTGGTAGCCCCAGTCGACCAGGTCGGCGTAGTCACGCGCGCCGACGATGCGTGGCGCGCTGGATTGCAGGATGGCTTCAGGCATTTTTGAGGATTCCGTCGAGAATGTTGGCCGCGTCTTGCGGGCCTTTGCGTGAGGTCATGTACTCGCTGGTGCGCTTGAGGCGCGCGTTCATCTCAGCGTCGCCGACGCACAGCGCCAGCTTCTCGGCCAGCTCGGTGTGCTCCCAGTTGCTGCGGTGCATGCGGAAACCATGACCGCTTTCCTGGGCGCGCATGGCGTTGTCATGGCCGTCCCAGACATAAGGCATGACGATGGCCGGCTTACCGAAATACAGGCACTCGGTGAAGCTGTTGTTGCCGCCATGGTGGATCACCGCATCGACCTGAGCGATCACCGAGGGCTGCGGATACCAGTTGGAGATGATCACGTTGTCCGGCAGGTCGCTGTACTCACTGACATGCTCGCCGACGTTGAACAGGGCGCGGTACGGCAGTTGGCCGATGCTGGCGATCAGACGCTTGAGTAGGCCGACGTCGCCCGAACCGAGGCTACCGAAGCTGACGTAGAGCAGCGGCTTGTCGTTGTTCGCGCGGAACTCGGGGATCTCGTACGGCTTGTCCTGGCGCACGCAGCCTTGCAGGTAGTGGAAGGTGCGGCTCGGCAGCGGGTAACGGCGCTCGAACTTGACCGGATCCGGGTACAGCAGCAGGTTCATCCACGGCGATTCTTCGAAGAAGGTGCCCAGCGGATAGGGACGCTCACCGCACTCGTTGAGGAAGCGGTTGAAGTCGTCGTGGATCGGCGTGATGACTTGCTCGAACTTGGTGCGGAAGCGCTCATGCCCGGCCTTGTCGTCGATGCTCATGCCCGACAGGTACGGCGGGATATCCGGATCTTCGACCTCGTTTTCCGAGCAGGAGATGATGCGCACCCACGGCTTGCCGTACTGCTTGATGGCCGGGAAGAGGATGACGTTGTCGACGCAGATCAGATCCGGCTTGATCCGGTCGAGAATCGCCGGCAGCTCCTTCTGTGCCCACTTGCTGGTTTCGACGATGGCCGACCAGCACTCCTTGACGTAGTTATCCAACTGGTCAATCGGCTCCTTGCCGAAGTTGGGGATATGCCCATTGATGAAGTCGGACCAGTAGCGCGCCATCTCGTCAGCCGGCATCGGCTCGGACATGTTCACGTAGTGTTCTTCGAAGCCGTAGGCCGAGTAGACCCCGGTCATGCCCGGGTCGGTCAGAAACACGGCCTTGTGCCCCAGGGCCTCGCAAGCCTGGGCGATGCCCACGGAATTGAGCGCCGGGCCGTAGGCGGCCTCGGGGAAGAAGGCGATGACTTTGCGTTCACTCATTTCAGTACTCCCAACGTTGTTCTTGTGATTCAGCAGGACAGGACACGGGCATGCACAGCGTTCCAGCCAAGGCTGATCGGCATGCCGCAGGTGAAGGCGGAAAACTCGTGTTCGGCGCTCGGCACGCGAACGATCAAGGGCTTGCTCGACACCGCCGTGCGCACGTGCAGGTTGGTGTCCAGGCCGTGGTAGGCGACCTCCACTACCTGGCCGTCGAGGCGGTTGTCGCAGGTACTGTCAGCGGCCCCCAGCACACGCAGGCGCTCGGGGCGCACGGCCAGTGTCACCTTGCCGCTAAGGCTTTCGGCGCCTGGCTCGATGCGCAACGTCTGGCCACCGGCCTCGACCTGGTTGCCGGACAGGCGCTGGGCCTCGATGAGGTTGCTGACACCGATGAAGTCGGCGACGAAACGGTTCTGCGGGTACTCGTAGAGCTCGGCAGGCGTGCCGCACTGGCTGACCTGGCCGTCCTTGAGTACGGCCATGCGGTCGGCCATGACCAACGCCTCTTCCTGGTCATGGGTGACCACGATGAAGGTGATGCCACTCTCGTGCTGCAGGCGCTTGAGCTCCAGCTGCATCTGGCCGCGCAGCTTCTTGTCCAGGGCGCCGAGCGGCTCGTCGAGCAGCAGCACACGTGGGCGCTTGATCAGCGCACGGGCCAGGGCCACGCGCTGACGCTGACCGCCGGACAGCTGATCCGGACGACGCCGGGCCAGGTCACGCAGTTGCGCGGTCTCCAGCATGGCCTCGACGCGCTGGGCGATCTCGTCCTTGGGCAGCTTTTCCATCTCCAGGCCGTAGGCGATGTTGGCCGCCACGCTCATGGTCGGGAACAGCGCGTAGGACTGGAACATCAGGTTCAGCGGACGGCGGTTGGCCGGCATCGGCGAGATGTCGCGACCATCGAGCAGGATCTGCCCGGAGGTCGGCGTCTCGAAGCCAGCGAGCATGCGCAGCAAGGTGCTCTTGCCGCAGCCGGACGGACCGAGCAGGGCGAAGAATTCGTTCTCGCGCACGCTCAGCGACACGTTGTTCACAGCCAGACCCTGGCCGTAGCTCTTGCTGATCTTGTCCAGAACCAGCACCGGGGCTTTGTCAGTCTTCATGCTTGCTTTGCACCTTGTTGAGCCGCTGGGAAGCGAACAGCGCAGTGAAGCTGACCAGCATCACCAGGGTCGCCAGAGCGTTGATTTCGGGAGTGACGCCAAAGCGGATCATCGAGTAGACCTGCATCGGCAGAGTGGTCGAGGCGCTGCCCGAACCGGAGTTGAAGAAGGCGATGATGAATTCGTCCACCGACAGGGTGAACGCCAGCAAGCCGCCCGCCAGCACACCCGGAAAGATCGCCGGCAGCAGCACGCGGCGCAGGGTGGTCGGCCAGCCCGCACCGAGGTCGATGGAGGCTTCGAGAATCGAGTAATCGAAGTGCTTGAGGCGGGTACGCACCACCGCGCAGACGAAGGCGATGTTGAACACCACGTGACTGAGGATGATCGAGTGCAGGCCCAGGCTCATCTTCAGCAAGTTGAAGAAGCTCAGCAGCGCGATGGCCAGGACGATGTCGGGGATGATCATCGGCGCCATCAGCAGGGTGTCAGCCACCCCGGCACTGCGCGCCGGATTGCCGCTGGCATGTGCGCGCAGCTCGACGCCGAGCGCCAGCAGCGTGCCGAGCAGGCAGGCCAGCACGGTGGAGATCACCGCGACGATCAGCGTGTTCAGTGCCGCATGCTGGATCGCCTGGTTGGCCAACAAAGCGCTGTACCACTTGAACGAGGCGCCGCCCCAGGCGGTGGGCAAACCACTGGCGTTGAACGACAGGGCGATCAGCACTAGGATCGGCACATAGAGGAAGGCATACACCAGCCACAGGTGAGTGCCGAGCAGCAGGCCAGACGAATTACGCATGGCGCACCTCCTGGGCACGTCGCGACAGCAACGCCTGGGCGAACAGCAGCAGGAGCATGATGCCGATGAGGAAGAAGGCCAGCGCCGAGCCGAACGGCCAGTCGCGCGCAGTGAGGAACTGCGAATAGATCAGGTTGCCGACCATCAGCACCTGCTTGCCACCGAGCAAATCGGCGGTGATGAAGTTGCCGATGCTAAGGACGAAAACGAACACCGCACCAGCGGCGATGCCAGGCACGCTCATTGGCAGGATGATGCGGCGGAAGGTCGTCCAGCCCGAGGCGCCGAGGTCGTGGGAGGCTTCCCACAATTCGCCATTGATCCGCGACAGCGAGGAGTAGATCGCCAGGATCACGAAGGGAATGTAGTTGTACACCAGGCCGAGAATCACGGCTTTCTCGGTGTACAGAATGTCCAGCAACTCGCCGTACAGGCCCATGGGTTCCAGCACGCTGGCGATCAGGCCCTTGCGGTTGAGCAGGACGATCCAGGCGTAGGTGCGGATCAGGTAGTTGCTCCAGAACGGCAGCATCACCAGGAACAGGTACACCGCCTGACGGCGCTGTGGCGCACGGGTGATGGCGTAGGCCGCCGGATAGCCGATCAGCACGGCGTACAGCGTGGCCAGCCCGGCGATCTTCGCCGAGCGCAGCAGAATATCCAGGTACAGCGGGTCGAACGCGCGCTGGTAGTTTTCCCAGGTGAACACATAGTCGATGCCGCCATAGGCACCGCGCTCGAAGAAGCTGTAGACCAGCACCAGCAAACACGGCACCAGCAGAAACAGCGCCAGCCAGCTCAATGCAGGCAACAGCAGCCAGGCCGACAAACGTCTGTCAGCGTGCAAAACACTCATGCGTAGCTCCCCCAACCCCAAGCCAATGAGGTGGTATGCAGCGGATTTGGATGGCGGGGCTGCGAATGCAACCCCGCAGTCGTGCAGCCGTTACTGGGCGGCCATGATCTCGGTCACCGCCCGGGTATAGGCTTTCTGCGTAGAGCCACCGACGTCACGTAGCAGTTGCTGCTCGACGAGTTCGGCTGGCGTGGTGGTGAGGTTCGGGTACTGCGTCAGCAGTTCCTTGCTCAGCCCTTCCATGGCGGCCTGGTTGGGCACCTTGTAGAGGATGTTCTCGGCGACCCAGGCGTGGTTGTCCTTCTCCAGCATGAAGTTGACGAACTGGTAGGCCGCGTCGAGGTTCTTCGAGCTCTTCATCACCACCATGGTGTCGACCCACAGGTCGGAACCTTCCTTGGGTACCACGAACTTGATGCTGGCGTTTGCCTGGGTGCCGTAGTTGCACCAGCCGTCCCAGGCATGCGCCAGCACCGTCTCGCCAGAAGCCAGCTTGGAGTAGAAGGTGGTGTCGTCGAAGGAGAGGATGCGTTTCTTGGTGGCGATCAACTGGTCGCGCACCTTGGCGATATGCTCCGGAGCGTCTTCGTTGACGTTCCAGCCATTGGCCAGGAAGCCGGCGCCGAGCAACCAGCGGTCGGTCGCCAGCAGCGTCAGCTTGCCCTTGGTTTCTTCACTCGGGTTGAGCAGGTCGTTCCAGCTCGATGGCGTCTGGGCCAGCTTGTCGGAGCGGTAGCAGATGCCGGTGGTGCCCCAGGTGTAGGGCACCGAGAAGTGGTTGCCCTCGTCATAGGCCAGTTTCTGAGCCTCGGGGTAGAGGTTCTTCAGGTTGGAAACCTTGACCGGATCGATCTCGGCCAGCAGACCCTGCTTCTGCAGAATCTCGGCGAAGGGCGAGGACACGAAGACGACGTCGTAACCATCACCACCGGAGGCCATGAGCTTGCCCATGATTTCTTCGTTGGTGGCATGCAGCGACTTGTCGGCCTTGATGCCGGTGGCCTTGTGGAATTTATCCAGGGCATCCGGGGCCATGTAACCGTCCCAGATGGAAATCACCAGATCCTTGGCCTGAACCAGCGGAGCGGCCAGAGCGGATGACAGGATGAGACTTGCGCACAGCAGGGTTCTGCTTCTTTTCATGTGGCACACCTAACGATTGTTTGTTGTTGTTTCGAAGGCAGCGAATCAAAAGCGGTATTGCATGTCTTTTTTTTCAAATAAAAACCAGAGACCCAATCAAGTCAACACTTTTCTGCTTTCTTGTTGAGCACGCAGGGCTGTGGCATAAGGTGGGGCGCGCGCGACCACCCCGTACGAGACGAGCCAAATTGAGCAAGACCACCGAGAAAAAACCCCGCACCAATCACCTGGAACTGGCCCGCCGCATCATCGAGCTCGCCCAGGAAAACGGGATGAACAGCGGCGACGCCCTCTCGGAACAACAGCTCGCACGCAGCTTCGAGGTATCGCGCACACTGATTCGCGCCGGACTCAATCTGCTGGTCGAGCAGGGCCTGGCCGAACACAAGACCGGACGCGGCTACAGCCTGCTGACCGACCCGACCAGCCAGGCACTGGCACCCGCTCTGCCCCAGGCGGAAGAAGAAGAACTGGCCAGCTCGGTATTGCGCGACCGCATGGCGGGGCGCCTGGGCAGCAGCATCAGCGTCAGCGAGATCATGCGCCGCTACGCGATCGGCCGGCCGGCCGCGCAGAAGGTGCTCAGCCAGCTCAGCGAGGATCAGGTACTGGAGCGCGGCCCCGGCCAGTCCTGGCGCTTCCGCCCACTGCTGGACAACCTCACCGCACTCGAAGAGAGCCTGCACTTTCGCATGGTGATGGAACCGGAAGCCCTGCTGGCCGAGGGTTTCAACATCGACCGTCAGCGCCTCTCGCTACTGCGCGACAGCACCGAGGCGCTGCTGGCACAGCCGATCGAGCGCTTCGATCTGGAGCAATTCCGCGAACTCGACATCGGCTTCCACGAGATGATCGCCACCTGCAGCGGCAACCGCTTCATCGGTGACTCGCTGCTGCAGCATCAACGCCTGCGACGCCTGCCCAACCTGCTACCGTCGATGAACGCACATCGCCTGCAAGAATCACTGCGCGAACACCTGCGCATACTCGACCATATCGAGCGCGGCCAGTTGCAGATCGCCGCCGACCTGCTGCGCCTGCACCTGCGCCTCTCTGCCGCCATGCGCCCACAAACCGCCAACCGCGGCATCCCGCTGGGCTTCTACCAGCGCCGATAAGACTTGTAACCTGCTAACCCGATAAGTCAGCGACGAGCATGGCATGCTCGCCGCCGAACGAACGCGACTGCGCCTCGCGCAGCACCTCCAAAAAATAAAAATGTTTTTTTATTAAAAAAAATACAGTATTAAATTCACGCAGGCAGGAGCCACTGCTCCCCTGCCATGGAAGAAAGTCGACTATGCCTAGAGAAAAACTCATCGCCCTGTTCCCCGAGGCCAGCTTCGGCGCCGCGCTGAACTGCATCGGAATCGCCCAGGCGCTGCGCGAGCAGGGCGCTCGCCCGGTTTTCATCTGTCACGAACACTTCCAGGGTCTGTTCGCCGAATACGGCTTCGCCGAGTACCCCTTGCTGCTGGACAGCCCGCTGTCGGCAGAGGAACACCAGCATTACTGGGAGCGCTTCATCGAGCGCAACATCCCCTACTTCGACCAGACCCCGCTGGAGCAGATCGACAGCTACGTCGCGCCGGCCTGGGAAGCGATCATCGATACCGCCATCGAAGCGGAAAAACCACTGCAGCAATTGCTCGCACGGCTCAAACCGGACGCCATCGTGCTGGACAACGTGGTGATGTTCCCGGCCATCGCCAAGGCCGGTTGCCCCTGGGTGCGGGTGATTTCCTGCGCCGAAACCGAACTGCCCGACCCGGCCGTACCGCCCTATCTGTCTGGCGCCAGCGCCAGCGACAAAGAGGCCTGCCAGACCTACTGGCAACGCTATGTCGAAGCAGTGGAGCCGGCGCACTCACGCTTTTCGCGCTTCCTCGAGAGCAGTGGCCACCCGCCTTGTGCACCCGGGCTGTTCCTCGAGGAATCGCCCTGGTTGAACCTGTTGCTGTCGCCGACACCGGTGCGCTACGAGCGCCAGCAGCCGCTCGACCCACAGCGTTTTGTCTATCTGGATGGCTGCGTACGACGCGAGGCGCCGTACGTGGTGCCGCCGTTCCCGCAGCACAACGACGCGCCACTGATCTACCTCAGCTTCGGCAGCCTGGGCGCCGCCGACGTGGGCATGATGAAACGTCTGATCGCCATCGCCGCCACCCTGCCCTACCGATTTCTGGTCAATGTCGGCGCCTACCGCGAGCAGTACGACGCGGTGCCGGACAACGTCTACCTGGACAGCTGGTATCCGCAGCCGGCGGTGTTGCGTGAGTGCCAGCTGTTCATCCACCACGGCGGCAACAACAGCTTCTGCGAGGCCCTGTACTTCGGCCTGCCGTCGCTGATCATCCCCTACTGCTGGGACGGCCACGACAACGCCCGCCGCGCCGAGGAAGTTGGCGTCGGCCGCTACCTGCCGCGCTTTGCCGACCCGCTGAGCGCGCTGCCTGAAGCCATCGCCGAACTGCTAACCGACAACACCATGCAACAGCGCCTGGCCGATGCCCGCAGCGCCATGCAAGCCTCCCACGGCACCGAGGTGGCTGCTCGCGCCATCCTCGGGCTATCGAGTTCATAGACCAACAAGAAGCCATCGACATGACTCACCGCGCACTCACCAGTCTCAAGCACGCGATTCCCCAGCCCTACTGGCTGGATGCCGAAGGCCCTCCCCCGGGCTTCACTCGGCACGCCGGTGAGTTGCACTGTGATCTGGCCATTGTCGGCGGTGGTTTCACCGGCCTGTGGACGGCCCTGCTGGCGCGCCAGCGCCACCCGGACAAACGCATCGTGCTGCTCGAAGCCAATGCCTGCGGTGGCGCCGCCAGCGGACGCAACGGCGGCTTCTGCGCGCCGAGCATTTCCCACGGGGTGTCCAATGCGCTCAAGCGCTGGCCACAGGAAGCCGAAGCCCTCATTCGCCTGGGCCGGCAGAACCTCGACGCATTGCAGCGGGACATCGAACGCCTGGGCCTGAATGTGGAGTTCGAACGCCAGGGCAAGCTGAACGTCGCTACCACGCCCTGGCAGGTCGACGGCCTCAAGGCCATGCAGGAGAAATACCGGCGCTTCGGCATCGATTGCCAATACCTGGAAGGCGACGCGCTCAAGGCCCGCCTCGACTCGCCGAACTATGTGGCAGGTCTGTTCGAATCCAACTACGCCTTGCTCAACCCGGTGAAGATGGTGCGCGAGCTGCGCCGAGCTTGTCTGGAACAGGGCATCGAGGTCTACGAACACTCGCCGGTACGCCAGTTGGTCGAGCATGTCGACGGCATCCGCCTGGAAACCGATTACGGCGTGGTGGTGACAGAACGTCTGGCCCTGGCCACCAATATCTTCACCTCGCTGTTGCCGCGCCTGACCTCCAAGGTCATCCCTATCTATGACTATGCACTAACCACCGAGCCGCTGAGCGACGAACAGCTGTCTGCCATCGGCTGGCAAGGGCGCTACGGCATCGCCGACTCCGGCAACCAGTTCCACTACTGGCGCAAGACGGCCGACAACCGCATCCTCTGGGGCGGCTACGACGCCGTCTACCCGTTCGCCAGCAAACTCGACGAAGGCCTCACCCAACGTCCGGAAACCTTCATCCGCCTGGCCGAACAGTTCCTCGATACCTTTCCGCAACTCGGTGACATCAGCTTCAGCCACGCCTGGGGCGGCATCATCGACTCCTCGGCGCGCACCACCATGTTCACCGGTAGCGCCAGCCAGGGCCGCATCGCCTATGCCCTCGGCTTTACCGGCCAGGGCGTTTCGGCCAGCCGCTTCGCCGCTGCCACCATGCTCGACCTGCTGGCGGGCGAAAAGACCGAGCGTACCGCACTAAAGATGCTCAGCCGGGCGCCGGTGATGTTCCCGCCGGAGCCAATCCGCTACAGCGCCGTGACCCTGGCCCAACGCGGCCTGGAGCAGGAAGACCGCACCGGTCGACGCAACCTGCTGCTGCGCACCATGGACGCCTTCGGCGTCGGCTTCGACTCCTGATCATTCCAACAAGAGATAACCCACCGTGTCCAAGATGCCCGCTCACGTTATCGATTTCGCCACCAGCCCGGTCGAGCCACTGGTTCGCGACATCACCGATCCCGCCATCGTTGAGGCGCCTTATCGCAGTCACACCTGGCGTCACTTCACCAACCCCGGCAAACACTTCACCGCTGGTGTCTGGGAGGCCGGTACGCACAAGGAATATTGCGACTGCGACTACGACGAGCTGTGCCACATCCTCGAAGGCCAGGTACGCCTGACCGACGCCGACGGCAGCAGCCGCGAGTTCGGCCCCGGCAGCACCTTCGTGGTGGCGGCGGGTTTCAAGGGCACCTGGGAAAACCTCAGCCAGGTGCGGAAGATCTACGTGATCCTGGGCACCTGAGAACCTGTCTACGATCTCCTGGCCGTCAGCCATATGGCGTTAAAAACAGCTTCGGACAGTGACTTGTCACTGAACGTCCGGAGGACGGCCCGAAGGGCGAGTGAAACGAGTAATGCTCATTTACAACTCGTAAAGTCGAGCGCGACTCCGACCGTTCCTCAGCTGTTTTTGCGGGGCCGCCATCGGTATCGTCTGGCTCTAGTCCAAAAGATCGTAAACAGGTTCTGAACACAGCAGAACTGGAATCCCTATATGGAATATCGCGTCAACCACCTGCCCCAGCCTCCCGCGCTGAACGCCGACTGGGCCGATCCCGCCTGGCAGGCTGCGGAAATCATCCGTATCGAGCAGTTTCGTCCGGAAAGCAGCGACCACCGCCCGCTCACCGAAGCGCGCCTGCTGTACAGCGATGCCGGCATCCACGGCATCTTCCGCGCCCATGATCGCTACGTGCGCTGCGTGCACACGCAGTTCCAGGATCTGGTGTGCAAGGACAGCTGCGTCGAGGTGTACTTTCAGCCCAAGGCCGGGCAAGCCGAAAACAACGGCTACCTGAACCTGGAAATGAGTGGCAACGGCACCCTGCTCAGCTACTACATCACCGATGCCGAGCGCGCGCCGGGCGGCTTCAAGGAATTCGTCAAACTGACACCCGAACAGGGCCGCCAGGTCGCCATCCGTTCGACCCTACCTGCCGTGGTGGAGCCAGAGCTCAGCGAGCCGACCGAATGGTGCCTGCAGTTCTTCCTGCCCTTCACCTTGTTGGAAGCCTATGTCGGCCCGCTCGACGCGCTGCCCGGCCAAGCGTGGCGCTGCAACCTGTTCAAGTGCGCCGACGAAACCTCGCACCCACACTGGGCCTCATGGCGCCCGGTAAAGGAGCTCAACTTCCACGCCCCGGAGACCTTTGGCACGATTCGTTTCGCATGAATCCTGCCGTCGATCTCCACCGACCTGGATATCACTGCGCGCCTGATCGGGCTCTGGGCAGCGCCCGATCCACCAGCACCTGCAGGCGCCCGCGCGAACATTGCTCGACCCGCGCCTCGACGCCGTAGACCTCGGCCAGCAACGCCGGGGTCAACACCTCTGCCGGTGCGCCACTGGCGTACAACTGGCCGCCATGCAGCACCACGATGAAGTCGGCGCAGGCAGCGGCCAGGTTGATGTCGTGCAGTACCGCCACGGCCAGTAACTGGTGTTCACGCACCAGCTCACGCACGCAGTCCATCACCCGCAACTGGTAATGCAGATCGAGCGCGCTGGTCGGCTCGTCCAGCAGCAGCACCTGCGGCTTGCGCGCGATCAGTTGGGCCAGCGAAACCAGTTGCCGCTGACCGCCGGACAGGCCGTCCAGCGATTGCTCGGCCAGATCCTCGATGCCAATCCGTGCCAGCGCCTCGAACGAAGCACGCAGTACATCGGGCTCGTTACCCACTCGCAGCGCGGCGATCACGCTTTCCAGCACACCGAGGGCGATACCTGGCGGCAGTTGCTGCGGCATATAGGCCAGCAAGCGCGATCGCTCGGCGGCGTTCAGCCGGGTCAGGTCGCGGCCGCCCAGGCTCAGCCCGCCCTGCATGCGCTCAAGCCCGGCCAACGCGCGCAGTAGCGTGGACTTGCCGGCGCCATTGGGGCCCACCAGTGCCACCAGGCTGCCGGCCGGCAACTCCGGTAGCGACAGACCATGAATGATGCGGCGGCGACCGTACGCCACCTCGATGCCATCGACCTTGAGATTCACAGGCGCCTCCCACGGCGAAACACCAGCGCGACGAACACCGGCACCCCGACCAGCGCGGTGACGATGCCCACCGGCACGATCACGCCCGGCAGGATCAGCTTGCTGGCGATGGACGACAGCGACAGCAGCAAGGCGCCGACCAGCGCGCTGGCCGGCAGCAAGAAGCGCTGATCCTCACCGACCAGCAGGCGCGCCATATGCGGGCCGACCAGGCCGACGAAACCGATGGTGCCGACGAAGGCCACGGCGGTGGCGGCCAGCAGGCTGATACGCAGCAGCGAGGCGTAGCGCAGGCGGCGTACATCGACGCCGAAGCTGCGTGCACGATCTTCGCCCATGCGCAGCAAGGTCATGCCCGGTGCGGCACGCAAGGAGAACGGCAACAGCACTGCGAGCACCGTAGCGAGAATGGCGAGCTTCTCCCAGTTGGCTCGCGCCAGGCTGCCCAGCGTCCAGAACACCAGTTGCTGCAACACGTCCTCGGTAGCCAGCAGTTGCAGCAGCGACACCAGTGCGTTGCAACTGAACACCAGGGCGATGCCGAACAGCACCAGGCTCTCCACACCCGCCCCGCGCAGGCGCGACATGGCCTGCAACAGCAGCACCGACAGGCAGGCGAAGACGAACGCCGCCACCGTCACCTGGCCGCTCGGCGCCAGCCAGTCGATGGCCAGCGGATAGGCGATAGCCAGCGAGGCGCCAAGCGCTGCCGCCGAGGACACACCGAGGGTGAAAGGACTGGCCAACGGGTTGTCGAGGATCGCCTGCATCTCGGCGCCAGCCAGCGACAACGCGGCGCCGACCAGCACCGCCATCAGCGCGTACGGCAGGCGCACGTTCCAGATGATCACCCGCTCGGTGGCGCTCAGCGCATCGGGGTCGAGAATGCCGGCCAGCAACTGGCCCAGGCCCATGCCCGAGGCGCCGCTGGCCAGGTCAGCCAGCACGCTGGCCACCAGCAGCGCCAGCAACACGCCCACCAGCACGCTGCGATGTAGCAGCAGGCGGCGGTAGCTCAGCGCTGCCGCCTCCAGCGCAGGCGCGCCGGCACGTTGCAGATAGGCACTCACGGCGTTGCATCGATCCAGTAGTGGCCATCCAGGCCAACGGCAAGGAAGCGGTTGATCTCGGCCAGGGTCGCCTGTGGATCGAGGTCGGCGAAGCGCTCGGGGTGAATCCAGCGCGCCATGCTCTCGATGGCGAGGATGTTGAACGGCGAGTTGTAGAAGTCATGCCACAGGCCATGCGCCTGGCCAGCGCGGATCGGTCGCAACGGCGCGAACTCGGGGCGCGCGGTGATCTTCGTCAGGCTGTCGCGGGCGGTCTGCTCGTCCACGCCAGCGCCGAGCAGCACGCCGGGGTTGCGGTTGCCGGTGGCGATATAGACGTCCGGATCGGCGGTCAGCACGTACTCGACGCTGACGTCACCAATAGCGCCCGGCACCACGCCGGCGGCGATATTGTGCCCACCGACTGCCTCCACCACGCCGCCCAGGCCGCTCTTGCCGGTGGTGTGACCCGGCGCCTGCCAGACGCCGGCCAGCAGTTCGAGAAACACCTTGGGCCGCTGCGCATCCGGCAGGTCGGCCACGGCATCGGTGACGCGTGCCAGGTGACGGTCGTACAGGCTCAGGTATTCCTGAGCCTCGCGCTCACGGCCGAGTAGTTTGCCCAGTGCCTCCAGGCTGACGCGGGTGTTCTTGATCGGGTGCACGCGAAAATCGATGAACAGCACCGGCACGCCCGCAGCGGCCAGCAGGTCGGCGACCGGGCTGTGCTGGGTCGGGCCTTCGCCGGCGATGCTGAACACTGCCAGATCAGGCTTGAGAGCAAGGATCTGCTCGGCGCTGACACTCTGCTCGGACGCCTGGCCAATCAGTGGAATATCGGCGATGGCCGGGTATTTCTGCGCGTAGACCTCATAGGTGTGCGGGTCGAGCAGGCGCATGTCGTTCTGCCAGCCGACCACACGCTGGAACGGCGCCTCGCGGTCGAGCAGCGCCAGGGCAAAGAACAGCCGTCCTTCCCCCAGCACCACACGCTTGGGTTCAGCCGGTACGTCGACCTTGCGCCCGAGCACGTCGGTGACTTCCACGGCGTGGGCGGAGCCGGCCAGGGCCAGCAGTAACAGGGGCAACGCACAGGCGCGCCGCAGCAAAGAGATTCTCATGCAGATGACCTCGAATGGATTCAGGTGTCGCTCCAGCGACGGAGCAGGTTGTGATAGACGCCGGTGAGTTCCAGCAGTGATTGGTCGTCGGCGCCCTGGGCAGTGAGGCGCTGGATGGCCACATCCATGTCCAGCAGCATCTGCCGCTGGCCGTCCTCGCGTACCAGGCTCTCGATCCAGAAGAACGAGGCCAGACGCTCGCCGCGCGTCACCGGCTCGACGCGGTGCAGGCTGCTGCCGGGATAAAGCACCAGATGCCCGGCCGGCAACTTGACGCGCTGCTCGCCGAAGGTGTCGCGGATCACCAGCTCACCGCCGTTGTAGCTGGATGGGTCAGCCAGGAACAGCGTCGCCGACAGGTCGGTGCGCACGCGTTCGCGCACGCCCTTGATGCCGCGAATGGCGTTGTCGACATGGAAGCCGAACGCCTCGCCGCCGCCGTAGCGATTGAACAGCGGCGGATAGATGCGCTTGGGCAAGGCAGCGGACATGAACAACGCGTTGTTCGACAGGCGCCGCAGGATCAGTTCGCCAAGCTGACGGGCCAGCGGGTTGTCCTCGTCCAGCTGGCGGTTGACCTTGACCTGCGCCGACTGCACGCCGGCCGTGACCTTGCCGTCGACCCAGGGTTGCGCCAGCAGTTGCCGGCGCACCTCGTCGAGTTCCGTGGCGCTGAGCAGCGCTTCGATTTCGATCAGCATCAGAAGCTGTAATCCACGCTGGCGGTGACGGTACGTCCGGCACCCGGTACGCCGTACAGCTGGAAGCCATCGAGCGAGGCACCGATGCGGCTGTAGTAGAACGTGTTGAACAGGTTCTCGACGTTGAGGTTGAACGTGGTGCTGGCGTCCACCTGATAACGCGCGGCCACGCTGTGCAGCCAGTAGCCAGGCGCCTTCTCGTGGTCGCGGGTGTAGATGGGCAACACGCCAGCCGGGCCTTCGGCGTTGCTGCTGTTGTTGTTCAGCCCGCCGACGTACTTGTTGTCGCTGTAGCGGCGGCGGCCGACATAGTTGGCGCCGTAGCTCAGGCTCAGGTCATCGGTGAGCTCGTAGGTCGTCCACAGGTTGGCGGTCAGGTCGGGGACGTTCTTGGCCTCCTCGCCCTTGTTGGCACCCTTGGTCTGGCGGCTCTTCATCGCGGCGAAGCCGGCGTAGGCGCTCCACTTCGAGGTCAGCTCGCCCTGCAGACCCAGCTCGATGCCGTCGACCCGCTTGGCCGGCAGCGCACGCACGGGTGCGGTCTCGCCCTCGCTGTATTCCCAGCTGTTGTCCAGCTCGGTGCGGAACAGCGCGGCGGTCAGGCCCAGGCGATCATCGAGCAGCTCCCACTTGGTGCCCAGCTCGTAGGTGCGCGCCTCGGCCGGCTCGTAGTCCGCCGTGCTGGCCGCGCCGTACACCTGGTTGTTGGTGCTGGCGCCGATGGCCGACGGCTGCGCCGACTGGCTGTAGGACAGGTAGATGCTGCCGTTCTCGGCCGGTTTGAAAACCAGCCCGGCGCGGCCGCCAAAGGTATCGTCGCTGCGGCTGGTTTCATTGCCGGCGGTCTCGGTAGCGACCTTCCAGCGGTCGTAGCGCAGCGACAACAGCAATTGCCATTGCGGGCTGAAGGTCAGGGTGTCGGAGACGTACAAGCCGGCGTTCTTCACCTCGGTGGCCGGGTCGCCGTAGCCCTTGCGTGCATAGGTAGAGGCGAACTGGTGGGCCGGGTCGCTCATGTCGAAGAACATCGCGCCGTCCGGCACCTTCATGGTGTTGTGCAGGCCGGCGTAGGTTTCCTTGTACAGCTCGACGCCGGTGACCGCCTGATGACCGATGCCGCCGGTGTTGAAGGCGAAGCTCAGGTCGGTCTGGTTGTCGATGATCGAGTAGCGCTTGGACAGGCCGAAATCGCTGCCGCGCAGGTAGGCGTAGCGGGTATCGCCGCTGTTGATGTAGTCGGTGTAGGAGTTGACGCCATTGATCGAACTGGCCGGGCCGACACCGATATAGCCGAGGCTGGCGCAGCGTGTGCCGCTGCAGTTGCGGCTGCCATCGGCATTGGCAGCGACGAAGCGCGCCGGCGAGAGCACCGCCCAGTTATCGGTCTGCTGCCAGCGCAGCTGGTTGCGCAACGTGGTGCTGTCGTCGAAATCATGCTCGAACAAGCCGGTCAGCGAGCGCGTTTCGCTGCGCTGGGTGTACAGGCTGGAATCGCCGTACCAGGCATCGCGCGATACGCCGGGCATGCGTTTGCCGTTGGTGCCGCGCTGGATCGGCACACCGCCGTCCGGGGTGTTATTGTCCTTCTGGAAGAAGGCATCCAGCCACAGGCGCGTGTCGGTGCCCAGACCAAGACCGAAGGAAGTCGCCAGGCCCCAGCGGTCGTAATCCACCTCATCACGCTCGGCGACGGCGCTGTAGTGTTTCATCAGGTTGATGCGCACCGCGCTGGTGTCGTTGATCTCGCGGTTGATGTCGGCGGTCAGGCGCTTGTAGTTGTCAGTG
The DNA here is from genome assembly GCF_014109765.1 of Pseudomonas berkeleyensis. Taxonomy (NCBI): domain Bacteria; kingdom Pseudomonadati; phylum Pseudomonadota; class Gammaproteobacteria; order Pseudomonadales; family Pseudomonadaceae; genus Pseudomonas; species Pseudomonas berkeleyensis. The sequence continues at coordinate 4,143,043 of NZ_CP059139.1, forward strand.
CCGATGCCAGCGGAGAGCTTGCCGGCATCGCCCAGGTGAGCGCGTTTGCTGACCAGGTTGACGCTGCCGCCAATCGCCGAGACGCCCGACTCCACCGAACCGGTGCCTTTATAGACTTCCGCCTGCTCCAGGTTGAAGGTGTCGTTGCGGCTGGACATGCCGGCATCGCGCACACCGTCGACGGTCAGGCTCTGCTCCGAGGAGAAGCCGCGAATGGAGAACAGGTCGCCCCAACCCAGGTTGCCTTCGCCGGACATGAAGGTGATGCCCGGCACGTTGCGCAGCACGTCCTGCAGGCTCTGCGCGTTCTGTTCTTCGAGCACCTCGCGCGGCACCACGTTGACGCTTTGCGGAGCATCGAGCAGCGGCACGGCGATCTTCGCCGAGGAGGCGTTGTCGGCCTTGTAGGTCGTACGCTTGCCGGAAACCTGCAGATCCGGAAGGTCGATGGCCGCAGCGTCAGCCATCACCGGCAACGCACAGACGCCAAGCATCAGGCCAAAGGCCGGAGCCAGCGTGCGCGACAGGCTGAGGGGAGACGTGGAAAGCGCTTGGGGCATTGCAACTCCTTAAATACAATCACTCGCATTTTTATTTAAGGAATTCTATCGACCCGCCCCTCCCGGGCTGCCTCGAAGATGTATCGGAAGCGCCAACCGAACGCGTTCCAAAACAATCCATTACATTTGCCCCTGGGCGTCGGTGTATGTTCCGCGCTCAGCCTTTGCAGGTACTGCCCGATGTCCCGACCGGATCACATCCTCATCGTCGATGACGACCCCGAGATTCGTCAGTTGCTCGCCACCTACCTGAGCGAGGCCGGCTACCAGACCTCGGTGGCCAGTCAGGGGGCGGAGATGCGCAAGCGTCTGGAAGAGCAATTGATCGACCTGGTGGTACTCGACCTGATGCTGCCCGGCGAGGACGGCCTCACCCTGTGCCGCGAGCTGCGTGTACGCAGCAATATTCCGGTGATCATGCTCACCGCGCGCGGCACCCTGGTCGACCGCATCGTCGGCCTGGAAATGGGCGCCGACGACTACCTGGCCAAACCTTTCGACCCGCGCGAGCTGCTGGCACGGATCAAGGTGGTGCTGCGCCGCACGCAGAGCTTCCCGGATCGCGCCCGCCTCGATGAAGCCACCAGCCTGCGTTTCGCCGGCTGGCGCCTGGATACCGCCACGCGCCAGCTGCGCTCGCCCGCCGGGCTGGTGATCAGCCTTGGCAACTCCGACTACCGCGTGCTGCGCCTGCTGCTGCAACACCCCAACCGCCCGCTGAGCCGCGACTTTCTGCTCGGCCACGCCTTCGACAAGGAACGCGCGCCGTTCGACCGCAGCATCGACGTGTGCATCAGCCGCCTGCGTCAGCATCTGGAAGACGACCCGCGTGCGCCCAGGCTGATCCGCACCGTGCGCAACGAGGGCTATGCCCTGACCGTCGAAGAGGTACAGCAGGCGTGAAGCGGCTCTGGCCCGATTCGCTGTTCGGCCGTCTGGTGCTGATTCTGGTGGCCGGTCTGTTCGCCGCGCAGATTCTCACCAGCAGCATCTGGTACGAGATGCGCCACGGCCAGGTACTGGAGATACCCACGCGCCTGCTGGCCACGCGCCTGGCCGACCTGATCCTGCTCGACCGCCGTGATCCGGCCCTGGCGGTGCCCCTGATCGAGGCGCTGCAAGGGCCGGACTTGCGCCTGCTGGAAGCAGCACCGCCCGCCAGGCAACTGGACGAAGCCGACCGCAACCGCGAGGCACTGCTGCGCCAGGTGATCGCCGAACGCACCGGCAGCACGCCAACCCTGCGCCTGCTGGCGCTCGACGTGCTCGACCCGGACGGCCACCCCGCCAGCCTGCCGGTGCTGTTTGGCACGACGCCAGCCAGTGGCCGTTTCCAGGTCGAACTGCAGTTGCCCAGCGGCCCCGTGCTGTATCTGGAAGCCATCGAGGAACAGGGCTGGACGAGCGCCTCGACCCTGTCGTTGCTGCTCGACTACCTGACCCGCATCTACCTGCTGCGCATCATCGTCGTGGTACTCATCGCCCTGCTCGCGGTGCGCCTGGTGCTGCGCCCACTGCAACGCATGACCGGCGCCGCCGAAGCCCTCGGCCAGGATATTCACCGCCCGCCCCTGCCGGTCGACGGGCCGCGCGAAGTACGCCAGGCCGCGCAGGCGTTCAATGCCATGCAGCGCCGGCTGATCGACAGCATCGCCGAGCGCACGCGCTTCTTCGCCGCCGTCTCGCATGATTTGCGCACGCCGATCACCCGTCTGCGCCTGCGTGCTGAACTGCTCGCCGACGAAGCCACCCGCCAGCGCTTTCGCGACGACCTGCAACGGATGGAGGAGATGGTCTCGGCCAGCCTCGACTTCCTGCGCAGCGGCGAGCTGGATGACGCCCGCGAACCGGTGGATATGAACGCCTTGCTACAGGGCCTGCAGGCGGACTTTCACGACCTGGGGGCGCAGGTCGAAATCCACGGCAACGCTCGACCGCTGGTGGCGCATGCCAGTGGCCTGCACCGCTGCCTGCAGAACCTGCTGGAGAATGCCGTGCGGCATGCCGGCGGGTTGATCGAAATCCAGCTCGAAGACAGTGCCGAACAACTGCGCATCGGCATTGCCGACCGTGGGCCGGGCATCGACGAGGCGCTGCTGGAGCGCGTCATGGAGCCCTTCTACCGCCAGGACGAAGCGCGCAGCGAGAGTGCCGGTGGTTACGGCCTGGGACTGAGCATCGCCCGGCAGATCGCCAGCGCCCACGGCGGCAGCCTCACCTTGCAACCCCGCACGGGTGGCGGGCTGCTGGCAGTGCTCGACCTTCCTCGTCGGGGTTGAGCGTCGTCGGGTGCGCTGTGCGTGTTGCCTGACAACAGAGTTTTCCTCGGTGCGCACGGCGCACCCTACAGCTCGTGCCCACCGAGCCATGTGCACACTGGCCACCCCGGATTACATCCGAGCTACATACCCGTAGGGTGCGCTGTGCGCACCGCCTGACGACAGCGTTCTCCCCGGTGCGCATGGCGCACCCTACAGCTCGTGCACGCCGAGCCATCTGCACACTGGCCACCCCGGATTGCATCCGGGCTACACCGTAGGGTGCGCCGCGCGCACCGCCTGACGACAGCGTTCTCCCCGGTGCACATGGAGCACCCTACAGCTCGTGCCTGCCGAACCATCTGCACGCAGCCCACCCCGGATTGCATCCGGGCTACACCGTAGGGTGCGCTGCGCGCACCGCCTGACGACAGCGTTCACCCGGTGCGCACAGCGCACCCTACGGGCTCGCTCCTCCACGTCATTTGCGTGCAAGCCGTTCTGGATTGCGTCGCGAATAGGAGCGTCGCTGCCACCCGTCTTTTATTTCCCTTCAGGATAAAAAAATTCCTAACAGGCATGGACAGAGCACCTTCATTCACTTATAAAAATCACCAACACGAAAAATAGATTCGTCACAGTAATTTTTATTCACAGACGAACATCTCTTTTATCCATGAAGATTTTCCTGCCGCCGACCCCAGCAGAGGATTCGCCATGCAGCACGCCAAGCACCCGTTCGTGATCAAGATCAGTTGCCCGGCCACATCGGGCATCGTCGCCGCCGTAACGTCCTTCCTTGCCGACCATGGTTGCTACATCAGCGAGATGGCGCAGTTCGATGACGAGGTCAGCGGCTCTTTCTTCATGCGTGCGGTTTTCCGTTTCAACAGTGGCTTTGCCGGCGATATCCAGCTGATTCAGGACGGCTTCGTCGATGTCGCTGAACGCTTCGAGATGACCTGGGAGCTGCACGACACCACCGAGCCGATGCGTGTGCTGCTGATGGTCAGCAAGTACGACCATTGCCTGGCCGACCTGCTCTATCGCCACCAGAAGGGCGAGTTGCAGATGAAGATCACCGCCATCGTTTCCAACCACCTCGACCTGCGGCCGATGGCCGAGCGCGAGGGCATCCGCTTCATCTACCTGCCGGTGACCAAGGACACCAAGGCCCAGCAGGAAGCCGAGTTGCTGAAGATCGTCGACGAGACCAAGACCGATCTGGTGGTGCTGGCGCGCTACATGCAGATCCTCTCCGACGACCTGTGCAAGCAACTGTCCGGCCGCGCCATCAACATTCACCACTCGTTCCTGCCTGGGTTCAAGGGCGCCAAGCCCTATCACCAGGCCTTCGATCGCGGCGTGAAGCTGATCGGCGCCACTGCGCACTACGTCACCTCGGATCTCGACGAAGGCCCGATCATCGAGCAGGAAGTGCAACGCGTGGATCACAACTACACCCCCGACGCGCTGGTCGCGGTGGGCCGTGACACCGAAACCGTGGCCCTGTCCAAGGCAGTCAAGTACCACCTCGAGCACCGCGTGTTCCTCAATCACGACAAGACGGTGATCTTCCGATGAGCAGCAAGCTGATCGACGGCAAGGCCGCCTCCGCCCGCGTGCTCGCCGAAGTCGCCGCCGACGTGGCCGTACTCAAGGGTGCAGGCATCGAGCCGGCGCTGGCCGTGGTGCTGGTCGGTGACGACCCGGCCAGCCACGTCTACGTGCGCAACAAGGTGCTGCGCGCCAACGAAGTGGGCATCCGCTCGCTGGAATATCGCCTGGGCGCCGACGCCAGCGCCGAGGCCGTGCTGGAAGTGGTGGCCGGGCTCAATGCCGACGCATCGGTCAACGGCATCCTGGTGCAACTGCCGCTGCCGGCGCACATCGATGAAACCCGCGTGCTGCAGGCCATCGACCCGGCCAAGGACGTCGACGGTTTCCACAGCGAGAACGTCGGCGGCCTCAGCCAGGGCCGCCCGGTGCTCACGCCCTGCACGCCGGCCGGCTGCATGCGTCTGCTGCGCGACACCCTCGGCGACCTGTCCGGCAAACACGCCGTGGTGGTCGGCCGCTCGAACATCGTCGGCAAGCCGATGGCGGCGCTGCTGCTGGCCGCCAACTGCAGCGTCACGGTGCTGCATTCGCGCAGCGTCAAGCCGGAGAAGCTCTGTGGCCAGGCTGACATCGTCGTCGCCGCCGTCGGTCGGCCTCGAATGATCGGCGCCGACTGGATCAAACCCGGTGCGGTGGTGATCGACGTCGGCATCAACCGCATCGACGAGGACGGCCGCTCGCGTCTGGTCGGCGATGTCGACTTCGACGCCGTGCTGCCGGTGGCCTCGGCCATCACCCCGGTGCCCGGTGGCGTCGGCCCGATGACCATCGCCCTGCTGATGCAGAACACTGTCACCGCCGCCCGCCAGCAACATGGCCTGACGGCCCAGGAGTAACCGCAATGCCCCTTGCCCTGCTCAAGTACGGCCTATCCTCGGAATACCCCGTGGAGGTCGACCTGCCTGCGCCGAAGGAACTCAAGCCGGCGTACGACGTGGTCATCATCGGTGGTGGCGGCCATGGCCTGGCCACCGCCTATTACCTGGCCAAGTACCACGGCGTAACCAACGTCGCGGTGCTGGAGAAGTCCTACCTCGGCGGTGGCAACACCGCGCGCAACACGGCGGTGATCCGCTCCAACTACCTCACCAGCGAAGGCGTGCGCTTCTATGCCGAGTCGGTGCGGATGTTCAAGGACCTGTCCAACGAGTTCGACTTCAACATCATGTATTCCGAGCGCGGCCAGCTCACCCTGGCGCACACCGACGCCACCGTGCGTGCCTTCCGCCAGCGCGCCGAGGTGAACAAGCACTTCGGTGGCCGCACCGAGATGATCGACCGCCAGCAGATCCACGAACTGGTACCGACGCTCAACCTCGACCCCGGTCATATCCCGGTGCTCGCCGGGCTCTGGCACATCGACGGCGCCACCGCGCGCCACGACGCCGTAGCCTGGGGCTACGCCAAGCAGGCGGCCAAGCGCGGCGTGGAAATCCACCAGCTCACCGAGGTGCAGGACTTCGTCGTCGAGAATGGCAAGGTCACGGCGCTGAAGACCAACCGTGGCACCGTGCGCTGCGGCTGCGTGGTGCAGGCAGTGGCCGGCGCCAGCTCGCTGCTGATGAACAAGCTGGGGATCAAGGCGCCGATCCATACCTACCCACTGCAGGCCATGGTCACCCAGCCGTTCAAGCCGTTCCTCGATCCGCTGGTGAGCTCCTCGGCGCTGCACTGCTACGTGCAGCAGACCAGCCGTGGCGAAATCGTCTTCGGTGGCGGCTCCGACCCCTACCCGCTGTACAACACGCGCTCGACTCTCGACTTGAAGGAAAGCCTGCTGGCCCACGCCATCGAGATGTTCCCGTTCATGGCCGGTGCCAAGCTGATGCGTCAGTGGGCCGGCAGCACCGACATGACCCCGGACTACAGCCCGATCATGGGTCACTCGCCGCTGACCAACTACTACCTCGACGCCGGCTGGGGCACCTGGGGCTTCAAGGCCACGCCGATCTGCGGCAAGACCATGGCCGAGCTGGTCGCCAGCGGCGGCAAGGTGCCGGAGCTGATCAAACCCTTCGCCCTCGAGCGCTTCTCGACCTTCCGCCAGGTCAACGAGATGGGCGCCACGGCTGCCAGTCACTGAGGTTCGCACCATGAAGATCATGCCCTGCCCGCTCAACGGGCCTCGCAACATCAACGAATTCACCTACGGCGGCGAACTCAAGCGCATGCCCGATCCGAACACCTGCACGGACGCCGAATGGGCCGACTACGTGTTCAACAGCGAGAACATCGCCGGCGTCGTCACCGAGTGGTGGATGCACAACGCCTCCAGCTACTGGTTCCTGGCCGAACGCCACACCGTCAGCGATGAGATCCTGCGCACCTTCGACCCCAAGGAGCTGTTCGACCGTCGCGTCGACTTCGCCGCGCCTGCCAGCAAACCCCAGGAGGTAAGCGCATGAGCGCCGATATCCGCCTGCCAGCCCCGCTGGGCCTGCTGATCGACCGCAACCGCCCCGTCAGCTTCGACTTCGAGGGCACCACCTACCAGGGTCTGGCCGGCGACAGCATCGCCAGCGCCCTGCTGGCCAACCAGCGCTGGCTGCTGTCGCGCTCGTTCAAGTACCACCGCCCGCGCGGCCCGCTGTCGATGGCCGGGCAGGACGCCAACACCCTGGTGCAACTACCGGACGAGCCCAACGTGCTGGCCGATATGCAGCCGCTGTCTGGCGGTCTGCAAGTCACCGCGCAGAACTACAACGGCAGCCTGGACAAGGATCGCGACGCCCTGCTCGGGCACTTCTCCAAGTTCATGCCGGTGGGCTTCTACTACCGTTCCTTCTATAAGCCCAAGGGCATGTGGAAGGTCTGGGAACCGCTGATCCGCAAGAAAGCCGGCCTCGGCGTACTCAACCTCAAGCTGCAGCCGCAGTACCACGACAAGGCCTTCCTGTTCACCGATCTGGCGGTGATCGGCGCCGGCCCGGCCGGCCTGTGCGCGGCGCTGAGCGCTGCCAACGCCGGGGCCAAGGTGCTGCTGATCGAACAGCAGAACTACCTCGGCGGCGCGCTGGCCTGGGCGCGTTTCGACGTCGAAGGCAAACGTGCCGCCGAGCTGCGCGCCGAGCTGTTGGCCGCCGTCGAAGGCCACGCCAATATCCGCATCCTCAAGGAAGCCACCTGCAACGCCTGGTTCACCGACCACTACCTGCCGGTGATTCAGGGCAATCGCATGTACAAGGTGCGTGCCCGCCAGTGCATCGTCGCAGCGGGTGCCTTCGACCAGCCGGTGGTGTTTCGCAACAACGACCTGCCCGGTGTGCTGCTGACCAGCGCCGCGCAGCGCCTGATCAAGCTCTACGCGGTCAAACCGGGCCAGCGCGCCGTGGTACTGACCGGCAACGACGACGGCTACCTGGCTGCTCTCGACCTGCTCGATGCCGGTGTCGAGGTCGCCGCCCTGGTGGACATGCGCGAGCGCGCCGATGACGGCAGCCTGGCCACCGCCCTGCAAACCCGTGGCGTCGCCTGCCATGCCGGCAGCACGGTCTATGAAGCGCTGGGCGACAAGCACCTGAACGCCGTGGACGTGCGCCGCATCACAGGCCAGGGCAAGGTCGCCGACAGCAGCCTGCGCATCGACTGCGACCTGCTGTGCATGTCCGCCGGCTACATGCCGGTGTACCAGTTGCTGTGCCAGGCCGGCGGCAAGCTGGCCTACGACGACGCCAGTGCCTGCTTCAGCCTGTCCGGCCTGCCCAGCGGGCTGCAGGTGGTCGGCTCGGTCAATGGTCGCAACGCCCTTGACGCGCTGCTTGCCGATGCCGCCAACGGCGCCCTGCGTGCACTGGCTGCGCTGGGTCTGGAGGCGGATTCGAGCCCGCGCGAGCTGCCAAGCGAGCCGCGAGTCAACTTCCCCTGGCCGATCTTCCCTCACCCGAAAGGCAAGGATTTCGTCGACTTCGACGAAGACCTGCAAGTGCGTGACATCGTCAACGCCACCCGTCACGGCTACCGCGACGTGCAACTGGTCAAGCGCTTCTCCACCGTCGGCATGGGCCCGTCGCAGGGCCGCCACTCGGCGCTGCCCACCGCGCGCCTGGTGGCCCAGGCCACCGGCCGCAGCGTCAGCGAAACCGGAGTGACCACCGCGCGCCCGCCGTTCTGCCCGGAAACCCTGGCGCAGGTCGCCGGCCGTGGCTTCGATCCGTATCGGCAAACCGCCATGCACGCGCGCCATCTGGAGCTGGGGGCGAAGATGATGCCCGCCGGCATCTGGCAGCGCCCGGCCTACTACGGCAAGCCGGAAGAACGCGAAGCCTGCATGCAGGCCGAAGCGCGCCAGGTGCGCGAGAAGGTCGGCCTGATCGACGTGTCCACCCTGGGCGGCCTCGACGTACGCGGCCCGGACGCCGCCGAGCTGCTCAACCGCCTCTACACCTTCGCCTTCGCCAAGCAACCGGTCGGCCGTTCGCGCTATGCGCTGATGACCAACGAGCACGGCGTGGTGATCGACGATGGCGTCTGCGCACGCTTTGCCGACGAGCACTTCTACGTCAGCGCCACCACCAGCGGTGTGGATCGCGTCTACCAGCAGATGCTCAAGTGGAACGCGCAGTGGCGCCTGAACGTCGACATCACCAACGTCACCGCCGCGCTGGCTGCGGTCAACCTGGCCGGGCCGGACTCGCGCAAGGTGCTGGCCAAACTTTGCGGCGATGTCGACCTGTCCGCCGAGGGCTTCCCCTACCTGGCGGTGCGCCTGGGCACGGTGGCCGGCATTCCCGCCCGCCTGCTGCGGGTCGGTTTCGTCGGCGAACTGGGCTACGAGATTCACGTTCCGGCGCGTTACGGCGAAGCCCTGTGGGATGCGCTGATGGAAGCCGGTCGGGAGTTCGACATTCGCCCATTCGGCGTCGAAACCCAGCGTCTGCTGCGCCTGGAAAAAGGCCACGTGATCATCAGCCAGGACACCGATGGCATGACCAGCCCGGCCGAGATCGACATGAGCTGGGCGATCGCCCGCAGCAAGCCGTTCTTCGTCGGCAAGCGCTCGGTGGAAATCCTCGAAGCGCAGCCGCCGATCCGCAAGCTGGTCGGTTTCACCCTGGCCAAAGGCAGCAGCCAGCCGCTGGAAGGCCATCTGGTGCTCAAGGGGCCGGACATCAGCGGCAACGTCACCTCCTGCGAGTACTCGCAGACCCTCGGCCAGATCATCGGCCTGGCCTACTGCGCGCCCGACCAGGCCGCGGCGGGCCAGCGCCTGCCGATCCGCGTCGAAGGCGGCGAGGTGGTGCAGGCCACGGTGGTGCAACTGCCCTTCTATGACCCTGAAAGCCAACGCCAGGAGCTGTGAGATGACCCTCCAAGCCAATCAATTCGCAGCGCGCAGCCCGCTCTACCGTCTGCAGGCCGGCGCCACCCTCGCCCCGTTCGGCGAGAGCTGCATCGTCACCACCTACGGCCAGAGCGACGAAAGCGCCCTGCTGGGCCACTGCGCACTCATCGACCTGACCAGCCTGGCGCGCTACGGCCTGCGCGGCCCGGCATCTGCCGACTACCTGGGCGCACTGGGCTACCAGCTACCGCAGGCGCCCAACCAGGCGCTGAGTCAGGCCGATGGCAGCCACGTGCTGCGCCTGTCGCAAACCGAGTACCTGCTGCTCGGCAGCCTGCACGATGCCGGCAGCAAAGCGCAGCGCGAGGAAAGCCAGTGGCAGGCCAGCGCCGGCCAGTACCTGCTGCCGCGCCAGGACAGCCATGCCTGGCTGGTGCTGACCGGCACCTGTCAGGCCGAGGTGATGGCCAAGCTTTGCGGCGTCGACCTCAGCCCGCAGGCCTTCGCCGTTGGCCAGGTGGCGCAGACCTCGGCGGCGCGGATCAACGTCATCATCGCCAACCTGCCGCTGGGCGAAGTGCCGTGCCTGCACATCCTCTGCGACCGCGCCTCGGTGCATTACTTCTGGGGCGCGCTGCTCGATGCCATGCAGGAGTTCGGCGGACAGCCGGTCGGGATCGACGCCCTGCCATGAGCTCTTCACTCCCCTCTCCCATTCATGGGAGAGGGGCTGGGGGAGAGGGCAACACAGCTACAAGGGAAGCACCATGAGCATCCAAGAAGACGAGCTGGACTACCGCGTCCCCGCACTGCAACGCGGCCTGAGCATCCTGCAGATGTTCAACGCCAGCGAGCGCAGCCTGAGCAGCAACACCATCGCCGAGCGCCTGGGGGTCAGCGTCTCGGCCATCTACCGCATCCTGGTCACGCTCACCGACATGGGCTACCTGCGCAAGCTCGGCAAGAACAGCTACGAACTGGGCCCGCAGGTGCTCTGCGACGGCTTCGCCTACCTGGCCAGCCGCGACCTGGTGGACATCGCCATGCCGCACCTCAATGCCCTGCGCGACCGCACCTCACTGTCGTGCCACCTGTCCATCCGTGAGCAGACCGAGAGTCTCTACATCGGCCGCGCCTTCGCTGCCCAGCGGCTGTCGGTGAACATCCCCATCGGCACACGCATCCCCTGCCACTGCACGGCCATGGGCCGCATGCTGCTCAGCGGCCTGACGCCCATGGAGCTGGACAAGCTCTACCAGCACGTACGCCTGGACGACTACCCGCCGCCCGCACCGAAGACCCTGCCCGAGCTGCAGCAACTGCTCGAACGCGACCGCGAGCGCGGCTGGGTGATGCACCGCTCCGACTACTCCACGGCGATCGCCTGCGCCGTGCGTGACCACCGCGGTGACGTGGTCGCGGCAATCAACCTCTCCGGCCCGGAAGCGGTGATGGACAGCCCGGTGGCGCGCGAACGTTATCGAGAAAGTCTGCAAACCTGCGCTGACGCCATTTCCCTCGAACTCGGAGGCAAATAATTACCTTCATCGGCGAACGCGCGAAGCTAGCTCAGCGCACCGCCAATAGATCGGCGTCATTTTTTCAACGAAATACGTAACATCATATTGCCATCATCCGGCAGACTGATATTCTGCGGACGCCAGATCACTTCGAGTGTCGAGCTTTATCAGCACGCTTGCAGGCGTCCCCGGCAACGCCGTGGCCACTCACTACCCTCAGCGATGGCCAGAAAATCCGCACGAACGCCGTCCGCCCATCACGCCTGGCCGAACGCCCGACCAGCCCTCCTCCAGCACCATCCACTCGTCGTATTGGCACCCGCTTCGCCTACACGGTCGAGCATGTCTGCCAATCACCCCCGCAGGCAGTCATGCACGCTGCAGACCCAGGTTCTACGAGAAACGTGCGCTACAAGGAGTTGTCATGAATACGCTTGCTAGAGTCCTGCTTGACCTGAGTGTCCGTAAGAAACTCATGGCCGGTTTCGGCCTGATCCTGCTCATCACCCTGTGCACCGTCTGGATCGGGCACTGGGCGCTGGAAACCAGCCTGACACGCTTCGACAACCTGCTCGGTGTCAACGCCATCGACAACAAGCTGACCCAGGCTCGCCAGCAGGAAAAGAACTACATCATCCGTGGCGAAACCCAGTACCTGAACCAGGCCGTCGCCCTCGCCGACGAGATCGGCGCCCAGGCCCAGACCAGCGAAGCACGCCTGCAGTTGCCGGAGAACAAGGCGCTGATGCGCCAGATCAAGGAGGACGTCGAGCGCTACCGCGCGGAACTGCTCCATCTGCAGGAAACCACCAACAGCAACCAGCAGGTTCAGAAGGCCATGGAAGACTCGGCCAGAGCGGCACTCGAACGTTTCGAGTCATTGGCCGAACGCCTGCGCCTGACCGCCGTCGAGCAGATTCGCCAGACCAACGACGCGACCAGCATCGAACTGCTGGATCACGCCAACCTGGCCAACACGCTGTCCACCGAGTTGCTCGAAGCCAGGCGCAGGGAGAAGGACTTCCTCCTGCGCGGCGAAGACAGCTACGCCAGCAAGCTGGATGAACATTTCCAGTCACTGGCAAGCAACGGCGAGAAACTCCAGCGCCTGACCCTGGATGCGCAGGCGCGCCAGACGCTCGACGAAGCCATGCGTTCGCTCGGCGAATACCGCGAGCAATTCAAGAGCATGCGCGCCAGCCTGCAAGCCCGTAACCAGTCCGAGCAGGCGATGACCGAACGTGCCCGCGAGGTGGCCGCTGCCTCCAGCAAGTCGCTGGGGCTGCAACGCACCCTGCTGGAGAACGACTCCAACGACGCCAAGCACCTGCTCATCGTGGCCGCTGCAGTGGCATTCGTCCTTGGCCTGCTCTGCGCCGTGCTGATCACCCAGGTGATCGTCGGCCCGCTGCAACGGGTGGTCAGCGTCGCGCGCCAGGTGGCCAGCGGCGACCTCACCCTCGACATTCGCAGCGAACGACGCGATGAGCTGGGCCAACTGATGCAAGCCATGCAGGCCATGACCGAGAGCCTGCGCGACCTCATCGGGCGCCTGGGCGCCGGCATTACCCAGCTCGCCACCGCCGCCGAGGAGCTCTCGGCCGTCACCGAGCAGACCAGTGCCGGCGTCACCGAACAGCGCATGGAGACCGAGCAGGTCGCCACCGCCATGAACCAGATGGCGACCACCGTGCTGGATGTCGCGCGCAACGCCGAAAGCGCCGCCAGCTCGGCTAGCCACGCCGAGGATCAGACCCGTCAGGGCGGCGCCGTGGTGCAGCAGGCCATCACCAGCATCGAGCAACTGGCGCATACCGTCGAAGCCTCCGCCGAGGCCATCGGCCGCCTCAAGGGCGACAGCGCCAACATCGGTACCGTGCTGGACGTGATCAAGAGCATCGCCGAGCAGACCAACCTGCTCGCCCTCAACGCCGCCATCGAGGCCGCGCGCGCCGGTGACGCCGGCCGTGGCTTCGCCGTGGTCGCCGATGAAGTGCGCGCCCTGGCGCGCCGCACGCAGGAGTCCACGCAGCAGATCGAGCAACTGATCGAAACCCTGCAAAGCGGCGCCGAGAATGCCGTGGGAGTGATGACCAAGAGCCGCAGCATGGCGGGCGAAACCGTGGAAGCCGCGCGTCAGGCCGGCACCGCGCTGACCTTGATCGACGAGGCCGTGTCGCGCATCCAGCAGATGAACCAGCAGATCGCCACCGCCTCCGAGCAGCAGAGCTCGGTGGCCGAGGAGATCAACCGCAGCATTTCCAACATCCGTGACATCGCCGAACAGTCGGCCGCCGCCACCGAGGAAACCTCGGCGGCCAGCGTCGACCTGGCGCGCCTGGGCAGCGACCTGCAGGAGCAGGTCAACCGCTTCCGGGTCAGCGCCTGAGTCACCCCGCGGCCTGGTCACGCTCACCAGGCCGCCCCTATTCCCGTCTTACCGCGACCACACGGCAAACTCCCACGCCCTTTCCCAACGCTTGGCCTGCCGATACGCTGTCGCGCCTAAACGCAACGGTTCCGTCTTGGCAGGAAGCACATGACTCGGCAAATCTTTATCGTCACCCTTGATCACAACAGCGAATTTCCCAACCCGATCACCTTCGCCGAGGGCGCGCCGCTTAGCGTCGGCGAGGCGTATCAGGGCGACGAAGGCTGGGATAACTGGTTCTTCTGCACCACGCCGGGCCAGGAAGGTGGCTGGGTACCCAGCCAGGTCATCGAACGACTCGATGAACAGCGCGCCCGCGCTCGCGAGGCCTATACCGCCCGCGAACTGGATGTCCGCGCCGGCGAGCGGCTGCTTGTCTCGCGCAGCCTCAATGGCTGGTACTGGTGCACGCGCGAAGGCACGGCGGAATCGGGCTGGGTGCCCCAGGCCAATCTCGTCCAACAGCCCGTCGAGGAAACCCACTCGACGGCCTGCGTGATCCAGGAAGAAGTCAGCGGCTGCGGCATCGCCGCCTCGGCCAATATTCTCGGCAAGACCTACGCCGAGATGAAAACGATCGCCAACGCCATGGGCATCCATGCCGAGGACGAATCGCTGTGGTCCGATACCCAATACGTCAGGCGCCTGCTGGCCACGGGAGGTGCGACTGCCGCAGCCGGCGAGACACCCTTCGAATCCTGGGAGAGCCTGCCGGATCTGGCGCTGCTGGCGATCAAGCACCACCAGGAAAACGGCCGCGACTTCTGGCATTGGGTGGTATGCGAACGCCTGGCGGGTCAGCTCCGCGTGCTGGATTCAGCCAGTTACCTGCCCTCGAACATCCGCACCGACTTCACCGCCATGCAACCCAAGTGGTTCATCGAAGTGAACAGGCCGACGGCCTGAGGCGAATGGGGCCAACCGACTGCGTCGGTGCGCGACGTTGACGCAGCCGACCCGCGACCTCTGGCCACGTGCAGATAACGCTAATCCATCTTATTTAAATTACGTTAGCCTGCTAATCTTGGCGCCCCGTTTCTTGCCCGCCTGGATAGTTCCTCGATGTCGCCGCTCCAGCGTTGCCTGCTGCCCTTTCTGGCCTTGTCCCTGATTGCCTGTGAACAGCAGCCTGAATTTACCGCGGCAGAGCCCGGCGAAGCCCTGTCAGCCGGTGCGGCCACGGTACGCAAGTTCGATCACAACGCCTTCTCCCAGCCTTCGGCCAACCTGGCGCCAAGCCGCCGCCTGGACTTCTCGGTCGGCAACAGCTTCTTCCGCAACCCCTGGGTCACCGCCCCCGCCACCACCACCGCACGCGACGGCCTGGGCCCGCTGTTCAACACCAATGCCTGCCAGAACTGCCACCTCAAGGATGGTCGCGGCCACCCACCAGGCCCGGACGCCGTCAGCGCCGCCTCGATGCTGGTACGCCTGTCGATACCCGCCAAAGCGGAGCATGCCGAGTTGCTGGTACGCCAGGGCGTGGTCGCCGAACCGACCTACGGCGCCCAGTTGCAGGACATGGCCAACCCAGGCGTGGCCCCCGAAGGCAAAGTGCGCGTGACCTACAGCAGCGTGCCGGTGCGCTTCGCCGACGGCACCGTGGTGGAGCTGCGCAAGCCGCAGCTGGTCATCAGCCAGCTCGGTTACGGCGACATGCACCCGGATACCCTGTTCTCGGTGCGCATCGCCCCACCGATGATCGGCCTCGGCCTGCTCGAAGCCATCGCCGAAGAGGACATCCTGGCCGGCGCCGATCCGGATGACGCCAATGGCGACGGCATCTCCGGTCGCCCCAATAGGGTCTGGGATCGCGCCCAGCAGCGCAGCGTGCTCGGCCGCTTCGGCTGGAAAGCCGGACAACCCAACCTCAACCAGCAGAACGCCGACGCCTTCGCCAACGACATGGGCCTGACCAGCTCGCTGATTCCCCATGACAACTGCACCGCCGCGCAGACCGACTGCCTGGCCGCGCCCAACGGCGGCGAACCGGAAGTGAGCGACAATATCCTCGCCAGCGTGCTGTTCTACAGTCGTAACCTCGGCGTGCCGGCACGGCGTAACGTCGACGCCCCAGAGGTGCTCAAGGGCAAGAGTCTGTTTCACCAGGCTGGCTGCCAGCAGTGTCATACACCAAGCTTCACCACCTCGGCTGACGCGGCAGAGCCGGAACTGGCCAACCAGTTGATCCGACCTTATACAGACCTGCTACTGCATGACATGGGCGAAGGGCTGGCCGATGGCCGCGAGGAGTTTCTCGCCAGCGGCCGTGAATGGCGCACGGCGCCGCTGTGGGGCATTGGCCTGACGGAAAAGGTCAACGGCCATACTCAGTTCCTCCATGACGGTCGCGCGCGCAACCTGCTGGAGGCGATTCTCTGGCACGGCGGCGAAGCCGAAGCGGCCAAGCAGCGCGTACTGCGTTTCGATGGCGATGAGCGAGCAGCGCTGCTCGCCTTCCTAAATTCTCTGTAAGGAGCCTGCGATGTTGCACAAAACCCTGATCGCTTCACTACTCGGCCTGGCCCTGGTCGGCTGTGGTCAGCAGGATCCCAAGGCCAAGGTCAGCGCCGCGTTGACCGAAGGCGTGATCCTTCCGGCTTACAACAGCTGGCAGGAGGCCGACCGCCAACTGGCCAGCAGCGCCGCCGCGTTCTGCGCCGGCAGCGCCGATCTGCCCGCCGCGCGCCAGGCCTTCCTTGGTGCCCAGAGTGCCTGGGCCGGTTTGCAGCCAGTGCTGCTCGGCCCGCTCGCCGAAGGCAACCGCGCCTGGCAGATCCAGTTCTGGCCGGACAAGAAGAACCTGGTGCAGCGCCAGGTCGAAGCCTTGCTCAACAGCAAGCCGCAGCTGAGTGCTGACGACCTGGCCAGCGCCAGCGTGGTGGTGCAAGGCCTGACCGCTTACGAATACCTGCTGTTCGACCCGAACCTGGATCTCAACCAGGCCGAGCAGAAGGCCCGCTACTGCCCGCTGCTGGAATCCATCGGCAAACACCAGCAGGCGCTCGCCGCCGATATCCTCGCTCAGTGGCAGGCCAAGGAAGGCACCGCGGCGCAGCTCAAAGCCTTCCCCAACGAGCGCTACGCCGACTCCAACGAAGCCATCGCCGAGCTGCTGCGCGTGCAGGTCAGCGCCCTGGATGGTCTGAAGAAGAAGCTCGGCGCGCCCATGGGCCGCCAGAGCAAGGGCATTCCCCAGCCTTACCAGGCCGAAGCCTGGCGCAGCGCGGCCAGCCTGGCCAACCTCGGCGCGGCGCTGGCCAATGCCGAACTGCTCTGGCATGGCACCAACCGTGACGGCATCCAGTCACTGCTGGACAAGGATCAGGCCGAGCTGGGTCAACGCATCGACGCGGCCTACCAGGACACCCGCCAGCGCCTGGCCGCACTGGATCGCCCGCTGGGCGAACTGCTCGCCGACGAAGCCGGCCGCACCAGCCTGAACGAGCTCTACGACAGCCTCAACCGCCTGCATCGCTTGCAGGAAAGCGAGCTGGCCAAGGCGCTCGGCGTGCAGATCGGCTTCAACGCCCACGACGGAGATTGAGCATGCAGCGCAGAGCCTTTCTCGGTCTCGGTCTCGGCGCCGTGGCCGCGAGCCTGGCAGCCGCCGGCGCCTTCGGTGGCTGGACGCTATTCGGCCCTTCCGGCCAGCCACTGCTGCTGTCGGCCCGCGACGACGCCGACGGCCGCCACTACGCCGTGGGCTATCGCCTGGATGGCGAGCGCGCCTTCGCCACCCCGGTGAACGAACGCTGCCACGACGTGGTACCGCATCTCAGCCTGCCGCTGGCGTTGTTCGTCGGCCGCCGCCCGAGCACCGAAAGCTACCTGATCGATACCCGCGACGGTCGCCTGCTACAGACCCTCACCTCAGCGGACGGACGCCACTTCAATGGCCACGCCGTGTTCCACAAGGACGGTGATTGGCTGTACGCCACCGAGAACGACACCACCGAGCCGGGCCGTGGCGTACTGGGTGTCTATCGCCTGCAAGGCGAACAGCTGCTGCGCGACAGCGAGCACGGCACCCACGGTGTCGGCCCGCACCAACTGCTGTGGATGCCTGACGGCGAAACCCTGGTGGTGGCAAACGGCGGCATCCGCACCGAAGCGGAAAGCCGCGTGGAGATGAACCTCGACGCCATGGACGCCAGCCTGGTGCTGATGCGCCGCGACGGCAGCCTGGTCAGCCAGGAGCGCCTAGCCGACCCGCAGAACAGCATCCGCCACCTGGCCGTCGCTCGCGATGGCACTGTGGTCAGCGGCCAGCAATACATGGGCGACCTGCATGACAGAGTGCCGCTGCTGGCGATCAAGCGCCCTGGCCAGCCGTTCCAGCCCTTCGCCCTGGGCGAGGCGCAGCGCGCGATGATGAATCAGTACACGGCCAGCGTCGCCATTCACGACGAGCTGCGCCTGCTGGCAATGACCGCCCCGCGCGGCAATCGCTTCTTCATCTGGGATCTGGACAGCGCCGAGGTTCGCCTGGACGTGGCCCTTCCTGACTGTGCCGGCGTCGGTGCGGTAGCCGATGGCTTCGTCGTCAGCTCCGGCCAGGGCCGTTGCCGCCTGTACGACTGCCGCAGCGAGCGCATCGCCGCCAAGGCGCTGGAGCTACCCGCCGGACTGTGGGACAACCACCTGCGCCTGGCCTGAACCGACAATCAAGCAGGGTTCGTCATGCGCACCCTGCAAGCACCGCAGTATTCCCGGTGCGCCCCGCACACCCTACCCTGCCCCGAACGGGCATTATCTCGGCCGCCATTCACATCGAGATACGTTGTCATACAACTTTAGTCAAAAAGCCGAACGCGCCGTTTTGCTCAAGCGCCGCTCGCAAAGCTCGCCGAGCCTCCGCCAAACACATGAAACCCGGCCAAGACAAGCGTCATAGAGCCGCTCAACGCCAGCATTTACATAAATAGCGAATACCCTATCGCTGCGCCACTGGCTATCGAAGCCCAGGCGAAAACTCGCAATTTTCCTTTTCCACTGCGTTGACATTGCCTGGTTGGCTGCTGATAATCGATCCAAGTCATACGACAACGTATGACAACCCAATAACAACAAGCGACAAGAGTCCAGGCCCTGCAATGACCTCTACTTCCAGCGACTTCCGCCCGTTCAATCGTCTGTTGCTCACCGGTGCTGCCGGCGGCCTGGGCAAGGTACTGCGCGAACGCCTCCGCCCTTACGCCAATATCCTGCGCCTTTCCGACATCGCCAACATGGCTCCAGCCGAAGGCCCGCACGAAGAAATCGTGCCCTGCGATCTGGCTGACAAACAGGCCGTGCATCAGTTGGTCGAAGGCGTCGACGCCATCATCCACTTCGGCGGCGTATCGGTAGAACGTCCCTTCGAAGAAATCGTCGGCCCCAACATCTGCGGCGTATTCCACATCTATGAAGCGGCCCGCCGCCACGGCGTCAAACGCGTGGTGTTCGCCAGCTCCAACCATGTCATCGGCTTCTACAAGCAGAACGAAGGCATCGACGCCCACGCCCTGCGCCGCCCCGACAGCTACTACGGTCTGTCCAAGTCCTACGGCGAAGACATGGCCAGCTTCTACTTCGATCGCTACGGCATCGAGACCGTCAGCATCCGCATCGGCTCCTCGTTCCCGGAGCCTGCCAACCGCCGGATGATGAGCACCTGGCTGAGCTTCGACGACCTCACGCACCTGATCGAGCGCTGCCTGTACGCCGACAACGTCGGCCACACCGTGGTCTATGGCATGTCCAACAACCGTGACGTCTGGTGGGACAACAGCCATGCCGCTCACCTGGGCTTCAAGCCCAAGGACAGCTCGGAAATCTTCCGCGCCAAGATCGAGGCACAGCCGCAGCCTGCCGAAGACGACCCGAATCGCATCTACCAAGGTGGTGCGTTCGTTGCCTCCGGCCCCTTCGGCGACTGATTCACCCGTTACACCCAGCGACGCTACAAGAATAACCAGAGCGACGAACTGCCATGTCAGCCGAACTGATCTTCGATACCCGCAACGCCACCGGCGAAAGCCCGGTATGGAACGCCCAGGAACAGGCTTTGTACTGGGCCGACATCCCGGCCGGTCGCCTCTATCGCTGGAACGCCGCCGATGCCAGCATACGCAGCTGGCAGGCAGACGAGATGCTCGCCTGCATCGCCATGCACCCGGCAGGTGGCTGGATCGCCGGCATGCAGAGCGGCATCTTCCACCTGCGCCCACAGGACGACGGCAGCGTACTGTCCGAGCGTCTGGCGCAGGTTGATCATGCCCGCCCGGAGATGCGCTTCAACGACGGTCGCTGCGACCGCCAGGGGCGCTTCTGGGCCGGCACCATGCTGCTGGACATGGCCGCAGGCGCCCGCGTCGGCGCGCTGTATCGCTACGACGGTCAGCTGCAACAGGTGCTCGATGACTTCATCGTGCCCAACGGCCTGGCCTTCAGCCCCGATGGCCGCACCATGTACCTCTCCGACTCGCACCCGACCGTGCAGAGCGTCTGGGCCTTCGACTACGACACCGATAGCGGCACGCCGCACAACCGTCGTCTGTTCATCGACATGAAGCAGCATCCGGGTCGCCCCGACGGCGCCGCGATGGATGTCGACGGCTGCTACTGGATCTGCGGCAACGACGAAGGCCTGATCCATCGCTTCACCCCGGATGGCCGCCTCGACCGTTCGCTGGCGGTTCCCGTGAAGAAACCCGCCATGTGCGCTTTCGGCGGAGCCAACCTCGACACCCTGTTCGTCACTTCGATCCGCCCTGGCGGCGACCTCTCCGACCAGCCTCTGGCGGGCGGCGTATTCGCCCTGCAAGCCGGCGTACGCGGTATCGAGGAGCCGACCTTCCAACCCTGATCCGATTCACCCCGGGCCGCTTGCGGCACCGGACTCGCACTGCTGTACACCAACAACAACAAGACGGAGCTTTCCGCATGAACCTCAAACGCAAGTTGCTTCTCGCCACACTTCCGCTAGCTCTCGGTCTGTCTTCCTTCGTTCAGGCCGAGACGACCCTGAAGATTGCCGAAATCCACCCTGCCGGCTACCCGACCGTAGTCGCCATGGAAAACCTCGGCAAGAAACTGGAAGCTGCCACCAACGGTGAAATCAAGTCCCGCATGTTCGCAGGCGGCGTACTGGGCTCCGAGAAGGAAGTCATCGAGCAAACCCAGATCGGCGCTGTGCAACTGACCCGCGTCAGCCTCGGTTCGGTCGGTTCGGTGGTTCCAGCCACCAACGTGTTCAACATGCCGTTCGTGTTCCGCGACATCGACCACATGCGCAAGGTGATCGACGGTGACATCGGCCAGGACATCCTCGACGCCATCACCAATTCCGACTTCAACATGGTCGGTCTGGCATGGATGGAAGCCGGCAGCCGCAGCCTCTACACCAAGAAGCCGGTACGCAAGATCGAAGACCTCAAGGGCATGAAGATCCGTGTGATCGGCAACCCGCTGTTCATCGACACTCTCAACGCCATGGGTGGCAACGGCATCGCCATGGACACCGGTGAGATCTTCAGCGCCCTGCAGAGCGGCGTGATCGACGGCGCCGAGAACAACTCGCCGACCCTGCTCGAGCACAACCACTTCCGCGCGGCCAAGTACTACACCCAGACGCATCACCTGATCCTGCCCGAGCCGCTGCTGATGTCCAAGACCACTTGGAACAAGCTGACGCCGGAACAACAGGAGCTGGTCAAGAAACTGGCCAAGGAAGCCCAGCTGGAAGAGCGTGATCTGTGGGTCGCCAAGGAAACCGCTTCCAACGAGAAGCTCAAGGCCGAAGGCGTCGAGTTCATCGAAGTCGACACCAAGCCCTTCTACGACGCCACCGCCCCGGTTCGTGAGAAGTACGGCGCCCAGTTCGCCGACCTGATCAAGCGCATCGAAGCAGTCCAGTAATCCACGCGCAAGCGCGCGGCGCCGGCACCCTGCCTGCGCCGCGCAACCGGTGAAGTCTCATGAAAAACCTGGTTCTAGGCGTCAACGACGCCATCTACCGTGCCTGCATCGCAACCGCCAGCCTGGCGATCGTGATCATGGCCACGATCATCCCCTGGGGCGTCTTCAGCCGTTACGTGCTGGGTCAAGGACTGGGCTGGCCCGAGCCTATTTCAGTGCTATTGATGGTGCTGTTCACCTTCGTCGGAGCCGCTGCCGGCTACCGTGCAGGTGCCCACATGGCCGTGACCTCACTGACCGATCGCCTGCCACGAACCCTGGCACCGCTGATCACGCTGTTCGTACGCCTGGTCATGGGCGGCATCGCGCTGTTCATGCTGATCTGGGGCTACAAGCTGTGTGCAGCGACCTGGAACCAATACCTCAGCACCCTCCCCTCGGTACGTGTCGGCATCAGCTACATGCCAATCCCGGTGGGCGGTTTCATCACCCTCCTGTTCGTCATCGAACAACTGCTCTACGGCGATCAACACAAGCGCCGTGCCGTCGACTTCGAACACTCTGAAGATTCCAAGGAGGCCGCGTAAATGGATGCCGCCATTCTCGTGGGCAGTTTCATCGTCCTGATCCTGCTACGCGTCCCCGTTGCTTACTCCCTCGGTGTCTCCGCCCTGATCGGGGCCTGGTGGATCGAGATCCCGCTGCACGCCGTGATGATCCAGATCGCCGGTGGTGTGAACAAGTTCTCCCTGCTGGCCATTCCGTTCTTCGTGCTGGCCGGCGCGATCATGGCCGAGGGCGGCATGGCTCGCCGCCTGGTGGCTTTCGCCGGGGTGCTGGTCGGTTTCGTCCGCGGCGGTCTGTCGCTGGTGAACATCACCGCGTCGACCTTCTTCGGTGCCATCTCCGGCTCGTCCCTGGCCGACACCGCCTCGGTGGGGTCGGTGCTGATCCCGGAAATGGAGAAGAAAGGCTACCCGCGTGAATTCGCCACCGCCGTGACCGTTTCCGGTTCGGTACAGGCGCTGCTCACCCCGCCCAGCCACAACTCGGTGATCTACTCGCTGGCCGCTGGCGGTACCGTGTCCATCGCCGCGCTGTTCATGGCCGGTATCGGCCCTGGTCTGCTGATGAGCGCCACCATGGCCGCGCTGTGCCTGTGGTTCGCCAAGAAGCGCAACTACCCGAAAGGCGAAGTGATCCCGCTGCGCCAGGCCATCAAGATCTGCGTCGAAGCCCTGTGGGGCCTGATGACCATGGTCATCATCCTTGGCGGCATTCTCTCCGGCGTATTCACCGCCACCGAGTCGGCTGCCGTCGCGGTGATCTGGGCCTTCTTCGTGACCATGTTCATCTACCGCGACTACAAGTGGACTGAACTGCCGAAGATGCTGCACCGCACCGTGCGCACGCTGTCGATCGTGATGATCCTCATCGCCTTCGCTGCCGCGTTCGGCTACATCATGACCCTGATGCAGATCCCATCGAAGATCACCACCGCGTTCCTGACCTTCTCGGACAACCGCTACGTGATCCTGATGTGCGTCAACTTCATGCTGCTGGCCCTGGGCACGCTGATGGACATGGCTCCGCTGATCCTGATCCTGACTCCGATCCTGCTGCCGGTGGTCACCTCTTTCGGTGTAGACCCGGTACACTTCGGCATGATCATGCTGGTCAACCTGGGTATCGGCCTGATCACTCCGCCAGTGGGTGCAGTGCTCTTCGTCGGCGCCGCAATCGGCAAGGTCACCATCGAGAACACCGTGAAGGCACTGCTGCCGTTCTACGCCGCGCTGTTCATGGTGCTGATGGCCGTGACCTACATTCCAGCCATCTCGCTGTGGCTGCCGAGCGTCGTGCTCTGACAGCAAACCCGGGCATTGAACGACAACGCCGCCCAATCGGGCGGCGTTTTGCTTTAGGGCCGAGAGTCTTTTCAAAGTCTCGCGAGCTAGAGCCATGCAAGGCGAAACCAGGCGAAGAAGCGGAGTTTACGCACTGTAAATGAGCATTCTGAGCCTGGTTTCAACGCAGCATGGCCGACGCGCAGCAGACTTTGAATAGGCTCGAAGAAGGCCATGACCAATAGGACTTTCGTCATGCAAGGTTCCACCCCGTTTCCGCGTCACATCGCCGTCCTGATCCTCGCCACGCTGGCGTGCTCGTTCGCGGGCAACCACATCGCTGCGCGGATCGCCTTCGACCACGACACCGGGCTGCTGCTGGCCATGCTCGCGCGCGCCGGCGTGACCCTGGTCGCGCTGGCCGCCTTGGTACTGTGGCGACGTGAATCGCTGAAACTGGGTCGCGCCACCTGGGGCTGGCAGATCCTGCTGGGCCTGCTGATCGCCATCCAGAGCTTCTGCATCTACTCGGCGGTAGCGCGTATTCCGGTGGCGCTGGCGCTACTGGTGGTCAACCTTTCACCGATCCTGCTGGCTTTGCTCACCTGGGCGCTCGGCGGTGCGGCGCCAACCCGCCAGGCGCTGGCCATCATGGGCGTGATCCTGTTCGGCCTGGTGCTGGTGCTCGATGTTCCGGGTCGCCTGGCCAGCGCCGATACGCCGGATGGCGAGTGGGTCGCCGGCATCCTGTTCAGCCTGACAGCTGCCGCCGTGTTCGCCGTGGCGCTATGGATCACCGAAAATCGACTGTCGAAAATCGCCGGCTCGGTGCGCAGCATGCTGACCTTGGCCGTGGTGTTCAGCGCCTCGACCCTGCTGGGTAGCAGTGGCCTGATTCCGGGTGGTCTGAGCCTGCCCAACGCCAGCGCTGGCTGGATCGCACTGGCCTGCCTGGTGCTGCTCTACGGCGCCGCCTTCTCCACCCTGTTCATCTGCATGCCGCGCCTGAACATCGCGCGTAATGCGCCGGTGATGAACATGGAACCGGTAGCAGGCATGGTGCTGGGCTGGCTGGTGCTCGGCCAGGTGCTTGGCGGCCTGCAGGTGATCGGCGGGCTGATCGTGGTCGGCGGTATCGTCGCCCTGGCCTACCGGCGCTAGGGTGTCGCGGGGTCGCTACGCTGTGCGTGCGTGCGTGCGGGGAATAGCAGGCTGGTGCATATGACGCACCAGCCTGGCGTTACGCCAATCTTAGCCGTGCAGCGCCTCGGCCTCGGCGGTTTCATGCGCCTGACGCAAACGCTCGCGGCTGTTGGTCAGGTGCAGACGCATGGCCGCACGAGCCGCTTCGGCATCCTGGCGCGCGATGGCTTCGAAGATCTGCTCATGTTCACGCTCCAGGCGCGCCATGTAGTGCGTCTGGTCATCGTGGGCCAACCTGGCCGAATTGACCCGGGTACGCGGAATGATGCTGGTACCCAGGTGACTCATGATGTCCGTGAAGTAGCGGTTGCCGGTGGCCTCGGCAATGCGCAGGTGGAACTGGAAATCCGAGGACACCGCATCGCTGGAGCTGGCCGCGCTCTCGTTGATCGCGTCCAGTGCCTGACGGATCTCCTGCAACTGCGCGTCGCTGCGGCGTTGGGCCGCCAGACCGGCGGACTCCACTTCCAGGCTGATGCGCAGTTCGAGAATGGCCAGCACGTCACGCAGCGTGACGATGGTTGCCGGGTCGATGCGAAAACCACTGGCGCTGGGCGTATCGAGCACGAAGGTGCCGATGCCATGGCGGGTCTCGACCAGGCCCGCAGCCTGCAAACGCGACAGTGCTTCACGCACCACAGTGCGACTGACGCCCTGCTCTTCCATGATCGCCGACTCGGTCGGCAGTTTCTCACCGCGCTTGATCACCCCGTCGCGAATGCGCTGCGACAAGTCGGCCACCAACTCCTGAGCCAGGCTGCGGTGCTTGCGACGAGCGCGAGGTGGGGTGTTTTGCATTTCCATGGCGGGCGGATTCTCGATTCAAGAGTTTGCGGCAATGATAGCCCAGCAGTTGTACGATGACACTATGAATTCCCGACAAATACCACCTCTGGAACGCCAAATGCCAACTTCTTTGCTGACGCTGAGCGATCACGTGACACAACTGACCATCGCCCCCGAATTGGGCGCCAGCCTGGTCAACTGGACACGCCTGAACGACGGCTGGCCATTATTGCGCCACAGCGACGAACAGGCACTGGCCAGCGCCAACCCGCGGCGACTGGCATGCTATCCACTACTGCCCTGGTCGAACCGCATCGGCGGCGGCGGCTTCGATACCCCAGCCGGTTGGCAGCCACTGACAGCCAACACCGGCCATGAACCGTTGCCGATCCACGGCAGCGCCTGGCAGCAGCCCTGGCAGGTGGTGAACACGACGTCCGACAGCACCGTACTGCAACTCGACAGCCAACAGCCGTTTCCCTACCAGGCACGCCTGCACGTACAACTCAGTGACGGCCGTCTGAGCCTGACGTTACAAACCACGCACATGGGTGACCAACCCACCTGGTACGGACTCGGCCTGCACCCTTACCTGACACGCACTGCGCAGACTCAATTGCAGGCGACAGCCAAAGGTGTCTGGCTGTGTGGCGAAGACAAACTTTCCCAGCAATGGATCGAGTTGCCCAATACCTGGAACTTCGAACAGCCCACGCAACTACCCGAACAACTTGTCGACAATGCCTTTACCGCCTGGTCCGGTAACGCACGCATCATTCAGCCGGATGCTGGCTATCAACTTGTCTGCCAGGCAGAAGGCACTGACGTGTTTCTGTTGTTCTGCCCTCAGGAACAGAACTTCTTCTGCTTCGAACCCGTTACCCACCCGGTCAATGCGCATCACCTGGAAGGGCACCCAGGCCTGCACCTGCTGGCCGCTGGAGAAAGCCGCCAATTGCGATACAGCCTGCATTATCAGGCGATTGCGGGTTGATGGCTGGACATTCGAAAGGCATTGGCGATAATACGTGCGAGTTGCGTCTTGCAACTTTTCTCATGAAAAAGTTACCAATACATCAGTAACTGAACATAACGGGTGGCCGTGCCAAGCCTGCAACTTTGTAATGCACGCACCGCCCGATAAGTCATGAACCTCTCGATTATCCTACGGCCGCAACAGTGAGACGGAGCGTTTCACGCGTCGTATGGGCCGATCACCACACTTTTACAGGTAACACACGTGACGAAAGACGAACTGCGCGCCGAACTCGAGCGCCAGGCGCAACGTTACAAGGATGTATACGGCGGGGAAGTCATCACCTACGCCGCTCAACCGGATCCTGACCGCAAACCCTGGCGCAAGAGACCCAGCCTGCTCGATCAGGCTTTCGATAAAGAAATCGAAAAAATCGAAAAAGAACGCCAGGACAAGCTGGCAGCTGCCGACGAAGCCGCCAGCTAGCCACGCCCAACACAAACCAGCGCGTAGGGCGGAGCAACCCGTCATTGCCACTCAGGCGGGTTGCTCCGCCCTATTGCTAGCGTTTCTTGCTGCCCGTCAGCGATCCCATCAGCCCACGCACCAGTTGCCGACCGATCTGGTTAGCAGCCTGACGCAACGCGCTCTTCATCGCACTGCCGATCAGGTCGCTGGCCATCTCGCCCAGTCCCGGTTCCGCCTTCTGCTTGCCTGGCACCTTCACCGGAGCCTCGTTGCGCGCTTGTGCAGCACGTGCGGTGAGCAGCTCATAGGCCGACTCGCGGTCGATGGGCTTGTCATAACGCCCAGCCAGGGAAGACTGACGCACCAGCGCCGCGCGCTCACTCTCGCTCAATGGACCGATGCGTGATTGCGGCGGAGCAATGGCCACGCGTTGCACCATCGCGGGCGTTCCCTTTTCTTCGAGCGTGCCGACCAGCGCCTCGCCAATCCCCAACTCGGTCAGCACACTGAGACTGTTGAACGCCGGGTTGGGACGGAAACCATCGGCCACGGCGCGTAGCGCCTTCTGCTCTTTGGCGGTGAACGCACGCAGACCATGCTGAATACGCAAGCCGAGTTGCGCCAGCACGTCATCTGGCAAGTCGCTCGGCGATTGAGTGACGAAATACACCCCGACGCCTTTCGAACGAATCAGCCTCACCACCTGCTCGAGACGATCCTGCAGGGCCTTCGGCGTGCCCTGGAACAATAAGTGGGCCTCATCGAAGAACAGTGCCAGCACCGGTTTGTCGGCATCGCCGCGCTCCGGCAACTGCTCGAACAGTTCGGCCAGCAACCACAGCAGGAAGGTGGCGTAGACCTTGGGCGCTTCATGTACGAGGCGAGTGGCATCGAGGAGATGAACCCGCCCACGGCCATCGCGATCCGGATGCAGCAGATCCTCGAGTTGCAACGCCGGCTCGCCGAACAACGCCTCGGCGCCCTGCTGCTCCAGACTGGCCAGACGTCGCAGCAAGGCTTGCGCCGAGGTATTGGTGAACAGCGCACTGTCCTCGCCGAGCACCTGCGGGCTGTCCTTGAGATAGCCGAGTAGCGCTTTCAGATCCTTCAGGTCGAGCAGCAACAACCCTTCTCGATCCGCCACCTTGAATGCGGCATAGAGCGCAGCCTGCTGGCTGTCGGTCAACTCCAGCAAGGCGCCGAGCAGCAGTGGGCCCATTTCGCTGAGGGTGGTGCGTAACGGATGACCGCTCTGCCCGTGTACATCCCACAGGGTCAACGGATAGGCCTGCGGTCGGTGCTCCAGCCAGGGCATGCTGGCGATGCGCTCGGCGATCTTGCCTTGCGGCGTACCGGCGGCGCCCAGGCCACAAAGATCACCCTTAACGTCAGCAGCGAATACCGCTACACCAGCATCACTGAACGTCTCGATCAGACGCTGCAGCGTCACTGTCTTGCCTGTGCCAGTGGCGCCGGCAATGAGGCCATGGCGGTTGGCCAGCCGCAACGGCTGCCCCACCGGTTGTCCATCGCTACCAGCGCCCAATATGAACTGCGAACTTAAAGGCATCTTGCCATCCCCTGGGTTAGAGCTTTACTGCAACTATGCCGACACAGGCATCGGATCAAAGGCGAGCGGAGCTCACCGTAACAACCACGCCACTGCCGTTCTGCCAGGGCGTAAAACACAAGACTGGTTCCAGAGCCCTCCGGAAGCAAGACACCATGACTAAAAACCTGCAGTTCAGCCACAAGATCCTGCTCGCCGCTTCGCTTGTGGTAATGGTCGCCTTCTCCCTGTTCACCCTTTACAACGATTATCTGCAACGCAACGCCATCCGCGAGGACCTGGAAAGCTACCTGCAGGAAATGGGTAACGTCACCGCCAGCAACATTCAGAACTGGCTGTCCGGCCGTATTCTGCTGGTAGAAAGCACCGCCCAGTCGATCGTCAACGACAGTGATTCGGAGCGGGTGATCAAACTGCTCGAACAACGTGCGCTGACCTCGTCCTTCGCCTTCACCTACCTGGGCACGGCGGCTGGCGGTTTCACCATGCGCCCGGACGAGCAAATGCCCGCCGACTACGACCCGCGCACCCGCCCCTGGTACAAGGACGCCCTGGCGGCTGGCGGCACCACCCTGACCGAACCCTACGTCGACGCCGCGACCAGCGATCTGATCATCACTATCGCCACCCCAGCGCAACCTGCAGGCGTAGTGGGCGGCGATCTCAGCTTGCAGACCCTGGTGAACATCATCAACGCCCTGGACTTCGATGGCATCGGTTACGCCTTCCTGGTCAGCGCTGACGGCAAGATCCTGGTACACCCGGACAAAAACTGGGTAATGAAGAACCTCAAGGACATCTATCCGCAGGACACGCCGCGCATCAGCAGCCAGTTCAGCGAGGCAACACTCGATGGAGAGCCTCGCATCCTCACCTTCGCACCGGTCACCGGGCTGCCGTCGGTGCAATGGTATGTCGGCTTATCGGTGGACAAGGCCAAGGCCTATTCCATGCTCAGCGAATTTCGCGCCTCGGCCATCATCGCCACGGTCATCGCCGTGGTCTTGATCATCGCCCTACTCGGCCTGCTGATTCGCGTGCTGATGCAGCCGCTGACCACCATGGGCAAGGCGATGGAAGACATCGCTCAGGGCGAAGGCGACCTGACCAAGCGCCTGACCATCCAGTCCAACGACGAGTTCGGCGCCCTGGCCAGCTCGTTCAACCGCTTCGTCGAACGTATCCACGGCTCGATTCGCGAAGTGTCGCAGGCCACCACCAAGGTCAACGAGGTGGCCAAGCTGGTAGTCGGCGCCTCGAACTCGTCGATGGCCAACTCCGACGAACAGGCTAGCCGCACCAACAGCGTGGCGGCGGCGATCAATCAGCTGGGCGCCGCCGCCCAGGAGATCGCCCGCAACGCCGCCGACGCCTCGAGCCAGGCATCCGACGCGCGCCATCAGGCCGAAGACGGCGGCAGGGTGGTACAGCAGGCGATCCAGTCGATGAGCGAGCTGTCGGACAAGATCAGTGACGCCTGCACCAAGATCGAGATGCTCAACAGCAAGACGGTGGACATCGGCCAGATTCTCGAGGTGATCAAGAGCATTTCCCAACAGACCAACCTGCTTGCACTCAATGCCGCCATCGAAGCGGCCCGTGCTGGCGAGGCCGGTCGCGGTTTCGCCGTGGTGGCCGACGAGGTGCGCAACCTGGCACATCGCACGCAGGAGTCGGCGCAGGAAATCGAGAAGATGATCGAGGAACTGCAGGTCGGTTCACGCGAGTCGGTCACCACCATGACCGAGAGCCAGCGCTACAGCGAGAACAGCGTGGAGATCGCCAATCAGGCCGGCGAACGCCTGGGCAGCGTGACCCTGCGTATCGGCGAGATCGATGGCATGAACCAGTCCGTGGCCACTGCCACCGAGGAGCAGACCTCGGTGATCGAAGCTCTGAACATGGACATCACCGAGATCAACACCCTCAACCAGGAAGGCGTGGAAAACCTGCAAGCCACCTTGCGCGCCTGTGGCGACCTGGAACAACAGGCGATACGCCTGAAGCACCTGGTCGACAGTTTCCGCATCTGAGGCAGGGTACGTGGAGGCACCTATATCGGAGTCATCAAAATGAATCAGGGGCGCCTGGAGCGCCCCTGATTCATGCTGCGACCATCATTCAGAACCCTCTGCGGGCTCTTCGCCCTGCGTCTCCTGCAACGTGCGCCACAGTTCGGCAGCATCGGGAAACTCGGTGCCATCTTCACTGCTCAGCGCCTCGGGATCGTAGCGCCGAACGCAACCTTCACCGAGGGTGGGCGGCGCCTTGGAGGTCGCCCGATCCAGTGGATCACTCATCGCACCACCTGCCTGTCAGCTGGCTTCCTGAGTCTTGTTGTTTTCATGCTGGGCGAATGCCTTGACCGCCCGCAGAACATCACTGCGGCTGATCTGACCAATCAGGCGATTACCTTCGACGACCGGCATGCGCCGACGACGACCACGCAGGAAACGCTCGGACACTTCGATGATGTCGGCCTCCGGGGAAACCGTCTCCACCACCTTGGTCATGTAGGTGCCGACATTGCCCCCGATGGCCTCGTAATAGGCACCCGAGAGAATGCCACGCAGGCAATCACCCTCCGACAGCAGACCAATCAGCTCGCCCTGATCATCCACCACTGGCGCACCCGAGATACGGTGCTCCAGCAGGCGGTGAATAGCGGTGAACAGATCGGTCTCCGCCCGAAAAGTCACCAGATGGCGAGTCATGTAGTCCCGAACCTTGATCGAATTGAGCATGAACAACCTCCTAGTAGACACCTCTGAAACCAACGGCCTGGTTATCGCTTGCGCGTTCAGAGGCGCCTGTTGTGGTACTGCCTACCGGAGCGCTGGTGCCTGGCGAACTCAGTCGAACACGACCGTCTTGTTGTCATGCACCAGAACCCGGTCTTCCAAGTGATAGCGTAGCCCACGTGCGAGCACCATTTTTTCCACGTCTTTGCCAAGACGCACCATTTCCTCGATATCGTCGCGATGGGTCACGCGTACAACGTCCTGTTCGATGATCGGGCCGGCATCCAGCTCTTCGGTAACGTAATGCGAAGTGGCCCCGATCAACTTGACGCCGCGCAATGAAGCCTGGTGATAAGGCTTGGCTCCGACGAAGGACGGCAGGAAGCTGTGGTGGATGTTGATCACCCGCTGCGCGTACTCGCTGCACAGCGCAGGCGGCAGAATCTGCATGTAGCGCGCCAGCACGATGACGTCGGCCCCATGTTCCTTGACCAGGCGTTCTACCTCGGCGAAGGCCGGTACCTTGTCCTGCGGATTGACCGGCACATGGAAATAGGGAATGCCATGCCATTCGACCATGCTGCGCAGGTCGTCATGGTTGGAAATCACGCAGGGAATATCGCAATCGAGCTCATCGCTGTGCCAGCGGTGCAGCAGATCGGCCAGGCAGTGCGATTCACGGCTGGCCATCAGCACGACGCGCTTTTTCTCCGCCGAATCGGTGATGCGCCACTCCATGGAAAATTCGCGCGCGATGGGCGCGAAAGCCTGTTTGAAACCATCAAGCTCGAACGGCAGCGAGTCGGCACGGATTTCATGACGCATGAAGAACCAGCCACTTTGCGTATCGGAATGATGGCTCGCCTCGGTGATCCAGCCGTTGTAAGTCGCCAGGAAACTACTGACCTTGGCCACGATACCAACGCGATCCGGGCAGGCGATGACCAATCTGAACGTGCGCATATACAAAACCCCAATGACGGCGCAAAAGTCGCTCATTCTAACGACAAGCCCGGAAAACTGCAGTAGCGCGGCCCCGAATAATGCGTGGCGATACGCCCTCGGCTGGCACGCAAACATCGCCACAACGCGCAACGGCAAAACTTTACACACAGTTGAAACAATCGAATTAATTCAACCCTGCCCGACACAAAGGGTTGCACTGCACATAGGTTATTTCTTTATACGCTGTTTACTTGTTTAAAGTGCCTGACTATTATTAGCCCACTGTTCACTACTAAAACTTATTCACGCCAAGGTAATGCCCATGTCGCTGATCAATGAATACCGCGCCACCGAAGAAGCCATCAAAGAGCTGCAAGAGCGCCTGAAGAACCTGTCGCAAGATGACAAGCTGAAGAAAGAGCTGGAGTTCGAAGGCAAGCTGCGCACCCTGATGGGCGAATACCAGAAGTCCCTGCGTGACATCATTGCCCTGCTCGACCCGGAAGCCAAAAGCGCCAAGGGTGTTCGCACCACCAAGCCTGCCGCTACCAAGCGCGCCCGCAAGGTCAAGCAATACAAGAACCCGCACAGCGGCGAAGTGATCGAAACCAAAGGCGGCAACCACAAGACGCTGAAAGAGTGGAAAGCCAAGTGGGGCGCCGATGTTGTTGAAGGTTGGGCTACTCTGCTGGGCTAACGCTTGAGCAACACCCACAAAACGCCAGCCATGCTGGCGTTTTTTTATGCCTGCAACTTTTCCCAGAGTTGACCGAGAAAACAGTTTCAGGCAATTGCTCATCCCGTTGCCAGAAACCTCCAGCTTATCGAGCCAGAGCAGGAACGCTGAATCGATTGAACTGCCAATAGTTCAGACGTTCAGATAAAAGTTCCCGAGTCCATTTTTACCGCACAGGGGCTGTCGGTACTTTCCCCTGCACCCACTGACTTTTTGCACAACCCAGCTCACCGATTCGATTATTCCAAGCCGTAGCGCACCTGCAATTGCTCTGCATAAGCCAGCCATTGCTGAAGTAGCTGTACCTGGCTCAGACTGCAATCGCCACGCATCGCCTCGAGTGCCACGCGAAATTGCTCCAGCGTATTGGGCGCGCCCCACTCCGGGTTGCTCAGACGTTGACGGCAGAAGTCCGTCCAGCGCTGCTGCTCGGGCGGCGAGAGCGTGTCCGGGAAGTTACGAGCACGGTAACGAAACAGCAGTTCCGGCAAACGTGCGTCATCGAATGGCCAGTCTCGCGAAGCCAGCTCCTGCGGTTGCGCATTACGCACCTGTTCGCACAGGCGGCGGTCACGATCACCGATGAAACCACCGTATAGCTGCTGTTCCGGGTCAGCGCTGCCGGCGAATGCTTCCTCCTGGTAAATCGTCCCCAGCTTGTCTTGCCATAGCGCCTGCGCCGCCTTGAGCGTCTCGACGTTGCACTCGCAGAGCGACCAGTCCAGGCCCAGGCGCTGCCGATCCGCATCACGCAGCACGGAAAGGGGAGCGACCACCGGGCAGCGATTAATATGCAGCAGTTTCAGCGGGACTGGCACTTCCCCCTCCGCCAGATCCTCGCGCCGGGTGTAAAGACGACTACGCAGCGTCTCGGCATCCAGATCCAGCAACACGCTCGGGTCGGCCTGCAGATCGCAGACGATCAATGCATTGCGGTTACGCGGATGCCAGGCCAGCGGCAAGACCGGCGCCAGATAATGGCGCGCAGCCGAGAAGCGACCGGAAACATGCAGCAGTGGCTGCAGCAGGCGAATCTGATCCATCACCCGCTGCTTGCTGCGTAACTGATATAGGAAGTCGTACAGACGCGGTTGACGCTCACGCAGCAGCCGAGCCAGGCCGATGGTTGCGCGCACGTCGGAAAGCGCATCGTGGGCCTGGCCATGATCGATGCCATTGGCTTGGGTCAGGCGCTCCAGCTTGAGCGTCACCCGCCCATCCTCTTGCGGCCACTCGATACCCTCAGGGCGAAGCGCGTATGCCATGCGCACCAGATCGATCAGATCCCAGCGGCTGTTACCCCCTTGCCATTCACGGGCATAGGGATCGAAGAAATTGCGATAGAGGCTGTAACGGGTCACCTCATCATCGAAGCGCAGGCTGTTGTAGCCGGCACCGCAGGTCCCCGGTGCAGACAGTGCGGCATGCACGCGGGTGACGAACTCACCCTCGCCCAGGCCTTTCTCACGCAGACGCTGCGGGTCGATACCGGTGACCAGGCACGCAGCCGGATGCGGCAGGATGTCGTCGCTGGGCTGGCAATAGATGTTCAGCGGCTCACCGATCTCGTTGAGCGACTCGTCGGTGCGAATACCAGCCACCTGCAGCGGACGGTCGCTACGCGGGTTGATGCCAGTGGTTTCATAGTCGTACCAGAAGATGCTGGAGGCCATCTGCGCTTCCTTCAATGCAAAGTGCAGGGAGTCTAACATTCGTGTCCCGCGACACCGCCGTCGGCAAAGCTTGAACCAGCGCACAGAGGCTACACGCCTCGGCCTGCCACCTCTTGTAGGCCAACACCTCTGCTACTAGCATTGCGGCCTTCCCACCACTCTCATGAACAAGGATGCCGCCATGAGTGACAGCACTGCCCCCAATCCCTACGCCGCCCCCGTCAGCAACCTGCAACTGCCCGTCAGCGACCAGACGCCCAGCATCGAAGAAGCCCTGGCTCGTGGCTACGACTTCAACATCGGTGATCTGCTCAGCGAATCCTGGAGCAAGGTCAGTGGCACCAAGGGCATCATCATCGGCGGTTTCCTGGTGTTCTACGTGGTGCTGCTGGCCGCGTCCTTCATCCTCGGAAGTGTCGTCGGTATCTTCAGCGCACTGAGCGACAACCTGTTCATCATGTTCGCCGGCGAGATCGTGATCTCGCTGCTGGCCTCGGCCCTGGCCTACCCTTTCATGGCCGGCATCAACATGGTGGGTATCCGCCGCGCGGCTGATCAGCCACTCAGCTTCAACGAGATCTTCAGCCACTTCGGCCGCACCATGCCGCTGATCATCACTGCAGTGGTGATGATGCTGCTGATCTACCTTGGCATGATCCTGCTGCTGATCCCAGGCATCTATCTGGCCGTCGCCTACCTGCTGGCCATCCCGCTGGTGGTCGAGCGCGGTCTATCGCCATGGCAGGCGCTGGAAGCCTCGCGCAAGGCCATCACCCAGCACTGGTTCAAGGTCTTCGGCCTGTTCCTGCTGCTCGGCCTGATCGTCATGGTCAGTGCCATTCCGCTGGGCATCGGCCTGGTCTGGACCATCCCACTGATGGTCGTCGCCATGGGCGTTCTCTACCGCACGATCTTTGGCGTGCTGCCTGCCGGCCAATGAGCTGACCTGACCGGGCCGAATCGATCGGCCCGGTTGCGTTATCGACCCGCTGCTCGCTAGCATCGGGCTTTCCCTGATGCAGTCCGCCATGCCCTCACGCTCAAGCGCCAGCTTTCCGCTTAGCCAGCCGCCCCTGGACACCCGCTACCAGGTCGAGACGCCGGAAGGCATCGACCTGCATCTGCGTCCGGCTGGCCTAGTGCCGCGCGCCCTGGCTTTCGCCATCGACCTGGCGATCCGCGGCCTGATCCTGGCTGTCATGTTCATCGTCCTCGGTCTTCTCGGTCAGTTCGGCATGGGCCTGGGCACCATCCTGCTGTTTCTCGTGACCTGGTGGTACATGGTGCTGTTCGAAGTGCTCAACCAGGGCCGCTCGCCCGGTAAGCAGATGCTTGGCCTGCGTGTGGTGCACGATGACGGCACACCCATCGGCTGGGCCGCCTCGCTGACACGCAACCTGCTGCGTTTCGTCGACATCCTGCCGTTCGGTTACACCCTGGGCATCATCAGTTGCCTGAATCATCCGGCGTTCAAACGTCTCGGCGATATCGCCGCAGGCACCCTGGTGGTCTACCGCGATGCCGCCGTGGCGCGCCCGCAATTGCCGGACGCCGAACCGCTGCCACCGCCCTTCCCGCTCAGCCTGGCCGAACAACGGGCCCTGCTCGGTTTCGCCGAACGTGGTGGTCAGTTGTCCGCCGCCCGCCGCGCCGAACTCGCGGCGCTGCTGGCCGAACCCTTGCAGGTACCCGCCGAGCAGACCGAAGCGCGCCTCAACGGCATCGCACGCGGGCTGTTGGGAACCACGCCATGAAGCAAAGCCTGTTCGAAAATCGCCACCAGGTCGACTGGGATAATTTCGCCGTTCAACTCGAAGCACTCGAGCGGGGCAAGGCCGAGCCCAAGTCCAACAGCCGCTTCGCCGCCAACTACCGGCAACTCTGTCAGCATCTGGCGCTGGCACAGGCGCGAGGCTACAGCAGCCACCTGATCGATCAGTTGCAACAGTTGGCCATGCGCGGCCACCAGCAGTTCTACCGTCACCGCAGCCACCTCGGCGCACAGCTGATCCGCTTCCTGTTCGGCGGTTTCCCTCGCCTGGTGCGCAGTGAATGGCGCGCGGTCTGTGCGGCCAGTCTGCTGTTCTTCGGCAGCCTGGGCCTGATGGGACTGCTCACCTACCTCTACCCGGAGCTGATCTACAGCCTGGTCAGCCCCGATCAGGTCAGCGAGATGGAGCGCATGTATGACCCCGACGCGCGGCGTCTTGGTCGTTTCAGCGAACGTGGCTCGGGCGACGACTGGGTGATGTTCGGTTTCTACATCATGAACAATATCGGCATCGCCTTTCAGACCTTCGCCAGCGGCCTGTTACTCGGCCTGGGCAGCCTGTTCTTCCTGCTGTTCAACGGCCTGATGATCGGCGCGGTGGCCGGTCACCTGACCCGCATCGGCTACGGCGAGCCGTTCTGGTCGTTCGTCATCGGCCATGGCGCATTCGAACTGACCGCCATCGCCCTGGCCGGCGCCGCCGGCTTCAAGCTCGGCTGGGCCTTGCTGGCGCCGGGTCGCCTACCGCGTGGCGAGGCCTTGCGCCTGGCTGCTGGCAAAGCAATCCAGCTGGTCGCTGGCGTGATCCTGTTCCTGTTGCTGGCGGCGTTCATCGAAGCCTTCTGGTCATCGACCACCTTCGCCAGCCCCGACATCAAGTACGCGGTGGGTGCAGGTCTTTGGGCGCTGGTGCTGATGTACCTGCTGCTGGCCGGCCGGAGGCAACATGCGCCTGACTGAAGCCAGCGTCGCCATCCGTCCTCGCACCGCCTGGGAAGCCATCGACCTCGGCGTGCTGCTCGCGCGTCGTCACGCCGGCTTGCTGATGGCGAGCTGGGCACTGGTTACCCTGCCGTTGTTCGCCCTGCTCTGCGCAGTGCTCTGGCAGTACCCGGGCTGGGCGATCTTCATCTTCTGGTGGCTCAAGCCTGCTTACGAGCGCTTGCCGTTGTACATCCTGTCGCAGGCACTGTTCGGCAACACACCATCGTTGAAGCAGTCCCTGCGGGCCCTGCCACGCCTGCTGTGGCCACAACTGCTGGCCAGCCTCACCTGGCGCCGCCTGAGCCCGACGCGCAGCTTCGACCTGCCGGTACTGCAGCTCGAAGGTTTGTCTGGCCAGGCACGCAGCCAGCGCCTGATCGTCCTCGGCCAGCGCGACAGCGGCGCCGCCACCTGGCTGACGCTGGTCGGTGTGCACCTGGAAATCGCCCTGTGGATGGGTCTGGCCGCGCTGTTCTACCTGATGCTGCCGCAGCAGGTGGAAACCAACTGGAGCTGGGAAACCCTGATCGCCGCCAGCAGTGGTCAATGGCTCTGGCTGGAACACCTGTCCAACCTGCTGTACGTGTTGCTGCTGATTCTCTGGGAACCGGTCTACGTCGCCTGCGGTTTCACCCTCTATCTCAATCGACGTACCGCACTGGAAGCCTGGGACATCGAGCTGACCTTCCGCCGCCTGCGCCAGCGCCTGACCGGCAGCGCCTATGCCGTGTTGCTTGGCTGCGCCGTGCTGCTGAGCCAACTGCCGAGCGATGCCTGGGCCGAAACGCCCGCGAGCGCCAGCGAACAAGCCGAACTGCAAGGCCCTGACGCACCACGCCTGCTCAAGCAACAGCTGACCAGCCAGGCAGCGCGCGCCGGCATCGAATCCCTGCTCGACGAACCACCGTTCCAGCATCGTGAAACCGTCACGCGCTGGCGCCTGGGTGAGGAAAAACCGGCCCAGGAAGCCGACCCGCAAGACCTCGAAGCCCTGCTCGAGATGCTCAAGAACCTGCTCAAGCTTGGCGAGTGGTGGAAGAGTCTGGATGTCGTCGCACAGATTTTCGAAGTGCTGTTGTGGGGTGCTCTCGTCGCCCTGCTGGCCTTCATCCTCTGGCGTTACCGAGAATGGCTGCAGATCTTCGGCGAACATATTGGCCTGCCACTGCGGCGCAAGGTATCGACACCCGATCAGTTGTTCGGCCTGGAACTGGCACCAGAAAGCCTGCCTGACGACGTCGCCAGCGAGGCCGAGCGACTCTGGGCCGAGCAACCTCGCGCAGCCCTCGGTCTGCTTTATCGCGCCCTGCTAAGCCGCCTGCTACATGAGCATCGGTTGCCGCTGAAACAATCACACACCGAGGGCGAAGTCCTGCACCTGGTCGCCGGATTACAACAGCAGGAACTGGCAGACTACAGCCAGCAGCTCACCGGCCATTGGCAGGCGCTGGCCTATGGTCATCGTCTGCCTGCCGAGGCGCTACGCCTGGGCTTGTGTCAGGGTTGGCGCAACCTGTTCGGCCAGGGGCGCACACCATGAGTCGGCGCGCCGGATTCATCCTGGGCATGGCCTTGCTATTGGTGCTGGGTCTGCTCGCCAGCTACCTGCTGGGCAAGCTCGAACCCTATGAAGAGGTGGTCGAACACGGCCCTTCACCGGAAGTGGACAGCAGCCCCTACCTGGCAGCCGAACACTTCCTGCGCCTGCAGAACATCACTGCGCGCCGCGCCGACAGCCTGGAAGTGCTCGACGGCCTGCCCAGCCAGGGCCAGACCCTGATGCTGCTGGCCGACCGCAGCAACATGACTCCACGTCAGGCCGAAAAACTACTGCAATGGACGGCCAATGGCGGTCATCTGCTGCTGATCGCCGAACGCCTGTGGGATGAGGACGAGGGCAAGAGTGGCGATCTGCTGCTCGACCTGCTCGGCATCCAGCAACACATGAGCGACGAGCTGGACGAAGAAGAGAGCAGCGCGGACGAAGCGAGTGAAGAAGGCGAAGCCTATCCACAGTTGACCAAGCTCTACCTGGAAAACGAGCAGGAACCCGCCTATATCGCCTTCGACACCGACTACCACCTGTACGACTCGCAGAACCGCGCCCACGCCTGGGCCAACAGTGCTCTGGCTACCCACTTGCTGCAGCTCTATCACGGCGACGGCTTGATCACCGTACTCAGTGATCCGTGGATCTGGCAGAACCGCAACATCGACGAATACGACCATGCCTGGCTGCTCTGGTACCTCGGCCAGGACAGCGCGGTGACCCTGCTCTACCACGCTGACAGCGACAGCCTGGCAAGCCTGCTGCTGCGCCATTTCCCGCTGGCGCTGGCGGTGCTGGCTCTGCTGATCATCGCCGGCCTCTGGCACCTCGGCATGCGCCACGGCCCGCTGCAAGCGCCGGCCAGCCGTGCACGTCGGCAACTGGAAGAACATCTGCGTGGCAGCGCCGATTTCCTGCTCCGCCGCAGCGGCCAGCACAGCCTGCTCAAGGGCCTGCAGCAGGACATCCAGCGCCGTGCGCGGCGCCGTCATCCCGGTTTTGAAAAACTCGCCGTGGCCGAGCAATGGCAGGTGCTGGGTCGCCTGACCCGTCTGCCGGCCAGGGAAATCAGCCAGGCCATGCGCCCGCTGCCACAGAAACGCCTTTCCGCCACCGATTTCACCCGCCAGGTCGCGCACCTGCAGAACCTCAGGAATGCCCTATGACGAGCGAACAGACACCCGACGCCGAAATCACGCCAGTCAACGAGGCCCCCGCCACGCCCGCCAGTAATCCGCAGGCCCAACAGCGCCAGCGGGCCAGCCAGTTGGCGCAGGCACTGCGCGCAGAGCTGCGCAAGGCGGTGATCGGCCAGAATACGGTGATCGACGATGTGCTCACCGCCCTGATCGCCGGCGGTCACGTGCTCGTCGAAGGCGTTCCCGGTCTCGGCAAGACCCTGCTGGTGCGTGCCCTGGCGCGTTGCTTCGGCGGCGAGTTCGCACGCATCCAGTTCACCCCGGATCTGATGCCCAGCGATGTCACCGGCCATGCCGTGTACGACATGCAGAGCGAGCAGTTCAAACTGCGCAAAGGGCCGGTGTTCACCAACCTGCTGCTGGCCGACGAAATCAACCGCGCCCCGGCCAAGACGCAGGCCGCGTTGCTGGAAGTGATGCAGGAACGCCAGGTCACCCTGGAAGGCCGCGCGCTGGCCGTACAGCTGCCATTCATGGTGCTGGCGACCATGAACCCGATCGAGCAGGAAGGCACCTATCCGCTGCCGGAAGCCGAGCTGGATCGCTTCATGCTCAAGCTGCGCATGGACTATCCGGAGCAGGACGAAGAGCTCAACATGGTGCGCCAGGTCACCCGCTCGGCCAAGGCCGACATGCTCGAGGTCAGCCCGCTGCGTACCCTGCTGCAGGCCAAGGATGTGCTGGCCCTGCAGAAGATCGCCAGCGACCTGCCACTGGACGATCAAGTGCTCGACTACGCCGTACGTCTGGCCCGCGCCACCCGCAGTTGGCCCGGCCTGGCCATGGGCGCCGGCCCGCGCGCCTCCATCGCTCTGGTACGTGGCGCACGGGCGCGGGCGCTGCTGCGCGGCGGTGATTTCGTCCTGCCCGATGACATCAAAAGCTGCGCCCTGGCCGTATTGCGTCACCGCGTGCGGCTGGCTCCGGAGCTGGACATCGAAGGTCTGTCGGTGGATCAGGTGCTGCAACAGTTGCTCGACCAGGTACCGGCCCCTCGTCTATGAAGCCCTCGCGCCTGCTCCTCGGGCTGCTCGGCGGCCTGTTCGCTGCCGCCGTGCTGCTCGGCGCCCTGCCCCTGCTCGGCATAAGCCTGGCAAGCAACGTGATGCCGATTGCCTGGGGCCTGCTGGTAGCCCTGGCGTTGCTCGCCACGCTCGACGCTCTGTGGCTGCGCCGCCTGCCCTCGCCACGCGTGGTGCGCACGCTGCCGGGCAACCTGCCGCTCGGGCGCTGGAGCGAGGTGCAACTGACGGCTCATCACGACTACCCCCAGGCCCTGGAGATCGAGGTCTTCGACCACATTCCCGAAGGCATGGCATTCGAGCACCTGCCGCAACGCATGAGCCTGCGCCCGGGCCAGCAGACGCGCATCCTCTATCGCCTCAAGCCACTGGTGCGCGGGCATTTCCACTTCAACCATTGCGAACTGGCACTACCCAGCCCGTTGCGTCTGTGGCAGGCCAAGCGCCTGCTGGAGCTGCCTGACGAGAGCCGCGTCTACCCCGATTTCGCTCGCCTGTACGGTGCCCAGCTCAAGGCTGTGGATGACTGGTTGAGCCAGCTCGGCGTACGCCAACGCCCACGCCGTGGCCTGGGCCTGGAGTTCCACCAGTTGCGCGAGTTTCGTGACGGCGACACCCTGCGCCAGATCGACTGGAAGGCCACCGCGCGCAAGCGCACGCCGATTGCCCGCGAATACCAGGACGAGCGCGACCAGCAGATCGTCTTCCTGCTCGATTGCGGCCGACGCATGCGCAGCCAGGACGATGAACTCTCGCACTTCGATCACGCCCTCAACGCCACGCTGCTGCTCACTTACGTGGCGCTGCGCCAAGGCGATGCCGTGGGCCTTGCGACCTTCGCCGGCAATCAGTCGCGCTACCTGGCCCCGGTCAAAGGGCCGGCTCAGCTCAACGTGCTGCTCAATGCCGTCTACGACCTGGAAACCAGCCAGCAACCGGCTGACTTCAGTGCGGCCGCCGACCTTCTGCTGGCCCGCCAGCGGCGCCGTGCCCTGGTCGTGCTGGTGACCAACCTGCGCGACGAAGATGATCAGGATCTTCTCGCCGCCGTGAAGCGCCTGTCGCGCCAGCATCGGGTGTTAATTGCCAGCCTGCGCGAAGAGGCACTCGATCGCCTGCGCCAGACACCCGTGGAGCAGTTCGATCAGGCCCTGGCCTACTGCGGCACGCTGGATTACCTCAACGCCCGCGCCGAGCTGCACGAGCGCCTCGCCGCCCACGACGTGCCAGTGCTCGACGCCCGGCCAGGTGAACTGGGCCCGGAGCTGGTCAGCAGTTACCTGGCCTGGAAGAAGGCCGGAGCACTTTAAAAAGCAACACCTCCCACGCGCCGCGGTCGAACCCCACATACGGAGACGTAGAGGCCCTGGCATCGGCTTTCCCACACAGTTGTTGCGTGGTTAAGCCGGGGGGCCGGTGCTATGATCCCCGTTCTGCGGCGCAAGGAGTGGAAACTCCCGCCGCCTGCAGGCTGTAGCGGAACACCGCACTGGCCTGCTGTTCCGGCCGCCCGTGAACGGCCTCATGCGCATACCGCACACGACCTGAGTAGGAGATAGACCATGGCTTTTGAATTGCCGCCGCTGCCTTACGAAAAGAACGCTCTCGAGCCGCACATTTCCGCCGAGACCCTGGAATTCCACCACGACAAGCACCACAACACCTACGTGGTGAACCTGAACAACCTGGTGCCGGGCACCGAGTTCGAAGGCAAGAGCCTGGAAGAGATCGTCAAGACGTCCTCGGGCGGCATCTTCAACAACGCCGCTCAGGTGTGGAACCACACCTTCTACTGGAACTGCCTGTCGCCCAATGGCGGTGGCCAACCGACCGGCGCCCTGGCTGACGCCATCAACGCTGCCTTCGGTTCCTTCGACAAGTTCAAGGAAGAGTTCAGCAAGGTTTCCATCGGTACCTTCGGTTCCGGCTGGGGCTGGCTGGTGAAGAAAGCTGACGGCTCCCTGGCCCTGGCCAGCACCATCGGCGCCGGCTGCCCGCTGACCAGCGGCGACACCCCGCTGCTGACCTGCGACGTCTGGGAACACGCTTACTACATCGACTACCGCAACCTGCGTCCGAAGTACGTCGAAGCGTTCTGGAACCTGGTCAACTGGGACTTCGTTGCCCAGAACTACGCGGCCTGAGTCCAAGCCTCGTAACGCAAGAACCCGGCCTCTCGGCCGGGTTTTTCGTTTCTGCCCCGAGGCGCGGCTTCATCGCCGCTAAAGCAGACGCCGCGGAGAAAAGGCCACGCCCTCTTCCTCTACTCGACTGACCGCCTGACTCAGCACCCGATCCGCCCGCACAGGGCCGAGAAACTCGCACAAGCCGATATAGAGCAGATTGAGCAGCTTGCGCAGCTGTTCCAGACCGAGGCTTTCTATACCCTCTTGCGTGCCCTGCTCCAGCCAGGCCCGCAGCCGCGTGGCCAGCTCCGCCCCCACCTGCATCCCTCCCAGGTTGCCGGAAGCAAATCGACGCAAGGCCTGCTGCTGCGGCACCTCCAGTTGCTCCAGCAATGCCTGACTGAGCGAGAGGAAGGTTTTCTGTGCGGCAGCATCCGGCTTGGCCACGCTGCGAATCGCCTCGTTGCGGCCCTGGCGCCAGGCCAGCAATTGCTCTTCCGGATCCGGCAACAGCTGTGAGG
This sequence comes from Pseudomonas berkeleyensis, assembly GCF_014109765.1. Taxonomy (NCBI): domain Bacteria; kingdom Pseudomonadati; phylum Pseudomonadota; class Gammaproteobacteria; order Pseudomonadales; family Pseudomonadaceae; genus Pseudomonas; species Pseudomonas berkeleyensis. Next base: position 4,186,732 of record NZ_CP059139.1, read on the forward strand.
GCGGCCCGGTCAAGGCACCGACCAGTTCGCGATACAGTCGCGCACGCTCGAGCTTGCGCTCGGTACGCAGCACCACCTCGGCGAGAAACTCATTGAGTGCAAAGGGCGGCTTGTCGGCGTACTTGCTCTCCCACAATGCCAGCAGGGGCCAGACCTCCTCCTCGGAGAAATGTCCGGCCAGACCGGTATAGATCGCGCGGCGACGAAGGCTCAGTCTCATCCTCAGCCCCTCCTCGACCATTGCTCGCTATCGAAGGTCTGCGCCAGGTTGAACTCTGGATACCCCACCTCGGCGTGCTCGGCAAAATCCAGCCCGCGCTGTTCCTGCTGCGGCGTCACGCGCAGACCGATGGTCTTGGCCAGCAGCAGGTACATCAGCAGCGCCATGGGAAATGCCCAGAGGAAAGCAGAAGCGGCGCCCAACGCCTGGATCGCCACGCGCGACCAGTTGAACAGGTCGCCCTGATAGAACAACCCCGCGGCCAGCGTGCCCCAGATGCCGGCGAAACCATGCACGGACACCGCACCGACGACATCGTCGATACGCAGCCGGTCGAGCAGGCGCATGCCGAACACCACCACGAAACCAGCCAGCAGCCCGCTGAGCGCAGCGAAGCCCGGCGCCATCGTTGCGCAACCGGCGGTAATCCCCACCAGCCCCCCAAGCGAACCGTTGACGGTGGTGGTCAGCAGGATCGGACTGGCGGTGCTGCGTTGTGCCAACAGGGCACCAATGGCGCCAGAAACAGCGGCGAGGTGGGTATTCAGCGCGATCAAGCCCAGGCTGGTGCTGACCTCCAGGTTACTCCCGGCGTTGAAGCCGAACCAACCGAACCAGAGGATGAAACCACCCAACGCCACCATGCCGAGATTGTGGCCGGGAATCATCCGCGCCTCACCGTCACTGCCGAAGCGGCCCAGTCGCGGCCCCAGCACCAGGATGCCGGCCAAGGCGCACCAGGCGCCGACGCTATGCACCACGGTAGAACCGGCGAAGTCGACGAATCCCATCTTGGCCAACCAGCCCTGACCACCGTACACACCGCTCCATACCCAGCTGCCAAATATCGGGTAGATCACACCACTGATCAGCACCGCACCGATCAGATACGCCGAGTAGCGTGTGCGTTCGGCCATCGCACCACTGGCGATGGTCGCCGCCGTGACGGCGAACATCATCTGAAACAATAGAAAGGTGTAATCCCAGGGCTCGCCTTCGTGCAGACCGAAATGGCTCATGCCGAACCAGCCCGTGAGGTTGCTGCCGAACATCAGGCCGAAGCCCACCAGCCAGAAGACGATGCCGCCCACGCAGCTGTCCATGTAGTTCTTCATCATCACGTTGACCGCGTTCTTCGCACGCGACATGCCGCTTTCCAACAGGGCAAAACCGGCCTGCATGAAGAACACCAGGACACTGGCCAGCACGATCCAGGCGATATTGATCGCCTCGTCATCGGCGGCATGTGCGTACGGGGTAAAGCAGACAGCGACGAACCACAGCCACAGTGTTTTCATCCGAGCCCCCTCATAATGGTCACGTCAGCCTTCGCAACTCTTGTGCCAGCCATTTGCCATGTCAGATAGCGCTCAAGTCCGCTAAATTCGCACCGACACAGAGCAAGGGGCACGGCCAGATGGATTGCCGCGCACCATGACCGATCCTTGAGAACAAAAAGTGCCACCAGTGATGATGGCCCTTTGACGGCTAGGTCGAGATTGCCAATACTCTCGTCTGACTGACGCTGTAAGCATCGACACAAGGAATTGCCTTTGAAGCTGGAATTGAAGAACAGCTTGTCACTCAAGTTGCTCCGCGTAGTGCTGCTGTCGGCACTGGTAGTGGGAGTGGTACTGAGCTGCGCGCAGATCGTGTTCGATGCCTACAAGACGCGCCAGGCGGTTGCCAATGATGCGCAACGCATTCTGGGGATGTTCCGCGACCCATCGACCCAGGCCGTGTACAGCCTGGATCGGGAAATGGGCATGCAGGTGATCGAAGGCCTGTTCCAGCACGAGTCGGTGCGCTACGCCGCCATCGGCCACCCCAACGAGCCCATGCTGGCGGAAAAATCCCGCGACCTGGCACAGATCCCGACCCGCTGGCTGACCGATCCGATTCTTGGTCAGGAACAATTATTTTCCACCAAGTTGGTCGGCCGAGGCCCCTACAGTGAGTATTACGGCGACCTCAACATCACCCTCGACACAGCACCGTACGGCGAGAGCTTCGTCACCAACTCGGTGATCATCTTCATCTCCGGCGTATTACGCGCCATGGCCATGGGCCTGGTGCTGTACCTGGTCTATCACTGGCTGCTGACCAAACCGCTGTCGAAGATCATCGAGCACCTGACCCACATCAATCCGGATCGCCCCAGCGAACACAAATTGCCCATGCTCAAGGGCAACGAGAAGAACGAACTGGGCTTGTGGATCAACACCGCCAATCAGCTTCTATCCTCCATCGAGCGCAACACCCACCTACGCCGGGAGGCCGAGAACAGCCTGCTGCGCATGGCCCAGTACGACTTCCTCACCGGCCTGCCCAACCGCCAGCAACTGCAACAGCAGCTCGACCAGATTCTCGAAGACGCCGGCCGCCTGCAACGCCGCGTCGCCGTACTGTGTGTCGGTCTCGACGACTTCAAGGGCATCAACGAACAGTTCAGCTACCAGAGCGGCGACCAGCTACTGCTCGCCCTATCCGACCGCCTGCGCAGCCACAGTGGCCGTCTCGGCGCCCTGGCGCGCCTGGGTGGCGACCAGTTCGCCCTGGTTCAGGCCGATATCGAACAGCCCTACGAAGCCGCCGAACTGGCGCAAAGCGTGCTCGACGACCTGGAACTGCCCTTCCTGCTCGACCACCAGGAAGTGCGTCTGCGCGCCACCATCGGCATCACGCTGTTCCCGGAGGATGGCGACAGCACCGAGAAGCTGTTGCAGAAAGCCGAACAGACCATGACCCTGGCCAAGAGCCGCTCGCGCAATCGCTACCAGTTCTACATCGCCAGCGTCGACAGCGAGATGCGTCGCCGTCGCGAACTGGAGAAGGATCTACGCGACGCCCTGGCGCAGAACCAGCTGCATCTGGTCTATCAGCCGCAGGTGGATTATCGCGACCACCGCGTGGTCGGCGTCGAAGCGCTACTGCGCTGGCAACACCCGCAGCATGGTTTCGTGCCGCCGGATCTGTTCATTCCGCTGGCCGAACAGAACGGCACCATCATTCCCATCGGCGAATGGATTCTCGACCAGACCTGTCGCCAATTGCGCGAATGGCACGACCAGGGGTTCACCGACCTGCGCATGGCCATCAACCTGTCCACCGTGCAGCTGCACCACTCGGAGCTGCCGCGCGTGGTCAACAACCTGATGCAGGTCTACCGCCTGCCACCGAAGAGCCTCGAGCTGGAAGTCACCGAAACCGGCCTGATGGAAGACATCAGCACCGCCGCCCAGCACCTGCTCAGCCTACGCCGCTCCGGTGCGCTGATCGCCATCGACGACTTCGGTACCGGCTACTCCTCGCTGAGTTATCTGAAGAGCCTGCCGCTGGACAAGATCAAGATCGACAAGAGCTTCGTGCAGGATCTGCTCGAAGACGAGGACGACGCCACCATCGTTCGCGCCATCATCCAGTTGGGCAAGAGCCTGGGCATGCAGGTGATCGCCGAAGGCGTGGAAACCGCCGAGCAGGAGGCCTACATCATCGCCCAGGGCTGTCATGAGGGTCAGGGCTACCTGTACAGCAAACCGCTACCAGCGCGCGAATTAACCCTGTTCCTCAAGCAGGCGAGACGCCTGAGTTCTGCCGCTACGCTCTAGGTAGACGACACCCGCGTTAGGCAAAGCCGGTGCGCATGGCGCACCCTACAAGGCCGTATGCAGACTCAACGTCCTGGCTAGCCCTACCAATGCTGCACGCCGAACAGCCAGGCCGTGGACAGCGCACCCGCCAGACACAGCGCCGCACCTGCGGCAGCCTGCCAATAGAAACTACGTGCCAGCTCGTCCTCTCCGCTGTTGGAAAGGATGAACGGCTGACGCTCTCCGGGCTTGCTCATCTGGTGCCGCGCAGGCTGCGCTGCCTTGCGCCGATGCCGATCCTCGGCTTCGAGTTGCGCCGCCAGGCGCACACGATTCCACTCCAGTTCATCGAGCTCGCCATTACCATCGCTGTCGAAACGCCGCAACAAGCCGACGTAATCGCCCTTCCACTCGCGGATCACCTCGCCCTGAGCCGAGGGCATGTCGAAACCCTGTTGCGCAGCGCCGTGAGTACGGAAATCGCCGATGGCATACAGCGGTTGGCCGGCATGAAAACGCTCTTCGCTGTAGCGGTAGCGTTTGCCGCTGGTGAGAAAACCGAACAGCCCGGTCTTGGCTGGGCCCAGCGGGTGACGCAGATTACCCTCCCAGACCTCGCGAACCGCCGTGCGAATCTCCGCCCCGCGCGGGTCGATCAGGCACTCACCGGTGCCATCGACCAGGCGCAACCAGGTATCGCTGGCGCCACTCTCGACAACCCGCCAACTGCGTTTCTTGTCGCTGGAGACGTACTCTTCGATACGGAAGCGCCACCACAGGCAGGGTTTGCCGGTCAGCGGCCCGCGAGTCTGCACATCCGGCAGTTCTTCGAGCACGCCATAAAGCTCGACATAGCCCTGCGCCGCCGAACGAATCTTCGAAGTTGGCGTGTCGAGCAGGTGGCGTGCCTGCGACCAACGTCGCAAGCACCACCAACCACCGCCCAGGCAGGCACCGAGGGTGAAGAACAGTGCAACCAGAAAGCCGAGAGGATCGCCGTGCATCATCTCAGTTGAACAGGGACTTGATATCGACGTCGGCTTTCTCCGCGTCGCTGAACACCAGCAACTCGGCCGCCGGGAAGTTGAACATGCGCGCGACGATCACATCCGGAAACTGCTCGATGCGCACGTTGTTGAGATTGACCGCTTCGTTGTACAGCTCGCGCCGGTCGGCGATGCCGTTTTCCAGACCGCTGATGCGTTGCTGCAGATGCTGGAAGCTGTCGTTGGCCTTGAGCTCCGGGTAGTTCTCGGCCAAGGCGAACAATTGCCCCAGGCCGGCGCGCAGACCACTTTCGGCCTTGCCCAGGGCGCTTACGTCATGTTGTTCGCGAGCACTGGCAACCGCGCTGCGCGCCGCAATCACACGTTCCAGCGTGGAGCCTTCGTACTGCATGTACTGCTTGCAGGTTTCCACCAGCTTGGGCAGCTCGTCATGACGCTGCTTGAGCAACACGTCGATATTCGACCAGGCCTTGCTCACTCCATGCTTGAGACGCACCAGGCCGTTGTACAACGACACCGCGTAGGCGCCCAGCAAAATGAGGACGACGATCAGGATCACGGCGGTCAGGCTCATGCAGTTTTCTCCATGCAGAACTGCGAATCGGGTGCTGGCATTCTAACGGCAGTCACGGGCGGCGGAAGCGATATCCCGCACAGCAACGAATAATGGCCTTTACACATAATGCGAAACATTTGCATTATGTTGCAGTTTTTCAGGTACCCCTGCGTACCATCCACATTCTGTACATGCAAAGGACCACGCCATGATTCGTATGCCCCTGGCTTCCGCCAGCCTGCTGGCCATCGCCATTTCCCTCGCCGGCTGCGGTGAAGACAAAGCGCCTGCCAACCAAGCGGCGGCTCCGGCTGCCAGCACCGAGAGCACCGTCACCAGCGCAGCCGCCAAGGTCGACGAAGCAGCTGCGCAGGCAGTAGTGAAGCACTACGCTGACCTGGCTCTGGCCGTATTCAGCGACGCAGCCAGCACCGGCAAGGCCCTGCAGAGCGCCGTGGATGCCCTGCTCGCCGACCCGAGCGAGGCGACCCTGAAGGCTGCTCGCGAAGCCTGGCTGGCCGCACGCGTACCGTACATGCAGACCGAAGTGTTCCGCTTCGGCAACCCGGTGGTGGACGAGTGGGAAGGTCAGCTCAACGCCTGGCCGCTGGACGAAGGCCTGATCGACTACGTCGCCGCCGACTACCAGCATGCGCTGGGCAACCCGGGCGCACAGGCCAACATCATCGCCAACACCGAAATCCAGGTGGGTGAAGACAAGATCGACGTCAGCGAAATCACCGGCGAGCTGCTGGCTAGCCTGAACGAGCTGGGCGGTTCCGAAGCCAACGTCGCCACCGGCTACCATGCCATCGAATTCCTGCTCTGGGGCCAGGATCTGAACGGCACCAACCCTGGCGCCGGCGAGCGTCCCTACACCGATTACCTGGTGGGCGAAGGCGCTACCGGTGGTCACAACGAGCGTCGCCGCACCTACCTGAAAGCTGCCACCGACCTGCTGGTCAGCGACCTGGACGAAATGGTCGAGCAGTGGAAAGACGGCGTGGAAGGTAACTACCGCAGCGAGCTGCTGGCCGACTCCGCCGAGAACGGTATGCGCAAGATGCTGTTCGGCATGGGCAGCCTGTCACTGGGCGAACTGGCCGGCGAGCGCATGAAAGTCGCGCTGGAAGCCAACTCCACCGAAGACGAGCACGATTGCTTCAGCGACAACACCCACAACTCGCACTTCTACAATGGCCTGGGCATCCGCAACGTCTATCTGGGCGAGTACAAGAAAGCCGATGGCAGCACCCTGACCGGCCCGAGCCTGTCTGAACTGGTCGCCAAAATCGACGCTCAGGCTGACAGCACCCTCAAGGCCGATCTGGACGCCACCCAAGCCGAACTGCAAAAGCTGGTCGACAGTGCCGAGAAGAACAACGTGCACTTCGATCAACTGATCGCAGCCGACAACGCCGAAGGTCAGGCTCTGGTTCGCGGCGCCATCGCTGCACTGGTCAAGCAGACCGGCGCTATCGAGCAGGCTGCCGGCAAGCTGGGCATCAGCGACCTGAACCCGGACACCGCCGATCACGAGTTCTGATCGAAACGCAGGGTTGAACAACCGGCGCATCCGCAAGGAGCGCCGGTTTTTTTATGGCCTGTTATCTCCGGCGCAGACAGACCGTAGATACCGTCTTGCGCCTTACCGTGCAATTGCCAAAGCAAGATCGAAAGGTTTGCGCGATTTCAGTACGCCATAAGCGATGCACAGCAGTTTGCGCATCGCTGCGCAGACGGTTTGTTTACCCCTCTTGCCCCTGGCTCTTAGACGCTCGGCCTGCGCTTTGATCGCTGGGTTATAAGTGAGCGCCACCACGGCAGGCAGGTACAACGCAGTCCGTAGTCTGGCCGAGCCCGTGCGCGAGATGCCGCTATGGCCTCGGGCGACACCAGACTCTTGTAACCGTGGATCTAAACCGGCAAATGCCGTGACGGCACGTGCATCGGTAAAGCGTTCGATATCACCGAGTTCAGCCATTATCAGAGCCGCGGTCTTCTCGGCGATACCATTGATGCTCACGAGCAAGTCGCGTTTACCACGCAAATCCGGGTCATCGTCGATATGTCGCTTGATCTGTTCTAGCGTCCAGGCGATCTGTTCATCGAGCCTTTGCAGAACCGCCTGAATCGAGCTTTGAACAGTGCTCGAGCTGACGTCGAGTCGATTGAGCTCCATCTGCCGCAGCGACTGCAGATCCTCCAGGCGCCGGGTCAAGGCACGCAGCTGACGCACGGACACCGGCTCCGGGTACCAGCCACGCAAGTGCTCGACGTGTAGCTGGCCATAGGTGGCGATCAGCTTGGCGTCCAGTTTGTCCGTTTTACTGCGTTGCAGTTGGCTCTGGGCATAACGGGCGATCTGCGACGGGTTGAGCACCGCGATCCGATAACCCAGTTCATGGAAATGCTCAGCAAGCGCCTCGTGATAGATGCCCGTGGCCTCCATCACGATCCATGCGCCAGGCTCGGCATGTCGCTGCAGCCAGTCGGCGAAGACCGCAAAGCCTGCCTTGTCGTTGCTCAGTTTGCTTTTGGTTCGGTGCTTGCCGTTAGGTTGCAAGATCGCCAGATCGAAGGTGCGCTTGGCGATATCAACGCCCACTACCGCTGCCATAATGTCCTCCTCCACAGATTTGCACCGATCATCACGTCATCCTGTCCAACCTTGCTGATGCGAGCTCGAAGCTCTGGATACCGTTCGGACTTGGCGGATGAGTGCGGAGAAGCGCAGCGCAATCTACGAGGCAAGCTCAAGGCTTAAGGGTGGGTACGGCCTGCAGCTCCTCCCCCGATGATCAGTCGGGAACCATAACCTCGCAGGAGGCTATGGTCGAGATACAAGGGTGGGTTAGCCGCCTGTCACGTTTGCCGATCAATTCAAGACGCCTGATGCGGCGTAACCCACCATAGGCGCAACGCGATCTATCGCCTGGTGGGTTACGCGGCGCGCTGCGCTCATCGGCGACAGCAAGAACGGTGCTCGGCGCCGCTAACCCACCCTACGAGTCGGGGAATCCGCTACACCCCCGGCTTACCTCCGAGCCACGCCGCTGCGGTATTCACCGGGGCTGACGCCATAAGCCTGCTTGAACTGCCGCGACAGGTGGCTCTGATCGGAGAAGCCCAACTGAGTGGCGACACCCACCGCCGAGCAACCGCCTTTGAGCAAGACACGAGCCTGTTCCAGGCGTCGCTGCTTGAGCCAGGCATGCGGAGGCAGGCCTGTGGCGCGACGAAAAACCCGGGCAAAGTGAAAGGGCGACAGATTGACCGTACTTGCCAATTCTTCCAGCGAGGGCGGCTCGACCAGTCGTTCGGCGAGCATCTGTTTGGCGCATGAAACGGCCCAGGGCTCGCGGCCGGGCGACTGCGGCTCGCCAATTCGCGCATGGCGCTGGAACAACGCCAGAATGGCTTCGCGCCAGGCCAGTTGCTGCTGCAATGCTTCGGCACCATCCTCGAGCAGGCGATGCAGTCGCAGAAAGGCCGCATGCAGCTGCGGATCATGCAGCACGCTGAAGTCGAATGAAGGCATGCCGGCGCCGGCCAGACCGAGTTCCTGCAATGCCCCCAGCACCTGGCCATTGCTGGGGTAGAACCCCCGATAACGCCAACCATCCTCGTGGGCCTTGGAGCCGGTATGCACCTCATCCGGGTTGATCAACACCATGCTGCCCTGCGGCGCCAGGTGATCGCAGCCGCGATGACGAAAGCGCTGGGCACCGTGTTCGATCACGGTGAAGACGAAACCCTCGTGCACATGAGGTGCGAAGCGTTGCTCGCGATAACGCGCCTGTAGCAGCTCTACCCCGGATAACGCCGAGGCCTGCCAGAAACGCGTGTGCTCGCGACTCGCCATGACGATCAGGCGCCGAAGCGCGACTCCAGCGCTTCGCGCACCTGCGGCCATTCATGATCGGTGATGCTGTACAGCACGGTGTCGTCGAGACGCCCATCGGCCAGACGACGATGATTACGCAGCAGCCCTTCACGCACGGCACCGAGTTTTTCGATGGCGCGTTGCGAGCGCAGGTTGCTGGCGGCGGTCTTCAGTTGCACACGCACCATGCCCCAGTTGTCGAAGGCATGCTTGAGCATCAGGTACTTGATGCTGGTGTTCAGCCCGCTGCCATGCTGGCTGCGGTCGAGCCAGGTCCAGCCGATTTCACAGGCCGGCAGTGTGTTCATGAAATCGGCGAAACGGGTGGTGCCCACCAGTACGTCGCCGAGCCGGATGACGAACGGCAATGCGCGCTGCTCGCGCAGGTCGGCCAGCGCGCTGCGATACCAATCCAGGCGCTGAGTACCACTCATGTAAAGCAGCTCTTCACGATTGCTCTCGGCCAGCGCCACCAATGCGGGAATATCGGCATCGGCCAGCGGTTCCAGGCGTAGAGCACCACGTTGCAGCGTGACCAGTTGCGGCTTGAACATTAGGATCCCTCCTGAGTCCCAGATCGATCACGCTATCAGGCGCCCGACTCCGACACAATCGACCCTTGTCGCAAAGCCCGGCAGCCGCCGTGCGACCTTGGTCGCAGCCGACAGCGCGCGGCTTTGTGCAACACTGCTTATCGTCCGCCTCGCCCATCGGCGCTGGTCGTTATCGTTCCTCGCTGCGTTCTGGAGTTCGCATGTCGCTGTCCCCTGGGCTGATTGCCGCGGTCGCGCTGATCTACATGACCATCCTCTTCTCCATCGCGTTCTACGGCGACCGCCGCCGCACGCCGATGTCACCGAAGGTTCGCGCCTGGGTCTACAGCCTGTCACTGGCGGTGTATTGCACGAGCTGGACATTCTTCGGTGCGGTGGGCCAGGCGGCCGAACAGTTGTGGTCATTCCTGCCGATCTACCTGGGGCCGATCATCCTGCTGCTGACCATGCCCTGGGTGCTGCAGAAGATGGTGATGATCAGCAAGCAGGAGAACATCACCTCCATCGCCGACTTCATCGCCGCCCGCTATGGCAAGTCGCAGCCGCTGGCCATCGTCGTCGCGCTGATCTGCCTGGTCGGCGTGTTGCCCTATATCGCCCTGCAGCTCAAGGGCATCGTGCTCGGCGTCAACCTGCTGATCGGCGTGCACGCCCAGGACACGGGCACCAGTGCGCAGGACACCGCACTGATCGTGTCGCTGGCTCTGGCGCTGTTCACCATCCTGTTCGGCACGCGCAACCTGGACGTCACCGAGCACCACCGCGGCATGGTGCTGGCCATCGCCTTCGAGTCGCTGGTCAAACTGCTGGCCTTCCTCGCCGTCGGTGCCTTCGTCACCTTCGGCCTGTACAACGGTTTCAATGACCTGATCTCGCAGGCGCACAACACCCGGGATCTCGATGCCTTCTGGAACGAGGCGGTGAACTGGCCAGCCATGCTGGTACAGACCGGCATGGCGATGATCGCCATCATCTGCCTGCCACGGCAGTTCCATGTCACCGTGGTGGAGAACATCGAGCCCAAGGATCTGCGCCTGGCGCGCTGGGTGTTCCCGGCTTATCTGGTACTGGCCGCCCTGTTCGTGGTGCCCATCGCGCTGGCCGGGCAGATGCTGTTACCCGCAGGCGTGACCCCGGACTCCTTCGTCATCAGCCTGCCGCTGGCCGAGGCGCATCCTGGCCTGGCGGTACTGGCCTTCATCGGTGGTGCCTCGGCCGCTACCGGCATGGTGATCGTCGCCTCCGTGGCCCTGTCGACCATGATTTCCAACGACATGCTGCTGCCCTGGCTGCTGCGTCGGCAGAGCACCGAGCGGCCGTTCGAAGCCTTCCGTCACTGGATGCTCACGGCGCGTCGCGTCAGCATCGTGCTGATCCTGCTGTTGGCTTACGTCTGCTACCGCCTGCTCGGCGAGGGCGCTAGCCTGGCCACCATTGGCCAGGTGTCGTTCGCTGCCATCGGCCAACTGGCGCCGGCTATGTTCGGTGCTCTGGTATGGAAGCAGGCCAACCGTAGGGGCGTGTTCGCCGGGTTGATCCTGGGCTCCATGCTGTGGTTCTACACCTTGGTGCTGCCGTTGGTGGCGCGTGGCATGGGCTGGTCGCTGGAGAGTTTCCCTGCGCTGGCCACCCTGCTCTACGCGCCGATCGGCCTGCATGTCGATCCGCTGACCCGCGGTGTGGTGCTGTCGCTGGCCGGCAACTTCCTGCTGTTCGCCTGGGTTTCCTGGTTCTCCCGCACGCGGGTGTCCGAACACTGGCAGGCCGGGCGCTTCATCGGTCATGACCTTGGCACCAAGCCCAGTAGCCGCAGCCTGCTGGCGGTTCAGGTCGCCGATCTGTTGATGCTGGCCAGCCGCTTCGTTGGCGAGGAACGTGCTCGCAAGAGCTTCCTGCGCTTTGCTCAACGCCAGAGCAAAGGCAAGGAGTTCGACCCCAACCAGCCGGCCAACAGCGAATGGATCGCGCATACCGAGCGCCTGCTTGCCGGCGTACTCGGTGCATCGAGCACGCGCGCGGTGGTCAAGGCGGCCATCGAAGGCCGTGAAATGCAGGTCGAGGATGTGGTGCGCATCGTCGACGAGGCCAGTGAGGTCATGCAGTTCAACCGCGCCCTGCTGCAGGGCGCGATCGAAAACATTACCCAGGGCATCAGCGTGGTCGACCAGAACCTGCGCCTGGTGGCCTGGAACCACCGCTATCTGGAGCTGTTCGAGTACCCCGAGGGGCTGATCTACGTCGGCCGCCCCATCGCCGAGATCATCCGTTTCAATGCCGAGCGCGGCATGCTCGGCGGCGGCGATGTCGAGGAGAACGTCGCCAAACGCCTGTACTGGATGCGCCAGGGCACCGCGCATAGCTACGAGCGGGTCTTCCCCAATGGCCGGGTGATCGAGCTGATCGGCAATCCGATGCCCGGTGGCGGCTTCGTCATGAGTTTCACCGACATCACCGAATTCCGTCAGGCCGAGCGTGCCCTCAAGGAAGCCAATGAAAGCCTGGAACGTCGCGTCGCCGAACGCACCCAGGAGCTGTCGCAGCTCAACCAGGCGCTGAGTGAAGCAAAAGCCCACGCCGAAGCGGCCAACCAGTCCAAGACCCGCTTTCTCGCGGCCGTCAGCCATGACCTGATGCAACCGCTCAACGCTGCGCGTCTGTTCTCCGCCGCGCTGGCGCATCAGGATGACGCGCTGCCGGTGGAGGCCCAGGAACTGGTACGCCACCTGGACAGCTCACTGCGTTCGGCCGAGGATCTGATCACCGACCTGCTGGATATTTCGCGCCTGGAAAACGGCCGGATCACCCCTGATCGCCACCCCTTCGCCCTGGCCAATCTGTTCGATACCCTCGCTGCCGAATTTGGCGTGCTGGCCACCGAACAGGGTATCGACCTGCGCGTACGGGGCAGCCGACAGTGGATCGACAGCGACATCAAGCTGCTGCGCCGCATCCTGCAGAACTTCCTGACCAACGCCTTCCGCTACGCCAAAGGCCGCGTGGTGCTCGGCGTACGCCGTGAAGGCCAGCACCTGCGCCTCGAAGTCTGGGACTGCGGCCCCGGTATTCCCGAGGACAAGCGCAAGGTGATCTTCGAAGAATTCAAGCGCCTCGACAGCCACCAGACCCGCGCTGAAAAAGGTCTGGGCCTGGGTCTGGCGATTGCCGACGGCCTGTGCCGCGTACTCTCCCATCGCCTGGAAGTGCGTTCCTGGCCTGGCAAGGGCAGCGTGTTCAGCGTCAGCGTACCGCTGGTGCAGAAACCCGCCTCCCGGCCTCAGGTACAGGCGACGCAGGCCGTGCAGGGCCAACCGCTGCAGGGCACCCAGGTGCTGTGCATCGACAACGAGGACAGCATCCTCACCGGCATGCACAGCCTGCTGTCGCGCTGGGGTTGCCAGGTGTGGACGGCGCGCAACCGCCTGGAGTGCGAGCACTTACTGAGCGAGGAAGTACGCCCGCAACTGGCCCTGATCGACTATCACCTCGACGAAGGTGAAACCGGTACCGAGCTGATGGCCTGGCTACGTACGCGCATGGGCGAGCCCATGCCGGGCGTGGTGATCAGCGCCGACGGCCGCCCTGAGCTGGTGGCAGAAGTGCACGCCGCTGGCCTCGACTATCTGCCCAAGCCAGTCAAACCTGCCGCCCTGCGCGCCTTGCTCAGTCGCCATCTGACCTTGCGCGGCTAACGGTGAGAATGCTCGGATGCCATCTGGGAGATCGTCCAGGCTGCGGATAACTTCCGAGCCTGGGCAGGTGCGACGCTAGTTGCGCTGCAGGAATCCCTGCAGCAGCTGGTGCACCCGCTCGCTCAGTTCACGATTGGCCGCCACCGGCAGACCACGCGCCAGCTCGGCTTCGACCACCTGCTCGACCAGCGGGCGCAATTGCAGCAGTTGGGCGCTGAGGCCTTCCAACTGGTCGGCACGGGGCAACGAGCTCTGCAGCAGCGGGTTGACCAGATGCCCGACGATCATCTGCACGATGCCTGTGGACACCTGCTCGACATGCCGGCGAATCGACTCCAGTTCATCGAACAGCGCCGGCAGCGGGATACCGGCGCGATACAACTCCACGCCAGCAGCGAACAGACGCGGGCTGGGTACGCTCAGGTGATCGCCAGCGAACTGCAGCAACCCCAGGGCCTGAGCGCGGTCGATTACGGCGTCATCCAGATCGCTGCCAAAGATCGCCTGCAACTCGGCGAACTCCAGCCGCCCCGGCTGCTCGGGCTCACCTGGGCCACGAATGGCCTGCTCGAGCCCCAGCACATGGGCCAGATCACGCCCCTGCGCCCATGCCTCGAACAACTCGCGAATACTGACGATGCTGTAGCCACGTTCGAGCAACTGGCCAATCAGACGCAGACGCGCCATATGTTCCCCGCCATAGATGCCGACACGCCCGCGGCGTTCTGGCGGCGGTAGCAGACCACGATCCTGATAGGCGCGCACGTTACGCACAGTGGTCTGCGCAGCCTGGGCCAATTCGTCCACCGTGTATTCGGCGGCGACTGCCGCAGCCACGGGCGCGGCACTACCCAGAAGGCGTTGGAAAAATGCGGAGGCTTGAGTCATGCCGCGATCATAGCCCTGCGCCAGCAAGGCTCACAACCGCCCCAACCAAGGGCTGGACTTGCTCGCAGCCGCCGCCTGGGAAACCCGCTAATTGCACCAGCAAGGCCCATTCCAGAGCACCTGGCACCTTGAGGTAACGCCGTAACGCTCCACTGCCACTTGATCCCGGGATGACTAGGCAAGTGCGCGTGGGCGCACAACAATGACGATTACATCAAACAATGTAATCGTTACCTCCCTGGAGCCTGCCATGCACCCGCTCGCTATCCGCCTGGGCCTTGCATCATGAATGCGCCACTGCAACGCCATGCACTGCCGCCGCAACAGGTGTGCGTTCACAGCGACGGCCTGCGCCTGCAAGCCTATATCTGGGACAAGACCGGAGCACCGACCCTGCTGCTGGTACATGGCTATCCGGACAATCATGAGATATGGCTACCACTGGTTCGCGAGCTGGCAACCGACTACCGCATCGTCGCCTATGACGTGCGCGGCTGTGGCGCCTCCCAGGTGCCGAAGCGTCTGCGAGACTATCGCCTGGAACAGTTGGCGCGCGACCTGGAAGCAGTGTTGCGCGCCACCAGCGCGGATCGCCCGGTGCACCTGGTCGCCCATGACTGGGGCTCGATCCAGAGCTGGGAGGCGGTGACCGAACCACGCATCCAACCGCTGCTGGCGTCCTATACCAGCATTTCCGGCCCCTGCCTCGATCATGTCGGCCACTGGATGCGCGAACGCCTGACCCTGCGGCGCCCCAAGGCATTGCTGCAAGCGCTGGGGCAATTGCTCAGTTCCTGGTACATCGCCTTCTTCCACACCCCGCTGTTACCGGAGCTGTGCTGGCGCCTGGGCCTGGATCGCGCCTGGCCCTGGCTGTTGCGTCGCCTCGAAGGCATACGCAACCTGCCGGCGAGCCGCACGCAAAGCGCTGATGGCATGCGCGGCGTGCAGTTGTACCGCGCCAACTTCATCCGCAGTCTGCTGCGCCCACGTAACCGCAGCACCCGCGTTCCGCTGCAACTGATCGTGCCGCTGAATGACCGCTTCGTGCGCCCACAGCTGTTCGACGACCTGCAGCACTGGGCACCACTGCTGAGCCGTCGCGAAGTCCGCGCTGGTCATTGGCAGTTGCTGGCCGAACCAACCGACCTGGCCAGCTGGGTGCGTGAATACGTGAACGAACTGGAACAGGCACGTTCCCGCGAGGCTCGCACATGAACCCGCCAAGCCCACCCGCTCTGCAGCAGCGCAAGGTGCGCTTCGACTTCACCGAAACCCCACTGCACTGGGTACCGAATGAGCCGGAAGCCTCGCACATCATGAACGGCCTGCACCTGCTGTTGCCGGCCGGCGAATTCTGGTTCTGCAAGGTCTACAACAAGGCGCTGCCGCTGGTCAGCGAACCTGGCCTGCGCGAGGACGTACGAGGCTTCGTGCTGCAGGAGGCGCAGCACGCTCGTGCCCACGGCAGCGCACTGGCACCCTACCTGATGCGCCATGGCATCGATCCCAAGCCCTTTACTCGCAAGGTCGACTGGCTGTTCAACAAGGTTCTGTGCGACTACCCGCTGGGAGAAAATGCCCTGACTCGCCGCCTGCAACCCTGGTGGCTGCGCCAGCGCGTCGGCCTGATCGCCGCCGTGGAGCACTTTACCTGCGTGCTCGGCGACTGGGTCGTCAACAGCCGTGGGCTCGATCACGCCGATCCGGTGATGCTCGACCTGCTGCGCTGGCATGGCGCCGAGGAAGTGGAGCACCGCTGCGTAGCTCATGACCTGCACGTGCACCTGGGCGGCAGTCTGGCGATGCGCTGGCTGTGCATGCTGATCGCCACGCCTGCGCTGCTCTATCTGTTCAGCGATGCGATGAAGGTGATGATGCGCCAGGATCCAGCCACCCGTTACCGCCCTGGTTTTCTGCGCATGTGGCACGACCTGGGCAAGCGCGGTTTGCTGCCGACCACATCCAGCGTGGGACGCTCGGTACTGCGCTATTTCAATCCGCGTTATCACCCGCGTGTCGAGGGCGATCTACAGGCGGCACTGGATTACCTGGCCAACTCGCCGGCCGCACTACGCGCAGAGGCGGAAAAAGCCGCGGCCTGAAGCGGAGGATCGCCACATGTAGGGCGGGTGCAACCCGCCATTGGCGCTCCGGCGGGTTGCACCCGCCCTACTTCCTACAATCGCCGGCTGTGAGCGCTCACTCGCCGAGTTCGTCCAGCGCCGGCAGATCGGCGGAGCGCTCGAGCAGCTCGCTCGGCAGGCTCTTGCTGGCACGTGCCCCCAGTAGCTTGAGGTTTTCCACCCGGCCAATGAGATTGCCACGGCCGTCCACCAGCTTGTTACGGGCACCGGCGTAGGCCTTGTCCAATTGCTGCAAACGGCTGCCCATCTCATCCAGATCGGCAATGAAGGCGACGAACTTGTCGTACAGCTGGCCGGCGCGTTCGGCGATCTCGCGCGCATTCTGGCCCTGGCGCTCTTGGCGCCAAAGGCTGTCGATGACCCGCAACGTGGCCAGCAAGGTGGTCGGGCTGACGATCACCACGTGCTGTTCGAAAGCATCCTGGAACAAATCCGGCTCGGCCTGCAGCGCCGCGGCGAAGGCCGCCTCGATAGGTACGAAGAGCAGCACGAAATCCAGGCTGTGCAGCCCCTCCAGGCGCTGGTAATCCTTGCCGGAGAGGCCTTTGAGGTGGCTGCGCAGGGACAGCAGATGCTGCTTCAACGCCTGTTGACGGCCGGGCTCGTCCACCGCGGCGACATACTGCTGATAAGCCGTGAGGCTGACCTTGGCATCGACGATCACCTGCTTGTCGCCTGGCAGACGGATCAGTACGTCGGGCTGGAAGCGCTCGCCACCGGCGCCCTTGAGGCTGACCTGAGTCTGGTACTCGCGCCCCTTCTCCAGGCCGGCATGCTCCAGCACCCGCTCCAGCACCAGCTCCCCCCAATTGCCCTGGGTTTTCTGACCTTTCAGGGCACGAGTCAGGTTGGTCGCCTCATCGCCCAGACGCTGATTGAGCTGCTGCAGACGTTCGAGCTCCTTGCCAAGCGAAAATCGCTCGCGCGCCTCCTGCTGATAACTCTCGTCGACCCGCTTCTCGAACGCCTGGATGCGCTCCTTGAGCGGGTCGAGCAACTGGCCGAGGCGCTGCTGGCTGGTCTCGGCGAAACGCTGCTCGCGCTCATCGAAGATCTTCGTCGCCAGCTCAGAGAACTGGGCACGCAGCTCGTTGCGCGCGCCTTGCAGGTCATCGAGGCGTTGTTGCTGGTTGTCGCGATTTTCCTGCAGCTCGGCGGCCAGCGCCGCACACTCGGCGGTGAGCCGTCGCAGTTCAGCTTCATTGCGATCGCGCTGCTGGTTCCAGGACTGCGCGGCTTCGCGGGCAATCTGCCGCTCCTGCTGCAACAGCTCGTTCTCACGGCGCAGCCCAGCCAGCTCGGTCTGCTGCTCCACCTTGATCTCGCTGACCTCGGCCAACTCGGCGCGGCAGGCATCGAGCTGCGCCAACAGTCCAGTTTGACTCAGTTGGGCATGTTCCAGACGCTCCTGCAGCAGCGCTTGCTCGCTCTGCGCCTGGGTAACCCGGCGTTGTAGCGACCAAAGGCCCGCCAGCAGCGGAATCAACGCCGCGACGGCGCCAATGGCGAGAGAAAGGGGATCGATTGGCATAGACGCTCCGTGTTTGACCGCCGAGCAGTATACCCAGCTGACTATTTACACGGGGCCAGCACGGAATCAGCGCGACAGGCGCTCCAATTCCTGTTGCGCACCACGGTCACCCGCGCGGGCAGCCTGGCGCAGCAGCTCGTAACCGATACGGCGGTCACGGGTATTGCCACAATCACGGCACAACAGTTGGCCCAGGCGACTCTGCGCCTGCACGCAACCTTTCAACGCTGGCTGCTTGAGCAGGTTGCCGGCCAGACGTTTGGCGCTGGCCGTCTGCCCAAGGCGCGGGTTGTCGAGCAACCAGAGTGCAACGCGCATGGGAACGTTGGGACGGGGCGTGGCGGATGCAGAGAACGGAGCGCGAGGCATAAATACGAAGGGGTGACTGCCGGGGCGCGCCACTCTACTCCTTTTTTTCCAGAGGTAAAGACTTGCCAGAACAGCCCGATTGCGTTCCACGAAATAGGTTCCGCACAATCCACAGAAGCTGTGGATAACTCCATGAACAACTTGGGAGAAAGAGGTCACAGGCCCGATGCCATGGGGCTCTCAGTCAAACTGACGATTTTTTCACCAACGAAAAAAGTGCATATTTTTCATTGACTTAAAAATCAACCACGGAAAATCAAACGTTTAGCGGCGATTCTGACAGTGAGATGACAGACTGCTTCAGCATTGTGCACAACTCGCTGCGACATATCCGCGCAGCGCTCTGTTTCGGGGCATCTGAATGATCAGCGCAGTATTCATGCGGGGTGTGGCAATTGCCCCTGCACCAGGAACTGCTCCCAGTGAAACAGCCGTGGCTGATCCGGCGTCTGCGCATGCTTGAATGCCACGTATTCGCCGGTGGTTTCACATAGCCAGGCCGTAAGGTTGCGCGGACGCTTTTCTGCGAACGCAGCCGGCACGTAGAGCGCGACATTGCTACCGCCATCCGGGCAGCGCGCCGAGCGGTACTCGAAGGCCTGGATACCCGCCGCACGCATCGCCGCGCCGAGACGCTGGGGCACGCTGTAATCGCTGGGGTGAGCCAACAGGGCGCCGTGCTGATCGAATGGTGGCTGTTGCAACTGGATACCGCGCTCGACGCGATAACGCGCTTCGAAGGTGGAGTGCTCGGAAAGGATGCGCCCACTGGGCGGCGGGGTGGCCATGCCGTTCCACAGCACGAAACGGTAGTAGGCAGCCTCGGCCATGGCCGTTTCCAGGCGCTGGGCAGCGTAGAACAGGCTGGGCTCATGCACGGTGCCAAAACGCGAGCCCCAACGCAGCGGTGGATAACGAAACGGCGTCTTGAGCAGATAGTGCAGTGGCTCGGCGGCCTCGGGCAGTGGCGGCTTGCTGCTCTCGAGCAATTCCTCGAGCAGGGCCTGCTCGGCGAGGTTATCCACCAGTTGTAGGGTCGCGACCTGCGCCTGGCTTTCCACCATGCGCAGCAGTTTGCCGCGCAGCGGCCGAACCTGGCGCTCGCCTTCACATCGTTGCCAGATATCCATGGCGATACCTCCAATTAGCGTAGAGCCTGCTAAAAGCATCGCGAGCCAGGGCCTGATGCCGTTCACATAAGAAATGGTCTGTGCGATCAGTCGTAGGGTGACCGGGCGACAACCCGTTCGCGAAGCAGTACGCCGCGGCTTTCAAGAAGACGGACTGTCAGCGAACCAGGCCGATAATCGGTGCGCATGGCGCACCCTACATGCGCTCAGATCTTGCCGCGAATGGCGTCCAAATACTCGACGACACGCACCAGGCCCTGCACCTGACTCATTTGCTGCAACGGAACGCCTGCCAGATGGCGATTCTCGGTACGCAGAAAATGGCGCATGTCCTGCTGGTTGCCGCCAAACAGGGCAAACAACGCGCGATAGGCGCGTATCAATAGCAGCGCCAGTTCGCCGGTCTTGCTCTGTGGACGCAATCCACCCTGCTCGTTCCAGCGCCCGATGGCACTGCGATGGACGCCGACGATATCGGCCAACTCCTGCTGGGTAAGCCCCAACTGTTCGCGGGTATTGAGCAAGGCCTTGGCCAGTACCGCATCGGCGTCAGGCTGGCTGCGAGTTACTGCACTCATCATCTCCTCCTACGCGTGTTTTGAACAAAGAAACCTATGAAAGCTGTAAACACACAATAGCATGGAAAGCTGCTTGGCACCCATCCGAGCATGGGGTACCGTCCTTTGCACTGCATCGGGCAAGGAGAACTCATGAGCCGCCGGCGTTTCTGGCTGAGCATAGGCATCGCAACATTGGCGGTGTTGTCGCTACTGATCTGCTATGCCGGCTATCTCGTGCAGCAACTGCTCGAAGAGCAACATATCGAGCTGGACTGGCACCGATCGAGCCTGTCCTGGCGCGGCCTACAACTGCATGACGTGAGCCTGACGCAGCACCAGGGCGGTGAGCTGCATGCACAGGTCAAACAATTGCAACTCTTCTGGCTGGCAAGCGAAGCGCCGCGCTATCGCCTCGTCGCACAGGGTCTGCAAGTCACCTGGCAACCTGCCCCGGCAGAGGTAGAAAACTCGGCCGACAGCGACTTCAGCGCCCTCTTCAACAACGCGCTCAACACCCTGCCCTGGCTGCCAAGACAGATCGATGTGCAGGACGCTCATGCCCAGCTGCCCTGCTACAGCGGCCAATGCACACTCGATGGCGACCTCAGCCTGCAGCATCTGAACGATGCATTGCAGTTGCACCTGCAGCTTGTGCGCGATAGCCACAGCGCGACACTGCAGGGGCAGTTGCAAGGACTCGGCAGTGCCCTGAACAGTCCACGCCAGTTACAGATGACCCTGCACCTCGACGCTCAGCAACAGATGGAGCTGCACAGCGACCTGCTCGCCCAGAACGATGCGCTGCAATGGGCTGGTAACCTGCTGCTCGCCCCCTTGCAGGAAATCGCCTGGGTCGGCGCCTGGCTGAGCGAATGGACGCCGCTTGACGCTACCAACCTGCCAACGACACCGCAGCAGGCCGGCGTCATTGCCCAGTGGCAGCTGCAACTGCCGCAGGCCACCCGCCAGCTCGGCGAACTGTTGGCCGCGCCGGGATGGCTACGTGTCGACGCCCAACTGCCGCAGCCATGGCCGCTGCCGGGCGTTGGCCTGATCAGCGGTGAACTGCAGCTCGACCTGCTCAACACCACTGGCCTGTGGCAAGCCCGCAAGCTGCACGGCAACCTGCAACTCGACACGCAGGACACGCCCTGGCTGGACGCCCTGCCAAGCGGCTTGCAACCCCGCCAGTTGCAGATGCAACTCACACCACTGGAGAGCAGCCTCGACAACGAACTAGCCGTACAACTGAAGCTTGCCGGACAAGGAGCACTCGAGCTGCAGGTCAATGCCGAGCTCGGCCTGCAACAGTCCCCTGACTGGTCGTTGAACGTGCGCCAGTTGCAACTCGATGCCCGTAGTAAGCGCGTGGATCTGGCAGGCAATCGTGCAGATGGCCTGCAGCTGAACCTGGGCCTGACCGGCAGCGCTAACACACAGCTGCTGCAAGTATCCCTCACCGGCAACTCTCGCCTGGATATCCAGCGCCTGCACAGCAGCGATCTGGAGCTGCAACAGACTCGACTGACACTCGCCAACCTCGGCATTGCTGGAGCGCCAAGCTCACCAACGCTGTCCGGGCCGTTGGCGCTGCACATACAGAGCCTGCAACACCCGCAATTGCAGGCGCAGGGCTGGCAATGGCAAGGCCAAGTGGAAGCTGAGAGCGCCAGCCAGAAACTCGACGGTGTCCTGCTGGCTGACTCGGGGCTAAGCATGGCGTTGAGCCTGAACCATACAGCCGATGCGCTGGGTCTGAGCGCCAAGCTCGACGAACTCTTCCTGCGCGCCGGCAACCCGCTGGCGCAAACCCTGGCCAACTGGCCGCCACTGTTGACGCTGGACAATGGCCGCATCCAGGCCGATGCCAGCCTGAATCTGCCCAGCGGCAAGCCCCTGCAACTGAGGGCGAACCTGAATGGCAAAGGCCTGGCCGGTATCTATGACCGCAGCACGTTGAGCGGGGTGGACGCCGAGCTGCAGCTGCAACTCGCTGGCGACCGCCTGGCGCTGGAACTGCCGAGCCTGAGCGCGAAACAGATCGACCCCGGCATCGCCCTCGGCCCCTTGCAGCTGCAGGCCAGCTATCAGGCCAGCCTGCAACACCCCATGGCCGGCAGCCTCAGCCATCAGCGCGCCGAACTGGGCATCCTCGGCGGCAGCCTGCGTCTGGAACCGGCGACCTGGGCCCTGGATCGCCCCAGCCAGTTGCTACCGCTGAAGCTCAGCGGCCTGGATCTGCAGGAACTGTTTCGCGTCTATCCGGCCGAAGGCCTGGAAGGCAATGGCCTGCTCGACGGCACGCTGCCGCTGCGCCTGGGCGACGCGATCAGCGTCGAGCAGGGGCTGATCGAAGCACGCGCCCCTGGCGGCCGCCTGCGCTTTCACTCGCCGCGCATCCGCGCCATGGGCCAGGCCAACCCGGGCATGAAGCTGGTCACCGATGCCCTGGAGGACTTCCACTACGATCTGCTCAGCAGTAGCCTCGACTATGATTCGTCCGGCACACTGCGCCTTGGTATGCGTCTACATGGACAGAATCCGGCCATCGAACAGGGCCGGCCTATCCACTTCACCATCAACCTGGAAGAAGACATTCCGACCCTGCTGGCCAGCCTGCAACTGACCGACAAGGTCAGCGACATCATCCAGCAACGGATTCAGCAACGGATGCGCCAGCGTGTCCCCCAAGAGTCAAAGGAGTAGCGCCATGCGCACGTACCGCCTCCTCGCAGCCCTGAGCCTGGGTCTGCTCTGCCAGGCCTGTACCCCGACGGTGCAGCTGGCCATGCCCAACGAGCCGATCAACATCAACCTCAACGTCAAGGTCGAGCACGAGATCTACATCAAGGTGGACAAGGCGCTGGACAATGTCTTCAACGAAGACAGCGGTCTCTTCTAAGGAGAAGCATGATGATTCGATACCTTTCGACCCTGCTGCTGGCATTGACCCTGAGCCTGCCGGCCTATGCACTGAACCTCAACCAGGCCATGAGCGCGCTGGGCGACGCCAAGGCCAGCGGCCAGCTGGGCGAGCAACCCAATGGCTATCTGGGTGTGATCAAATCCGGCGGCCAGGCCGACGAGATCGCTCGCCTGATCAACCAGGCGCGTCGTGCCGAATATCAAAAGGTGGCCAAAGACAACGGCATCAGCCTGAGCGACGTGGAGGCCATCGCCGGCAAGAAGGCCATCGAGCGCACGCCCAAGGGCCAGTTCATCCAGCTGAACGGCCAGTGGCTGCAGAAGTAGAAAGCCTGTGGTAGAAACGAAAGAACCCGCCTAGGCGGGTTCTTTGCTTTGTGCGAACGGTGATCAGGCGCCGGCTTTGCTCACGGCGTCCTTGATCAGCGTTTGCAGTTCGCCCTTCTCGTACATCTCGGTGAGGATGTCGCTACCGCCGACCAGCTCACCGCCAACCCACAGCTGCGGGAAGGTCGGCCAGTTGGCGTACTTCGGCAGGTTGGCACGGATTTCCGGATTTTGCAGGATGTCGACGTAGGCGAACTTCTCGCCGCAGCCCATCACCACCTGGGCAGCACGGGCGGAGAAGCCACACTGCGGGGCATTGGGCGAGCCTTTCATGTACAGCAGAACGGTGTTGTTGGCGATCTGCTCTTTGATGGTTTCGATGATATCCATGGGGCACCTCAGCATAGACTTCGCGACCCGACGGTCGCCACGGTGGCGCGATTGTAGCGAAAAACCGAGCGTAATGCTCGGCCTTGCAATCGCCCCATAACATCAAGACAACCCTGGATTTCACTCGGGCTACGCGGCCACCACCTCCACCGGCACACCATTGAGCACGGCATTGCCGGACAGCGCATCGAGCCGGCGCTCGTCGGTCAGGTCATTGGCACTGGCGCCCGGTTGTGCACAGGCAATATCCATCTGCACCCCAGGTCGGGCATGGCCCCAACCATGGGGCAGGCTGACCACACCCGCCATCACTTCATCGCTGGCGGCCACCTCCACCTCGATGCTGCCGACGCGCGAACGCACCTGTACGCGCTGACCATCGGCCAGGCCGCGGCTGGCCAGATCCGCCGGGTTCATCAACAGCTGATGACGTGGCTTGCCCTTCACCAGGCGGTGATAGTTGTGCATCCAGGAATTGTTGCTGCGTACATGGCGGCGGCCGATCAGCAGTAGTTCATGGGCAGCAGGCTGCTCCTGCTCGGCGAAGCGTGCCAGATCCGCCAACAACTGTTCGGGTGCGGCCTGCACCACTTTGCTCGGAGTTTTCAGTCGTGCCGCCAGATTCGGTTGCAAAGGCCCCAGGTCGAGCCCATGCGGATGTTCGCGCAACGCAGCCAGGCTGAGCTTGTGCTCACTGCGATCACCATAGGGGCCGAAGCGCAGGCCCATATCGATCATCTGCTCCGGCGCCAGGGTCGGTTTCAGCTCGAGGTTGTTGCGCGCCGCAAAGGCCTTGGCCAGGCCCACGAAGATTTCCCAGTCGTGCAGCGCACCGTCTGGTTTGGCCAGGATCGCCTCGTTGAAACGGGTGACGTTACGCACGGCGAACACATTGAAGGTGGTGTCGTAGTGATCGTGCTCCAGCGGTGCGGTTGGCGGCAGGATCAGGTCGGCGTAACGGGTGGTCTCGTTGATGTAGAAATCCACCGAGAGCATGAAGTCCAGGCCGTCCAACGCCTGCTCCAGCTGCCGTCCATTGGGCGTGGACAACACCGGATTGCCAGCCACCGTGACCAGGGCGCGAACCTGCCCCTCGCCCGGCGTCAGCATCTCTTCGGCCAGCGCCGAAACCGGCAGCTCGCCGCCATATTCCGGCAGGCCGGACACACGGCTCTGCCAGCGATTGAAATGACCACCCGAGGTGCTCGCCACCAGATCCACCGCTGGTGACGTGCAGAGCACACCGCCCGAGCGATCGAGGTTGCCGGTCACCAGATTGATCACCTGCACCAGCCACTGACAAAGCGTGCCGAACGCCTGGGTGGAAACGCCCATACGGCCGTAGCACACCGCCTTGTCCGCGGCAGCGAAATCCCTCGCCAACTGGCGGATGGTGGCGGCCGGCACGCCACAGCGCGAACTCATGGTTTCGGCATCGAAGCCGGCGATGGCTTCGCGCACCTGCTCCAGCCCCTCCACCGGCAGATGGCTTTCACGCGCCAGGCCTTCCTCGAACAAGGTATTCAACAATGCCAGCAGCAGCGCGGCATCACTGCCAGGGCGCACGAACAGGTGCTGATCGGCGATGGCCGCGGTTTCGCTGCGACGCGGATCGACCACCACCAGCTTGCCGCCGCGGGCCTGGATGGCCTTCAGACGCTTTTCCACATCCGGCACGGTCATGATGCTGCCGTTGGAGGCCAGCGGGTTGCCGCCCAAGATCAGCATGAAATCGGTGTGATCGATATCGGGAATCGGAATCAGCAGGCCGTGGCCATACATCAGGTGGCTGGCCAGGTGGTGCGGCAGCTGATCCACCGACGTGGCGGAGAAGCGATTGCGGGTTTTCAGCTGACCGAGGAAATAGTTGCTATGGGTCATCAGCCCATAGTTATGCACGCTGGGGTTGCCCTGATACACGGCCACGGCGTTCTGTCCGTGCTCGGACTGGATCGCGCTCAGACGCTCGGCTACCAGATCGAAAGCCTCATCCCAGCCGATGGCCTGCCACTGCTCGCCAATGCGGCGCATGGGCTGGCGGATACGGTCAGGGTCGTTCTGGATGTCCTGCAGCGCAACGGCCTTGGGGCAGATATGGCCGCGGCTGAAGCTGTCCTGGGCATCGCCCTTGATCGAGCGAATCTGCGTGCTACCGTCGGTTTGAGCTTCGGTTTCGATGGCGAGCCCGCAGATGGCTTCGCACAGATGGCATGCACGGTAATGGAGGGACTTGGTCATGGCCTGGCCTCTTGTTCTGATCCGAGACGACCGGTCAGGTCGCAGGTCATGAACTATGGGCCGAGCACGGAGGCGACGCCAGCAGCGTTCGTCTCATGAATCGGCAGGCATCAAGCCTGCCGATTCAGGGTCGCGACTGTCCGGATTAACGGATGGAGGTCACGGTGCCCTTGTTACCGGTAACGTTGACGCTAACGGTCTTGTACACGAAGTAATCCTGAACGTTCACTTCGTAACGCGGGGCGACGATCACGTCGGCACCCGAGGCCTTGACTGCCTTGTAGGCAGCTGCGGACTTGGCGGAAGCGACCGGGTCGAGACCCAGTGCGAAACCACCCTCGCCACCACCGTAGGTCACGCCATCGGCGAACTGAGTGTCACCACCCAGCTTGAACACACCGAACAGGATGTTCACCGAAGATTGACCGGAGATGGGCTCGCCCACTTTCACGTCGGCCTTGAGGTTAGTCTGCACGGTGCCGTTCAGCGGAACGGTCGGCTGGCTAACGTTCTGGCTGGCACAGCCAGTCAGCAAGGCGAGAGCGGAGAAAGCGGCGGCGTAGGCTACGTGTTTCATGCAAAACTCCTTTGCACATATATTCCATGGATGTCCCCGTTGCGGGGGCAATGCATTGCCTTGGAAAGGCGGCGGCATCCTAGAGGCCCGTTCTAGAGCGGCGCAAGCGAGGATTTCAGTTTTGTGACATCTCGCACGCAGCTTTGGGAAAAGGCTTACAAAACAGGATTTTGTATGCCAGAGGGCGGCAATTTGCGCCGTCTCGTCATTTCCTTATAAGATCGCGCCTTCCCCTGTTTCGTCGCACCCTGCGGCCTCCTGCCGCAAGCTCTGCTGTTTTTGTCGGTTTTGATCGCCGGCCATGGGCTTGCGAGCTGTTGTGATAAAGGTAGTTAACGATGAGCGTCAGACACTTTCTCTCGATGATGGATTACACACCGGACGAACTGGTGGGGCTGATCCGCCGAGGCATCGAGCTGAAGAATCTGCGCAATCGTGGCGTGCTCTTCGAGCCACTGAAGAATCGCGTGCTGGGCATGATCTTCGAGAAGGCCTCGACCCGCACCCGCCTGTCCTTCGAAGCCGGCATGATCCAGCTCGGCGGCCAGGCCATCTTCCTCTCGCCACGCGACACCCAACTGGGCCGTGGCGAACCAATCGGCGACGCCGCCATCGTCATGTCGAGCATGCTCGATGCGGTGATGATCCGTACCTTCGCCCATAGCAACCTCACCGAGTTCGCGGCCAAATCCAGGGTTCCCGTCATCAACGGCCTGTCCGATGACCTGCACCCCTGCCAGTTGCTGGCCGACATGCAGACCTTCCTCGAACACCGCGGCAGCATCGCCGGCAAGACGGTGGCCTGGATCGGCGACGGCAACAATATGTGCAACTCCTATATCGAAGCGGCGATCCAGTTCGATTTCCAACTGAGGGTCGCCTGCCCTGCTGGCTACGAGCCGGACGCACGCTTCCTGGCCCAGGCTGGCGACCGTGTGCAGGTCGTGCGCGATCCGCGTGAAGCGGTCGCCGGCGCCCATCTGGTCAGTACTGACGTGTGGGCCTCCATGGGCCAGGAAGACGAAGCCGAGCAGCGCATGGCGTTGTTCCGCCCCTACCAGGTCACCCGTGATCTGCTCGATGCGGCAGCTGAAGACGTGCTGTTCATGCACTGCCTGCCGGCGCACCGTGGCGAAGAAATCAGCTTCGACCTGCTCGACGACCCGCGTTCAGTGGCCTGGGATCAAGCCGAGAACCGCCTGCACGCTCAGAAAGCGCTGCTGGAACTGCTGGTCGAGCCGGCGTACCACCACGCATGAGCCAGCCCCTGCTGCAGCTACGCGGGCTGAACTGCGGCTACGCACACAAGGTGGTACAGGATCTCGACCTGCACCTCAACGCCGGCGATATTGGCTGCCTGCTCGGCCCGTCCGGCTGCGGCAAGACCACCACGCTGCGCGCCATTGCCGGCTTCGAGCCGGTACTCGAAGGTGAGATCGAGCTGGCCGGCGAGGTAATCTCCCGCGCCGGTTTCACCCTGGCACCGGAGAAGCGCCACATCGGCATGGTATTTCAGGACTACGCCCTGTTCCCCCACCTGAGCGTGGCGGAGAACGTCGCCTTCGGCATTCGCAAGCAACCCAACGCCGAGCGCGTGACTCAGGAACTGCTGGCGTTGGTCAAGCTCGGCCATCTGGCCAAGCGTTATCCACACGAGCTGTCTGGCGGCCAGCAGCAACGCGTCGCCCTGGCACGTGCACTGGCACCGGAACCCAAGCTGTTGCTGCTGGACGAACCCTTCTCCAACCTCGATGGCGAACTGCGTCGGCGCCTCAGCCATGAGGTGCGCGAGATTCTCAAGGCACGCGGCACCAGCGCCATTCTGGTCACCCACGATCAGGAAGAAGCCTTCGCCGTCAGCGATCATGTTGGCGTGTTCAAGGATGGTCGCCTGGAGCAATGGGACACGCCGTTCAACCTCTACCACGAGCCGCTGACCCCCTTCGTCGCCAGCTTCATCGGCCAGGGTTATTTCATCCGCGGCCAGTTGCTCAGCCCGGAAACGGTGCAAACCGAACTCGGCGTGATCCGTGGCAACCGCGCCTATACCTGGGCTCAGGGCAGCGCAGTGGATGTGCTGCTGCGCCCAGACGACATCGTCCCGGACGAAAACAGTGGCCTGAAGGCGCGTATCGTTGGCAAGACCTTCCTTGGCGCGGCTACCCTTTACCGCCTGCAACTACCGACCGGCAGCCAACTGGAGTCGATCTTCCCCAGCCATGCCGACCACCAGCCGGGCGACGAAGTGGGTATCCGCATCGCCGCCGACCACCTGGTGGCCTTCCCGGCCCTCGGCAGCGTCGCCGCTCAATTGCAGCTGAGCGACTCCGGCGGCGTACGCCGGGTCAGCAGCAACTGATCAGAGCATCAGCTGGCCGCTGGCGATATGCCGCGCATGGCCAGCGATCTTCACCCGCTCACCTTCCAGACGACAGAGCAGCTCACCGCCACGTGCCGAACACTGGAAGGCGCTGAGCGTGTTGCGGCCCAGGCGCTCGACCCAATAGGGCATGAGGATGCAATGGGTCGAGCCGGTGACCGGGTCTTCATCGATGCCGATAGTCGGTGCAAAGTAACGCGAGACGAAGTCGTGCTGTTGCCCAGCGGCCGTGACCAGTACACCCAGCCCAGGCAACGTGGCTAGCGCTGGCAGGTTCGGTTTCAACTCACGAAGTTCGGCTTCGGATCCCAAGACGACCATCAGCTCCTGCACGCCGCCATCGGCGTTGCCCAGCGCCAGCACCTGTTCCACCTGGCGCTCCAGGGCACTTTCGGCTTGCTCGCGTAGCGCCTGCGCCACCACGGCCGCGCGGCGCACCGGGAAATCCAGCTCCAGGCGCTTGCCCTGCCGGGTGACCTGCAGCGCTCCGGACAAGCAGGTAAATTCCAGCACGTCGGCCGGTTCCTGATAGATGTCGAACAGCACCTTGGCAGCCGCCAGAGTGGCATGCCCGCACAGCGGCACTTCGCTGACCGGCGTGAACCAGCGGATATGCCAGGCGTTGCCCTCCTTCACCACGAACGCCGTCTCGGCCAGATTGTGCTCGGCGGCGATACGCTGCATCAGCGCCTCGTCGAGCCAATGTTCAAGGCGATAGACGATGGCCGGATTACCGGCGAAGGGCTGATTGGTGAAGGCGTCGATCTGATGAAATTCGAGAGACATGGGGCTTTCCTGGCCGGTTCTGAGAATTCAGAGCATGCCCAGTTTGCCGGTAGCGAACCCCGTACAGCCGAGCTGTATTTTTCCCGAACAGTAGACGTCAGCGAATGCCGTAGCGCCGTAACAGTTGCTCCATGCGCCCGTCCTCACGGAAACGCTGCAGCCCCTGTTCGAACAGCTGCGCATAACGCGCGCTCTCGGGCAGTCCTGGGGCGAATGCCAGGTAGATGGGAATATCCGGCTGACGGCAACCCACTTCCACCACCTCACCATGCAGGTAGCGCTCGCTGAGCAGCGCCTGCATCACCCAGGCATTTTCCACCAGCACATCGATACGACCATGACGCAGTTTGCGCAGGTTGCTGATCAGCGCGCGGTCGCCGGTCATCAGTTGTACGTGATCCAGGTCATGGTGGTTACGCAGATACAGATCGAGTTCGGCGCCGTAGCTGTAGCCGTTGATCGCGCCGAGACGCACGGCCTGCAACGACTCCAAGCCCTTGTAGCGCCAGGCTCCACCGCGCAGGGCGTAGAAGCACATGCGCGAAATACCGGGGGCGCTGGGCGTGAAGATGAAATCCGGCGCATCCTGCACACCAGCGCCAATCAGCGCACCCAGCTTGCCGCGACGGGTATCGTGCACCGCGCGCGCCCAGTTGATGACGCGATACTCCACCTCGATACCGGACTCGGCAAAGATCTGCTCGGCCAACTCGACGAAGAGGCCACGTTTCTCCACATCCGCGGCACAGTTGATCGGGCACCATAGATCGCCGGCAATCACCAGCTTCTCCGCCCGCGCCAGCCCACTGCAAAAAAGCAGCAGTGACAGCATCATGCCGACGCCCACTCTGCTCAGCAGGGAGCGCACCGGGACGAGCCTTGTCACGCTTCGCTGCGCACCCGTTTCACCGCATCCAACCAACCGGCATAGAGCCGCTCGCGGTGCACTTCGTTCATTCGCGGCTCGAAGCGCTGCTGACGATGCCAATGGCTGGCAATGGCATTGAGGTCTTGGTACAGGCCGAGCTGCAAACCCGCGAGATAGGCCACGCCAAGCGCGGTGGTCTCGGTGACCTCGGGGCGCTCGACACTGACGCCGAGGATGTCGGCGAGAAACTGCATGACCCAGTTGTTCTCCACCATGCCGCCGTCCACGCGCAAGGCGCTGGGCGCCGCCGCGCCGTCCTGGCGCATGGCTTCGAGCAGGTCGCGGGTCTGGTAGCACACCGACTGCAGGCCGGCGGTGACGATCTCCTTGATCCCGGTGTCGCGGGTCAGGCCGAAGATGGCGCCCCGCGCCTTGGGATCCCAGTACGGCGCACCAAGTCCGGTGAAGGCCGGCACCAGGTACACGCCGCAGGCCTCGCCGGTGGCTTCGGCCAACGCCTCGCTTTCACGCGCATGACTGATCAGCTTGATGCCGTCGCGCAACCACTGCACCGCCGCGCCCGCCACGAAGATGCTGCCCTCCACGGCGTAGGTGACCTTGCCATCGAGACGGTAACCGACCGTGGTCAGCAGGCGATTCTTCGAGCTCACCGGCTGGTCACCGGTGTTCTGGATCATGAAGCAGCCGGTGCCGTAGGTACTTTTGACCATCCCAGGTTCGAAGCAGGCCTGGCCGATCAGTGCCGCCTGCTGGTCACCGGCCATGCCCAGCACCGGGATACTGGCGCCGAGCAGCTCGCTGTCGGTGTGACCGAACTCGGCCGCGCAATCGAGCACTTCCGGCAACAGGCTGGCAGGGATATCGAACAGCTTGAGCAGCTCTTCGTCCCACTGCTGGGTATGGATGTTGAACATCAGCGTGCGCGAAGCGTTACTGGCATCGGTGCGATGTACCTTGCCATCGGTCAGGCGCCACAGCAGGAAGCTGTCGACGGTGCCGAAGCGCAGCTCGCCGCGTTCGGCACGCTCACGGGCGCCGGGCACGTTATGCAGAATCCAGCGCAGCTTGGTGGCGGAGAAATACGGGTCGATCAGCAGGCCCGTCTTGGCCGAAACCATTGCCTCATGACCGTCACCCTTGAGCCCGGCGCAATAATCGGCGGTGCGGCGATCCTGCCAGACGATGGCAGGATGGATGGGCGTACCGCTGACGGCGTCCCAGACCAAAGTGGTTTCGCGCTGGTTGGTGATGCCGATGGCCGCGATCGCCTCAGGCTGCAGGCCGCTGCTGGCAATGGCATCACGGCACACCTTGAGCGTGGACAGCCAGATTTCCTGACCATCGTGTTCGACCCAGCCATCCTGCGGAAAATACTGCTTGAACTCCTGCTGGGCACGCGCCACCGGCAGTCCCTGGGCACTGAAGATGATGGCGCGAGAACTGGTGGTGCCCTGGTCGATGGCTAGCAGGTATTGGGACATGAAGATTCCTTGTTGTTATCGATAGCGTTCGCTGCTGTTGACCGCAAAATGGCTCATTTTGCTTGAAGCATACTGTGCGACTCAGGGCTTGCCGATAGCCGCGAAGTGGCCCTGGGTGTGCTGCGCCAGGGTCTTGGCCGAGAGCTCCAGTTCCAGTCCGCGCCGGCCGCCGCTGACATGAATGGTCGGGTGCTGGCGCGCCGATTCGTCAATGAACGTGCGCAGGCGTTTCTTCTGCCCCAGCGGGCTGATACCGCCGACCAGATAACCGGTGGCGCGCTGCGCAGCCATCGGATCGGCCATGTCGGCCTTCTTCGCGCCAGCCGCCGCGGCCAACGCCTTGAGATCGAGACTGCCGGCAACCGGCACCACGGCCACCAGCAGTTCACCTTTCTCGGTCGCCGCGAGCAGAGTCTTGAACACGCACTCCGGGGCCAGACCGAGCTTCTCCGCCGCCTCCAGCCCGTAAGATGGCGCCTTGGGATCGTGCTGGTAGCTGTGCACACGGTGTTCGGCCTTGGCCTTCTTCAACAGATCGATTGCTGGAGTCATGTTCGAATGTGAAAACGCTGCGAAAGATACCCTACATTAACAGGCCGAAATCCTCCGCATCTACAGCCTATAATGGGTGACCCTCACAGGAAGCGCTCATGAATCTCGCTCCCCGCCAGCACGACATCCTCAACCTCGCCCGCGAACGCGGCTACGTCAGCATCGACGAGCTGGCTCAGGCCTTCGCCGTCACCCCCCAGACCATTCGCCGCGATATCAACCAACTGGCCGAGCATGGTCTGTTGCGCCGCACGCATGGTGGCGCGGCCTGCGAATCCTCGAGCATTCAGAACACCGCCTACGGCATGCGCGCCGGGCAGATGCGCGATGAAAAACAACGTATCGCCGAGGCCGTGGCAGCGCAGATTCCGGATCACGCCTCGCTGTTCATCAACATCGGCACCACCACCGAGGCCATTGCCCGCGAACTGCAGAACCACAAAGGCCTGAAGATCATCACCAATAACCTGCACGTCGCTGCCCAGCTCAGCGCCAAGGCCGACTTCGAAGTGCTGGTGGCCGGCGGTACGGTACGCAGCGACGGCGGTATCGTCGGCCAGGCTGCCGTGGACTTCATCCAGCAGTTCAAGGTCGACTACGCGATCGTCGGCATCAGCGGCATCGACGACGACGGCAGCCTGCTCGACTTCGATTACCAGGAAGTGCGGGTTTCCCAGGCCATCATCGACAATGCCCGCCAGGTCTTTCTCGCCGTCGACTCCAGCAAGTTCGGCCGTAATGCCGTGGTACGCCTGGGCTCCATCGCCCTGGTCGACCGCGTCTTCACCGATAGCGCACCTTCTGCCGCCATCACCCGCCTGCTGCACAGCCACAAGGTTCAGCTCGATCTGGTCTGATTGGTCTCTCGACGGCTATCGCGTAGGGCGGGTGCAACCCGCCAGCAACGTATCGGCGGGTTGCACCCGCCCTACTACAAACCCACCCCTGAACTACCGCTCGGCGCGCAATCGCGTGTCGGGGTAGCGAAGCTGCGCATCTTCGTCTAGCATATTTTCGAAAGTGAACATAAACACATTCGAATTCAAATAGCCGAGCGTGCCACATGCCCCACGACCAGTTCGCCAGCCCCGTTGCGGAAGTCTATGACCTCGCCGTTGTTGGCGGCGGTATCAACGGTGTGGGCATTGCAGCCGATGCGGCCGGTCGCGGCCTGTCCGTGTTCCTTTGCGAAAAGGACGACCTGGCCAGCCACACCTCTTCGGCCAGCAGCAAGCTGATCCATGGCGGCCTGCGCTATCTGGAACATCATGAATTTCGTCTGGTACGCGAAGCACTGGCCGAGCGCGAAGTGCTGCTGGCCAAGGCGCCGCATATCGTCAAACCGATGCGCTTCATCCTGCCGCATCGCCCACACCTGCGCCCGGCCTGGATGATTCGCGCCGGCCTGTTCCTCTATGACCACCTGGGCAAGCGCGAGCGCCTGCCAGCTTCGCGCGGCCTGCGTTTCGGCGCCGGCAGCCCATTGAAGGCGGAAATCAGCCGCGGTTTCGAATACTCCGACTGCTGGGTGGACGACGCCCGCCTGGTGGTACTCAACGCCATGGCCGCACGGGAAAAAGGCGCGCACATTCATCCGCGCACGCGTTGCGTCAGCGCCCGGCGCAGCAAAGGGCTGTGGCATATCCACCTGGAGCGCAGCGACGGCAGTCTGCTGTCGATTCGCGCACGCGCCCTGGTCAATGCCGCCGGCCCCTGGGTCGCCCGCTTCATCCGCGAGGATCTCAAGCAGCAATCGCCTTATGGCATTCGCCTGATTCAGGGCAGCCATATCGTCGTGCCACGGCTGTACGACGGCGAGCAGGCCTACATCCTGCAGAACGAAGACCGCCGCATCGTCTTCGCCATTCCTTATCTGGAACGCTTCACTCTGATCGGCACCACCGACCGCGAGTACCAGGGCGACCCCGCTCAGGTGGCGATCACGGCAGAGGAAACCGATTACCTGCTCAAGGTGGTCAATGACCACTTCAAGCAGCAGCTCAGCCGTAGCGATGTGCTGCACAGCTTCGCCGGCGTGCGCCCGCTGTGCGATGACGAATCCGATGAGCCCTCGGCCATCACTCGCGACTACACCCTGTCACTCTCCGGGGCGCCGGGCGAAGCACCGCTGCTGTCGGTATTCGGCGGCAAGCTGACCACCTACCGCAAGCTGGCCGAGTCCGCCATGCAACAACTGGCGCCGCACTTCACCAAACTGGGCCCGAGCTGGACAGCCAGCGCCCCATTGCCCGGCGGCGAAGATCTGCAAAGTCAGAGCACATTGGTCGAAGCACTCTGCGAGCGCTACGGTTGGCTGCCCACCAGCCTGGCCAGGCGCTGGGCCACCAGTTATGGCAGCCGCACCTGGCGTCTGCTCGATGGCGTGCACAACCTCACTGACCTCGGCGAACACCTCGGCGCCGGCCTCTACACCCGCGAAGTGGATTACCTGCGCCGCGAAGAGTGGGCGCGCAGCAGCGCCGATATTCTCTGGCGGCGTAGCAAGCTGGGCCTGTTCATGACCCCGGCGCAGCAGTCCCGCCTGCAAGACTATCTGCGCAGCCGCGACCCGCATTCGGCTCACGCCGCCTGAATTCTGCGTGCCCCATGCCCCGCTCTGCGGGGCTTTTTTATGGGCGGAAAAAAATAAATCACGCCCGCCAATTAACCGTTTGAGTCACGCAGGAACTTTCAGCAACTTTTTTATTACGGCAATTCAATAACTTGGCACCTTGATGCAGAATAAAAACATTCTTATTCGGTTTTATTTTTACTTATGTTTCAAATACTTAGGTTTGACATAAAGAAAAACGGAGCCGAAAATTCAAGGCCATCACGGTCATTGAAGCTGCAGGAGCGAACATGAAAGGCGACAAGAAGGTCATTCAACACCTGAACAAGATTCTTGGTAACGAACTGGTCGCCATCAACCAGTACTTCCTGCATGCGCGCATGTACGAAGACTGGGGCTTGAAGAAACTCGGCGAGCACGAGTATCACGAGTCCATCGACGAGATGAAGCATGCCGACAAACTGATCAAGCGCATTCTCTTCCTCGAAGGCATTCCCAACCTGCAGGATCTGGGCAAGATCCTGATCGGTGAAAACACCAAGGAAATGCTCGAGTGCGACCTGAAGATCGAGCACAAGGCCCACGGCGACCTCAAAGCTGCCATCGCCTACTGCGAGAGCGTCGGCGACTACGCCAGCCGTGAACTGCTGGAAGACATTTTGGAGTCCGAAGAAGAGCACATCGACTGGCTGGAAACCCAACTCAGCCTGATCGAAGCCGTCGGCCTGCAGAACTACCTGCAGTCGCAGATGGACGAATGATCCAACTGCGCTAACAAAAACGGGAGCCAATGGCTCCCGTTTTTTGTTGCCTTTCATCCCTGGCAACAACCCTGCGAACCGCCACAAGCGACGTCAAAAATTGCTCCCAGCAATTTTTTATTGCCACCCTCCACTGCTTCAGGCAGTTCGCAGGGGACTTTCGGCTCTTCGCTCTAGCACCTCGTTGCCACCGAAGCGCGGCCTGAAAGCTCCGTAGGGTGCGCCGTGCGCACCGCCACGGAACCCTGGATCAATGCGCGTCCTGCCGCACCTCGTTTTCCTTGACCCGGAACCACGCCGCATACAGCGCCGGCAGGAACAGCAGGGTCAGCGCCGTGGCAACAACCAGGCCGCCCATGATGGCCACCGCCATCGGCCCGAAGAACACGCTGCGCGACAACGGGATCATCGCCAGCACAGCCGCCAGGGCGGTCAGTACGATGGGCCGGAAACGCCGCACCGTCGCCTCGATGATCGCGTGCCAGCGATCCAGACCGTGACTGATGTCCTGCTCGATCTGATCCACCAGAATCACCGAGTTGCGCATGATCATCCCGGCCAGGGCGATGGTGCCGAGCATGGCGACGAAGCCGAACGGCTGGCGGAAGATCAGCAGGAACAACGTCACGCCAATCAGCCCCAGCGGCGCGGTGAGAAACACCATTGCCGAACGCGAGAAGCTCTTGAGCTGCAACATCAGCAGCGTCAGTACCACCACGATGAACAGCGGGATACCGGCGTTCACCGATTTCTGACCACGCTGCGAGTCTTCCACCGTGCCACCCACTTCCAGCAGGTAGCCATCCGGCAACTCGGCGCGAATCGGCTCCAGAGTCGGCAGGATCTGCTGCGTCAGGCTGGCCGGCTGCTCCTTGCCATAGACATCGGCCCGCACGGTGACGTTGGGCAGGCGATTGCGGTGCCAGATGATGCCTTCCTCGAAGCCGTACTCCAGCGTCGCCACCTGCGAAAGGGCCACGCTGCGGCCGCTGTCGGTCGGTACCGCGAGGCTCGGCAGCAAACTCAGTGCCTTGCGCTCCTGCGGCGTACCGCGCTGGAGGATTTCGATCAGTTCGTTGCCCTCGCGGTACTGGCTGACGCTGGTACCGGACAAGGAGCCCTGCAGGAAGCGCGACAGCTCGGCGGTATTGACCCCCAGGGCGCGGGCACGATCCTGATCGATATTGAGGATCACCACCTTGCTCGGCTCTTCCCAGTCCAGATGCACATTCACCACATGCGGATTCTCACGCACCTTGTCCGCCACCTGACGGGCCAGCGCGCGGACATCCTCGATGTGCTCACCACTGACCCGGAACTGGATCGGGTAGCCCACCGGCGGCCCGTTCTCCAGGCGACTGACGCGGCTACGCAGACTCGGGAACTCGTCGTTCATGACCTGGATCAGCCAGCCACGCAGACGCTCACGCTCCTCGATGCTAGAGGCCAGCACCACGAACTGGGCGAAGCTGGCCGCTGGCAACTGTTGATCCAACGGCAGGTAGAAACGTGGCGATCCAGTACCGACATAGGCCACATAGTTATCGATGCCGGTCTGCTCCTTGAGCAGTTTTTCCAGACGGTGCACTTCGGCCTCGGTCGCACTCAGCGAAGCGCCCTCTTCCAGCTTGATGTCGACCATCAGCTCCAGACGCCCGGAGGCAGGGAAGAACTGTTGCGGCACGAAGCGGAACAACAGCACCGAAGCGACGAACAGCGCAATGGTCAGCAGAATCACGATGCCCCGACGGCGCACGCACCACTCCACCGTGGCGCGAACGCGGCGATAGAACGGCGTCGAATAGGGGTCATGACCACTGGCGCTACCGCCATGCTTGGCCGCGTGCAGCTTGGCCAGATCCGGCAGCAGCTTGTCACCCAGATACGGCACGAACATCACTGCCGCGATCCACGAGGCGATCAGCGAAATGGCTACCACCTGGAAGATCGAACGGGTGTACTCGCCCGTACCGGATTGAGCCGTGGCAATGGGCAGAAAGCCGGCAGCGGTGATCAACGTCCCGGTGAGCATGGGGAAGGCGGTGCTGGTCCAGGCGAAACTGGCCGCCTTGAAGCGGTCATAGCCCTGCTCCATCTTGATCGCCATCATCTCCACCGCGATGATCGCGTCATCCACCAACAGGCCGAGCCCGAGCACCAGCGCGCCGAGAGAAATCTTGTGCAGACCGATGCCGAGGTAATACATAGCGGCGAATGTCATCGCCAGTACCAGCGGAATCACCAGCGCCACGACGAGGCCGGTGCGCACCCCGAGGGAGAAGAAGCTGACCGCGAGCACGATCACCAGCGCCTCCACCAGCACCTTGACGAACTCGCCCACGCCGGTTTTCACCGCCGCTGGCTGATCCGACACCTTGCGCAGCTCCATGCCCAGCGGCAGCGTCTGTTGCAGACGGGCGAACTCATCTTCCAGCGCCTTGCCCAGCACCAGAATGTCGCCGCCATCCTTCATCGACACGGCGATACCAAGGGCGTCCTCGCCCATGAAGCGCATGCGCGGCGCGGGTGGATCGTTGAAGCCGCGCTTGACCTCGGCCACGTCCGCTATACGGAACGTGCGGTCACCGACGCGAATGGGGAACTCGCGAATCTCCTCCACCGACTCGAAACGCCCGGTCACGCGCAGCTGGATACGCTCACTGGGCGTCTCGAAGAAGCCGGCGGCCGCCACTGCGTTCTGTGCCTCCAGCGCCTGTTGCACCGCCGACAGCGGCAGGCCGAGGGTCGCCAGCTTGGTGTTGGACAGCTCGATCCAGATCTTCTCATCCTGCAAGCCGACCAGCTCGACCTTGCCGACGTCCTTGACCCGCTGCAGTTGCAACTGCAGGCGGTCGGCGTAGTCCTTGAGCACGGCGTAGTCGAAGCCACTGCCGGTCAATGCATAGATATTGCCGAAGGTGGTGCCGAACTCGTCGTTGAAGAACGGCCCCTGGATGCCGGGCGGCAGCGTGTGGCGGATGTCGCTGATCTTCTTGCGCACCTGATACCACAGCTCGGGAATCTGCGAGCTGCGCATGGAGTCGCGCGCCATGAAGGTGACCTGCGACTCGCCCGGACGGGAGAAGCTGGTGATGCGGTCGTACTCGCCGGTCTCCATCAGCTTCTTCTCGATGCGCTCGGTGACCTGGCGCGACACCTCTTCGGCACTGGCACCCGGCCAGTTGGTGCGAATCACCATGGCCTTGAAGGTGAACGGCGGGTCTTCACTCTGTCCCAGCTTGGTATAGGACAGCGCACCGACCACGGCGAACAGCAGCATGATGTAGAGGACGATCTGGCGATGGCGCAGCGCCCAGGCAGACAGGTTGAAGCTCATGCGGGCTTACTCCTTGGCAGCCAGTTCGACGTTGCGGTTGTCGCGATCGACCGGGCGAACCTGCTGCCCCTCACGCAGAATCTGCACACCTGCTGCCACGACCCAATCGGAGGCGGAAAGCCCCTCCAGCACCGGCACACGCTCATCACCATAGGCGCCAACACGTACCAGACGACGCTGCACGGTGTGCGCCTTGGGATCGACGACCCAGACGAACGGCTGATCCTGCTCGGCACTGAGTGCCGACAGCGGCACGGCCAGCGGCACCTCGCCATTGCTGGCAATGAAAACCCGTGCGCTCTGCCCCAGTTCGGCCGGCACCTTCCCCTCGGTAAAGGCGACACGGGCGGCAAAGGTACGCGATTGCGGATCGGCCGCGGGCGCCATCTCGCGGATGCGACCGGGGAAGCGCTGATCAGGCTGCGACCACAGCTCCACCTCGACTGCCTGGCCAATCTCGAAACGCCCGAAGCTCTGCTCCGGCAGGCTGATCGACACCTCTCGCTCGCCGTCGGCAGCCAGGGTGAAAACGGTCTGGCCGCCGGCCACGACCTGCCCCACCTCGACCGCACGCCGTGCGATCACGCCGTCCTGCGAGGCGCGCAGCACGGCATAGTCGGTCTGGTTGCGGGCCACGTCGTACTCGGCCTTGACCTGCTTCAGACGGGCTTCGCCGGCGCGGTACTGGTTTTCGATATTGTCGAATTGCGAGCGACTGACAAGATTGCGCTCGAGCAGCGTCTTGTAGCGCTCACGCTCGGCACGCACGGTCTGCAAGTTGGCATCGGCCGCGGCCATTTGCGCGCGGGTGGCTTCCAGCTGCAGGCGCACGTCCTGCGGGTCGAGTTCGGCCAGCGCCTGATCCTTCTTCACCCGGTCACCGACATCCACCATGCGCTTGCTCACCTTGCCGCCGATACGGAATGCCAGCTCCGGCTCGTAACGGGCGCGCACTTCTCCCGGATAACTGTCGACCAGAGCGGTGGCCGGCTGCGGCTGCACCACCATGGCAGGCCGGATCGGCTGCTCCATCTGCTCGCTATTGCCGCAGGCAGACAACAGAAATACGAGACCCAGAGATGCAACAAGCGGGAGAACGTGGCGAGACATGTGTAAGACCTTTCGGAGAAGGTTTCGGGCTGCCTCCCAAAGCTGACTGCCTAGCCAATGCTTTTGGAGATACCCTTTGGAATATTTGTACTGCCGGGTATAGTAAAAATAGCAAACTCGCCAGTCCAGTATTAAAATCCGCCAATGCCTGACAAGTTGTTACAACCTTCCGGTCCCGGCCGTCCGAAGGATCCCGCCAAACGCCTCGCCATTCTCGAAGCGGCCAAGAGCCTGTTTCTGCGCAATGGTTACGATGGCAGCAGTATGGACGCCATCGCCGCTGAGGCTGGTGTTTCCAAGCTCACGGTGTACAGCCACTTCACCGACAAGGAGACGCTGTTCTCCGCTGCGATCAAGGCCAAATGCGAAGAGCAGCTCCCCGAGCTGCTCTTCGAACTGCCGGATAACGTGCCGCTGGAAAGCCAGCTGATAGGGATCGCGCGCGGCTTCCTGGCGCTGGTCAACAGCCGCGAATCGGTAGAAATGCACCGGATGATGGTGATCCTGGCCAGCCAGGGCTCGAAGCTGTCGCAGATGTTCTACGAAGCCGGCCCCAAGCGGGTGCAGGAAGAGATGGAAGTGCTACTGCACAAAGCCGCCAAGCGCGGCCTGCTGAACCTGGATGATCCGCATCTGGCCGCCGATCACTTCTTCAGTCTGCTCAAGGGCGGCGCACATTTCCGCCTGCTGATCGGTTGCGGCGAACCGCTGGAAGGTGAAGCCGCCGAACATCATGTGCAGGACGCGGTGCAACTGTTTCTGCGCGCCTACAGGCCCTAAGCGCCGGCTTCCAGCTTCTTCTTCGGGTAGATGTCGTAACGGCTGGATTTACCCTCCAGCACGTAGCCCGGCTTGCCCCCCTCGATTGCCGGTGCCTTGCGCGGGCGCTTGACCACTACACGATGAGTGGCCAGCGCCAGCGCCGCTTCGAGCAATGCCGGCGCATCCAGGTCGTCCCCCACGAAGGGACGGAACAAGCGCATCTCCTTCTTCACCAGCGCGCTCTTGTCGCGATGTGGAAACATCGGATCGAGATAGATCACCTGCGGCGCCTCGCCCTGCCAGTTGCGCATCAGCTCGATGGCATTGCCGGTGAACAGGCGCATACGCTCTGCGATAGGCGCCACTTCGAGGTCGAGCGCCGCACGCTGCAGCCCGTCCTCCAGCAGCGCAGCGACCAGCGGTTGGCGTTCGATCAGGGTCATTCTGCAACCCAGACTGGCCAACACGAACGCATCGCGCCCTAGGCCTGCCGTTGCGTCGAGAACGTTCGGCCGAACACCCGGCTGCACACCCACCGCCTTGGCGATCATCTGCCCACTGCCGCCGCCAAACTGACGCCGGTGCGCCGCGGCGCCCTCGACGAAATCCACCCGCACCGGGCCGGGCGCCTTGTCGCCCAGCTCCACCAGTTGCAGCCCATCGTCACCCAATTGCAGGGCGAACTCGGTTTCCCCCTCCTGCGCCAGCCCCAGGCGAGACGCCCATCGGGCGGCCGCTTCGGCGTACTGAGGATGCAAGGTTTGGATACGGATGCTGGCGTTGTGCCGCTCGTCGGTCATTGGCTCGTTCTGCTCAAAAATCACTCAAACCATCAGCCGCCTGGCCGATATCGAAGAAGCGGCATTCTGCCAGACCCGGCCGCCGACAGCCGCATCGAGTGCAAACATGTTCGACGCCCTCTCCGCTCCACGCCCAAGCAGCAGCCCTGCCAGCCCTCGCCCACTGGACGATGAGCTCGACAGCGCGGCGCATGAGTCGATCAATTATCAGATCCTGCGCCGTACCCTGGGTATTGAAGACGAGCAGAAACCGGGGGAAATTGCTCGCGAGCTGCGGGAAACCGCCGCGCCACCTGCCGTAGCCAGCAGCGCAGCCGCCGTCAGCCAGGCGGTCATCGAGCAGCGCGGCCTGGAGTTGAATGTCAGCGTGGGCCAGGCGCCCCAGCAGGTCGACCCATTGGTGCTGGATCTGGCTGGCAACGGATTCTCCACCAGTGGTCTTGGCCGTGCGGTGCGTTTCGATCTGGATACCGATGGACGTATGGATTCGATCAGCGTGCCCACCGGCGACGACGCGCTACTGGCGCTCGATCGTAACGGCAACGGGCGCATCGACGATGGCCGCGAGCTGTTTGGCGATCAGCACGGCGCCGCCAACGGTTTCGCCGAGCTGGCGCGCTTCGACGACAACGGTGACGGACGTATCGATGCTGCCGATGCGGTATTCCACCAGCTACGTCTGCTGCGCTTCGACAGCCAGGGCCGTCAGCATCTGCAAACGCTCGGTGAAGCCGGCGTCAGCGCCATCGACCTGCGCGCCCGCGATGTCAGCATCGCTCTCGGCGCCTACGACCAGATCGCGCAACTGGGGCAGTTCGAATTCGCCGATGGACGCAGCGGTCAGGCGGCCGATCTGCTGTTAGCCAAGCGCTAGTCGCGCCGCGCCGACATACGAGCAGGGTGCGCCGTGCGCACCGGGAATCACGCGGTGCTTGCTGGGTGCGCACGGCACACCCTACGTAAAGCCGCCCTACGGATCACAAGCGCCTCAGCGGCACATCCGCCACATTCCCATATCCACGTGAAAGTGGTCACGGTGCGCAGCGTTGTATTCAGGGCCGAGGGTGACATTGAAGCTGTCGCAAGCCGCTGCCTGCACCAGACGCAGGAAACGCGCCTTGTCGTCCTCCCGTGGCCAATCCCGCAGCACGCTGATGTGCTGACCGTCGCGCAGACGGAAGCCGACCATATCCAGCGCATTGGCATAGGAGTGCTGGCTGGGCCGCTGACTGCCGGCAATGCTGCGGCAGGCGAAGCTGCCAACGTGTTCGACACGGGTCACCGGCTGACCGAACACGGCCTGCGCCGCAGGTTGCAGCCCATGTCGCTCGAACAGAGCGAAGCTCACCGCCAGCGGGCAGGTGGCCATGAAGCTGCTGCTAAGGCCAACCCTGGCCCCCTGGATGCGCACGGCATTCTCCACCGGGCAACCTGGGTGCGGCGTGCTGTCAGGCAGGCGCGTGACACGCAACTCGGAAGTCGCCAGGGCCAGGTCGCACAATTCGCGATCTTCGCTCAGGCGCCAGAGTTTGAAAGGCGTCAGCAGGTTCGGCGTCTCTCTTACATCCAGCGGCGCCCAGGGGTTGAAACGCGGCGCGACATCCAGCCAACCACGCCACAGCGCCAGCAGCAGCGCCGCACCCAGTAGCACGGAGAGAAACAGCAAACGGCCGATTATCCGTATCAGCATATTCATCCCTTATCAGAGCAAGCCGAGCTGCTCCAGTTCCGGCTCCGTCTTCAATACCGGCAACTCAGGCAAACCAGGCAGGCGCTGGATCAATTGCTCGTGAAAACGCCGCGCCAGCTCGGGCGCCAGGCGATTGTCCGAGGTATGGGCAAACACGTAAGGGCGTAGCCCCTGCTCGATCCAGCCGGCGACC
This sequence comes from Pseudomonas berkeleyensis, assembly GCF_014109765.1. NCBI lineage: Bacteria > Pseudomonadati > Pseudomonadota > Gammaproteobacteria > Pseudomonadales > Pseudomonadaceae > Pseudomonas > Pseudomonas berkeleyensis. Next base: position 4,230,629 of record NZ_CP059139.1, read on the forward strand.
TTGTCCAGCCAGGGCGTCATGAAGGGATCGTTGGCCAGCAGCTCCGGGTGACCGATGAAGCGCAGCTGCGGGTTCTGGCTGAACGCCGCAGGCCGGGTTGGCAGACGCGGCTTCTTGGCCTGTGCGTGCAGTACCGCAGGCGCCTGCGAGTCGCAACTGAACAGCGCGCGCGAATCCAGGCAGATGCGCTCGACGCCCCGCTCATGCAACAGGCGATTGAGCAGGCGCTCGGCATCGCCCTTGGCGAAGAATTCCGGGTGGCGCACTTCGACGGCCAGCGGCCAATCACCCCATTGCTCGATGAATGCAGCGAGCTCGGCCAGACGTGAGGGGCCGAAGCTGGCCGGCAGCTGCAGCCAATAAGGTGCTACCCGTGCCCCAAGCGGTGCCAGCAATTGGCGAAACTGCTCGACCTCATCCAGTTGCTGGCAAAGGTCACCACCGTGGCTGATGTCGCGGGGCAGCTTGGCGCAAAAGCGGAAGTTCTCCGGCATCTGCTCGGCCCAACGCGCAACGGTCTGCTCGGAAGGCCGCGCGTAGAAGGTGGTATTGCCCTCCACGGCATTGAACACCTGTGCATAGCAGGCGAGAAAATCGCCAGAGCGGGTATCGTCCGGATAGAGCGTGGAGCGCCAGGTAGCCTCGCTCCATGAAGGGCAACCAAGATGATAGGGAAAGGCTGAGGTCATCGAATGGGTAACAACGATACGCCGTTAGGCGTAGAGGTCGAGCCCGAGTACTTCCTGGGCGTCGTAATCATTGGCGTAGGCAGCCGTGGTGCTGTAACTGGCAAGCGCCTGCGCGGCGCGACTGCCCGGTGCAGGCTGGGCGTAGGTGGCATCCTGCGCACGCGTCGGCAAGCTGTCGTTACCGGCGCTGCTGGCTTGTACCCGACGAATCTGCGGCGCCTGCTCCAGCCCCTGGCTACTGGCAGGTGCTGCCGGCTGCTCACGCTGCGCCTCGACCTCCCGCTGTGCCTCACGATAAGGCGTGACCGCAGTCCCCGAACGGGGGCCGCGATCTGGCGAGTAAGGAGGTAGGTAACCGTCGATCCGCATCTAGGACTGCTCGGTAGGCTCGGCTGAACAAGTGACAATGCTGGCAATGTAGCGGCGAGCACGGGTGTTGGCAAATACCGCGAGCCTGCTGGCGATCAGCATCCGACCAGTTGTCACGCGGGTGGCGCCTTGGGCGTGGCGACCTGATCGCGCAGGTATACCGGCTGTGCCTGATCGGCCGGCAATGCCTCGCCACGGGCCCAGGCGAAACGAGCCAGGCTCAGCAGGTCTTCGGCATGCGGCAGCAGGCTGCCATCCATGGCCGCCGGCTTGAGGGCGATACGTGACGCGAAAGTGCCCCAGCCGGTACCGGCCCCAAACCATTCGCCACTGCTGCCGCGCGGCGCCTCGGCCTGCTCCGGCGGCAGCACCGCTTCCTGCCCGAGCAAGCGCATCTCGCCGGCCTCGACGCGGTAGCAACCCCAGTAGACCTCGTCCATGCGCGCATCGATGGCCGCAGCCACCTGAGTCGCGCCCTGCTCCCGCAGCGCACGCTGAGCGAGCACGGCCAGGTTCGATACCGGCAGCACCGGTCGATCCAGTGCGAAGGCCAGGCCCTGCACGACACCGATGGCGATGCGCACGCCGGTGAAGGCACCAGGGCCGCGACCGAAGGCGATCGCATCCAGTTGTGCCGCGGCGATCCCCGCCTCGCCCAGCAGTTGCTGAATCATCGGCAGCAGGCGCTGAGCATGCAGACGCGGCGCCACTTCGTAGTGGCTGAGCACGCGACCGTCATGCAGCAGTGCGACGGAACAGGCTTCGGTAGCGGTATCCAGGGCCAGGAGAGTGGTCATTGCATTCGGACAGCTGAAGAAAAAGAGCCGGCATTAGACCGGCTCGGGGATTTTTTTTCCAGCGCCACGACAGCCTCTGACTGCCACCGAATGACCAGCGGAGGTCAGCCTGGCCTTACCAGGGCTCGACCACCGGCTCGGCGTCCCAGCCTTTCAGCGGCGCCTTGGACCACGTGCCGTAACCGGCGTTGGGGAACACGATCCACTCGACGCCCCACTTATCGGACTCCTCGGCGACGGTCTTGCGCTGGGCATCGAGCGGCGTCTTGCGGAAGCGGGCATCGAAGTCATGCAGCGTGTCGCCCAGCAGCATGATGATCTGATGATCGGCACTGACGATGGCGCGACGTTCGACCTTGGGTGGCCCCAGCAGCAGCACGCTCTCTTCAGACACCTGCGGCAGGCCCAGCTTGCTCAGAGTGGCCAGGGTGTACTTCTTCTGTTCATCGGCGCGATCGGAGATGTAGCGGATAGTCACACCGAGCTTGTCGGCGTGCTCGAGGAATTTCTTCGCACCAGGAATCAACTCCGGCGTGCCATCGCGCTCCCAGGGCAGCCAGGTGTCCCAGGCGTCGTACTGGTGACAGTTGGCCAGGTCACGCGCGAGCAGAGCACTGTTGTCGATCACGGTTTCATCTAGGTCAGTGACGATGGCCAGCTTCGACGGATCTTTCGCCGCAGCCACGGCCTTGTCGAGTTTCTCCGTGGCGATGTTGTAAGCCTGCAGCTGCAGCGCCTGGACTTCCGCCGACTGCTGCTGAAAGCGCAAGCCCATGGTGAATTCGGCGACGGAACAGTCGGCCTTGCCCTGTGCGGTGGAGTCGGCGAATGCCAGCGGAGTGGCCAGCAGCGATACCGCAAGGCCCAGCCAGATGCGTTTCTCGGTCATTGAATGCCCTCTTCTATTGGTTCACGTATCAACTCCCTCCGGCGCCGGCCGGAGGTTCGCATCGTCGATACTAGTCGGCCGATGTTGCGCGGCCATGCTTGAGAGCGACCAGAACGTATCCGTGTTCCATAAACAACCAAGGCCCCTTTCGGGGCCTTGGCAGGAGGACAGCTGGCTCAGTGGACTCAGTCCAGAGCAGCCAGGGTCTTCGCAGTGATGTCTTCGACGCTGCCAACACCCGGAATGTGGGTGTACTTCGGCGTACCGGTCTCGGCAGAGAGCTTCTGGTAGAAGTCCACCAGCGGTTTGGTCTGCGAGTGGTAGACGGAAAGACGATGACGCACGGTTTCTTCCTTGTCGTCTTCGCGCTGAACCAGCTCCTCACCGCTGACATCGTCCTGACCGGCGACCTTCGGCGGGTTGTATACGGTGTGGTAGACGCGGCCGGAAGCCGGGTGTACGCGACGGCCGGACAGACGCTTGACGATTTCTTCGTCGTCGACGGCGATTTCCACGACATGGTCGAGGGTCACGCCAGCGTCACGCAGGGCTTCGGCCTGCGGAATGGTGCGCGGGAAACCGTCGAACAGGAAACCGTTGGCACAATCGGCTTGAGCGATGCGCTCCTTGACCAGATTGATGATCAGGTCATCGGAAACCAGGCCACCGGCATCCATCACGCTCTTGGCCTTCAGGCCGAGTTCGGTGCCGGCCTTGACCGCAGCACGCAGCATGTCGCCAGTGGAGATTTGCGGAATACCGAATTTCTCGGTGATGTAGCGAGCCTGGGTACCTTTGCCGGCACCGGGCGCCCCCAGCAGAATCACGCGCATCGATGTGCTCCTCAAGAGTTATGTAGTAATCGGTCGGACTCGCCTCGTGGGGCCAATCTCTTAAGTGTGTACGGCAGCTGTAGCGGCCAAAAGGCTGCTCAAGATACACAGCGCACCCCAGCGGCACAAGCCGCCAAAAGTCGGATAAAAAACCTCCTTCCGGCGACTCGTACGCTGCTTTTGGCAGCGACTGAACCTATACCTGACAACGTGTTCAGCCACCTCAACCGGTGTTGCGCAAACCCGCCGCGATCCCCGCCACGCTGACCAATAGCGCCTGCTCCAGAGGGCTCTCCGGCGCCTGTTCACGCAGCCGGCAGCGGGCCAGAAGCTCGGCCTGCAGCAAATGCAGCGGGTCGAGATAGGTATTACGCACGCTGATCGATTCCAGGGTTTCGACACTGTGCGCAAGCAGCTGTGACTGACCGGTCAATTCCAGCACCGCAGCACATGCCTGCGACAATAGGTCGCGTAACTGCGCACCCAATGGACGCAGCGCCGGTTCGACCAGGCGCTCGTCATAAAGCGCGGCAATGCTGGCGTCAGCCTTGGCCAGCACCATCTCCAGCATGTCGATACGGGTACGGAAGAACGGCCAGCGCTCGCGCATCTGCTTGAGCAGTTCACCGTCGCCATCGGCCAGGGCCTGGCCCAGCGCCTGCTCCCATCCGAGCCAGGCTGGCAGCATCAGCCGCGTCTGCGTCCAGGCGAAGATCCAGGGAATCGCCCGCAGGCTCTCCACGCCGCCCTCGCGCCGCTTGGCCGGCCGGCTGCCCAATGGCAGGCGGCCCAGTTCCTGCTCCGGCGTAGCCTGGCGGAAGTACTCGACGAACTGCGGATGCTCACGCACCACGGCGCGATAGGCCGTCACGCCAGCACTGGCCAGACGGTCCATCATGGCTCGCCAGCTCGGCTCCGGTGCGGGCGGTGGCAGTAGCGTGGCTTCCAGCACGGCGGCCAGGTAGAGATTGAGGTTTTGCTCGGCGATATCCGGCAGGCCAAATTTGAAACGAATCATTTCCCCCTGCTCGGTGGTGCGGAAACGCCCCGCGACCGAACCGGGCGGTTGCGACAGGATCGCCGCGTGTGCCGGACCACCGCCCCGGCCGACGGTGCCACCGCGACCATGGAACAGGAGCAACTCGACCTGATGTTCAGCGCACAGGCGCACCAGTTCTTCCTGGGCGCGGTACTGCGCCCAGGCCGCAGCGGTGGTGCCGGCATCCTTGGCCGAATCCGAATAGCCGATCATCACCTCCTGCGGGCCGTGCAGACGGGCGCAATAGCCTGGCAGACCGAGCAGACGGTCGATGACCGGGCCGGCGTTATCCAGATCAGCCAGGGTTTCGAACAGTGGCACCACGCGCATCGGCCGGCGCAACCCGGCCTCCTTGAGCAGCAGTTGCACCGCCAGTACATCGGAGGCGGCGCCAGCCATGGAGATCACATAGGAACCCAGCGAGGCCGCAGGCGCAGCGGCCACTTCACGGCAGGTGGCGAGCACTTCGGCCGTATCGGCAGAGGGTCGGTAGTCGCTTGGCAGCAACGGTCTGCGGTTATCCAGTTCGCGCTGCAGGAAACTCAAGCGTGCGTCTTCGTCCCAGTCGGCGTAGCGCCCCAGACCAAGATAATCGGTAATTTCCGACAGCGCGGCGGCATGCCGTGCGGCGTCCTGGCGGACATCGAGACGCACCAGGAACAGGCCGAACGTCGCCGCCCGACGCAGGCAGTCGAGCAACGGGCCATCGGCGATCACGCCCATGCCGCACTCGTGCAGCGACTGGTAGCACAGTTGCAGCGGCGCCAGCAGGTCGCGATTGTCCTGCAACACCGCCGCACTGGGAGCCACGGCAGCCGTGAGCGCCTGTTGCGCCCAACTGCGGGTTTCACGCAGACGCTCACGCAGTTGCTTGAGCAGCGCCCGATAGGGTTCGGCACTGTCGCCGACCTGGGCAAGCAGCGCATCGCTGGCCTGCTGCATGGAAAGCTCGGCAGCCAGCTGATCGATGTCGCGCAGGTACAGATCCGCCGCCATCCAGCGCGCCAACAACAACACTTCACGGGTGACCTTGGCGGTGACATTGGGGTTACCGTCACGATCCCCGCCCATCCACGAAGCGAAGCGGATCGGCGCGGCTTCCAGCGGCAAGCGCAACCCAGTGGCGGCGTGCAGACTCTGGTCGGCCTTGCGCAGGAAACGCGGCACCGCTAGCCACAGCGAATGTTCGATGACCGCGAAGCCCCACTTGGCCTCATCCACCGGGCTGGGTCGGCTGCGACGGATCTCCTCGGTATGCCAGGCCTCGGCGATCAACCGCTGCAGCCGTTCGATGATGCGCTCGCGCTCGACCGGCAACAGGTCGCTGTGATCCAGCGCCGTCAGTTGCGCGGCGATGGCATCGTATTTCTGGATCAGGGTGCGCCGCGCCACTTCGGTAGGGTGCGCTGTCAGCACCAGTTGAATATCCAGGCGCCCCAACTGACGCGCCAGCTCATCGCCGCCCTGACCTGCGGCAAGCAGACGTTCGAGCAGTTCGTCGAGCACACGCAACTCGAAAGGTTCGGGCTCATTCGGCCGACGGCGACGTACCCGATGCTGTTGCTCGGCAATATTGGCCAGGTTGAGGAACTGATTGAAGGCGCGCGCCACGGGCAGCAACTCGTCGTCACCAAGATCGCCCAGGGTGCTGCTCAGTTGCTCGGCACCTGCCGCAGAGCCACGCCGACCGGCCTTGGCGCTCTTGCGAATGCGCTCGATCTTGTCGAGGAAGTCGTCGCCCAACTGAGTACTGATGGTTTGCCCAAGCAACTCGCCGAGCAGGTGAACTTCCTCACGTAGACGCGCATCGATTTCCGCCATGTCGCACTCCTTCTGCTAACCAAGGTCAACAGAGTGCACAGCCCTTCCGTTACTTACAAGGCTGGGTCGCCTCTCCCAATGCACATGCAAACAGTGCTGCATTGGGCGCCACCACCTGTTCGTTATTTTGTTCAAAAACCTTCATGAAATGCTCATAAATCCGTTTGGCATAAGCCTTTCCAACGCATGCCAGACGTCACCACGGGCGTGCAGAGCCCATTGAACAAGCTGTTCAATGCAGTGCTGCGAGGCAATTGAACGCATGGAGCGAGCGATAAGTTGACCAACCGGTCATCCCATAAAACATAAGCTCACTGTCTTTTTTTATGAACTATCCAAAAAAAATGCCTGTCCATTCGGTAGGCCATCAAGCAATGCCGGCATCAGCAACCCCTTGGGTAAAACGCCGTCCTGATGCGCCAGATGTCACGGATATCGTCATTCATAGGAGTGTTTCAAATGGAGTTAGCCGCCATGAAGACCCATACCGAAAAAGCCCAGCGCACTCGTCTGCATGGGATCAAGCTGGCTGCACTGGTACTGGGCAGCAGCCTGGTACTCGCGGGCTGCGCCGGTAATCCGCCCAGTGAGCAGTACGCCGTGACGCAGTCTGCCGTGAATTCGGCAATCAGCGCTGGCGGTACCGAGTTTGCCGCCGTGGAAATGAAATCGGCGCAGGACAAGCTCAAGGAGGCCGAACTGGCCATGCATGAGAAGGAGTACGAGAAAGCCCGCCGCCTGGCCGAACAGGCCGAGTGGGATGCTCGTCTCGCCGAGCGCAAGGCCCAGGCCGCCAAAGCCGAACAAGCACTGCAGGACGCCCGCCAGGGTGTGCAGGAACTGCGTGAGGAAGGCATGCGTAGCGCTCAGTGAGCCGCATGCACCCCACCCATTCGCTGACAGATCAAAGGATGAACGCCATGCGTAAACACGTAATGATCCCCGCCCTTCTGGCCCTGAGCGTCGGCCTGGCCGCCTGCTCGCACCAGCCCAATGCCAACCTGGAGTCGGCCCGCAGCAACTTCTCCACGCTGCAGAGCGACCCGCAGGCGAGCAAAGTCGCCGCACTGGAAACCAAGGAAGCCCAGGAATGGCTGAACAAGGCCGACAAGGCCTACATGGAGAAGGAAGACGAGAAGAAGGTCGACCAGCTGGCCTACCTGACCAATCAGCGCGTCGAGGTGGCCAAGCAGACCATCGCCCTGCGTACCGCCGAAGCCGAACTGAAGAACACCTCGGCGCAACGTGCCCAGGCCCTGCTCGATGCGCGTGATGCACAGATTCGCAAGCTGCAGGACAGCCTCAACGCCAAGCAGACCGAGCGCGGCACCCTGGTGACCTTCGGTGACGTACTGTTCGACTTCAACAAGGCCGAACTCAAGAGCAGCGCGCTGCCCAACGTCACGCAACTGGCGCGCTTCCTCCAGGAAAACCCGGAGCGTCAGGTGATCGTAGAGGGCTACACCGACAGCGTCGGCTCGGCCAGCTACAACCAGGGCCTGTCCGAGCGTCGCGCCGAATCCGTACGTCGCGCGCTGATTCGCGCTGGCGTCGAGCCGACGCGTATCGTCGCCCAGGGTTACGGCAAGGAGTATCCGGTTGCGGACAACTCCAGCGACTCCGGTCGTGCGCAGAACCGTCGCGTGGAGGTGACCATCTCCAACGACAACCAGCCGGTCGCACCCCGTTCGGCTAGCGGCGCCTGATAGCGCCAGCGCAATGAAGAAACCCGCCTGATGGCGGGTTTCTTTTTGGTCATGCGCCCTACGTAAGCGTTTTGGCCTTACTGCTCCAGTGCTGGAGTTTCCTGGCCCATGCAGCGCACGGCTTGCTTCTTGTTATCCACCAGCACGCCGGTCAGGCCCTTCTGTTGCAGGTCGAACAGCACCAGCACGCCGTCGATGCACTGCGCCACCTGGTCAGCAGGCTTCAGCGAAACCTTGTAGTCCTCGCCAGGAATGGTCTTGAGCATGGTGAAATCGGACAGCAGCAGCGCATCTTCCGGCTTGGCGAAGTGCACATAACCGTAATACCAGAGCACGCCAACGGTACCGACGATGCTGGCGACACCAGTGAGGATCAGAGGGATGGGATTGCGTTCGGTCATTGCAGATTCTCTGTTGCGGATTCGGTAGCCGGCACCTGGCGTTCGACAAAAGCCTGCGGCGCACTGAAAAACGCCAGCAACGATTGGCGCCAGGCGGGCTCGGCAAAGGTTTGCACGTGCGGCCCACGGGTTGCCTGAAAGGCGCGTGGCGGGCGCGCAGCTTGATACAAACGGCGACCATTGGAAAGCGGCACGATCGTATCGTCAACACTGTGATAGATCATCAGCGGCAAACCCTGGAGCCGATCGATGCTGTTGATTGCACTGTCGGCATCCGGTACCAGCCAGGACAATGGCACCTGCAACGGCCAGGTCAGCCAGGACGTGCTCAGTGCGTAGCGGGCGACATCACGGTAACTCGCCGGTACACCATCCAAGGCCATGCCCTGCAGGGCTGAGCGCCGCTCGGGATGTTCGGCCAGGTAATGCACGGCCAGAGCGCCACCAAGACTCTGCCCCAGCACGAAAAGCGGCGCGCTCTGCACCTGCGGCGCCTGTGCGAGCCAGGCGAAGGCCGCATCGATATCCTGATAGACCTCGGGTAATCGCGGCTTGCCGGCGGACAGGCCATAGCCCCGATAATCCAGCATCAGCACCTGATAGCCCTGCTCCGGCAGCCAGTGAACGCCGCCCAGGTGCCAGGCCAGATTGCCGCCATTGCCGTGCAGGTGCAGTACCGTACCCTTGACCTTCACCCCAGCCTTGGCCGGCAACCACCAGGCGTGCAGACGCGTGCCGTCGGCGGCGCGCAGTTCGATGTCGCGGTATTCCAGCCCGGCACGCTCCGGGGTGATCGGCAACCCTGGCTCGGGGTAAAACAACAAGCCACTGCAACCGACCAGCCACAGGCTGGCCAGCAGCAACGCCAGCGCTCGCAGGCTACTTGCCACCAGCGCGAACCTCTTCGCGCGCCTGTACGGTCGCGGCATAGACGCGCTCGGCCAGGCGCGAGAACGGCAAACTTTGAATCCACACCGTGCCGGTGCCCTTGAGCGTGGTCAGCAGAATGCCTTCGCCACCGAAGAGCATGCTCTTCAGGCCGCCAGCAAGAGCGATGTCGTAATCGATACCACTGCTGAAGGCCACCAGGCAGCCGGTGTCCAGACGCAGGGTTTCGTTGTTCAGCTCCTTGCGAATCACCGTGCCGCCGGCATGCACGAAGGCCAAACCATCACCTTCGAGCTTCTGCAGGATGAACCCTTCACCACCAAAGAACCCCGCGCCCAGACGCTTGGCAAAGCTGATACCAATGCTGGTGCCATGCGCCGCACAGAGAAAGGCATCTTTCTGGCAGATCAACCGGCCGCCTATCTTGGCCAGGTCGATGGGCACCACGGTACCCGGGTAAGGCGCGGCGAAGGCGACCCGCGCCTGGTTCTTGCCGGCATTGCTGAAGTGGGTCATGAACAGCGATTCGCCAGTCAGCATGCGCTTGCCGACGCTCCACAGCTTGCCCAGCAGACCGCTGGACGAGCCATCGCCCATACGCGTTTCGAAACGCACACCCTCGGTCATGTAGTTCATCGCCCCGGCTTCGGCGATCACCGTTTCGCCAGGGTCGAGAACGATCTCCACCGACTGCGCTGAGCTGCCGAGAATTTCGTAGTCGAGTTGATGGCTGGGCACTCGTTGGTCTCCTGGGTTGCTACGGCAGGGTTAGACAAGCTTCGTCGATCAGACTGCACGCTGGCGCCGTGGTGCGCACGGCGCACCCTGCAGTCGCTAGAGGATATTGGCGTAGTCCGCTTCGATCCGATCCAGGCTCAAATGGTTGAGGAAGTTGGAGAAGCACATCCAGGCCGACAGAGCGTTCATATCCTGGAACTGCGGCGGCAGGTACTTGGGCGGCAGCACCAGGCCTTCGTCCACCAGCTTGCGCAGGGTGCGCATATCTTCCAGGGTGGTCTTGCCGCAGAACAGCAGCGGAATCTGCTCCAGCTTGCCCTTGCGCACCGCCAACTGGATGTAGTTGTAGATCAGGATGAAACCCTTGAGATACGACAGATCCTTGGTGAACGGCAGGCCGTTCGGCAACGAACCACGGAACACCCGGCTGGCGTTGCTGTAGCCACCTTCCAGGCCGTAACCCTGCTCGCGGAAGAACTCGAACACCTCGAGGAAATCCGCCCCCTCTTCGGCCATGTGGATGGCGCGGGTACGGTTGGTCAGCTTGCGCAGGCGCGTCGGGTAGGAGGCGAAGGCGATCACTTCCATAAGGATGGCCAGGCCTTCCTGGGTCACCGTCGACGAGGGCGGGCCTTTGGCCAGGAAGGTGCAGATCGGCTGGTTCAAGCCATTGAGCGTGGTGCCGACATGCACCAGCCCCTCATGCACCTCCAGCGCCTTGACGTCACGCTCGTTGAAGCGCGCATCGCTGCGAATCTTGATGTAGTCGGCGCCAGCCGCGGCGTCGGCGAGGATACCGTCGGACTCGAACACGCGAATGGTGTCGTCGCCGAACACGCCGGCCAGGCGCTGTTGCAGGATACTCACCGCATCGGCGGCGCCAAGCACCTTGGGCTCGTCTTCCAGGTCGCCACGGGCGGCGATGTTGTTGAGGTAGTCCGAAAGCATCAGGCCGAGATCGGCGAGGGTCGGATCACCGGCATGGAAAGCGTCGGAGGCGGCGCCGTAGAGCTCTTGGCTGATCAGCCCGAAGTCCTCGGTGCCACGCGCCTCGAGCATGCGGATGACCATGCGGTATTCCTTGCACATGCGTCGCATGATCTGCCCGACCGGATTGAACTGGCCGAGCTGGCGGGTGATGTCGCGCTCGATGTTCTGGAATTCCAGCTTCTTCGCTTGCGCATCGAAGGCCAGCGGCCGGCTCAGGTAGTAGTCGCGATCCACCGCTGGTGGTTGCTTGCCCTTGGCCTTGAGAAAACCGTCGCGGATGCCGTCATCCCACTTCACTGCATCGAGCACGCGGATCGGCGTCTGCGCCTCGACGATACGGTCGCTCAGGGCACGAATGCAGAGCTGGTAATCGTCCAGTTTTTGCTGGCTGTTCATTGCTTTTCCTAGTCGGCACCCCGCTGATAGCGCGCCACTTCGACGAACAGGTCGGCGTTGGCCGGATCGTCGAGGTAAGCGAGTACCTTCTCCAGCGGGCTGGTGATCAAGGCACCATCGGCTTCGGGCATGGAGACGGTCTGGCCTTCCAGCAGGCCCTTTTCCATGTCCTGAAGGATGCGGTCGGTATCGAGGTTGTACACCACCAGTTCGTTGTCCCGGGTCAGCTCGAAACCGGCGATGGCGAAGTTGGCACCGAGGCTCTTGGGCAGCCCAGCCGAGAGATACCAGCGACGACCGTGGTGGGCGACGGTGAAGCCAAACTCCTCGAGGCTGTCGAGGTTGTCCGCACTGCCTTCGTAAATGCGCGCTTCGTACAGGTTGGCACCGGCACGGGTGATTTCCAGAAAGAGCTGATCGCCCCATTCGTCCTGCCGGGTCCATTCGCCCAGCAGCGGGATCGGTGCCGCCTCATTGGCCGGAATCGGATCCTTGAAAGTGACCAGACAGCCACTCAACATCAGGAAGGATAAGGCGACCAGTACGCGCCAGGCTTTCATTTCGCTCTCCTTGTGAAAACCACCAGCCGGTTGGGCATCAAAGCCCGAGAACCAGGTTCATGTAGCGTTTAAGGATGGCCAGCATTCCCTGGCTGTCCAGATTCTCGATGCCGTCGAGCAGGCCCTGATACTCCATCCGCACGATGGTAGCCGTCAACAGCACGGCATCCTGCTCCGGCTGGCGCGAGCCGAGCACTTCGAAGAAGTGCGTCACACCCTGCTGCAGGATCTGGCGATGGGCGCGAACCAGGTCACTCAGGCGTGGATTGAGCAGCGCCTCCTGCTGGAACGCCTGCTCGGCGATCAGGTGCTCGCGGCGCTCGCGCAACTGACGTTGCACGTATTGCACCGCCAGCTCGGCGATTTCATCGGCCAGTTGTCGACGCGCAGCTTCACTGCCATCGAGACGACCGACCATCTCCTGCAGCGCGCCCTGGGTGCTGGCCCAGAAAGCCGCCATCTGCGCGGCGCTGCGTTCGACGAACAAGGCGAAGGTATCGGTGATCAGGTCATCGATATCCTTGAAGTAATAAGTCGTGGCCGACAGCGGTACCTGCGCCTCGGCAGCGACCGCGCGGTGACGTACGGCGCGCACGCCATCGCGCACGATGATGCGCATGGCGGCATCGAGAATCGCCTGGCGGCGTTGCTCGCTACCTTGTCGGCTGGCCTTGCGGCCCTGGTACTGGACACTCTCGGCAACGGCGTTGGCTGCCTCGGTGGCATTCGGGGACGCAGAAACGGAACTCACTATGGGTCGACCCTCTACGTTCTGGTTATGGCACTCAGAGTAATGGTTAACAGGCCGTTGAAACACCATCCACGCCGACACGCCCCACAAAGTGGAACGACAGGTAGCAAAAAGCCGCCCGAAGGCGGCTTTTCGTGAGGCATCAAGCCTGCGGACGCATGTGCGGGAACAGGATGACGTCGCGGATCGACGGCGAGTTGGTCAGCAGCATCACCAGGCGGTCGATACCGATGCCTTCACCGGCGGTGGGCGGCATGCCGTACTCGAGCGCACGAACGAAGTCGGCGTCGTAGTGCATGGCTTCGTCGTCACCGGCGTCCTTCTCCGCCACCTGGGCGAGGAAACGCTCGGCCTGGTCTTCAGCGTCGTTGAGCTCGGAGTAGGCGTTGGCGATCTCGCGGCCACCGATGAACAGCTCGAAGCGGTCGGTGACGCTCGGATTCTGGTCGTTGCGACGCGCCAGCGGCGAGACTTCAAACGGGTACTCGGTGATGAAGTGCGGCTGCTCCAGCTTGCTCTCCACCAGCTCCTCGAAAATCATCACCTGCAGCTTGCCCAGGCCTTCGTGGCCGAGCACCTTGGCGCCGGCCTTCTTGGCGATGGCGCGGGCCTTCTCGACGTCGTTCAGGTCAGCCGCGGTGATGTCCGGGTTGTACTTGAGGATCGAGTCGTACACCGAAAGACGCACGAACGGCTCGCCGAAGTGGAACACCTTGTCACCGTACGGCACGTCGGTGGTGCCCAGCACGGCCAGGGCCAGCTCGCGGAACAGCTCCTCGGTCAGATCCATGTTGTCGCGGTAGTCGGCGTAGGCCTGGTAGAACTCGAGCATGGTGAACTCGGGGTTGTGCCGGGTCGAGACGCCTTCGTTACGGAAGTTGCGATTGATCTCGAATACTTTCTCGAAGCCGCCAACCACCAGGCGCTTGAGGTACAGCTCCGGGGCGATACGCAGGAACATGGCCATGTCCAGCGCATTGTGATGGGTCTCGAACGGCTTGGCCGCCGCGCCACCGGGGATGGTCTGCAGCATCGGGGTTTCCACTTCGAGGAAACCGCGGTCATTGAGGAAACGACGGATGTGGGCGATCACCTGCGAGCGCACGCGGAAGGTGTGGCGGGTTTCCTCGTTGACGATCAGGTCGACGTAGCGCTGGCGGTAGCGCTGCTCGGTGTCGGTCAGGCCGTGGTGTTTGTCAGGCAGCGGACGCAGCGACTTGGTCAGCAGGCGCACGTTGGTCATGTGCACGTACAGGTCGCCCTTGCCGGAACGCGCCAGGGTGCCTTCGGCGGCGATGATGTCGCCCAGATCCCAGGTCTTGATCGCTTCCAGGGTCTCGGCCGGCAGGCCCTTGCGGTCGACGTAGACCTGCAGGCGACCGGAGGTGTCCTGCAGCACCATGAAGGCGCCACGGTTGAGCATGATGCGCCCGGCAATCTTCACCGGGATGGCAGCGGCTTCCAGCTCTTCCTTGCTCTTGCCCTCGTACTGTTTCTGCAGGTCGGCGCACAGGCTGTCGCGGCGGAAATCGTTGGGGAAGGCAATGCCCTGCTCACGGACGGCAGCAAGCTTTTCCTTGCGCTGGGCAATCAGCTTGTTTTCTTCCTGTTGCAGTTCGTTGTGGTCGAGTTGTTGGTCGCTCATGGTCGCTTGTCTGCCTGGCGTATCTTTCAATTGAATTCGTTGTAGGCCATCTGACACCTGCTCGCGAGCCCGTTACAAAGCGTCGCGAGCAGGCTCTCACCTACAGGGTTGGTGCTGCCTTACAGCCCCTGCTTCAAACTGGCTTCGAGGTAACCGTCGAGGTCGCCATCGAGCACTTTCTGGCAATCGCTACGCTCGACGCCGGTACGCAGATCCTTGATGCGCGAGTCGTCGAGCACGTAGGAGCGGATCTGGTGGCCCCAACCGATGTCCGACTTGCTGTCTTCCAGCGCCTGCGAGGCGGCGTTGCGTTTCTGCATCTCCAGCTCGTACAACTTGGCCCGCAGCATCTTCATCGCGGTGTCCTTGTTGGCGTGCTGCGAACGTTCGTTCTGGCAGGCCACCACGGTGTTGGTCGGCACGTGGGTGATACGTACCGCCGAGTCGGTGGTGTTTACGTGCTGACCACCAGCACCGGAGGAGCGGTAGGTGTCGATACGCAGGTCGGCCGGGTTGATCTCGATCTCGACCTTATCGTCGATCTCGGGCGAGACGAACACCGCCGAGAACGAGGTATGACGACGGGCGCCGGAGTCGAACGGGCTCTTGCGCACCAGGCGGTGCACGCCGATCTCGGTGCGCAGCCAACCGAAGGCGTACTCGCCCTTGATGTGCACAGTGGCGCCCTTGATGCCGGCGACTTCACCCTCGGACAGCTCGACGATCTCGGCATTGAAGCCGCGCTTGTCAGCCCAGCGCAGGTACATGCGCAGCAGAATGTTGGCCCAATCCTGGGCCTCGGTGCCGCCGGAACCGGCCTGGATGTCCAGGTAGCAGTTGTTCGGATCCATCTCGTGGCTGAACATGCGGCGGAACTCGAGCTTCTCGAGAATCTCGCGCAGGCGCTCGACTTCGGCGGCGACGTCGTTCACCGCGCCTTCGTCGTTCTCTTCGGCGGCCATTTCCAGCAGATCCTTGGAATCGGCCAGGCTGCCAGTGAGGTCATCGATGGTTTCGACGATCTGCGCCAGCATGGCGCGCTCACGGCCCAGGGCCTGGGCGTACTCGGGCTTGTTCCAGACGCTGGCGTCTTCCAGCTCGCGGTTTACTTCGACCAGACGATCATGCTTCTGATCGTAGTCAAAGATACCCCCGAATGGTCTGGGTGCGTTCGGAGAGATCCTTGATGCTGTTGAGGATCGGATTGATTTCCATGGTAGGCGGCTCTCGCGGGCAAATCGGACGGAAAGCCGACGATTATACCCGAGCCTGAACAGGCTGGCAGCACACTCTTGACACGTGATCACGGCTCAATGGATCAACGGCGATCTATACTGGTCACAAAGCCAATAACAACGCCCTTTCTCGGATCCCCAGCATGCCCCCATCGCATAGCCTGCGTAGCCATATCGCCCTTTTCATCGCCCTGTTGGTCGGTGCACTCACCTGGCTGCTGGGCACCTTGATCGGCCAGCACACCAGCCAGCAGATCCGCGAGGACATAGGCCGAAACATGGCCGAGGTGTCCTATGCGATGGTCGACCGCCTGGATCGCGACATGGCTTCGCGCTCGGCAGTGCTGCGCGTGCTCGGCAACCTGCAAACACTGCGGCAACCGGAGGATCCGGCCGAGATACGGCGCCTGCTCGACAGCCTGCAGAAGGAAATTCCCAGCATCGCCTGGATCGGCTTCACCGACCCAGCAGGCCAGGTGCTGGCCTCCAGCAATGGCGTGCTGGAAGGCGCCAGCATTGCCCAGCGCCCGGTCTACCTGAAGGGGCGTGAGGATCTGTTCATCGGCGACGTGCACGAGGCCGTACTGCTGGCCAAGCTGCTGCCCAACCCCAGCGGTGAGGCGATGAAGTTCGTCGACATCAGCCTGCCGGTAACGGCGAACGATGGCAGCCTGGCCGGCGTACTGGCCTGCCACCTGTCGTGGGGCTGGGCCAATGAGGTCGCTCAATCGATTCTCGCCCCGATCCAGGATCGACGCATGATCGAGTTCTTCGTGATCGGGCGGGATAACAGCATTCTGCTGGGCCCTCGCGAGATGATCGGGCAGTCCCTGCGCCTGCCGGCACTCGACGGCCTGAAACCGGGCGAAAGCCGTTGGGCGGTGGAGCAATGGCCGGATGGCAACGAATACCTTACCGGTCTGACCCTGAGCCAGGGCTACAAGGACTATCCCGGCCTGGGCTGGACTGTCGTCGCGCGCCAGTCACTGGACTTGGCCTACGCCCCCGCGCAAAGCCTGCTGCTCACCATCCTGCTCTGGGGCTGCGGCCTGGCCTTGATCTTCGCCATGCTCGGCTGGGTGATCAGCGGCTACTTCACCCGCCCCCTGCAGGAAATCGCCACCGCCGCGGATCGCCTCAGCGCAGGCGAGATCAACGAAATTCCCGAGCTGCGCGGCAGCCGTGAAGTTCACCAACTGAGTCAGTCGATCCGGCATCTAGTAGAAAGCCTGACCCTGCAACAGACGGCGCTTGGCGTCATGGAGAGCCTCGCCCATCACGACGCCCTGACCGGGTTGCCCAACCGCATGGCGCTGGAGAAATTCCTGCCCCAGGCCCAACAGCGCAGCCACCTGCAACATGGCTGTCTGGCCCTGCTCTATCTCGATCTCGATGGTTTCAAACCGATCAACGATATCCACGGTCATGCCGCTGGCGATCACTTGCTACGGGAGATCGCCCAGCGCCTGCGCAGTTGCCTGCGCGATGGCGACATGGTCGCGCGCCTGGGCGGTGACGAGTTCCTCATGGTGCTGCAAGTACCAGGGCAGGACGCGCAACAGCACGCGCGCCAGGTGGCTGAGCGGGCCATCGCCACGCTCGGCCAGCCAGTGCTGCTGGAGGTAGGAGCAGTTGCCATCGGCTGCAGCATAGGCGGTGCGCTCTGGCCGGTGGATCACAATGAGCTGGACGAGGTGCTGCAGTTGGCCGACCAGGCGCTGTATCGCGCCAAGCAAGACGGACGTAACCGGGCGCTCTTCCAGAGCGAACTCGAAAAACACCTCAGCTGACCAGGGCCTCGCGCACCGCGGGCGCCGGCACCTGGCGCCGTGCGTCTTCGGTGATCATCTGCGCAGCTTTCTCCGCGATCATCAGCACCGGCGAGCAAGTGTTGCCTGAGGTGATGCTCGGCATGATCGAGGCATCGACCACACGCAGCCCGGCGATGCCATGCACGCGCAGACGCGCGTCGACCACAGCCTCGCGCCCCTGTCCCATCGCGCAGGTGCCCACCGGATGGAAGATGGTGGTACCGATTTCACCGGCGGCCCGCTGCAGGTCTTCTTCGCTACGGTATTCCGGCCCCGGCTTGTATTCCTCGGGCCGATAGCCCGCCAGAGCAGGCGCAGCGACGATGCGCCGGGTCAGCCGAATCGCGTCGGCCGCCACCTGCAGGTCGCGTGAATCGCTCAGGTAGTTCGGCATGATCGATGGCGCGACGCTGGCATCCATCGACGTGATCGTGACACGCCCGCGGCTGTATGGGCGCAGGTTGCAAACCGAGGCAGTGAATGCCGGGAAATCGTGCAGGGGTTCACCAAAACGCTCCAGCGACAGTGGCTGCACGTGGTACTGCAGGTTGGCGCGCAACTGCTCGGGGCTCGACCTGGCGAAAGCGCCGAGCTGACTGGGCGCCATGGCCAGCGGCCCGCTGCGATTGAACAGGTACTCCAAGCCCATGCCCAACTTGCCCCACGCGCTGGCGGCGATGCGATTGAGGGTTTTCACCCCGCTGACCCGGTAGATCAGGCGTAGTTGCAGGTGATCCTGCAGGTTCTCGCCAACGCCGGGCAGCTCGTGCTTCACGCCAAGGCCCAGGCGTTCGAGCACGGGTCGAGGGCCGATGCCGGAGCGCTGCAGCAGCACCGGCGAACCAATGGCACCGGCACACAGGATGATCTCGCGGCGAGCGCTGACCCGCAGCGCCCGCCCCTGCCAGCGCAGGTGCAGCGCATTGGCGCGGCCACCATCCAGTTCCAGACGCTCGGCCTCCGCACCGGTCAACACGTGCAGATTGGGGCGCTGGCGAATGCCGCGCAGAAATGCCTTGGAGGCGTTCCAGCGTACCCCGCGCTTCTGGTTGACCTGAAAGTAGCTGCAGCCTTCGTTATCGCCGCCGTTGAAGTCGTCGATGCTGGTGATGCCAGTCTGCGCTGCAGCCTGGCGAAAGGCTTCGAGAATGTCCCAGGACAACCGCTGGCGCTCGACCCGCCATTCACCCGTGCCGCCATGCAGCTCGCTGCCGCCGGCAAAATGATTCTCCGAGCGTTTGAACAGCGTCAGCACGTCGCGCCAGGCCCAGCCCGGATTGCCAGCCGCCGCCCAGCCATCGTAGTCAGCCGCCTGGCCACGCATGTAGATCATGCCGTTGATCGAAGAGCTGCCACCCAGCACACGTCCGCGCGGATATTTCAGCGAACGGCCGTGCAGGCCAGGGTCGCTCTCGGTGCTGTAGCACCAGTCCGTACGCGGATTACCGATGCAATAGAGGTAGCCAACCGGAATGTGGATCCACGGATAGTTATCGCGCCCGCCGGCCTCGATCAACAATACGCTGACGCCAGGATCGGCGGAGAGCCGGTTGGCCAGCAGGCAACCGGCCGGGCCGGCGCCGACGATCAGGTAGTCGTAACATTCCAGGGGCGGCTGCGCCATGAGCATCCTCGCAAGAGCAACGAATCGAAACCCTGAGACTAGCCGCCGAACAAGCCGCGCAGAATGATCTTTTGGTCTGATGCAACGGATGAATGCTCGCCCATCGACGGACGACACCTATGGTTAAGCAACTGCGCTCTGCGCTTTACTTGCCACGATTCCCGCCCGAGCCATTGCGATGCCACCAGCTTCACCGAGCAACACGCACAAGCCACTTCCCGCCGCTCAGCCACAGAACGGCTGGCTGCGCTGGCTACCCGGCCTGCTGATGCTCAGGCAGTACCAGCTGGCCTGGCTGCCCAAGGACATCGCCGCCGGCCTGGTGCTGACCACCATGCTGGTGCCGGTGGGAATCGCTTATGCCGAAGCGTCCGGCGTGCCCGGTATCTATGGCCTGTACGCGACCATCGTGCCTCTGCTGGCCTACGCGCTGTTCGGCCCGAGCCGCATCCTCGTACTCGGCCCGGACTCGGCGCTGGCAGCGCTGATTCTCGCCGTGGTGCTGCCGCTTTCCGGCGGCGACCCAATGCGCGCGGTGACCCTGGCCAGCATGATGGCGGTGGTTGCCGGGCTGACCTGCATAATCGCCGGTTTTCTGCGCCTGGGCTTCATTACCGAACTGCTGTCCAAGCCGATTCGCTACGGCTATATGAACGGTATCGCCCTGAGCGTACTGATCAGCCAGACCCCCAAGCTGTTCGGCTTTTCCATCGACAGCCAGGGCCCGCTCAGCGATATCCGTGCAATCGGCGCCGCACTGCTGGATGGCCAGGCCAACCTCTACAGCCTGGCAGTCGGCGCTGGCACGCTGACCTTGATCCTGTTGCTGAAACGCTTCAAACAGCTTCCCGGCATCCTTATCGCAGTGACGCTGGCGACGCTCGCGGTCGCTCTGCTGGATCTCGATGCTCACGGCGTTCAGGTTCTCGGTGAGCTGCCACAAGGTCTGCCGAGCTTCGTCCTGCCCTGGCTCAGCGGTGTCGATATCGCCAGTGTGGTGATTGGCGGCATCGCCATCGCCGTGGTCGCATTCGCCGATACCAGCGTACTGTCACGCACCTATGCGGCTCGCACCGGGCATCAGGTCGATCCCAATCAGGAGCTGGTCGGCCTCGGCGCCGCCAACCTGATTGGCGGCCTGTTTCAGGGTTTCCCCATCAGCAGCAGCTCATCACGTACCCCCGTCGCCGAGGCCGCAGGGGCCAAGACTCAGATCGCCGGCGTGGTCGGTGCCCTGGGCGTCGCCCTGCTGCTGGTCGTGGCGCCCAATCTGATGCAGTACCTGCCCACCAGCGCACTTGCCGCAGTGGTGATCGCTGCTGTCATTGGTCTGTTCGTCATTACCGATCTGCAGCGCATCTTCCGCGTGCAGCAATGGGAGTTCTGGCTATCGATGGCCTGCTTCGTCGGCGTGGTGACCTTCGGCGTCATTCCCGGCATCGGCATTGCCTTGGTGCTGGCAGTGATCGAGTTTCTCTGGGATGCCTGGCGGCCGTACTACGCCATTCTCGGCAAGGTCGATGGCATCCGTGGCTTCCATGATATCGAGCGCTATCCCGAAGCCCAGCAAATACCGGGCCTGCTGCTGTTTCGCTGGGACGCGCCACTGTTCTTCGCCAACGCCGAACTGTTCCAGCAATGCCTGCTGCAGGCGATCGCGCAATCTCCCACCGCCGTACGCCGTGTGGTGGTCGCAGCCGAACCGGTAACCAGTATCGACGTGACGTCCGCCGACATGCTCGGTGAACTGGAAAAGATGCTGGAAGATGCCGGCATCGAGCTGCATTTTGCCGAGGTAAAGGGCCCGATGATGGACAAGCTACGACGCTTTGGTCTGCTGAACGAGAGGCAGGAGCGCCATCATCAGCCTACGGTAAGCGCCGCTGTCGACGCCTACCTGAACGATCATGGCGGGGACGCGATGCCAGACAAGGCCTGGCATGCGGATTGAAATGCGAAGGGGCGGTCAGACGCCGGCTGGCAGTGACCGCACCTGAGCTTCCAGTTCGGACTTGAGTGCGGGAGGGAGCTGCAACTGACGCGCCAGCTCTTCGAGGTAGGCACGCTCCATGAAGTGCTCCTCGTCGACCATCAGCACGCTGGCCAGGTACATCTCGGCGGCCATTTCCGGAGTGGTAGCGGCGCGCGCGACCTCGGCCGGATCGAGCGGCTTGTTCAACTCGGTGTGCAGCCATTGCTTCAGCTCGGCATCATTGGCCAGCTTGCCCAGCTCTTCCTCGATCAACTGACGCTCACGCTCATCGACATGACCGTCGGCCTTGGCCGCGGCCACCAGTGCCTTGAGAATCGCGTGACTGTGCTGCTCGACCTGCGGCGCCGGCAAACGATCCAGTGTCTGCGGCTCGACCGGTTGCGCCTGACCTTGCTGGGCCTGTTGCGCCTGCCAGTTGCCGTAGGCCTTGTAGGCCATCACGCCGAGCGCGGCCAGACCACCATAAATGGCCACCTTGCCACCGACCTTGCGCACACGCTTGTTGCCCAGCAGCATGGCCAACGCGGCACCGCCACCGGCGCCCTTGAGCATCGCCCCCAGATCGCTACCACCAGCCTTGCCTGCACCACCGCCGAGCAAACCGCCCAGCGCCCCACCCAGCCCAGAAGAGGCGCCGCCAGCGCCCTTCTGTTGCAGCAAGTCCTGCCCGGATTTGAGCAGTTGATCGAGCAAGCCACGTGTGTTCATGAAGGAATTCCTCTTGCGCAAATGCGGCCGATTCTATGCCTGCCCTTATAGAGCGTCGGTAAGCAGATCAATTCCAGATGTTGCCTATATTTCCCTTCAACACGGCCAAGCTTTCGATGAAAAAGAACGAGGAAGAACACATTCGATAAACCATAATGGGCAAAACTGTCAGAACCTCTCAATGCCATGATGACCCTGCGCCAGATTCGCCATTTCATCGCCGTTGCCGAGACAGGCTCGATATCTGCGGCGGCTCAAGCTGTATTCATTTCCCAGTCGACACTGACCCAGGCGATTCAGCAACTGGAGGAAGAAATCAGCGTTACCCTGTTCAACCGCCATGCCAAGGGGATGAGCCTCACTCACCAGGGCCACCAGTTCCTGCGGCAGGCCCACCTGATTCTCGCCACGGTGGAAAACGCCAAGCGCAGCCTGCAGCAAAGCACATCCCAGGTTAAAGGCCAGCTCACCATCGGCGTGACGAGCCTGGTCGCAGGCTACTACCTGGCCGACCTGATCACGCGATTTCAACACGCCTACCCCAATGTGCAGACGCGCGTTATCGAGGACGAGCGACCCTACATCGAGCATCTGCTGGTCGCCGGGGAGATTGATGTCGGTGTCCTGATCCTCTCCAACCTCGAAGATCGCCATGCCTTGCAGACCGAAGTGCTGACGCACTCTCCGCACCGCCTTTGGCTACCACCGCGTCACCCACTACTGGATCGAGACAGCATCACCCTGGCCGATGTAGCCAGCGAACCACTGATCCAGCTCAACGCCGATGAAATGGGCCTGCACACCCAGCGTATCTGGCATCGCGCCTGTCTCACTCCTCGCGTCAGCCTGCGCACCGCATCGGTGGAGGCCGTACGTAGCCTGGTTGCGGCAGGGCTCGGCCTGTCCATTCAACCTGACATGACCTACCGCCCCTGGTCACTGGAGGGCGACATCATCGAGGCCCGCCCGCTGGCGGATCTGAACGAGCCACTTGAGGTCGGGCTGGCCTGGCGCAGGGGGACGGCACGACCGGTACTGGTCGATCCATTCCTGACGCTGGCACGGGCACAGCCGACAAATCGCAAGGTTTCGATTTAATCGAACGCTACTTTCAATATTTAGAATTTGTGAAGCCAACTGTCGGACTCTAGTCTCGCTTCCGTGAATACAGGCGCTCCGACACACGAGGAGACGTCATGCAGAACGACACGAGAAAAAGAAGAAGTCCGAGAATGTCCGCGAGCCTCCCGCCCCTGCACAGCGCTCAGCTGATCGATGGCCAACTGGTCAGCGGTGAGGGCTTCGTCGAGCCGATCATCAACCCGGCCACTGGCGACGTTCTGATCAACATTGCCGAAGCCTCGCTGGAGCAACTGGAACAGGCCGTGCTGGCTGCCAACAGTGCTTTTCCTGCCTGGTCACGCACCACGCCAGCCCAGCGTTCCGGCCTTCTCCTGGCGATTGCCGAGGCAATCGAAAGTAACGCCGAACTGCTCGCCCGTCTGGAATCACTCAACTGTGGCAAGCCCCTGCATCTGGCACGCCGGGACGACATTCCGGCCACCGCTGATGTCTTTCGCTTTTTCGCAGGCGCCGTGCGCTGCCAACAGGGCCAGCTCGCCGGCGAATACATTCCCGGCCATACCAGCATGGTCAGGCGTGACCCGGTCGGCGTGATCGCTTCCATAGCACCATGGAACTACCCCCTGATGATGGCCGCCTGGAAAATCGCCCCCGCTCTCGCGGCTGGCAATACCCTGGTATTCAAACCATCCGAACACACTCCGCTGTCCATTCTCGCGCTGGCGCCGGTACTGGCGCAGATTCTTCCGCCAGGCGTGCTGAACATCGTTTGCGGCAGTGGTGAGGGCGTCGGTAGCCAGTTGGTCGGCCACCCGAAGGTGCGCATGGTGTCACTGACCGGCGACATCATCACCGGGCAGAAGATTCTCCAGAGCGCATCACGCACGCTCAAGCGCACTCACCTGGAACTGGGCGGCAAGGCGCCCGTCATCGTCTGCGATGACGCCGACCTCGATGCCGTGGTTGAAGGCATCCGTACCCATGGTTTCTACAATGCCGGGCAGGACTGCACCTCGGCTTGCCGCATCTATGCCGAGAAAGGCATCCATGACCGCCTGACCGCTGCACTGGGCGATGCGATAGGCAACATCCGTTTCGCCCGCAAGAAGGACAGCGACAACGAGATGGGGCCACTGATCAGCACCCGCCAACGCGACCGGGTGGCCAGTTTCGTCGAACGCGCTCTTGGCTTGCCGCATATCGAGCGGGTCACCGGCGCCGCCATGCACTCCGGCCCCGGCTTCTACTACCAGCCGACGCTGCTCGCGGGTTGCCGCCAGCAGGACGAAATCGTCCAGCGCGAAGTGTTCGGTCCGGTCGTGACCATCACCCGCGTGGAAGACCCGCGCCAGGCTCTGGAATGGGCCAACGACTCCGAATACGCCCTGGCCAGCTCGGTCTGGACGCAGGATCTGGACAAGGCCTTCCAGCTGGCCAATCGCCTGCAGTACGGCTGCACCTGGATCAACACCCATTTCATGCTGGCCAGCGAAATGCCTCATGGCGGACTCAAGCGCTCCGGCTATGGCAAGGATCTGTCCAGCGACTCCCTGCAGGATTACAGCGTGGTGCGCCACATCATGGCCCGCCACAAACCACTCTGAGGCTCAAGGATCGGCCCACAAAACAACCATAACGAGGTCAGCCGACTTAGCCGGCCACTGACATACCTGCCACCAACAAAAATCGTCAGCGCATCTGCGAGCAAGAGGTATCCATCATGCAGTTCCAGTTTCTGTTACCCACCCGAATAGTCATGGAGCCCGGCCTGCGCGCACGCACCGGCGAGCATTTGGCCGAGCTTGGCCTGCGCCATGTTCTGCTGATCACCGACCCCGGGGTCAAACGGGCCGGTCTGCTGGAAACCATCTACCAGAGCCTGGATGCGGCCGGCATTCGCTATGCAGAAGTTGCCGACGTCAAGCCCAACCCCCGTGCCGAGGATGTCAACCGGGTCGCCGAGCAGTTCCGCGGTCAGGGCATCGACGGCCTGCTGGCAGTCGGCGGCGGCAGCGCCATGGATGCCGCCAAGGCCATCGCAGTGCTGCTCACCCATCCAGGCAAGGTCGAAGACTATGAGGGCGCGTTCCAACTGCAAGGCCCTGCCCTACCTGTAGTGGCCATTCCGACCACTGCCGGAACCGGTAGCGAAGTCACCTTCTTCTCGGTCATCACCGATACTAAACGCCAGTTCAAGATGAGCCTGCTGGATTACCGCATCGGCCCGGTGCTGGCACTGCTCGACTCGGACATCACCACCACCCTGCCACCGGCCATCGCAGCTGCCACCGGCATGGACGCCCTGACTCATGCCATCGAAGCCTATACCGGCAAGCCGGCGAACCCCATCAGTGATGGGCTGGCTCTGCATGCCATCCGCCTGATCGCACGCTATCTCAAGCCCGCCG
Organism: Pseudomonas berkeleyensis; assembly: GCF_014109765.1. NCBI lineage: Bacteria > Pseudomonadati > Pseudomonadota > Gammaproteobacteria > Pseudomonadales > Pseudomonadaceae > Pseudomonas > Pseudomonas berkeleyensis. The sequence continues at coordinate 4,256,003 of NZ_CP059139.1, forward strand.
TGCAGGAGCCGGACAATCTAGAAGCCCGCGAGCAGATGCTGATCGCCAGCCTGATCGCCGGCATGGCGTTCGGTAACGCTGACATCGCCAGCGTGCACTGCATTTCCGAGGCGATCGGCGGCATGTACGACACGCCACATGGTGTCGGCAACGCCATCTTCCTGCCGTTCGTGTTTGCCCATAACCGCGATGCCGATCTGCGCCGCCATGCCGATGTCGCCTACGCCCTTGGCATCGATCCGACGCTGGCTCCAGCAGCCGCCGCCGAGGCTGCAGTGGAACACCTGTTCGCCATGAGCCGTGAGCTGAAGATCCCTCGCTTCAAGGAAGTCGCCGGCGTACGTGAAGAGGACTTCCTGGCCATCGCCGAGAAATCCAAGAGCAATATTTCCGACAGCAGCAACGCCAAGCCCATGAGCGTCGAGAGCTACCTGGCGATCATCCACCAGGCTTACCAATACTGAATCGAGGCACGGACATGACATCCACTTCATTGAACAGAACCCTCGGTTTCTGGCGGGCCTTCGCCACCTGCACCGGGCTTGTCGTTGCCGGCACCACCATGGTGTCCCTCGGCTACAGCATGGGCCTGGTCGGCCCGGCCTTCATGGTCAGCGCGCTGATCGCGATGTTCGTCAGCATCCTGGTTTCCTTCTCTTACGCCGAGCTGTCATCGTTCATGCCCGGCGCCGGCATGATCGGTGACTACACATTGATTGCCATGGGCCCATTCATGGCCATCGTCAGTGTGCTGGGTGGCTACATCGTGCTGGTCTCCGCGGCCGGCGCGATGGAGTCGATCACGGCCGGGCTGGCGGTGCAGAGCCTGTTCCCATCGATCAGTGCAACCATCGTTGCCATCACCATGCTGGTGCTGTTCCTGGTGGTCAACCTGGTTGGCGTTGGTGTATTCGGCTCGGTTCAAGTGCTGATCACCGGCTCGATGATCATTGGTACCTCGATCATGGGTCTGCTCGGTCTGCTGAGTATCGGCACCGTGGGCGAAATCCAGAGCGTGCCCTTCAACCCGAAAGGCTGGGAGGTGGTATTCCAATCTCTGGCCCTGGGCATCTGGCTATTCGTCGGCATAGAGTATGTCGCGCCCATGGCCGAGGAAGTGGTCGAGCCCGAGAAGACCATCCCCAAAGCCATGATTTTCGGCCTGCTGACCATCTTCGTGGCGGACATGCTGTTTGGTCAGGCGATTGCCCATTACGTGCCGCTGAATATTCTCGAAAGCTCCACCGCACCACAGGTTGAAGGTGCCCGGGCGATGTTCGGCCATATCGGCGCGGTCTTCATCGTGCTGATCACGGTGCTGGCCAGCGCCAGCTCGGTCAGCTCCCACCTCGCGGCCGTTCCGCGCATGCTCTACGGTCTGGCTCGCGAAGGTCTGCTGCCCAAGGCCTTCACCTATGTACACCCACAGTTCCGTACGCCCTGGGTCGGCATCATCGCGGTGTTCGCACTGCTGTGCATTCCCTTCCTGCTGAGCATCGACATGGATCTGATCGCCACCCTGATCCTGGCGTCCTGCGTAACCTGGCTGCTGTCCTACGTGATCGCCCAGATCAACGTGATCATCCTGCGTCGCCGCTACCCCAACATCAAACGGCCATTCCGTACCCCGCTGTTCCCAATCCCTCAGCTCATCGGGATCGCAGCCTGCCTGTACATGATTCTGACCATCCACCCCGAGACGGAAATGAAGTTGCGCATCTATGCGATCTCCGGCGGCTTCATGCTGTTGATCGTGACCTATGCCATCTGCTGGCTGCGTTACAAGCGCATTCCACTGTTCCGCCCGGTTCCTCTGGAGCAGCTCTATGGGCTGAGCACAACGGAAGTCGATCAAGCACGCACCACCCCGTCTTCGGCAAAAGCGCTGGAACACGTCTGAGATGAACATCTTCGGCAACGTAGAGCGCCGTGCACAGCAGGCCTTCCGGCATCTGTGCACGCAGTTCGGACACGCGCCGTCTGCAGAAGACCCTTTGCAGGCACTGGACGAACAAGTCGGTATCGAACGGCGCCTGGACTACTACGTCCGCCGCCAGTTCTTCAGCCGTATCTACAAGCTGGATGTGCGTTACGCACTGAACATGAGCACGGTGCCAGAGGGCCGAGCCAAGTGGGTCAAGGGCCGCCAATGGAAGAGCGACCAGACAGCTCTGGAGGCCTGGTTGAACCAGTCTCCCGAGCTGACCGCTAGCTTGCGTAGCCTGGATACCGAGCAGGTCGAGCTGACCAGTGAACAGGGGCAGGTGAACCTGCGCGTACGCCCACTGCCTGGCTGCTTCGTCTGGACGCTACTACCGCCGATGCACTACTTCGTGCGCATGAAGGAAAACGAAGTGGCTCTGATCTCCGGACTGCCTGCGCTGCTACAAGCCAGGTGTTGACTGCCCCAGAGCGATTTAACGAAGAACATCCGACCGGCATCTGTACTGACAGTGCCGGCCCTGCAACGAGGCCAATAACATGCAAACCAAGCTCTTGATAAACGGCCAACTGGTCGCTGGAGAAGGTGAGGTTCAAACCATCTTCAACCCCTCGCTGGGTAGCGCCCTGATGGAAATTCCAGAGGCCAGCATCACCCAAGTTGATGCTGCCGTACTCGCCGCGGACGCGGCGTTCGAAGACTGGTCGCAAACCACTCCCGGGCAGCGCTCGGCGCTGCTGCTGGCACTGGCCGATGCCATCGATGCCAATGCCGAGCAACTGGCCCGCATGGAGTCGCAGAACTGCGGTAAACCTTATAACGCTGCACTCAACGATGAGCTTCCCGCAGTTGCCGATGTATTCCGCTTCTTCGCTGGTGCGGCGCGTTGCCTGCAAGGGTCGGCCGCCGGCGAGTACCTGCCGGGGCACACCTCGATGATCCGCCGCGATCCGGTTGGCGTGGTCGCCTCCATCGCACCCTGGAACTACCCGCTGATGATGCTCGCCTGGAAGCTCGCCCCAGCGCTGGCAGCCGGCAACACCGTCGTGCTCAAGCCTTCGGAGCAGACGCCCTTGACCGCTCTGCACCTGGGCCAATTGCTGGCAGAGATCTTCCCCGCAGGCGTCGTCAATATCGTATTCGGCCGCGGCTCCAGTGTCGGTGAGCCGCTGACCTGCCACCCCAAGGTGCGCATGGTTTCCCTGACCGGCTCGGTGAATACCGGCAGCCGCATCATCGCCGGCACCGCAGACAGCGTGAAGCGGATGCACATGGAGCTGGGCGGCAAGGCACCGGTCATCATCTTCGACGATGCCGATATAGACGCCGCAGTAGAAGGTATCCGCAGCTTCGGTTTCTACAATGCCGGCCAGGATTGCACCGCGGCCTGCCGTATCTATGCCCACCGCGACATCTACGAGCGCTTCGTCAGCAAACTCGGCGAGGCGGTAAGTACGCTCAAGATTGGTCTGCAGGACGAAGAAGGTGTCGAACTCGGCCCGCTGATCACCGAGCAGCATCTGCAGCGCGTCGAAGGTTTCGTCGAGCGCGCCAAGGCCCAGCCACACATCGAGGTCATCACCGGGGGTAAGCGAGCCGATCGTGCAGGTTACTTCTTCGAGCCCACCGTACTGGCCGGGGCACGCCAGGATGACGAGATCGTCCAGCGAGAAGTGTTCGGCCCGGTGGTATCGGTCACCCGCTTCGATGACGAAGCCCAGGTGCTGTCCTGGGCCAACGACTCCAGCTACGGCCTCGCCTCATCGGTCTGGACGCGTGATGTGGGTCGTGCCCATCGCCTGGCTGCCCGGTTGCAGTACGGCTGCACCTGGGTCAACACCCACTTCATGCTGGTCAGCGAGATGCCTCACGGCGGCGTGAAGCTCTCGGGTTATGGCAAGGACATGTCGATGTATGGCCTGGAGGACTACACCGTCATTCGCCACGTCATGTTCAAGCACTGATCAGCAATTGTCCGGCACGGGGAAACCACCCCGTGCTTGACAGCCTCGCGCTCGACCCCGCAACATCACCGAACGATTTACGCAACGGGCTCTCCATGTACGCCACCTTCGACCAACTGCCGCTGATCCCAGGCTTCACTGCCTGCCAGTGCGCGTACGTCGTCGTTGCCAAGAAATCCAAGAAACAGTCGCTCATTTGACCGGGGCGCTGTCCCGTCAGATGGGCTGACAGGACAAGCGCCAGGTTGTATCTCCCCTCCCGCTCGATTCCCGCCCCCTCCCTGACGGCGACCAGACGGTCAGTCGCAAGGAGTTTTGCATGTCCAATTTTCAGGGTATCTGGGTGGCGCTGGTCACCCCTTTTCGTAACGGTGAGATCGATTTCACCAGCCTCGACCGTCTGCTGGGCAAGCTGCTGGAGGATGGCGTCGCCGGCTTCGTGGTCTGCGGCACCACCGGCGAAGCTGCCGCACTGAGCCAGGTAGAGCAACTGGCGGTGCTGGATGCGGTACTCCAGCGCGTCCCCGCAGAGCGCGTGATCATGGGCCTGGCCGGCAACCAACTGAGCGCCCTGCTCGACCTGCAACGGGAAATCCAGCGGCGCCCGCTGGCCGGCCTGCTGGTGCCGGCGCCTTACTACATCCGTCCATCCCAGGCCGGGCTGGAGCACTTCTTCACCACGCTGGCAGATGCAGCCGAGGTGCCGCTGGTGCTCTACGACATTCCCTACCGCACAGGAATACGCATCGAGCGCGACACGCTGCGCCGCATCGTCAGCCATCCCAATATCCAGGCCATCAAGGACTGCGCGGGGGATGCCGAAACCACCATGACGCTGATCGCCGAAGGCTTGGTGCAGGTGCTGGCCGGCGAGGACACGCAGATCTTCAACACCCTGTGCCTCGGTGGCGCCGGTGCCATCTCGGCGTCGGCACATATCCGCGCCGATCTGTACGTGCGTATGCAGCAGTGTGTGGCAGGCGGTGATCTACAGGGCGCCCGTCAGTTGCACTACCAGTTGCTGCCCTGGATGCAGGCCGCCTTTGCCGAAGCCAACCCATCGGCGATCAAGGCGGCGCTGGCGCTTCAGGGCCTGATCGGCGAGGAACCGAGGGCACCACTGCTGCCCTGCACAGAGGCAACACGCGAAAGACTGCGGGAGGTGCTGGCCAGGCTTAAGTGCTAGCGCGGAGCGATATGCGCCACCATCAGTTGCACGGTCTCGTTACCGCGGAACTCGTTGAGGTCGAGCTTGTACGCCAGCTCGGCCCAGCGCAACGTAGGGTTGGGCCAGACGTCACGGTCGATGTTGAAGGCTATGCCGTCGAGCTGCACGCTGCCGCACTCGGTCTTGAGCACCAGTTTCAGATGGCGCTCACCCACGATACGCTGGCCCACGATCTGGAATACGCCATGGAACAACGGCTCGGGGAAATGCTGTCCCCAGGGGCCGGCATTGCGCAACGCGCGCGCCAGTTCGAGATGGAATTCGGTCACGTCGAGCTGACCGTCGGATAGCAAACGGCCAGTCAGATCGTCCTCGCACAGCTGACGACGCACTTCGGCATCGAAAGCCTGGGCGAAGGCCCCGAAGTTGGCCTGCGGCAGCGACAGGCCGGCCGCCATCGCGTGCCCACCGAACTTGCTGATCAGCCCCGGATGGCGCGCCGCCACGGCGTCCAGCGCATCGCGAATATGCAGCCCCGGCACCGAGCGCGCCGAGCCCTTGAGCATCCCCTCGCCTGCATCGGCGAAAGCGATGGCCGGACGGTGGTAACGCTCCTTCAGACGCGAAGCGAGGATGCCGATCACGCCCTGGTGCCAGTCCGGCTCGAACAGACACAGGCCGAACGGCATGTCCTCAAGGGGCAGATCCTTGAGCTGGGCCAGCGCCTCGCGCTGCATGCCCTGCTCGATGGCCTTGCGATCCTGATTGAGCTGGTCGAGCTGTACCGCCATATCGCGGGCCAGCGCCTCGTCGTCGCAAAGCAGGCATTCGATGCCCAGGCTCATGTCGTCCAGGCGCCCGGCCGCATTCAAGCGCGGGCCGAGGATGAAACCGAGATCAGTGGAAGTGATACGCCGATGGTCGCGACCGGCGACTTCGAGAATCGCGCGCAGGCCCGGTCGCGCACGGCCGGCGCGAATTCGCGCCAGGCCCTGATGCACCAGGATGCGGTTATTGGCGTCCAGCGGCACTACGTCGGCGACGCTACCGAGCGCCACCAGATCGAGCAACTCGCCCAGGTTCGGCTCCTGGCGGTTGGCGAACCAACCGGTCTCACGCAGACGCGCACGCAGCGCCAGCAACACGTAGAACATCACACCAACGCCTGCCAAAGCCTTGCTGGGGAAGGTGCAGTCGGGCTGGTTCGGGTTGACGATGGCATCGGCAGCCGGCAACTCCGGCCCTGGCAGGTGGTGGTCGGTGACCAGCACCGTCAGTCCTGCTGCCTTGGCAGCAGTCACGCCGTCAACGCTGGAAATACCGTTGTCCACAGTCAGCAACAAATCGGGCTGGCGCTCCAGCGCCACGGCAACGATTTCCGGGGTCAGGCCGTAGCCGTACTCGAAGCGGTTCGGCACCAGGTAGTCCACATGCGCTGCACCGAGCAGGCGCAGGCCGAGCACACCGACCGTGCTGGCCGTGGCGCCATCGGCATCGAAGTCGCCGACGATGAGGATACGCTGACGCTGCGCCAGCGCCTCAACCAACAGTTCGACCGCCGCATCGATGCCCTTGAGCTGCTGGTACGGGATCAACCGCGCCAGCCCCTTGTCCAGCTCCTCGGCGGACTGCACGCCACGCGCGGCGTAGAGACGGGTGAGCAGGGGCGGCAGGTTACCCAGGTCGGGCAGTTGTGCAGGTAGGGGACGGGCTTCGATACGCATCTTGAGTCTTTTCGTGTAGGGCGGGTGCAACCCGCCACAGGTGATCCGGCGGGTTGCACCCGCCCTACGGCTTCAACGCTGGCCAGCCAACCATTCCAGCGGAATCTCGTGCTGACCGCGCTCGTCAGTCACGAACAGCTCGCCATCGCTAATCATCACGCTCCAGGACAGCGAACGCGGCATGTCCAGCGCCAGCTCGGCCAGCGCCTCCTGGCCCAGGCCAACCACGTTGATGTTCTTCAGGCTGCGCACCGGGTCGAGGCACTTGGTCTGCCACACGCGCAGGTTGCCGTAGGCCACCAGGCTGAATTTCTCGGTACGTCGCGAACACCAGGTGATGCGCTCGCTGTCCGGCTGACCGACTTCGATCCAGTGCAGCACACGGTCATCCAGGCTCTTCTCCCACAGCGCCGGCTCGTCGACATCCGACAGGCCACGGCCGAAGGCCAGTTGCTCGTGATAGAACAATGCATAAGCGATAAGCCGCGCAGCCAGGCGCTCTTCGGTTTCCGAGGGGTGGCGCGCGACGGTGAAACGCAGGTTTTCGTAAACGCTGCGATCCATGTCGGTGAGGTTCAGTTCGATCTTGTAGGTGGTCGATGGCAGGGCCATGGCGGGCTTCTTGGCTGGTCGAAAGACGGCAAGTCTAACGCGAATCGCCATCTCGATGCCGACGCGCCAATGAACAGGTTGGCAAATGTCCCGATACGCGGTTGTCAGCCTGACCGGTGATCCGTATAAACCGCAACGCCGGAGCATTCATGATGAATGCCCAAGGGAAAGCACTGCCACAAGGAGGTTTCATGGAGGCGCTCATCATTGCGGCGATGGTATTTTTCATCATCGTCAGGCTCCTTAACTCGGTCAGCGGCACGGAAGAAGAACTTCACGTGGATGTCTCAGGCCGCCATGCGCGCATCACGCCCACAGACGCCGCACAAATCAATCGCATCAGCATACTGAGCCTCAGCGCACCGGAGCTGGCCTTGCAGGTCGCCTCCCGCCTGTGGGGAGATGCCTGGCAAATCGCTCATGTTTCGCTCTGCAGCGTACTGCTGAAGCTGGATAGGGAGGAGGACGCGCTAAAACTGCTCTCACATCTCGAAGCGCCCTACGCCCAGAACGCCCTGGTAGAGATGCTGCAGTACCTGCTGGAGAACGGACAGAGGGACAAGGCGCTCGAGATAAAGAATCGCCTGGGTGCAGATCTCTCCAGCCTACCGCTGCTGCATGCCGAACTGCTGCTGGCCGAGGGAAAAGCAGATGGGGCACGTAGCGTATTGGCTGCCCTGACCCAGGATGATCAGCTCGATGCCGACCAACTGATCGCTCTCGCGCGCCTGCAGCAATGCAGCGATATGCCCGATGCCGCGCAGGCGAGCTTTGCCAAGGCTGAAGCTGCATTAAATACCGAAGAACAGCGCTCGCTTATCGAGTGGCGCCCCTTCATGCAGGCGCTGGCCGAATTTCAGCGCTATCCGGAACTGCTTCAACTCGCCGAACGGAGCGAGGAAGACAAGCGCTACATCGCGCAGTTGCTATTGGACAAAGGGCAGTACGAGCACACCTTGACCTTGCTGGGCTCCGTCGACTCCGCCGCCGCTTACCTGCTGGATTACGAAAAGCTGCTCGCTCAATTGCTGCATGACCAGCGCCATGATCTGGCACAACAGCTGTTGCTCAACTCGACCGGAAGCACCCACTCGATCCTGCTGGAGCACTATCTGGACTGGTATGTCCGGCAAGGCGATACCCGGCAAGCGCAAAAACTGCTGGACGATGAAGCATCGCGTCTGGAGCCCGCCACGCTCAACTGGCTCATGCTCAACCTGGCGCAGCGCCATTGCGAAAGCCAGCACTATTGGACGGGAGATCTGCTACGCCAGTCGGATCGCCTGGTGAGCAGTCGCAGAGGACAGCCGGAGTGGCCATTCATGCGCCTGCTCTACCTGCAACACCTGCTAAAAGAGCAAGCCAAGCGCCCCTTGAGCCAGCGCGATAGCTGGACGATCCGCAATCATCTGGAAGAAATCGCCAAACTGCACGCCCAACTCGAATTCGACGACGCACTATCCGAGCGCATTCATCACTGTGAATTACTGCAGACACTCGGCGAGCCGGAGCAGGCTCGGACACTGGCGAAAGAGATCGAACGACAACTGCGCGATGCGCAGTTCCAGGAAGAAGACGATAGAAGTTTCTACTGCGATGAATTCGTCACAGTCCTGATCAAGCTTGGCGAGCTGGACACTGCCAGGAAACTGCTTGAGGAAGGCCTGACCAGCGACTGGCAGGAGGCGCCGTTGCTACAGGCTTATGTCGAAGCAGATCGACTGGAAGAAGCCGTGGAACAGATCAGCTTCAAAACGCTTATCGGGCACGCTGACGCCCCCATAAACGCGCTACATCAACGTATCGTGCGCCTGGCCGAGCAAGACAAACAACGCAGCCAACACCTGCAGCAGCGCTTGTTCGAGCGCCTGAATGACGACACCACCTGGAAATCCTGGGGCATGCTTAGCCAAGGTCAGCGCAACGAAACCGAGGCCTCGACCTAGAGGCGCGCCAGTAGCGCCTCCAGCGCCTGCTCCGGTGCCTCGCGCCATAGGCCGTAACTCAGTGGCAGGGTTTCCAACCCTGCCCGCGCCAGCACCAGGTAGCGCTCCAGTTCTAGAAAGCCCTCGCCCTCCCCCGGAAAGCCGATCAGGTCGATGGCCAGGCACTTGTCGCCGCGCCGGCAAAAGATGTCCAGCACCAACCCGGCCAGCGGGTAGTGATTCCAGGTGGTCACCCCCTGGGCCTGCAACGCCTCGCACAACTGGCTCCGCGCCGCATCGGTGGCGCCAGGTTGCCAGGCAGCACCCGGTATCTCCAGCGACTCCAAATAGCGACGTAGCAGGTGCGTGGCGGGCAACTGGCGTTCGTCGCCACTGAACAGCAGCACCTGGCGTTCGCGAGCGCGAGTGATGGCGACGTTGAACAGGTCGGCGCGATTGAGGTAGGCCGCCGCCTGGCTCGACTCGCGGTCGATGGCGAAGCTGAGGATCATCAGATCGCGCTCTTCGCCCTGGAAGCCATAGGGCGTGTCCACCAGCAGGCGAAATTCGCGCAGCTGTTCCAGTGGCAGCGTTTCACCGACGCGCTTGCGGATCAGTTCGACCTGATCACGAAACGGCGACAGCACGCCGACACTGGGCTTTAGCGGGCTGCCACGGTACTCGGCCAGGTGCGCTTCGAGGAGCGCCAGTACCCGCGCAACCTCCACCTCGTTGGCGCCATTGCGCCCACGCTGGCCATCCAGCCGCTGTAACTGCAGGCTGTCGCAGCCTTGGACGCCGGGACGTTCCTTCATCACCCGCAGGCGGCGGTCGTAGAACATCTCGTTGCTAAAGCGGATCAGCGCCGGGCGGCTGCGGAAGTGTTCGTCGAGAAACACCACAGCCTCCTGGCTGGCCAACTGCTGGCCGACCAGATCGAGCACGCTGTTGTCGCGGTAACTCCAGGCCTCGCGTTCCTCGGCCTGCAGACCGGCACGCTGCAACAACTGCACCTCGCGCACGCGGGAGAGGAAGGAGATATGCCGCAGCTGGCGTATGTCACCGGTGACCACGGCGCGCTTGCAGCGCTGGAAGGCCGGCAGCGCCGAGGCGATATCGCACTGGGTCGCCTCGTCCATCACCATCACGTCGAACAGCTCGGGGCGCAGCGGCAGCAGGCGGTGCAACTCGTCCAGCGTCACCACCCAGATCGGGAATGCTGCCAGCAGGCGGGCCGGGTCGATATCCTCGAACAGGGCCAACTGGCGCTGCGAGTTGCGCGCGCGGATGGCCTGGTTGTAGCGCACGAACAGCGCACGATCGCTGAGCAGCAGGCGCTTGAGGTTCAGCGCTCGATGGCTGTTGAGGTGCTCGCGGCTGAGACGCTGACGGCGCTGCTGACAGTAGCGCAGCTCATCGAGCAGCACCCAGGGGCGCACGCTGCTGCCGATGCGCTTGCGCACCCAGGGTACCTGCAGCCAGCGCCGCCAGAACGCCAGGCTGCCGCGCTCGGCGCGCAGCAGCAGGCGGCTCCAGCGCACTGCCTGTTCGCACCGTTCACGAAAATCCGCCGACAGCCGTTGCTCAGCCTGGGTCAGCACCTGCAACTCGCTGCGCTGACGCTCCTCGGCCTGCTCGGAAACGTTCTCGAACTCGCCCTGCAGCAGGCGCTCCAGGCGCTCACGCAGGGCCTGACGCAAGCTCTGGCCATCGCCTTCGAGCACACCGTCGCGTAGGCCGAAGTCCTCGCGCAGCTTCTGTGCGATCACCCGTACTGCCTGGGCGCTGCGGCTGACCAGCAGCACGCTCTCACCCTGCAAGTAACGATCCAGCGCCAGCGCCGCCAGGCTGTAGCTCTTGCCGGTGCCCGGCGGCCCGGAAATCTGGCTGAGGGGATAGCGCGCGGCATTGTCCAGCGCCCGACACTGGGCCGTGCTGAGTTGCGCCGGCAAACGTTGCGGCGTGCTGGTTGAACCGGCGAGCTGAACCGGCGGTGTCTCACCGAGCAGTTGCAACAGCGCAGGAGATAGATGCGGCGCTTCGTGCAGCAGTTGCAGTTCGTGGGCGATACCACGGCTGCCGCTGCCACGCGGCACCAACGCAACGAAGGCGCCGGGCAGCAGGCTCAGGCTGCGCCGACGCTGGGCCTGGGCCAGTTCGTCAGCGCTGGCCAGCGCCGGAAAGCCGGCCGCAGCGGTCACCTCGCGCGCCAGGGTATGACGTTCGACCCAAGCCAGCAGCTCGCCAAGCCCGGCAATATCCAGTGCCGCCGCCGGTAGCGGCAGGCCGTCGATCTCGCCCCCCTGGCTGTCGTCGAACAGGCGGCGTAGCAGGCGCCAGTTGCCGTGGGCACGCTGCACGTCGATGCCGAGCAGGTGGCCGTTACCATCCTCGGTGGGTTGCAGGCTGGCCTCGTAGTAGAACAGCGGGCCGCAGATGGCCTGCGAGCCGCCCTGCTCCAGCTGCAGGCGGCCGCACACTGGCAGCACGCCATAGACCAGTTGCAGCTCGCGCTGATACAGGGCCTGGGCCTCAGCCAGGGCAAGCCCCAGCTCGGCCGACAGGGGCAGCAGCGGCAGGCTGCCGCTGACCAGCTCTTCACGCCCATCGAGCCAGGCCCAGCGCTGGGCCGGCAGCTTGCCCAGGTTGTCCAGATCCAGGTCGCGGCTGTCGGCCAGGTAGCAACTACGGTAGAAGCCGATCAGCTGGCGGGCGTGTTGGTCGCTCATCAGTTACCTGCGTAACGCGCCCAGAGCTTGTCGAATTCGCGGCGATATTCGGCCACCAGATGCGGGTCATCGGTCACCAGCAGGTTTTCCTCGTTGCTGGTACTGGCGCTGCGCGTCCAGTTGAAACTGCCGTTGAGCAGCAGGCGGCCATCGAACAGGGCGAACTTGTGGTGCATGTGGAACGGGCTGTTGTCGATGCGCAGTGGCACGCCCTGCTCGACCAGGTGCTGGATGTCGCTACCAGCATCGAAACGCTTTTCGCTGTCGCTGATGATGCGCACGGCGATACCGCGACGGTGCACGGCGATCAACTCGTCGCTGAGCTGGTTGTCGGAGATGGTGTAGACGCAGACATCCACCGATTCCCTGGCCTGGCGGCACAGGTCGCGAATGCGCTGGCGGCAGCTCTCGCCAGGACTGAAGTGCGCGCTGCTATGGCCGCGAATCGGCGAGCAACGTACCTCCAGGGTCTTGATCACCTGCTCCAGCCACTTCAGGGCGGACATGGCGTCCTCGGGGTTCTGGATCAACTCACGCACCAGGGCGAAGGCGCGGTTGCGCATGTAGCGCACCTGATCGGGGCTCAGGTCATTGCCCAGCTCGCGCAGCTCGTCGCGTTCCTCGTTACTCAGGCGCAGGTCGGCCAGGCTGTCGCGCAGGTGCTGGTCGAGTCGGTTGAAATCCATGCAAATTCCCTTTCGTCATTGATTGCGGCGGCGACTCAATGCGGCATAGAGCACGCCACTGAAGGCACCGGCCAGATGGTACTCGAAGGAGACGCCAGCGCGTGGCAGCAGGCCGAAGAACCAGCCGCCGTAGAGGAAGAACACCAGCACGGCCAGCAGCAGGTCGAGCAAGCTGCGCTCGAACCAGGCCCGTGCCAGCAGCAGCCCCCAGAAGCCGAACAACCAGCCACTGGCGCCGACGTGCAGGCCGGTACGACCGAACAGCCAGACCAGCGCACCGCTGAGCAGGATGATAAAGGCACTGGATCGGAAGAAGTCACGGCGCGAGCGCAGCAGCACCAGGCTGCCGAGCACCAGCAGGCCACTGAGGTTGCTGAGCAGATGCGCCCAGCTGCCATGCAGCCAGGGCGCGAGAAGAATGCCGGGTAGCGCCTCGATATGCCGGGGCAGCAAGCCCCAGACGTTCAAGGCGCCGCCAAGGGCGCCATTGACCACTTGCACCAGCAGCATCGCGCCGCTGATCACCAACAGCGGGCGAAGCTCGGTCAGCCAGCCTCGCCTCACGGCGCCTCGTCATCCACGATGTCGCTACGCTGCTCCTGTCCAAGCAGCGTTCCCAGGTCACGCAGTTGGGTGGAGATTTCCAACATGCGGTTGTGGGTGCGCAGGTCGATATCGATCTTCTTGTCCATCGCCTTGATCAGCGGCAGGAAGCTGTTCTGCAGGCTGTCGGCCAGGTTCTCCAGCAACTTCTGCGTGCCCGGCTGCGGCGGCGCGACCACCTCCACCTGCGGGCGCAGCTTGCCCAGATTGTCCAGACCAGCCAGCAGTTGCTCCCAGGGAATGCTCGGCGTCTCGCTGGCCGGCTTGCCGGCGCCCAGACCGCGTACACCTTCGACCAGGTCGACCAGTTGCGCCACCACGCGGCCACCAACATCGCTGTCGCTGCCGCCCATGGCCTTGTTGCGCATGAAGTCGCGCTTGATCTGCGCCCAGCGCTCGACCTGCTCCGGAGTCTGATTGCCGCGCAGCTCGGCGAGCTTGAGCAGGTTCTCCTCGGCGCCGGTAGTGAGCAACTGCGACTCGCCCTGGTAGTGGTCGGCAATCAGTTGCAGCAGTTCGGCGTCGTTCATCACCGAACTGATCTTCTCGGCCATCTTGTTCATGTTGCGGTAGCTGCCCTGCAGCTTGAACGGCGGCTCGGTACGGTATGTATCCGCCTGCGCGGCGCTGACGATGTACTGCTGGTTGACCCGACCGACCACGTCGCGCACCTGCATCAGGCGCTGCAGAGTCGAGGTGATCTCGTTGATCTCGGCGGCGCTGTAGGTGTGCGACAGCTCATTGGCGGAGAACGGCTTGCCCTCAGCCTTGGCGACGAAGCGGTAAACATCCGCCATATCGCGGGTGGCCAGCGGCGCCAGCACCGGGTTGGAGGTCAGACTGTTCTCGATGTAGGACAGCGCGAAGGCTTCCTGCATGCCGCCCAGGGTGTCGCCGAGGTTGTAGATGTCGGCGCGGTTGGCGAGCATGTCGGGGATCTTGAACACGTCTCCGGACTCGGTGTACGGGTTGCCACTCATCACCACGCAGAACTTCTTGCCGCGCATGTCGTAGGTCTTGGTGCGGCCCTTCCACACGCCCTCGATGCGCCGTGTGCCGTCGCACAGCGAGATGAATTTCTGCAGGAACTCGGGATGGGTGTGCTGGATGTCGTCGACATAGAGCATCACGTTGTTGCCCATCTCCAGCGCCAGATTGAGCTTTTCCAGCTCCTGGCGCGAAGTGGCGTCCGGCGCCTGCGCCGGGTCAATGGAACGCACCTCGTGGCCCAATGCCGGGCCGTTGATCTTCATGAAGATCAAGCCCAGGCGGTGCGCCACGTACTCCATCAGTGTGGTCTTGCCGTAGCCGGGCGGCGAGATGAGCATCAACAGCCCCATCAGGTCGGTGCGCTTGTTCTCGCCGGCGGTGCCCATCTGCTTGGCTAGGTTGTCGCCGATAAAGCCCAGGTACACGTCGTTGATCAGCTTGTTACGCACGAACGACGACAGCGGTCGCGGCTTGAACTCGCTCAGGCGCAGGGCCTGGCGCTCGCGGTTGATCACGTCCTGGCGCAGCGCCTGGTAGCGCTGCAACTGCGGCACGAAGTGACCGCGGTGCTGTTCGAGGCGGGCGAAGTAGTCATCGATGGCCAATACCAGCGCGCCGTCCTGCACACGCGGATGGTCGCCGAGCAATCCGCTGACGGCAAAGCGCAGATCGACCTCGGTGAAGCGCCGCGCAAATTCATCGTCCAGCAGGCTGATGGCCACGGCTTCGGGAATGTACTCGACCAGCTCAGCCAACGCCTCGTCCTGCGCACAGAGGCCATCGAACCAAGTCTGCGCCAGCGACCAACGCTGCACTGGGCGCCCGCGCAGGTTGTCCAGCGCCTCACGGTAGTCGTCCCAAATATGGCTGGTTTGCATGCGCTGCTGCAGGCTGTCGAGCAGTTGCCGCGCGTACTTGCTGAAGGTGAACTCGATGGGCTTGGCTGCCAGTTCTTCGACCAGATAGGCCGCAGCTGCCTGGCGCTGCGAGGCATCGATCGGTAGCGGGTTCTGCGCGAGGAAACGCTGCATCGCCGCATCGATCTCTTCCCGCAGGCGCAGCACACCATTCTCGCTGCCGAACATCTGCCGCAGGTGCAGGCTGCTGCGCGCTCGCTCGGGCCACAGCTCGGCCTCGATATCCTGTCCCCAGCGGTTCCAGAACAGCGCGGCGAAGCCACGGGAGGCCGGTGCATAACGCAGCAGCCCGGCGCTTTCGCGCAGCGGCAGCAACTGGATCAGGATCAGCGCAGCATCATGGTCGTGGATGCCTTTCTCGTAGGCATCCTTGTAACGCGGCGCGGCAAAATCACGAATCAGCCGGGTCAGGTCATCCGGCTGCGCCAGGTGGGTCTTGAGCAAGTCCAGGGTCAGGCCTTCACGCCCGCCGAGTGCGGCGTCCAGCACCAGCCCGGCGAGGTATTCGGCGCGGTACAGCGATGGCGATTCGGACTCCAGCGAGACCTGCCAATAGTCGCGCAGGCCCTCCAGGGTTTCGTCGCGCAGCGGTTCGAGAAAATCGGTGCCGGTCAGGTGCAGATACAGCGCATCGCCACGCGGCATCAGAGTCAGATCGAGTTCCTGGGTGTTGACGCTGAAGCGGTGGCGCGGGCCGAGCTTGATGACGTTGCCGCCCTCTTCGAACAGCTCGCTCTTGTCGCGCAAAGCGCGTACGGCCTGGTCGCGGGCGGCCTTCAGGCGTGCCTCGACGTCATCGGCCTTGACGCTGTCCTTGAGCTCGCGCAGGCGCTCGGCCATTTCGCGCAACTTGAGGATCAACGGATCCGCGGCGAAGAAGGCGTTGAGCTCCTCCATCTGGGTCAGGCGTGCGGTACGCCGGCCGAGGCTGTCGAGGATACGCTGGGCGGCGTCGAGCACACCCTGGGCACGGCGCTGACGCTCGTCGAGCAGGCTCTGCTTGTGCGCCTCGAAGGTTTCCAGCAACTCTTCACGCTTGCCGAGGATGTCGCTGAGGAACTGTTCCTGATCGCCGAACTGGCTTTCCAGCTCTTCCAGCTGCACCAGCAGGCGCGACAGCTGCTCGTCGCACTTCTCCGGATCCTGCGCCAGTGCCAGGGCGTTGGTGATGCCCTGGCCGAACAGTTTGAACTGGGCGCCGAACTGCGCCACGGTCTCGGCCGAACCCAGGCCCTTGCGCCGTTGCTCGGCGCGCGCCTTGGCCTGGTTGAGACGGGCGTAGACCTCGGAAATCGACTCGACGATACGCGTGCGCTGGGTGGCATCGTCGATCTTCAGCGAGGCCATCAGGCTCGACAGCATGTCGAGGTTGCCGGCCATCTCCTGCATCTCGACCAGCGGCTCGTTGAGCTGGGTGACGGTCTCGGCCTTCTGCGCCAGAGTGTCCAGCTCGCCGAGGCGCTGCACATAGGGTTGCAGCGCCGCATCGCTGGCGAGGAAAGCCGAGGTGGCAGTGGCCACGCGCTCCTGCGCGTCGAGCAGTTCGGTTTCCATGGCGTCGATGCGCGCCACGTCGATATAGCGGTAGTCGCGGATGGTCAGCAGTTGGCCGCGCTGCGCGGTGATGGCGTTGAGCGCCTCGACGAAGTGCTGCACCTCGTCCCAGCTGTCGACCAGCAGACCCGAGAGCAGGCTCTTCTGCCGCGACTCGGCCTCGGCCATGGCCCGGCTGGACTGCTGCCGAATGCTCTCGACCTTCTCGAACTCGTCGAGCACCAGCTCGGAAGTGGCGGCCACTTCGCGCAGCAGCGGCGCCAGCTCAGCGCACTGGGCGTCGCCCAGCCAGTGGTAGATGTCGAACAGGCGGCGGGTGTTCTGGCACAGCTGGGTGTAGCGCGCCACCGATACTTCGCGGCTGTCGATCTCGCGGCTGAGGTTGAGCAGGTCGGATACGCCACGTACCAGCTCGGCGTTGCCGATGCGCCCGAAGAAGCCACTGCGCGCCGGCTGGCGGGCAGCGTAGTCCTCGCTCTCGAACGGCGTCTGCCAGATCTGCATCGGGTGGATACGGGTCGGCTCGCTGCCCTCGGCGGAGAAGATCACCATGCGCCCGTCTTCCAGGCGCGCGTAGCCATGGCCGAAGATCGGGTTGTGCAACTGGCGGTTGATCATGTTGTAGGTGAACAGCGCCGCGCGGCCTTCTTCCGGGTGGTAGAAGATGTACTGCACGTCTTCGCCGTTGGGCGAGCGCACCGAGCGCTTGAAACGCATGCCGACCATCGACTGCTCGAAGGTCTTGTGCTCGCCGTTCTGCAGGTAGTAGCCGCCCGGGAAGATGATGCCGTGGTCTTCCGGCAGCTGCACGCAGGCCAGGCCGATGGCGTCGATACGCTCGACCTGGCGGGTCAGGCTGTTGAATACCAGGTAGCGCCACTGCTCCTCACGGTACGGCAGCACCTTGAGCAGGATCAGGCTGCCCAGACGGGCATATTCGATCTGTGCGTCGTCCAGCGACTGGGTCTTGTCCACCACCGCCTCGCGGTAGATGCCCTGGCCGTCCTGGGTGTTGTTCTCGACCTTGATGGTCAGGTCGCCGCCGACGGTCTCGACGAACACGGTGTCGAGGATGTTCATGTGCGGATGGCGGCCCATGACCACCATCTCGCGGGTGGTCTTCTGCCACTCGAAGTCGAACGGCGCCGGCAGCGCGATATCGCGCTCGCCGCGGTTGTCGATGTAGCGGACGTCCTTGCCGTCGGTGGAGATCGACCAGCGGAACACGCGGATATCGGTGATTCGCTCGCCGATCTGGAAACTCGCCAGCAGCTTGCCGTCACGAATGGCCAACTGCAGCAAACGGGTGTTCTTGTAGTAGGTGTACAGCTCGTTGAAGTCGGCGACGAAGCTGGCCTGGGCCAGGAAGCTGCCCTCCAGCGGCACCGACTCGGCCTCGTAGCCTTCGGCGTTCTCCACCAGACGGTAGAGGGAGAACACGTCGGCGACGTGGGTTTCCTTCTTCAGGCCAATGAACACGTTGTAGCCGAACAGCAGGCACTCGCCGACCTGGACGATATCGCGGGCGATGCAGTTGTTCTCGGTGCGGATACGCACCCGGCCGATGGCCTCCATGTGACTACTGCCGAACTCGGCCAGGCGCTGGCCATTGAGCGCCTCGGTCAGGCCGCGCAGGCGCTGGCCCTGCTCCTGCAAGCGCCGGTGCAGCACCTCGTAGGCACCACCTTCGGCGACGGCCTTGTCCAATACGTCCTGTGTTTGTTCGTCCGACATCGTGTTCTTCCTGAAATCTTCGCCTGCGGGCCAGCGAGGCCCGATGGGAGCGGGTTCTTGATCGGTTGTGGCGGGTCAGGTGGGCAAGGCTGGCGCCAGGGCCAACCTACGCACCGATCTTCTTCTCGATCTTGGCGATCTTGTCACGCAGCGGCTGGTCGATTTCCTCGGGCCGCACCTGGGCGATGATCTTCTTCAGCACCCGTACTTCGTTATCGTCGATCACCCCATCACGCTCGGCGATCTCCAGCAGCGCTTTCAGCTCCTGGGCATCGAGACGCCCGTCATTGCTGAAGCACTGAATCGAGCGGAAGGTCATCTCCAGATAGTCTCTTGATTCAGACATGCATGAGCTCTCCTGAGTGAGCGAATGGTCTGCAGCAGCCGGCTTGCCGGCGATTCTGATAGTCAGACCACTCGAGCGGCTCGCTGTGGTGGGCTGAAGCCCACCCTACGAACGGTTTACCGTCACTCCCGTGAAAGCGGGAGTGACGGCTATTTCACGCTCTATGCCTGCTCAACGTCCGGCTGCGCCGGCTTGGCCTCCGGCACACGCCCCTGCAACAGACGCGACAGCACGTCCTGCACCACCGGGCTCTTGCCGACCACGCCCTCGATGGCCTTGCCCACCGACAGCGACTTGGCGAAGGAGTTGAAGAAGTCGCCCTCGCCGCCGACGATCTCGATCTTCGCCTTGGCCAGCGCGGTAGCCAACACCTCGGCCTGATCCTTGGCGATTTCCTTGTTCGCGGCGATGGCGGCCATGGCCTCCTCGAAGCTCTTCTCCAACTGCATGCGGAACTCTTCGTGCTGACGAGCATTGTCGCTGAGCGCGTCGAGAGCACCGAACTTCTTGCCCAGACCTTCTGCCTCGGCGTTCAGACGCTCCAGCAGCACCTGGGCTTCGGCCATACCCAGATCCTGGGTGGCCTTGGCCTTGGCAGTACCGAGCTGCTCTTCGCCGCGAGCCTGGGCGCCGAGTTTTTCTTCCAACACCTTGGCGTCGGCCAGACCATCCTTTTCCTTGGCGGCAGCCTGCGCTTCGATCACGCGGGCCTGGGCCAGACCTTTCTCCTGCTCGCCCTTGGCTTCGGCGATCAGACGCTCGGCCTGCACGCGAGCCTCGGCCAGACCTTCCTTCTCTTTCGCCGCGGCGGTGACTTCACGCACCCGCGCATCGGCCAGGCCCGGCGCGGCGCGCTCGGCTTCGATACCTTCGGCCAGTTTCTTCTTGGCCTCGGCAC
This sequence comes from Pseudomonas berkeleyensis, assembly GCF_014109765.1. NCBI lineage: Bacteria > Pseudomonadati > Pseudomonadota > Gammaproteobacteria > Pseudomonadales > Pseudomonadaceae > Pseudomonas > Pseudomonas berkeleyensis. The sequence continues at coordinate 4,275,795 of NZ_CP059139.1, forward strand.
TCTTGGCTGCGGCTTCCAGCTCGGCCTGGGCCAGGTTGTTGATTTCCACTGCCTTGTGCTTGGAACGGGTTTCGTCGGCTTCGGCCTGCTTGACCTGGCGCACCAGCTCCTGCTCGGCTTCGGCCTGGGCGTTGAGCACGGTGACCTGCTTCAAACGCTCGGCCTCGGACACTTCACGCACTTCCTTGATGCGCTCTTCTTCCTGCGCCACGGTCTTCTCGACCGCAACACGCTCGCGCACCACGGCGGCGATGTTCTTGCGCTCTTCTTCAAGCGCCTTTTCCTTCTCGATGCGCTGCAGTTCGACCTCGCGCTCGCGGGAGACCACTTCCAGATCCTTGGCGCGGGTGACTTTCTCCACTTCGATGACCACGGCACGCTGGCGGTTCTGCTGGGCCACCTCCACTTCGCGCTGGTGGTTCTCAGCACGGATATCCAGTTCCTGCTGGGTCTGGATGCGTGCCTGCTCGGCCTTGAGGCGCTCTTCCTCACGCACCTTGAGGGTTTCCGCTTCCTCACGGGCACGGATGGTCTCGATCTCACGCTTCTGGCGCGCCTCGGCATCAGCCTGCTGACGCTCAAGCGACAGGGTCGCCTCGCGGGTTTCGACGTTCTTCTTCTTGATCGCCAGCTCTTCGTTGCGCTCCAGTTCGTTGGTGATGACGTTCTGTGCGGCGGTCAGCTCGGTGATCTTGCGGATACCCTCGGCGTCGAGGATGTTGCTCGGATCCAGGGAAGCCTTGGAGGTCTGCTCCAGGTAATCGATGGCCACGTCTTCGAGCACGTAACCATTGAGGTCGTTGCCGATCACTTCGACGATGCGATCACGGAAGTCCTGGCGATTCTCGAACAGCTCGACGAAGTCGAACTGCTTACCGACGGTCTTCAGCGCTTCGGAGAACTTGGCGTTGAACAGCTCGTTGACCGCGCCGCGGTCGGAGGCTCGCTCGACGCCGATGGCCTTGGCCACCTTGAGCACGTCTTCCTGGGTTTCGTTGACGCGCAGGTAGAAGGCCACGGTGATGTCGGCGCGCATGTTGTCGCGGCAGATCAGACCGTCCTTGGCGCGGCGGTCGACCTCCAGGGTGATCAGGGAGATCTTCATGAACTCCTTGAGGTGGATCACCGGGTACACCAGCGAGCCGGTGAAGTGCACCTTGGGCGTCGAACTCATGTCGTTGACGATCAGCGCGGTGCCTTGCGGAACCTTGATGTAGAAGGCCTTGAACAGGGCGATCAAGGCAATCACGAAGAGGACGACCAGCCCTGCCCCGACGATGAAGGGAATCAGGTTTTCCATTACAGCTTTACTCCTTTGCTAATTGTGCAGGCAGGTTCGGCAATGCCTAGCGTGCCAGCCCTCTGTTACGTACGGATTGTCGGCTAGACGCCTCGAAACTCTTCTTCGGTGATGACCCGGTAGGCATGCTCGGCGGCCAGGTATTCCAGCAGCACCACGCGGTCGCCACGCTTGAAGCCCGATGCCTCATCGGCGCGAACCCGCAGGATCAGACCAGCGCCGCCATCCTCCAGCACCGCTTCGCCATGGCTGGCCGTGACGCGACCACTGCGAACGACGGCCACCTGACCCAGCACCGACTTGCTGCTGATCGCTTCGACCTTGTGAAACAGCGGGCGCAGCGGTCGGCAGATTACCGCACACAGTGGCGCAGCCAGGACGAAGGCGCCGGCGATGACCAGCAACCCAAGCGGATAGCGCAAGATTCCCAGCGGCAGGTGACGCAGCAACCAAAGCTCGATGAAGTAGCAGACGAACCAGGCGAAGAAGAACAGCAACGTCAGCACCAGTGTGACCGGCACGCCGTCGAGCTTGAACTTGTAGAGCAGGCCAGCGAGCCCTTCGGTCTGGCCGCTGCCTTCCATCATCGAGTCGGCCTCGACGTCGAGCAGGTCGACTTCGAGCAAGCCGGCCGCAACGACCAACCAGTAGATGACCGCCACGCACAGCAGGAAGCTGTAGATGGCAGTGGGAAATGACAGCGAAGTCTGCAGGAAGAGTTCCATTTTTTCCTTTCCCGAATCAGGGAAACGGGGCGCGAACGCCCCGTGTTATTCACAGCGAGGTCAGGACTTGGACTTGTCCTTCAGGCGTGCCAGCACACTGTCCGCACTGGCGTTGTCGGCCTTGATGCCAGCAGCACGCAGCTTGGCTTCCAGCGAATCATCCGGCGCGCTGGTGGCAGCCAGTTCGGCCGAAGCCTCCATCTTCGCCGCGCGCTCGGCCTGCTTCTGCTTGATGCGCTCGAGCGACTCGACCGCCGTCTGCAACTTGGCCTGCGAACCACCATAGCGCTGTGCTACGGCCATCTGCGCCTTCTGCACGCTTTCGGTGGCCTTGACCGTATCCACCTGCTGCTTGAGGCGCTTGATGTTGCCCTCGGCCTGGGTCACGGCCTTGCGCAGTTGCGCCACGCTGGCGGCGAAACCCTCGGCCTGTTCACGCTCGCTGGCCTGCTCGACTTCCAGGTTGGCGATCTTCTCGGCGACTTCCTTGGCCAAGGTTTCGTTGCCCGCATCCAGCGCCTTGAGCGCGTACTGTTCGTACTCGGCGATGCTCGCCGCGCTCTTGTTGGCCTTGTCGCTGGCCAGCTTCTGCTTGGCCATGATCTCGGCCAGGGCTTCCTTAGACTTGCGCAGCTCGACATCGGCGTCGCGGATTTCCTGATCGAGGATACGCAGGGCCTGGCTATCGACCACTGCCTCACCCACTTCGTTGGCACCGCCACGCAGCGCCGTCAGCAATTTGCTCCAGACATTCATCGTCTTATCTCCTCTCAGGCGCTGGTCTTGAGGAAGCCTTCATAGGCTTCGGTGGCCTTGATCACGTTGTCCGCCAGCAGTTCGATCTCGAACACCACGTCGGACAGTGTCGACGACGAGCTAAGCGCGCCGAACATGATGTAGCTATCGCTACCGTCGGCCGAGCGTTCCAGGCCGATGGACGACAGCGGAAACAGCTTGTGGGTACGCAGCACTTCTTCGTTGAACGCGGCGATATCCGTGACATCGGCAGCCGGCCAGAGCAGCGCCTCGACGACGATCTGCTCACCGAATACGGCGATGAACAACGGCAGCTCGCCGTACTCGCGCATGGTGACATGCAAACTGGCATCGGCACCCTGAAGCAATTCGATGCCGGCCTGCCCGCTTTGGAACAGTTCCGTTGCCGCCAACGCTTCACTCAGCGCCTGGGCGGTCCAAACCTGCGGCATGCTCATACCTTCCTCCTTTTCCATCGAAGCCAGCGACAACTGAGGCTGGCGCAGTTTGCGCTCGAACGCGAGCAACAGCGGCGCGTGCTCGGGCAAGATCCAGACTTCCTTCTTCACCAACCCCTGCTCCCGCAGGCGCTGACGATAAAGACGCTGGTAATGGGCTGATGATTTATTGTCCATGAAGAGCAGCCTAGATCCTCACATGTAATAACGCAACACATCACATGTGATGAATTTCATACCATTCGTCGAAATATCGGACAGTACTCATCCACGACCACGAAGCGGCCGGCGAGACAGAGGGGCTTTGAAGGAAAGGACAAGAAGGGAAAGCCATCCATGCGATCTGACCAAGCGCATCCATTCGCCTGGGCGAATTAAACCGCAGCACGCCTGCCGTTGCACGCCGAAAAGCGCCAACCCCTTCGCACTTGGGTCGTTTGCCACTACACGAGCAAACGTGGCCAGGCCTCCATCAATGCAATAGGCTTGCTGCCGTCCACAGCTACAGGAGTCATCATGAGCACACCCAGCAAACCCCTGTCCGGCCTGAAAGTGATCGAACTCGGCAGCCTGATCGCCGGCCCGTTCGCCTCACGCATCTGCGCCGAGTTCGGCGCCGAGGTGATCAAGGTGGAATCTCCCGACGGCGGCGATCCACTGCGTAAATGGCGCAAGCTCTACGAAGGCACCTCGCTGTGGTGGTTCGTGCAGGCGCGCAACAAGCGCTCGATCACCCTCAATCTCAAGCATGAAGCCGGCCGCGAGGTACTGCGCAAATTGCTGACAGAGGCAGACATCCTGATCGAGAACTTCCGCCCCGGCGTACTGGAAAAACTCGGTTTCGACTGGCAGACCCTGCACGCACTCAATCCCAAACTGGTGATGGTGCGCCTCTCCGGCTTCGGCCAGAGCGGCCCGATGAAGGAGCAACCCGGTTTCGGCGCCGTCGGTGAATCCATGGGCGGACTGCGCTACATCACCGGCTTCGAGGATCGCCCACCAGTGCGCACCGGCATCAGTATCGGCGACTCCATCGCCGCCCTCTGGGGCGTGATCGGCGCACTAATGGCGCTGCGCCAGCGCGAGGTCAACGGCGGCAGCGGCCAGGTCGTGGACGTAGCCCTGTACGAGGCGGTGTTCGCCATGATGGAGTCGATGGTGCCGGAGTTCGATGTGTTCGGTTTCATCCGTGAGCGCAGCGGCAACATCATGCCCGGCATCACGCCCTCCTCCATCCACACCACGGCCGACAACAAGCACATCCAGATCGGCGCCAACGGCGATGCTATCTTCAAGCGCTTCATGCAGGCGATCGACCGCGAAGACCTGGCCAACGACCCGACCTTGAGCAGCAATGACGGACGCGACGCACGCCGTGGCGAACTGTACGAAGTGATCGACCGCTGGGCGGCAAGCCTGCCACTGAACGAAGTGGAAAACCTGCTGCGCCAGGCGGAGGTTCCCGCCAGCCGCATCTACTCGGCCGAGGACATGTTCAGCGATCCACAGTATCTCGCCCGAGAGATGTTCCTCTCAGCCAAACTGCCGGATGGCAAGGCGTTCAAGATGCCGGGCATCATACCCAAGCTATCGGAGACGCCGGGCAGCGTCGACTGGGTAGGCCCGGAACTGGGCGAACACAACGAAGAAGTTCTGGGCGGGCTCGGCTACAGCACCGAACAAATTGCCGCGCTGCGCGCAGACGGCGCGCTCTAGGATTCCACTCCCGGATATCATTCGACTCACGCCAGTTTGCAGATATGAAAAGGCCGCAGGAGCTTGCACTCCTGCGGCCTTTCACTTTCGGCTTAGCGCGGTATCAGAGCGGCTTGCCGCGATTGCCGTGAGCCGCGACGAATTGCTGTACGGCCTTCAGATCATTGGCCAGCACCGTGCAACGCTCTTCGCGCTCGAACAGATCGGTCAGGTGAGCCGGCAACGCCGGAACGGCGTCGATACCAGCCTTTTCCACCGCCTCGGGGAATTTGACCGGATGCGCGGTTCCCAGCACCACCATCGGCGTCGCCAAGCTGCGGCGGCATTCACGCGCGGCGCGCACACCGATGGCTGTGTGCGGATCGAGCAACTCGCCGCATTCCTTGTACACCTCGGTGATGGTCTCGCAGGTCTGCTCGTCATTCACCGCCAGCGAATCGAACAACTTGCGCGCCTCGACCCAGCGATCTCCCTCGACACTGAAACCGCCGCCCTGCTTGAAGCTATCCATCAGGCTGGCGATGGCAGCACCATTGCGACCGTGCAGATCGAACAGCAGACGCTCGAAGTTGGACGACACCATGATATCCATCGACGGCGACAGGGTCGGGTGCAGGGTTTCTTTCACATACTGATTGCCGCTCATGAAGCGATGCAGGATGTCGTTGCGATTGGTGGCAACGATCAGTTGGCTGACCGGCAAGCCCATGTTGCGCGCCAGGTAACCGGCGAAGATGTCGCCGAAGTTGCCGGTCGGCACCGAGAAGGCAATGGAACGCGCCGGCGCACCGAGCTGCAGCGCAGCGTGGAAGTAGTAGACGATCTGGGCCATGATCCGCGCCCAGTTGATCGAGTTGACCGCTACCAGACGCGTGCCCTTGAGGAAGCCCTGGTCGGCGAAGCTGGCCTTGACCATTTCCTGGCAGTCGTCGAAGTTGCCTTCGATGGCGATGTTGTGGATGTTCTCACCGAGAATGGTGGTCATCTGCCGACGCTGCACCTCGGACACACGGTTGTGCGGGTGCATGATGAAGATGTCGACGTTGTCGCAGGCCTTGCAGCCTTCGATGGCCGCCGAGCCCGTGTCGCCGGAAGTAGCCCCCATGATCACCACGCGCTCGCCGCGCTTGGCCAGCACATGATCGAGCAGGCGACCGAGCAGTTGCAGGGCGAAGTCCTTGAACGCCAGAGTCGGGCCGTGGAACAGCTCCAACACCCACTCGTTGCCGTTCAGCTGACGCAGTGGCGCCACGGCGTTGTGGGCGAACACGCCGTAGGTTTCTTCGAGGATCTTCTTGAAATCAGCATCGGAGATGCTGCCGGCAACGAACGGGCGCATCACCCGGAAGGCCAGCTCGTGATACGGCAGACCCGCCCAGGAAGCGATTTCCTCGACGGTGAAGCGCGGCAGATTCTCCGGCACGTAGAGGCCGCCATCGCTGGCCAGGCCAGCCAGCAGCACATCTTCGAAATTCAGGGCCGGCGCCTGGCCGCGGGTACTGATATAGCGCATGGGATAAACCTTCGTTCGACTGCACCCACAGGCCTGCGCCTGCGGGTGGACACGGGATTAGTTGAGCTGTTCGACGCGCAGACGCATGACCGGCGAGGTCACGCCATCCAGCGCTTCCATGGCGGCAATGGCTTCGATGATACGCGCCTCGACCACACGATGGGTCACGAGGATCATCGGCACCAGGCCATCCTGCTCCTCGGCCTCCTTCTGCATGATCGACTCGATGTTGATGCCACGCTCGGAGAGGATGCTCGCCACCTGGGCCAGCACACCCGGGTGATCCTTGGCCTGGATACGCAGGTAATAGGCGCTCTCGCACTCGGCGATCGGCAGAATCGGGTGATCGGACAGCGAGTCCGGCTGGAAAGCCAGGTGCGGCACGCGATTGGTCGGATCAGTAGTCAGCGCACGCACCACATCCACCAAGTCAGCCACCACTGCCGAGGCAGTCGGCTCCATGCCGGCACCAGCGCCGTAATACAGCGTGCTGCCAACCGCATCGCCATTGACCATCACCGCATTCATCACGCCATTGACGTTGGCGATCAGGCGGTCGGCCGGGATCAGCGTCGGGTGCACGCGCAGCTCGATACCGACCTCGGTACGACGAGCGACGCCCAGGTGCTTGATGCGATAACCCAGCGCCTCGGCATAGTTCACGTCGGCGGTGGTCAGCTTGGTGATGCCTTCGGTGTAAGCCTTGTCGAATTGCAGCGGAATACCGAAGGCGATGGAGGCCAGGATGGTCAGCTTGTGCGCGGCATCGATACCCTCGACATCGAAGGTCGGATCGGCTTCGGCATAACCCAGCGCCTGCGCTTCCTTGAGCACGTCCTCGAAGGCACGGCCCTTCTCGCGCATTTCGGTGAGAATGAAGTTACCGGTGCCGTTGATGATGCCGGCCAGCCAGTTGATGCGGTTGGCAGCCAGACCTTCGCGGATCGCCTTGATCACCGGAATACCGCCAGCCACGGCAGCTTCGAAGGCGACGATAACGCCCTTCTCACGCGCCTTGGCGAAGATCTCGTTACCGTGCACCGCGATCAGCGCCTTGTTGGCGGTGACCACGTGCTTGCCATTCTCGATAGCCTTGAGCACCAACTCCTTGGCCAGGGTATAGCCGCCGATCAGCTCGATGACGATGTCGATCTCAGGATTGTTGACCAGTTCGAAGACATCGCTGGTCATGGCAATGCCGGTGGTGTCGTACTGCGGCTTGGGCGAACGAATGGCGATCTGGGCAATCTCAATGCCGCGACCGGCGCGCCGAGTAATCTCCTCGGCATTGCGCTTGAGTACATTCAAAGTACCGCCACCGACGGTGCCCAACCCACAGATGCCCACTTTGACCGGCTTCACACTCAATTCCCCATCAGCACTGCACGAAACGGCCGGAGCAAGCCCCGGCCGCAGATAAAGAGCCGCACCTTACGAAGCGGCTGTTTGTTAGTCAATCCACGGCTCAAAGAACCTATTCACGAGCTCGCGAGCTAGAGCAATGCAAGGCGCAACGACCAGCGGGAGTAACAGCCGAAGGCTGGCCCGAAGGGCGAGCGCCAGCGAGTCAAACAGGCGAGGACGCGCAGTTTACGAGCTGTAAATGAGCAGTACTCACTTCGTTCGCCCTTCGGGCCGCGCTAAAGCGCGTTAGCCGCAAGCGGCTCTCCGAGCCTGTTTTTAACGCAGCAGAGCCGACGCACAGCAGGTCGTGGATAGGTTCTTAGTTCGACTCCAGGGCAATCTTGGCCAACTGCGGCGCCGGCTGGTAGCCCGGAATCATCTTGCCGTTGGCCAAGACGATGGCCGGCGTGCCGTTGACCCCAATCATCTGACCGAGCTGGTACTGCTTGGCCACTGGGTTGTCACAGGTAGCGTCGGCTACGCTCTGGCGGGTCTTGGCGCGATTCATCGCTTCCTGCTGATCCTTGGCACACCAGACGCTGACCAGCTCCTTGGCCGCCGGGCTGTTCATACCCTGACGCGGAAAGGCCACATAGCGCACTTCGACGCCCAGACGATTGAGCTCCGGCACTTCGCTGTGCAGCTTCTGGCAATAGCCACAGTCGGTGTCGGTAAAGACGGTGATATGGGTCTTCGGTGCCTTGGGCGCGAAGACCACCATTTCCTTGGCCGGAATGGCATTGATCTGCTGGGCCACCGCGCGGCTTTCTTCGATCTCGGTAAGGTTGACGGCCTTGCCATCCTTGACCTGGAACAGGTAGCCCTGAATCAGGAACTGACCATCGGCACTGGTATAGAGCTGACGACCGCCCTGCAGCTGAACCTGATAGATACCCGTCATCGGGCTCTCGGCGATAGCCTCGATCGGCAGGCTGGCATCCAGCGATTTCAGGCTCTGCCGAATCGCCTGATCGGGATCGTCGGCCAGGGTTACGCTACTGCCCAGCACGAGTGCCAGCGCAAGGGAAATACGGCTCAGGGACATGGATACTCCTGTCGAATGACGGACGAGCAAATATCGGCACAGCCTACCACAGATGGCCTGACAGACAGCGCTTCAGCGACCAGACGGCGCACTCAACCGCGCGGGTGGTGCTTGGCATGCAACTCCTGCAGACGAGCACGCGCGATATGGGTGTAGATCTGCGTGGTAGAAAGGTCGCTATGCCCCAGCAGCATCTGTACGACACGCAGGTCGGCACCATGATTGAGCAGATGAGTGGCGAAGGCATGGCGCAGCGTGTGCGGCGACAGCGACTTGGCGATCCCGGCGACACGCGCCTGGTGCTTGATACGATGCCAGAAGGTCTGCCGAGTCATCTGCCCACCACGCAGACTAGGGAACAGCACATCACTGGGCCTGCCACCAAGTAATAGCGGCCGCGCTTCGCGGCTGTAGCGCTCGATCCAGGCGATAGCCTCCTCGCCCAACGGCACCAGGCGCTCCTTGCTGCCCTTGCCGAACACCCGCAGCACACCCTGGCGCAGGTTCACCTGTTCCAGCGTGAGGCCCACCAGCTCGCTGACCCGCAGGCCACAGGCATACAGCACCTCGAGCATGGCGCGATCACGCAAACCAATCGGGTCATCCAGATCGGGCGCCTGCAGCAGGGCTTCGACATCCGCCTCGGACAGCGACTTGGGCAGCGGCCTGCCGATCTGCGGCAACTCGATCTGCAAGGTCGGGTCTTCGCTGATCAACGCCTCACGCAGCAGAAAGCGGTAGAAACCGCGCAGCCCCGAGAGAAAACGCGCCGTGGAGCGCGCCTGATAGCGCTGCTCCAGACGCCAGGCCAGGTGATCGAGAATCCCATCGCGACCAATTGACCGCAGCTCCAGACCGCACTCATCGAGCCAGGCGTTGAAGTGCTCCAGATCGCTGCGATAAGCAGCACGGGTATGGTCGGACAGCCCCTTCTCCAGCCAGAGGGACTCAAGAAACTGCTCGATCAACGGATGCGACAGAGTGGACATGCAAAGACTTCAGTAACGGCGGACACCTAGTGTTTCACAGCCCCGTTCAAGCCTCCAGCCACAAAGACACGCAGCTGCAACCAATCGAAACAGCCGGGTAACCGGACGCTACCAGCCAGACGAATCTCCATCAGACAAGCCTATCCTTGGTTGGGTGACAGCCAGCATGGTTGGGACGATGATTTCAACCTGCCATCACCCACCGGTAGCCCCTTCATGTCCCAACACGCTCACTCGCGACTCGGCCAGATACTCATCAACAAAGGATTGATTAGCAGCACGCAGCTGGACGCCGCGATCAAGGCACAACTCACCAGCCAGAAACGGCTCGGTGAAGTGCTCATAGAGCAGGGATTGCTGACTCAGAAACAACTGAGCAAAGCACTGAAGAAGCAAAACAACCTGCGCCTGGCCGCCACGCTGGTGGCAGCCCTGATGACGCCCTTCCAGATGGCCAGCGCCGACATCCAGCGCCTGCAGCCACCCAGCAGCATCACTCAGGAGGAAACGCCGCGCGGCATGCAGTCACTGAGCGACAGCGAAATGAGTTCGGTGAGCGCACAAGGCCTGGACGACGCATTGCAGGGTTTGCTGCTGCGCGCGGAAAGTGGCGATGGGCTGAGTACGGTCAAGCAACTGGCCAAGCTGGTGATGCCGGTACTCGATAATCTGGACGCAGAAACCAGCCTGCGCGATGTGCGCTATGACACTGGCAAACTGCGCTCGACGCTGAACAACGACGGTTCGTTCAACGTCAACCTGCCCAGCTCCATTGGCGAACTGCGCTTCGACAACATCCGCGTCAAGGACGCCCCCGCCGGGCAGAGCTTCGGCAACCTCAGCCTGCACAACATCGACCTGTCCCAAGCCAGCCTGAAAATCAGCCTGCGCCCCTGAGCTCAGGCCACATTGCGATGGCCCATAACAAAAAAAGCAGCCCGTAGGCTGCTTTTTTCAGAGAAGCGTCCGAACTTAGGACAGCTTTTCCTTGATGCGCGCGGCTTTGCCGGACAGGTCGCGCAGGTAGTACAGCTTGGCTTTGCGCACGTCACCGCGACGCTTGACGCTCAGGCTGTCGACCAGCGGAGAGTAGGTCTGGAAGGTACGCTCGACGCCTACACCGCTGGAGATTTTACGAACGGTGAACGCGCTGTTCAGGCCGCGGTTACGCTTGGCGATAACGACGCCTTCGAAAGCCTGCAGACGCTGACGGTCGCCTTCCTTAACTTTTACCTGAACGATGACGGTGTCACCTGGGGCGAAAGTCGGGATTTCTTTGTTCATCTGCTCGGCTTCGAGCATCTGGATAATCTTGTTGGTCATGCTGCGCTCCTAAGACAAGCCTCCCGGCCTGCCATCGATACGTTAACTATCGTTCCGCTGGCGGATGTATTCCTCCAGCAGCTTTTTCTCTTCTCCAGAAAGCGAGCGGCTATCCAGAAGATCAGCGCGACGTTCCCAGGTCCGCCCAAGGGACTGCTGCAAACGCCAGCGCCGGATGTGTTCGTGGTTGCCGCTAAGCAACACTTCAGGAACACGCTTATCCGCATACACCTCCGGGCGGGTGTAGTGCGGGCAGTCGAGCAGGCCATCCGTAAAGGAGTCCTCCTCGGCCGAATCGGCATGACCCAATGCACCAGGCAAAAGGCGCGTCACCGCATCGATCAGCACCATGGCCGGCAGCTCACCGCCGGACAGGACGTAGTCGCCAATCGACCATTCCTCATCGACATGCGCCTCGATGAAGCGCTCGTCGATACCTTCATAACGACCGGCGATCAGGATCAGCGCCTGCTCCTGCGCCAACTCGCGAACCGCAGCCTGATTCAGCTGACGGCCCTGGGGCGAAAGGTAGATCACCTTCGCACCCTCTCCCGCGGCTTGCCTGGCGCTAGCCAGAGCATCCTCGAGAGGCTTGATCTTCATCACCATGCCGGGGCCGCCACCGAAGGGGCGATCATCCACCGTATGATGTCGATCGGTCGTGTAGTCCCGCGGGTTCCAGCAGTTGAGCTGCAGCAGCTCCTGCTTCACCGCACGACTGGTGATGCCGTACTCGCCGATGGCAGCGAACATCTCAGGGAACAGCGTGATGACTTCTACGCGCATGAGCCTTAGAAATCCGCATCCCAGTCCACCCGCATCTCGCCAGCAGCCAGATCAATCGTCAGCACGCATTGCTCCGTATAGGGCAACAGGCGCTCGCGATCATCCAGACTGCCCGCCACGGGCTTGACTACCATCACATCATTGGCACCCGTCTCGAACAGATGGTCGACCACACCGAGCAATTGCCCCGCTTGATCGATGACCTTCAGCCCGTGCAACTGGTACCAGTAGAACTCGCCATCATCCAGATCCGGCAGCTCGCTGCGCGGCACGCAGATCTCGAAGCCGGCGTAAGTACGCGCGATTTCGCGATCATCCAGACCTTTCAACTTGGCAACCAGCACCTTGCCCTGAAGGCGGCCACTGGCCAGTTCTACCTGCTTTACCTCGCCATCACGCCTGAGCGTCCAGCGCTGGTAATCGAGCACGTTATCGATGGGGTCAGTGAAGGAATAAACCTTTACCTCACCCCTGACGCCGTGCACCGAAACAATCTTGCCGAGAACAACCAGATCCTCGGCTACGGCCGGCGTCGTACTCATAAAGATGCTTAGGCAGCAGCCTTGGCAGCTTCCTTGAGCAGCTGAGCAACGCGCTCAGACGGCTGTGCACCCTGGCTCAGCCAGTAGGTAGCGCGCTCTTGATTGACGGACAGCTTGACTTCAGCACCCGAGGCGATCGGGTTGAAGAAACCGATACGCTCTACGAAGCGACCGTCGCGCGCATTGCGGCTGTTGGTCACGGTCAGGTGGTAGAAGGGGCGCTTTTTGGAGCCGCCACGAGCGAGACGAATAGTTACCATGAGAACATCGTTCCTGTAGTCGGTGCTAACTTGAGGCACACATCAAAAATGGGCCTAGGCCCGAAAGGCCGCATATTCTAAGGATTATGCGGCTGTTTGCAAATCTCTTTTTCCGACCAGCCGTCGAGCTGGGCACAAGCATCAGAATTTCGGCATGCCGCCGCCGGGGAACATCCCCCCCATGCCGCGCATCATCTTGGCCATACCGCCCTTGGCAGTGAATTTCTTCATCATCTTCTGCATCTGCTTGTGCTGCTTGATCAGCCGGCCGATGTCCTGCACCTGAGTGCCGGAACCCAGCGCGATGCGACGCTTGCGCGAACCGCTGATGATGTCCGGGTCACGGCGCTCGGCGGGAGTCATCGAATTGATGATCGCCTCCATCTGCTTGAACTGCTTCTCGGCCGCGCCCTGGGCATTACCCATCTGCGACAGATTGACACCGCCGATGGACGGCAGCTTGTCCATCAGGCCACCGAGGCCGCCCATGTTCTTCATTTGCAGAAGCTGGTCACGAAAGTCTTCGAGGTCGAAGCCCTTGCCCTTCTTCAGTTTCTTGGTGAGTTTTTCGGCCTTCTCGCGATCGAGGGTCTGCTCGGCCTGCTCGATCAGGCTGAGCACGTCACCCATGCCAAGAATGCGCGAGGCGATACGATCCGGGTGGAAGGGCTCCAGCGCGTCACTCTTCTCGCCCATACCGATGAACTTGATCGGTTTGCCGGTGATGTGGCGCACCGACAGCGCGGCACCACCACGGGCATCACCGTCGACCTTGGTCAGCACCACGCCGGTCAGCGGTAGGGCGTCGGCAAAAGCCTTGGCGGTATTGGCGGCGTCCTGACCGGTCATGGCGTCGACCACGAACAGGGTCTCGACCGGTTTGACTGCGGCGTGCAGCGCCTGGATCTCGGCCATCATCTCGGCGTCGACAGCCAGACGACCGGCGGTATCGAGGATGACCACGTCAATGAACTTGAGCTTGGCCTCACGGATCGCCGCGTTGGCGATATCCACCGGCTTCTGGCTGACATCGGAAGGGAAGAAGGCGATTTCCAGATCGCTGGCCAGGGTTTCCAGCTGCTTGATCGCCGCTGGGCGATAGACGTCAGCGGAAACCAGCAGTACCGACTTCTTCTTGCGCTCCTTGAGGAACTTGGCCAGCTTGCCGGCGGTGGTAGTCTTACCCGCACCTTGCAGGCCAGCCATCAGCACCACGGCAGGCGGCGCAGCGTTCAGCGCCAGATCTTCGTTGGCCGCGCCCATCAGCTCTTCGAGCTCGGCACGAACGATCTTCACGAAGGCCTGACCTGGGGTCAGGCTCTTCGACACCTCGGTGCCGACCGCACGCTCCTTGACCCGGTTTACGAAGTCCTTGACCACCGGCAGAGCGACGTCGGCCTCAAGCAACGCCATACGCACTTCGCGCAGCGTGTCCTTGATATTGTCTTCGGTGAGCTTGGCCTTGCCCGTGACGCTACGCAGCGTCTGGGAAAGGCGATCGGTAAGATTTTCGAACATGCGCGTTCCTTTGAAGAGCGCCCAGACTGGGCCAGGCATGCAACAGGCGGCGGATTATAGCGGAGTCACCGCGCCACCGACACCGCCTGCGGTCTTTCGTGTCACCGGCCTTCTGTGCCACACTCAGCGCCTTTCGGGCTCGCCTTACACGGACTTATGCACCCTCTGCTGCCCAGCCTAGCCGCTGCCTTTCTATATGCCGGCGCTGCCGCCTACCAAGGTCTGCACCTGAAAAAGCGCAGCACACCCGACAAACGCCTGCTCGTAGTGTTCGGCGCACTCGCCTTGCTGCTGCATGGCGTCAGCCTGTTCTTCCAGCTGAACCACGGCGGCGCCCTGAACCTCGACTTTTTCAACGCGGCCAGCCTGATTGCCTGCGCGGTGATCGCGCTGATCCTGCTGGCCTGCCTGCGCATACCGGTGCAGAACCTGCTGCTGCTTCTGTTCCCGCTGGGCGCGATGACCGTGCTGCTGGCCGAATTCATGCCCTCCGGCACCATCAGCCCGGTGCAGGCACACCCCGGCATCCTGGCGCATATCCTGCTGTCGATCCTGGCCTATGGCCTGCTGACCATCGCCGTGTTCCAGTCGATCCTGCTGTTGTTGCAGGACTACCAGCTCAAGCACAAGCACCCGTCCGGACTGATCAAGAACTTCCCTCCGCTGCAGACCATGGAAAGCCTGCTGTTCGGCTTCCTGTTGGCCGGCTGGGTAGCCCTGTCGCTTTCACTGCTTTCGGGTGCGCTGTTCCTCGACGACCTGTTCGCCCAGCACCTGGCGCACAAGACCATCCTCTCCTGCTTCGCCTGGGTGGTATTCGCCGTGCTGCTGTGGGGACGCCATCAGATGGGCTGGCGCGGCCACAAGGCCATTCGCTGGACGCTGGCCGGGTTTTGCCTGCTGATGCTGGCCTACTTCGGCAGCAAGCTGGTTCGCGAATTCATCCTGCACGTTTGACAGCAGGGCGGCTGTAACCCGCCCTACTTACTGACGCTCCCGGATTGCATCCGGGCTACGGGTTCAGCGGCACCCAACTGAAGCTCAACAAGCCCTCGCCAGGTGCTCAGCCAGGCCTTGCGCCCAAACCCTGTAACCCAACGCGGATGGATGGTAGCCATCCTCCGCCAGGTAGTGCGCCTCGAACGCCAGGCCCAACTCGCAATATTGCGCCTGCTGCTCCCGCGCTACCGCACGCAGCTCGCGATCCAGCAAACTCGCCCGCCAGCCAAGCAGTTGCCGCAACAGCCAGGGCAAGGCCCGAAAGTGCTGCAAGGGCGGTACGGCGCTGAACGCCACCACCATCCCCTGCTCACGCAACGCCACGGCCATGCCGCGCAAGGCAGTCTGCCAGCGTTTGCAGGTAGTGAGATGAGTGGTGTCGTTGACGCCGAAAACCAGCAAGGCCAGATCGGCCGACTCGCTCAGGGCTTCAGGCAACAGACGCTGACGCGCCCGCTCGGCAGTGATGCCGTTTTCGCCACAGGCATGCCAGTGCACTGGCCGCTGCATACGTTCGGCAAGTGCTTCGGCCAGGCAGGCGACCAGCGCCTCATCAAGGTGCTTTACACCGACTCCAGCGACCGTCGACTCACCGACCAGCAGCAGGCGAAACGGCTCGCCAGGCAGTGCGGCGCCAGCCAGGCCGCGAACTTCCCCCTCTGCCGGCGGCAAACGCAACGCCGTGCGCCGCGTACGCAATGCCAGCGGCACTGCAAGCGGCGCTAGCGCAAGCGTCGCCAGCCACCAGAGGGCATGCCTCACAGCTGGACGCGAACAGCCTTGGCGCTGCGCAGTGCCTTGGCACGCGCCTCATCGATCGACTCGTCACGCGCCAGTGCCACACCCATGCGGCGCTGGCCCTTGACCTCCGGCTTGCCGAACAGGCGCAGTGCGGTATCCGGCTCGCTCAGCGCAGCGCCGAGATTGGAAAAGCTGGCCTGCTGCGAGTTGCCCTCGACCAGGATCACCGCCGAAGCCGACGGGCCCAGCTGGCGAATGGCCGGAATCGGCAACCCGAGAATGGCGCGCGCATGCAGGGCGAACTCGGACAGATCCTGAGAAATCAGCGTCACCAGACCGGTATCGTGCGGACGCGGCGAGACCTCGCTGAACCAAACCTGATCGCCCTTGACGAACAGTTCGACACCAAACAGACCACGGCCGCCCAGCGCCTCGGTGACCGCCAGCGCAACGCGCTCGGACTCTGCCAACGCCTTCGGACTCATCGCCTGCGGCTGCCAGGATTCCTGGTAATCACCGTTCTCTTGGCGGTGGCCGATCGGCGCGCAGAAGCTGGTACCACTGGCATGACGCACGGTCAGCAGGGTGATTTCGTAATCGAAGTCGATGAAGCCTTCCACGATCACCCGGCCCTTGCCGGCGCGACCGCCCTCCTGAGCGTAATCCCAGGATTTCTGCAGGTCGGCATCGCTGCGCAGCACGCTCTGCCCCTTGCCGGAAGAGCTCATGATCGGCTTGGCGACACAGGGATAGCCAACGGACTTCACCGAAGCGACGTAGTCTTCGAAATTGTCCGAGAAGTGGTACGGCGAGGTCGGCAGGCCCAGCTCTTCGGCGGCCAGGCGGCGGATGCCTTCGCGGTTCATGGTCAGCTGTGCGGCGCGAGCGGTGGGCACCACGTTGAAGCCTTCGCTCTCCAGCTCGACCAGGGTCGCGGTGGCGATGGCCTCGATCTCGGGAACGATGTAGTGCGGCTGCTCCTTCTCGATCACCGCGCGCAGGGCGGCGCCGTCGAGCATGTCGATGACGTGGCTGCGATGCGCCACTTGCATGGCCGGGGCATTGGCATAGCGATCCACGCCGATGACTTCGCAGCCCAGGCGTTGCAGTTCGATCACCACTTCCTTGCCGAGCTCACCACAACCACACAGCAGTACACGGGTCGCGCTCGGCGACAGAGGGGTTCCAATACGGGGCATGAATATTCCTCGAAAACGGGACAGTGAATCAGGAAGACGTCAGTAGAAGTCCCGAAGCGCGGGCGCGCTCCAGGCATAATTGCAGCACCGCACGGCGCTCGGTGTTTTCCATGCGGCCCCAGCGGGTGATTTCGGCTGCCGTGCGCTGGCAACCGATGCAGACATCCTGCTCGTCCAGCGCGCAGACATGCACGCAAGGCGAGCGCACGGGCTTTTCCGCCTCACTCATCGTCAGGCACCAGTTCGCGGGCATAGCGCTGCGCATTATGGACGTAATGAGCAGCACTGGCTTCGAGCATCTTCTTCTGCGGCTCGGTGAGCTCGCGCACCACCTTGCCGGGGCTGCCCATCACCAGGCTGCCGTCGGGAATGACCTTGCCCTCGGGAATCAGGCTGTTGGCGCCGATGATGCAGTACTTGCCGATCTTCGCGCCGTTGAGGATCACCGAATTGATGCCGATCAGGCTGTAATCGTCGACGCTGCAGCCATGCATCATCACGTTGTGGCCGACGGTCACGCCCTTGCCCAGGGTCAGCGGAAAACCCATGTCGGTATGCATGACGCTGCCGTCCTGCACGTTGCTGTTCTCACCGATGTGGATCAGTTCATTGTCGCCACGCAGCACGGCACCGAACCAGACGCTGGCACCGGCCTCCAGACGGACTTTGCCGATCAGGTCGGCGCTCGGCGCGACCCAGCTGTCGGGATGGGCGTCGACACGGGAACTTCCCAGGCGGTATTTCATGCTCGTCAGTCCTCAGCGCAGATGGATGAAGTGTTCGGGGGGCTGGTTCAGAGCGATGCCAGCGTCATAAACCAGATTGACCAGCTCCACCACCATGATCGCCGTCAGGCCCCAGATGCGGTACTCGCCATAGGTGTAGGACGGCACGTACCAGCTGCGCCCGAGGTAATCGATACGATGAGTCATCTCGCGCGGATCACTGCGAAAGAACTCCAGCGGCACCGAAAACACCGAGGCGATCTCGGCGTCATTGGCCTTGTACTCCACGTAGTCCGGCACCAGGCCGACATAGGGCGTAACTTGAATGCCGTGACGCGAAACCAGGCTGCTGAGCGGCCCGATGACCTCGACCAAGCCTGGCGGCAGGCCAATCTCCTCTTCGGCCTCGCGCAGCGCGGTATCCACCAGATCACGATCTTCCGGGTCGCGCCGACCACCTGGGAACGCGACCTCGCCACTGTGAGTCGACAAACCGCTGGCACGCAGGGTCAATACCAGTTCAGGTTCGTCACTGCGGGTGATGGGGACCAGCACCGCCGCCTCAGGGAAGCTGCGCTCGGTCTCCAGAGGGCGCGGTGAATAACCGCGCACGCGATGGAGCAACTCGTCCAGCATGGGCATACTCGGAATCTTGTTTTGCCCGGCATCATGGCATGAAAGCGCTCGCTCGCCCAACCCCGGCGATAGGCTTGGATGGCCTCAATGGCGGGCTTGCCGGCCACAACGCAGGCAGCCAAGATAGCGCCAGCAACCGAGGACAGGGCATGAAATTCTGCAGCCAGTGCGGCAACGCCGTTACCCGCATGATTCCCGCTGGCGACAACCGCATGCGTCACGTATGCGGCCACTGCGCCACCGTTCACTACGAAAACCCGCGCATCGTTGCTGGTTGTCTACCTGTTTGGGGTGACCAGGTGCTGCTGTGTCGCCGCGCCATCGAACCGCGCCGCGGCTATTGGACACTGCCCGCTGGCTTCATGGAGAACGGCGAAACCACCGAACAGGCCGCCGCCCGCGAAACCCTCGAGGAAGCCTGCGCTCGCGTGCGTGACCTGAACCTCTACACCCTCTTCGACCTGCCCCACATCAGCCAGGTGTACATGATGTTTCGCGCCGAGCTGGTAGACCTGGATTTCGCCGTGGGTGAAGAGAGCCTGGAAGTGCGCCTGTTCGAAGAATCACAGATCCCCTGGTCTGAGCTGGCTTTCCCGACCATAGGGCGTACCTTAGAATGCTTCTTTGCCGACCGTCGGCAAAACCTCTTCCCGGTACGCAACGAGCCGCTCGCGGCGCTGCGCGCTCATTACACGCCCCGTTGACCTTTGCGGATATCACCCGATGCGCTGGTTGTTGCCCCTGCTTTGCCTCACCCTCAGCCTCAATGCCATGGCCAGCACCACACCCGTGGCCAGCAGCCGCACGGTGGACAAGGTGCTGGTACTCAAATCCGAGCGCAAATTGCATCTGCAGCAGCGCGGTGAAACCATCAAGTCCTACCGTATCTCCCTCGGCAAACAACCCGACGGAGCCAAGCAGCGCGAGGGCGACCTGCGCACGCCCGAGGGCTTCTACTGGATCGACTGGCGCAAACCCAGCGACAAGTACCAACTGTCGCTGCATATCTCCTACCCCAATGCCCGCGACCTGGCCAAGGCCAAGGCTGCCGGCGTGCCGCCAGGCAGCATGATCATGATTCACGGCACGCCGCTGGACGAGGAATACCCGGAGTGGTTCTTCCACACCCTGGACTGGACCGAAGGCTGCATCGCCATGAAGAACGACGATATGCGCGAGGTATGGAGCCTGGTCAAAGATGGCACGCTGATCGAAATCAGGCCCTGAGCCATTGCAATGAAAAAGGCGCCAATGGCGCCCTTTTCATATCGAATCAGAACTGCAGGTCGGATAGCCGCCAGACGTCGAAAGCCGGCGTTTCGTAGGGATGCGTCTTCTTCAGAGCCTTCACTGCATCGTGGATCAGTTCGTCAGCGACGACCATTTCAACCTTCCACTCCGCGACCTGCTCGATGCCGCCAACCTGGCCAAGAAATGGCTGGCTACCTTCCAGCGCACGGAACTGTCCCTGACCCAGCACTTGCCAGCAGCAACTGTCGTAGAGGCCAATACGCCCGCCACCTGCCGCGAATACCGCTTTTTTCACCGGCTCCAGATGGGTTTCCGGCACATAGAAACACAGCTTGTACATCAAGTTCTCCGCAGATGGGCAACCGAACAACAGACAATCCATGACGCCAATATGATGTCACTTTGACATTGAATTGTCTTGAGGGCGCCTGCACAAATCCACTTGAGGCGTGACAGGTTCCGCTGTTTTCGACTCAACCTGCGGGGGTGACGTTCTCAGTTGCCCTTGAAAAAGCGCCGCCATTTGTCGGCCAGACGTGGGGCCGATGGGCTATGACTGCCATCGCAGTAGGGCAACTCGCCCGAGCGCCCGCAGCGGCACAGCAACAAACGCTGCTCACGCTCAGGGTGTAGGATCAGGGAGCAATCGCAGTGGTCGTCGCAGTCCGGCAGGGACGCCGAACGGCCACAGCGACACAGGCGGTGGATTTCGCCAGGTTTTAACAGGCGCACTTCAGGAAGGATGAGGGGAGAATCATCGGCCATGGATGGGCCTGCGTAGCTCGGATGAAATCCGGGGAAGGTATGGCACAGGTTTTCCCGGATTGCATCCGGGCTACACGAGCGTGCTCCCCTCCCGCTTGCGGGAGAGGGCTCGGCGCTAGATCTACACCGGCGCCAGCTCAAGCTGGATCGGAGCGCGGCCGCTTTCCCTCTCCCGCCCTTCGGGCACCCTCTCCCGCGAGCGGGAGAGGGTCAGCAGAAGGCCGCTACGCGGCCGCTATTAATCCACCCAGACCCGTGCATTGCGGAACATACGCATCCAGCCGCCGTCTTCCTGCCACTCGTCCGGGCGCCAGGAGTTCTGCACGGCGCGGAACACGCGCTCCGGGTGCGGCATCATGATGGTTACACGCCCGTCGCGGCTGGTCAGGCCGGTGATCCCGCGCGGCGAACCGTTGGGGTTGGCCGGGTAGGTCTCGGTGACCTTGCCGTGGTTGTCGACGAAACGCATGGCCACGGTGCCGGACAGATCGGCTTCCAGCAACGCCTCCTCGCTCTCGAACTCGGCATGGCCTTCGCCGTGAGCGATGGCGATCGGCATGCGCGAACCGGCCATGCCCTGCAGGAAGATCGATGCCGACTCCTGGATCTGCACCATGGCCACGCGCGCTTCGAACTGCTCGGAGCGGTTGCGCACGAAGTGCGGCCAGAACTCGGTACCCGGAATCAACTCATGCAGGTTGCTCATCATCTGGCAACCGTTGCACACGCCAAGGGTGAAACTGTCCTTGCGCTCGAAGAAGCCCTGGAAGGCATCACGGGCACGGGCGTTGAACAGCACCGACTTGGCCCAGCCTTCACCGGCACCCAGCACGTCGCCGTAAGAGAAGCCACCGCAGGCCACTAGGCCCTTGAACGCTTCCAGGCTAACGCGGCCAGCCAGGATGTCGCTCATATGTACGTCGATGGCAGAGAAACCGGCGCGGTCGAAGGCTGCCGCCATTTCCACCTGGCCGTTGACGCCCTGCTCACGCAGGATCGCGATTTGCGGACGCACGCCCTTCTTGATGTAGGGCGCGGCAACATCCTGATTGACGTCGAAGCCCAGCTTGACGCTCAGGCCTGGATTGTCTTCTTCCAGCAGCGCATCGAACTCCTGATCGGCGCACTCGGCGTTATCACGCAGGCGCTGGATCTGGTAGCTGGTTTCGGCCCACTGACGCTGCAGCAGGCGACGCTCGCCGGAGAACACCGGCTCGCTGTTGAAGCTGATGCTGACTTCACCGTTGTTCACGGCCTGGCCAATCACGGCCACGCAATCGCCAAGGCCGGCGGCGCTGAACTGCGCCAGCACTTCCGCGGTAGCATCCTGACGCACCTGAATGACGGCACCCAGTTCTTCGTTGAACAGTACGGCCGGCAGCTCGCTGGCCTCATCGGCCAGAGCATCGAGGCTCAAGCTCAGGCCGCAATGGCCGGCAAAGGCCATTTCCAGCACGGTGGTCAGCAGACCGCCGTCGGAACGGTCGTGGTAAGCCAACAGGTGACCATCGGCATTGAGGCCCTGGATCACGGCGAAGAAGGCCTTGAGGTCTTCGGCGTCATCGACGTCCGGCACCTGCTGGCCGATCTTCGCGTAGACCTGAGCGAGGATCGAGCCACCCATACGGTTCTGGCCACGACCCAGATCGATCAGGATCAGGTCGGTGACACCCTTGTCCATGCGCAGTTGCGGGGTCAGGGTCTGGCGAATGTCCTGCACCGGGGCAAAACCGGTGATCACCAGCGACAGCGGCGAGGTGACGCTCTTGTCGACGCCCTCTTCCTGCCAGCGGGTCTTCATGGACATGGAGTCCTTGCCCACTGGAATGGTGATGCCCAGTGCCGGGCACAGCTCCATGCCTACGGCCTTGACCGTGTCGTACAGGCGGGCGTCTTCACCGGGATGACCCGCAGCAGCCATCCAGTTGGCCGACAGTTTGATGTCGGACATTTTCTCGATACGCGCGGCAGCCAAGTTGGTAACGGTTTCGCCGACTGCCATGCGTCCGGACGCCGGAGCATCCAGCAGCGCCAGCGGGGTGCGCTCGCCCATGGCCATAGCTTCACCGGTGTAGACGTCGAAGCTGGTGGCGGTGACGGCGCAGTCGGCCACTGGTACCTGCCACGGGCCGACCATCTGGTCGCGTGCCACCAGACCGGTGATGGTGCGGTCGCCGATGGTGATCAGGAAGCTCTTGCTGGCCACGGCCGGATGACGCAGTACGCGCTCCAGCGCTTCGTCGATGGCCACTTCGCTGGCGGCGAAGTCATCGCCCTGCTCGGCTTCACGCGCGACGCTGCGGTGCATGCGCGGCGGCTTGCCCAGCAGCACTTCCAGCGGCATGTCCACCGGGGTGTTGCCGAAATGACTGTCGGTCACGGTCAGATGCGGCTCGGCAGTGGCCTCGCCGACCACGGCGAAGGGGCAACGCTCACGCTCGCAGATGGCCTTGAAACGCTCGAAGTCGGCAGCGTCTACGCTCATCACGTAGCGTTCCTGCGACTCGTTGCACCAGATTTCGTGCGGGGCCATGCCCGGCTCGTCGTTGGGCACGTTGCGCAGTTCGAAGCGACCACCACGGCCGCCGTCGTTGATCAGCTCCGGCAGGGCGTTGGAGATACCGCCAGCGCCGACGTCGTGAATGAATTTGATCGGGTTGGCTTCACCCAGCTGCCAGCAGCGGTCGATGACCTCCTGGCAGCGGCGCTCCATCTCCGGGTTCTCGCGCTGCACCGAGGCGAAGTCCAGATCGGCAGAGCTGGCACCGGTGGCCATCGACGACGCGGCGCCGCCGCCCAGACCGATGAGCATGGCCGGGCCGCCGAGCACGATCAGCTTGGCGCCGACCGAGATTTCGCCCTTCTGCACGTGGTTCTCGCGGATGTTGCCAAGGCCACCGGCGAGCATGATCGGCTTGTGATAGCCGCGCACCTCTTCACCGCGCGGGCTGTCGACCGCCTGCTCGAAGGTACGGAAGTAGCCATTGAGCGCCGGGCGACCGAATTCGTTGTTGAACGCGGCGCCGCCCAGCGGGCCTTCGATCATGATGTCCAGCGCGCTGACGATGCGCTCGGGCTTGCCGTAGGGCTTTTCCCAGGGCTGCACGAAGCCTGGGATATTCAGGTTGGAAACCGAGAAACCAGTCAGGCCGGCCTTCGGCTTGGCACCACGGCCAGTGGCACCTTCGTCACGGATCTCACCGCCGGAGCCAGTGGAAGCACCGGGGAACGGCGCGATGGCGGTCGGGTGGTTGTGGGTTTCCACCTTCATCAGGATGTGCACCGGCTCCTGCACCGCGCCGTACTGGCGGGTTTCAGGATTGGGGAAGAAACGCCCGGCGGTGTGGCCGACGATGACCGAGGCATTGTCCTTGTAAGCGGACAGCACACCTTCGTTGTGCATCTGGTAGGTGTTCTTGATCATGCCGAACAGCGACTTTTCCTGGCTCTCGCCATCGATGTCCCAGCTGGCATTGAAGATCTTGTGGCGGCAGTGCTCGGAGTTGGCCTGGGCGAACATCATCAGCTCGATGTCGTGCGGGTTGCGCCCCAGGTCGTTGAAGCTCTTCACCAGGTAATCGATTTCATCTTCGGCCAGGGCCAGGCCCAGATCCTGGTTGGCCTGCTCCAGCGCCGCGCGGCCGCCGCCAAGCACGTCCACCGCAGTCAGCGGCTTGGGCTGAGCATGGCTGAACAGTGCAGAGGCCTCTTCCAGGCTGCCCAGCACGAGCTGAGTCATGCGGTCATGCAAGGCAGCAGCAACAGCGGCCTGATCATCCGCCGACAGCTCGCCAGTGACGTAATAGGCGATGCCACGCTCCAGGCGCTGGATCTTGGCCAGGCCACAGTTGCGGGCGATATCGCTGGCCTTGCTCGACCACGGCGAGATGGTGCCGAAACGCGGAATGGTCAGAAACAGCTTGCCGCTGGGCTCCTGCACCGGCACGCTCGGGCCGTACTTGAGCAGACGCGCCAGTACCTGTTCCTCGTCGGTGCTGAGAACACCTGTGACATCGGCGAAATGCGCGAACTCGGCGTACAGCCCGGTCACGGCCGGCACTTTGCTGGTCAGTTGCTCGAGCAATTTGCCATGGCGGAAAGCGGAAAGGGCGGGAGCGCCGCGCAGAATCAACATCGTCGGAACAGCCTCTGGGAAGGGGTGTGCTGGAGGCCGGGCATTCTACCCTAAAGCAGCGGCCTGCGGCACCTGTAGCCAGGCGCTTTAAGGACGAACGCGTGCTAGCAGAGAAGCGAAGCGCTGTCGAGATATGGCGCCGCAGCGGCTTTGCGTATACTGCGCCGATGTTTGCACGACCTGCGATACGCATGCGTTGCGCCACAGGGCTGTTGGCGATTGGAACCCTCCTGATGCTCGCTGGCTGCGGCGAAGACCCCAAGCCCAGCGTACTCGAGCAGGTAAAGGCGGAGGGTGAGCTGCGCGTGGTCACTCGCAACAGCCCCGCCACCTATTTCCAGGATCGCAACGGTGCGACCGGTTTCGAATACGAACTGGCCAAACGCTTCGCCACCGACCTCGGCCTGGAACTGAAGATCGAAACCGCCGACAACCTCGACAGCCTGTTCGCCAGCCTGGATCGCGCCAACGGCCCGGTATTGGCCGCCGCCGGTCTGGTTGATACACCGCAGCGCCAGCGCCAGGCCCGCTTCTCCATTCCGTATCTGGAAGTTACGCCACAAATCATCTATCGCCAGGGCCAGCCGCGCCCGACCAAAACGGAAGACCTGCTCGGCAAGCGCATCCTGGTGCTGGCCGGCAGCAGCCATGCCGAACAACTGGCCGCTCTCAAGCTGGAGCTACCGGAGCTGGAGTTCGAAGTCTCCGACGCCGTGGAAGTGGTCGACCTGCTGCGCATGGTCGACGAGGGACAAATCGACCTGACGCTGGTGGACTCCAACGAACTGGCGATGAACCAGGTGTATTTCCCCAACGTGCGGGTAGGCTTCGACCTTGGCGAGACCAATCACATGCGCTGGGCGGTGGCCGCCGGCGAGGATGACAGCCTGCTGCTGGAAATCGACGCATTCCTCGAACGCTCGGAAGCAAACGGCACGCTGCAACGCCTGAAAGAACGCTACTACGGCCATGTCGACGTACTCGGCTACGTCGGCGCCTACACCTTCGCTCAGCACCTGCAACAACGCCTGCCGCGCTACGAGAAGATGTTCCGCCAGGCCGGCCACAGCCATCAGGTGGATTGGCGACTGCTCGCCGCCATGGGCTATCAGGAATCGCTGTGGCAACCCAATGCCACCTCCAAGACTGGCGTACGCGGCCTGATGATGCTGACCCAACGCACCGCGCAATCGGTCGGCGTCTCCAACCGACTCGACCCCAGGCAGAGCATCGAAGGCGGTGCACGCTACTTCATTCAGGTTCACCAGCAGCTGCCGGAAAGCATTGCCGAGCCGGATCGCACCTGGTTCGCCCTGGCAGCCTACAACGTCGGCGGCGGACACCTGGAAGATGCACGCAAGCTGACCGAGGCCGAAGGGCTGGATCCGAACAAGTGGGCCGACGTGCAGAAGATCCTGCCACGCCTGGCGCAGAAGCAGTGGTACAGCAAGACGCGCTATGGCTATGCGCGCGGCGGTGAGCCTGTGCACTTCGTGCGTAACATCCGCCGCTACTACGACATCCTCACCTGGGTGACCCAGCCACAGCTGGAAGGGACGCAAGTGGCCGAAAGCGGTATTCACCTGCCAGGCATCGACAAACGCAAGCCCGAAGAAGAAACCCCGCCGCTCTGAGTATTCAGAGCAAGCGTTGATTCCCCACCGCACAACGACTGATTGCTCGCCGCGCCTCGGATAACCCCTTGAGCCGACTCGCGCACTGCGCCTGACTCTCGACTCGCTCCACCCGCAGAATGGCCTGCTCATCAATGCTGATCAGGTAGGGATGGCTGTAACGTGCCCGATCATCCCAGTGGCTGAAACGCTGATCACTGAATACGCAGCGGTAATCCAGCTGACCGGTAAAGCCCTGAAAACGGTCGCGCATGAAGATATGGTGGTAGCGCAGCCAGTCACGATCACGCTGGCCAATGCGAACAGCCTTCTGGCACTCTTCAAGCGTGGTGATCTGCGGCTCATGGAGAAAGATACTCTGCGCCAGGTTGGAGCCACCCAACTGCACACTGGCAAGCAGATACACCTCCTGCTCGGCCGCGAGCGCAGGCACGGTCAACAGCGTCAGCAGGCCCAACATCCGTTTATTCATGATCATTCCCTGTAGCGATGCTCAGCCGCGCCGAGCCTTGAAGAATTCTCGCAGCATTGCCCCGCTCTCCTCGGCCAGCAACCCGCCCTCCACCAGCACACGGTGGTTGAGAAAGCTCTGCTCGAAGAACTGCCCCTGGCTGATCGCCACACCGGCACGCGGCTCGCTGGCAGCGAACACCACGCGAGCGATGCGCGCATGCACGATCAAACCGGCGCACATGCTGCAGGGCTCCAGCGTGACGTACAAGGTGCTGCCAGGCAGCCGATAGTTCTGCACGCTTTGCGCCGCCGCGCGGATCGCCACCATCTCGGCATGAGCGCTGGGGTCGTGACGCAGGATCGGACAATTGAAGCCCTGACCGACCACTTCGTCGCCCTGCACCAGCACCGCACCCACTGGCACCTCGCCTTGCTCGGCGCCCAGTCGCGCCTGCTCCAGCGCCAGGCGCATGAAGTGCTCGTCACGCGAGCGGTCGATGATCTGCGGTCTTTTCATTGCATCAATCCCAGGGCTGACCGCCGACGAAGGCAGGCCGAAAAACGGCGCCTACCCTACACCACTTCGATGGCGGCCATCAGCCCGGTTTCCATATGGTCGATCACATGGCAGTGGAACATCCAGACACCGGGATTATCGGCAACGAAAGCGATGCGCGCAGTCTCGTTCTTGCCCAGCAGGTAGGTATCGGTGAAGTACGGAATGATC
This sequence comes from Pseudomonas berkeleyensis, assembly GCF_014109765.1. Classification (NCBI taxonomy): domain Bacteria; kingdom Pseudomonadati; phylum Pseudomonadota; class Gammaproteobacteria; order Pseudomonadales; family Pseudomonadaceae; genus Pseudomonas; species Pseudomonas berkeleyensis. The sequence continues at coordinate 4,303,395 of NZ_CP059139.1, forward strand.
TGACGCCGATCAGAACTCAACACCTTGAAAGTCATACCATGCAGGTGAATGGGGTGCTGATACTGCGCCATGTTGCGCAGCACGAAGATGTAGTGGCCATCCTTCTTCAGAGTAGCAATCGGGCGATCCGCACAGGTCTTGTCATTGATGTCCCAGGCCTGGCCGTTGATCTGCCAGTATTTGTAGCTGCCGCCCTGCTCCACGTTGCCGGACAGCATCGCCGCCCACTCGAAATTGAAGCGCAAGGTCTCGGCGCGAGCCAGATCCGGCTCGGCAATGGGATTGGCCGGCAAGGCTGGCGGCCAATCCGCTGACGGCTCGCTGCTGGCAACACTCTTTATGGTCGCCAGACGCAACGGGCCGTTACGCAGGGACAACTCCTGCCCAGCCGCCGGCACCTTCAGCGCCAGATCGATGCGCATGCCAGGGCCCAGCCAATATTCCTTGCCTAGCGGACGCGGCTGCACCGGATTGCCGTCCAACGCATAGATACGCGCCTCGCCACCTGGCAGGTTGAGGCGATAGGTGATGGTGTTGTCGACATTGATCAGGCGCAGGCGCACCACCTGCCCTGCCGGCAGTTCCAGGTCAGGGTTAGGCTCACCATTGATGGTGCTCAGTCGACCTCGCGTACCCTCGCGTGCCGCCTGGCGCGGTACCAGAAACTCGGTGAAAGCGCCCTGCTCATCGATATGCCAGGTCTTCAGGCTCAGTGTGCGCTCATGGCGGAACCCCGTCGGCTCGCGCTCCTCGACGATCAATGGCCCGACCAGGCCGCGCCCAAGTTGCTCGGCACTGGTGGTGTGCGGGTGATACCAGAAGCTGCCGGCATCGTGACAAATGAAGTCGTAGTCGAAATATTCACCCGGCAACACCGGCGCCTGGGAAACATAGGGCACGCCATCCATCTCCAGCGGCAGGCGGATGCCATGCCAATGGATGGTGCTTTGCACGTCCAGTTTATTGATGAAGCGCACCCGCAGACGCTCGCCCTGTCGGCAGCGCAGCTCGAAGCCAGGCGCCTGACCACCATAGGCCCAGGCCGGCGTGATATGCCCCGGCACCAGCTCCAGATCCAGCGGTGCAGCGATCAGCTCGTAGTCATGGGTCGCCACGTTCTCCGGGCGACCCAGCCAGTAACGCACACCGCCAGCACCAAGCCCGGCGATACCTAGGCCAGCCAGGCCAGCGAGCACTTGTCTGCGGGTAAACGACATCTTCATCCTCGGCGATTCACAGGGCTCCCCCCAATTGCATCATCTTCTCATTTCCAAGGATGACAAGACGAGACCTGGGTGAGGCGTGTTGCCGCACAAGCCTGAAAAACCGCCTCCTATCAGACTCGCTGAAATTGCGACCAGCCGCTCAGCGCTGGCAAAACGCGTAACAACCCTGCATACGGGGCGCTTGAATCCAGGAACTGCACAGCTCAAGCTGATGACCTGAGCTTATGGACTAACTTCGAGGCTATGGAAGCTTCCATGATTTACTTCTTAATCGCCCTCTCAGCACCAGCGACTTTATTTATATTTTTCTGGTTATGGGCACTTTCTGAAAATCACAGAAAAATTTATCTGTTGAGCAAAACCAGAAAAAAGGACTACTTCCCCATTCGCGCAGAGATTGTAGATCAGCGCATGATAAAGAATCGCTTCCACGCACATAAGAGAACTTGGGTTCACTACTGCACCATCTACCTATTACGCTACCACCACGAGGGGCGAACGTACGAAGTTCAATATCTAGATGAGCAACAGGTAGGTGACCCCGTTGTAATCGACAAGCAGACCGGAACAGCCACTCTTTATATAAAAATTGAACGGCCAGCAGATGCACATTTCGAGCGTCCACTCAAGGCAGGTTACTTTCATATATGCCTGGGATTGGCACTCTACCTCATAACCTGGCTTGCCACGATCTTGCTCATACAAGGAGTCGGCCATTGAAGAATTGGGAGATTGCTCTTGCCATTGTCCTGCTTCTTATCCTCATGGTTTTCTGGGCGTTTTTTGCCAGAGTTGTTTATGGCGCGCTCACAATGATCATCCAGCGTATAAAGATTGCCTGCATGCAGCCCGGCACAGCGCAGGTGATCGCCTTCCGAGTATCGACTCACGACCCAGAAGATCGGCTTTATGACGACGCTCGCCCTGTCGTTGAACTGGAACTCAACTGTGAAATAAAGGGAAAACACTTCCACCTGACTCTCGAGCCACTGACCAGCCAAAATCTGTTCAAAGCCCTTGAACTACCTGAACACAGTGCCTCCTGCTGGATGAGTGACAGTGACTGGCATCAATTACTCGATGGACGATGGATAGCCATCGCATGCAACCCCCGTAATGAAAAAGCGGTTCTGATCGAGCAACTTCATTACAGCCGTGAAGTCGTTGCCTTTTGGCTAATAGCCTCAGCGGGATTGGTGACCACAGTTCTGCTGGCCTGGTATACCTGATATGGCCGCCTTCAACGCCACGGGGCATTTCCATCACAAGCGACTTGAGATTGAGATACGCTTTTATGTAGAAGCGCCCTCCCTGCCTCATAAAAATCAGCATTGGCCTATAAAAACATGGGGCCAAATACAGCCAGTGCAGTAAAACCTTGGTCAATGCCCCGCTGAAACAAAGCAGCGTTAGAATTACGCTCCCCACGCGGCTCTCTGCACGACATGGATCATTTCGGCACAGCGATGAGCATCGCCTTGGTAATTCTCACCTCGCTGTTGCTGCTCTTCTGGATAGTGCTGATGGGCGGTATCGCCAATGGCTATAGGGCTGATCGCCATCGGCAGGGAGGCTACTACCTGTTCGGACGTCTCATACTGAAAGGCATACGCCAGGCTTTTCTGCGACCCGGTGCGGCCCAGGTTGCAGCTTATGAGATTCTGACTCCGGATCCGAAGGAAGGCGACGCCGAAGATGCCCGGCCAATGATCTGCCTAGAACTCTACTGCGAACGCCACGGCCAACATTATCGTGAGCATACCGAAAAGAGCAGATTTTCTACTGAGTCTTTCTCTACACCCACTATCGTTTAACCAATACGCAAAACAAGTTATAACTACCACCCGACAGGTAAATACTGCGCTTATAACCGAGACGCAACAACGCGCGCCTTACAAAACCCATTAAGCCTATACCCCCAAGGCAGACGAGCAGTCTGCTCTTGATCTGCGCCCGCCAAGACCGCTCACTGAGATTATCAATAAAATTTCTATCCGATGGAAAACCAAGTTGCTGGTAATGGCAGACCGAAAGACTATTTCTACGGCATAACTCTGACACAGCACCACTTGTCAGATACTGCATATGTTCCAAGTCGACACGCAGAGCAGTCTTGCGATCATCATTCGCGATAGCGTCCCCGTTCGGAGTCCATATTAAAATCTTGCCACCCTTGTCAAGCAACTCGCACAAATCAGAAATGAGCTGATTAGGGTTCAGCACGTGCTCAATCACATCATTCAAAACAATAAGATCAAATTTTTCATCGATATTTTTCAACACATCGATACCACCCAAGAGAACAGATTCAAGACCGAGTTGGTGACAAATCGAAACCGCGACATGATCGAACTCAACACCGACAACAGAGGCTCCTAGTTGTTTTGCTTGATATAGAAACTCTCCTGTTCCACAGCCAAAATCAAGGATTCTATACCCCGCATTTAACCTGAGAAGCATATCCTTCATAACAAAACTCAAACGCGGATCGGATTGCGGATCCAAAACATCCAACTCAGACTTTATATTTTCAACACCATAACTTATACGCCCACCAAAGTACGCAACATGGTAAGAACTATAAAAATCATTGAGCAAATTTTCGGAGGGTGCTGGAGAAACATAATAACAGCCACACATCGAGCAATTTAACACAGAACACCTATCAGGACGAATGTAAGACGGCTTAGTACTTATCGCATCACAGAAAGGGCAGCCCCTACTCTCAAAACGAGAAAAATCCCAATTTATCATTCGCTTATCGAGAGGTTCGAGAATCATTGTATTTCCTTCTACACCCAAAGCCCAAGCATGTAAAAACCAAGTAACTCTGCCGATGCTACCCCAACATGAGGCTCAACGACTCGAACAACTCACCTCACTTACATAATTCGTGAGCAAACCTCTTCCGCAGAAGAACTGCAAACAGGTGCACCACGCCTGACCGTCGCATCAATCGGTGCCCACAAGCTAATGGCATCCTCAATGCTATCTAGAATGAGGTGCTTCAGACTTCCATGAAAAAACCGGCCTAAGCCGGTTTTTTCATTCAGCGCTACGGGATCACTCCCACTCGATGGTCGCTGGCGGCTTGCTCGACACGTCGTAGGTGACGCGGGAGATGCCTTCGATTTCATTGATGATGCGGCCGCTGACGGTTTCCAGCAGCTCGTAAGGCAGGTGAGCCCAGCGTGCGGTCATGAAGTCCACGGTTTCCACGGCGCGCAGGGCGACAACCCAGGCGTAGCGACGGCCATCACCAACCACACCGACCGACTTCACCGGCTGGAACACCACGAAAGCCTGGCTGGTCTTGTGGTACCAGTCGGCCTTGCGCAGCTCTTCGATGAAGATGTGGTCGGCACGACGCAGCAGATCGGCGTATTCCTTCTTCACTTCACCGAGGATACGAACGCCCAGACCTGGGCCCGGGAATGGGTGGCGGTAGACCATGTCGTAGGGCAGGCCCAGTTCCAGGCCGATCTTGCGCACTTCGTCCTTGAACAGTTCACGCAGCGGCTCGACCAGCTTGAGGTTCATTTCCTCCGGCAGACCACCGACGTTGTGGTGACTCTTGATCACGTGAGCCTTGCCGCTCTTGGCGCCAGCCGACTCGATCACGTCCGGGTAGATGGTGCCCTGGGCGAGGAACTGGATGTTGTCCAGTTTGCTGGCCTGCGCATCGAACACATCGATGAAAGTGCGACCGATGATCTTGCGCTTCTTCTCCGGATCGGACTCACCGGCCAGATTGGAAAGGAACTGCTCTTCGGCATCAGCACGGATGACCTTGACGCCCATGTTCTCGGCGAACATGGCCATGACCTGATCGCCCTCGTGCAGACGCAGCAGGCCGTTGTCGACGAATACGCAGGTGAGCTGATCGCCGATGGCCTTGTGCAGCAGCGCAGCAACCACCGAGGAGTCGACGCCGCCGGACAGCCCCAACAGCACATTGGCGTCGCCAACCTGCTCGCGAACCTGGCGGATGGCGTCTTCGACGATGTTGGCCGGCGTCCACAACGGCTCACAACCGGCGATTTCCAGCACGAAGCGCGACAGGATGCGACCGCCCTGCTTGGTGTGGGTCACTTCCGGGTGGAACTGCACGCCGTAGTAGTGGCGAGAGTCATCGCACATGGCGGCAATCGGGCAGCTCGGGGTGCTGGCGAGGATGTGGAAACCCTCCGGCAGGCGGGTGACCTTGTCGCCGTGGCTCATCCACACGTCGAGGCCGAGTACGCCGTCGGCGTCGACATGGTCTTCGATGCCAGCCAGCAGCTCGCTCTTGCCAACCACGTCGACGCGGGCGTAGCCGAACTCACGCAGGTCGGAACCTTCCACCTTGCCGCCGAGCTGCTCGGCCATGGTCTGCATGCCGTAGCAGATGCCCAGCACCGGTACATTCAGATCGAACACGGCCTGCGGCGCGCGCGGGCTGTTGGCTTCGTGCACCGACTCCGGACCACCGGCGAGAATGATGCCGCGCGGGGCGAAGGCACGGATGTCCTCGTCGCTCATGTCCCAAGGGTGCAGTTCGCAATAGACGCCGATCTCACGAACGCGGCGGGCGATCAGTTGGGTGTACTGGGAACCGAAGTCCAGAATGAGGATGCGGTGGGCGTGAATGTCGTGGGCCATGGCCATCTCTCGTAGGTATTCACAAATGACACGGGGCTGATCGAACAGCCCCGTTATTCATAAAAGTGCAGCGGATCAACCGACCCGGTAGTTCGGCGCTTCCTTGGTGATCTGCACGTCGTGGACGTGCGATTCAGCCATGCCGGCGCCAGTGATGCGCACGAACTCCGGCTTGGTGCGCATCTCTTCGATGGTGGCGCAGCCGGTGTAGCCCATGGAGGCACGCAGGCCGCCCATCAACTGGTGAACGATGGCTGCCATCGCGCCCTTGTACGGCACGCGACCTTCGATGCCTTCCGGCACCAGCTTCTCGGCACCAGCCGAGGAGTCCTGGAAGTAACGGTCACTCGAACCTTGCGCCTGCGCCATGGCGCCCAGCGAGCCCATGCCACGGTAAGCCTTGTAGGAACGGCCCTGGAACAGCTCGACTTCACCCGGGGCCTCTTCGGTACCGGCCAGCATGGAACCGATCATCACGGCGGAGGCGCCAGCGACGATGGCCTTGGACAGGTCGCCGGAGAAACGGATGCCACCGTCAGCGATCAGCGGTACGCCGGTGCCCGCCAACGCGGCGGCGACATTGGCCACGGCGCTGATCTGCGGAACGCCAACGCCGGCGACGATGCGGGTGGTGCAGATCGAGCCAGGGCCGATGCCGACCTTGACGCCGTCGGCGCCAGCCTCGACCAGTGCCTTGGCAGCGGCGCCAGTGGCGATGTTGCCACCGATCACCTGGACGTCCGGGAAATTCTGCTTGACCCAACGCACGCGGTCGATCACGCCTTTGGAGTGACCGTGAGCAGTGTCGACGATGATCACGTCCACACCAGCATTGACCAGCGCTGCAACCCGATCACCCGTATCGGCACCGGTACCGACAGCGGCGCCAACGCGCAGGCGACCCTGGTCATCCTTGCTCGCCAGCGGGTAGGCCTTGGCTTTCTCGATGTCGTTGACGGTCATCATGCCCTTGAGGCGGTACTGATCATCGACGATCAGCACGCGCTCGATGCGGTGCTTGTGCAGCAGCTTGCGCACGGTGGCCTTATCTTCGCCTTCCTTGACGGTGACTAGGCGCTCTTTCGGTGTCATCACCTCACGCACCTTGGCGTCCAGGCGGTTTTCGAAGCGTACGTCGCGGGAAGTGACGATGCCCACCAGATCGCCGTTGTACAGCACTGGTACACCGGAAATGTTGTTCAGGCGGGTCAGTTCGAACAGATCGCCAACGGTCGCATCAGCCTCGATGGTGATCGGATCCTTGACCACACCGGACTCGAACTTCTTGACCTTGCGCACTTCGGCAGCCTGCTGCTCGATGGTCATGTTCTTGTGGATGATGCCGATGCCGCCTTCCTGCGCCATGGCGATAGCCAGGCGAGCCTCGGTGACCGTATCCATGGCGGCTGACAGCAGCGGGATGTTCAGTTCGATGCCGCGAGTCAGGCGGGTCTTGAGGCTGACGTCCTTGGGCAACACCTCGGAGTAACCGGGGATAAGCAGGACGTCGTCGAAAGTGAGTGCTTCTTGGCTGATGCGCAGCATGGCGGGCTCCCGAGCGGGAAAATAAGAAGCGCGGCATTATACCCAGCGACCTCATTTCACTCAATGCAAAGTGTGCCTCTAGGCAGTCATGCCTCGAACACATAAAATAATGATTCTCAAAAACACTTGCACTTGAGTGCCAAATGAAACCTAACCGCTCCTCCTTGAGCAGCCAGCGTGCCGCTCTGCTTACCCTTTGCCTGCTTCCAGCCAGCCACCTGCTGGCTCAGGAGCTGGAGCTACCCAGCCAGGAAATCGTCGCTGCCCCGACTCTCGAAGACGACGGTTACCAGGCAAAGCGTGCCAGTACGGCAAGCAAATCCTCCGTTGCACTCAGGGATGAGGCTCAGTCGGTTCAGGTGGTTACGCCAAAGACCATTGAGGATTACCGGGTGCGTTCGCTGGATGACGCGATGAAGTTCGTCAGTGGCGTCAGCCAGAGCAATACGCTGGGCGGCACCCAGGACGGTTTCGTGAAACGAGGCTTTGGTGCCAACGCCGATGGATCGATCCTTCGTGACGGCATTCGCTCCAGCCTCTCGCGCAACTTCAGCGCCACCACCGAACGCGTGGAGGTGCTCAAGGGGCCGGCCTCGCTGCTATATGGCGCGCTGGAACCGGGCGGCCTGATCAACGTCACCAGCAAGAAGCCGCAGTACCAATGGGACACGCGCATCGACGCAGGCAGCTCAAGCTTTGGCGGCGGCAACCTGGCGGTCGACGTAACCGGCCCGATTGCCGACAGTGGCCTGGCCTTTCGCCTGATTGCCGAGCGTCAGCACGAAGATTACTGGCGTAACTTCGGCACCAAGGAAAACAGCCTGATTGCACCCTCGCTGAGCTGGGAAGGCGAACGCCTGCGCCTCAACATCGCCTACGAATACAAGGAATACAGCACGCCAGTGGATCGCGGCACGGTGATCATCAACAGCAAGCCGGCCAAGGTGTCCTACAAGGACCGCTTCGGCGAGAGCTGGTCGAAGGCAGAAGGCATCGACGAATTGCTCACCGCCACTGCCGAGTATCAACTCAGCGACGACTGGTCGACGCGCCTTACCTACGGCTGGAACAACGAGCGCTACGACTATGCCGAAGCGCGACCCGATCCCAATGGATTCAATAGCCCTGCTGGTGCAATGCGGCGCCGCTCCGATGGCAGCGAACATGACAACCAGACCCAATACCTGGCCTGGGACTGGATCGGCAATTCCGACCTGTTCGGCCAGCCTCATGACCTGCTGATCGGTGCCGACACCGAGCGAGTCGACAACTTCCGTGGCGACACCTGGCGCGGCCCGGCAGTAGGTGGCTTCAATATCTACAACCCGGTATACGGCAACCTCGCCGCACCTTCGCTGCTCAATCCCGCGCAAAGTGATCGCAGCGACGAGCTGCATTCACGGTCGATCTACGCGAAGGACAACTGGCATCTGAACGACCAGTGGATTCTGGTTCTCGGTGGCCGTTATCAGCGCTTCGAGCAGCTCGTCGAGCAAGGACGAGGAGCCACCTACGTCCGCCCAACCGACCGCCACGACACCACCTTCCTGCCCTTCGGCGGCCTGGTCTTCCAACTGAACGACCAGGTGGCCTTCTACGGCAACTACAGCCGCTCCTTCGTACCCAATGCCTCGGACGCCACTACCGGCCAGGCCTTCGATCCCGAAGAGGGTCGCAGCTACGAGTTGGGCGTAAAACTCGACCTGCCGCGAGGTATCGGCGCCAGCCTGGCGCTGTTCGATATCGAGAAAGAGAACGTGGTGGTGAGCAACAACAACGTTTCGGAAGCAGCAGGCAAGGTCGGTTCGCGCGGCGTGGAACTGGATATCAGTGGCCGCCTCAGCGAGCGCTGGGAAGTGCTCGGCAGCTACGCCTACACCGATACGGAAATCCTCGATGACCCGACCAACGAAGGCAACGAGCTGGTCAACGCCGCACGCAACATCGCCAGCCTCTACATTACCCATCACCTGGATCTGCCACAGCAATTCGGTCAGTGGCGGCTGGGGGGGGGCGCACGCTACGTCGGCGAGCGCGCCGGCGACAACGCCAACACATTCTGGCTGGACAGCTACACGGTGGCCGATGCCTTCATCAGTTGGGACAGTCAATTGCTCGGCGAGAAGACTCGCCTGCAACTGAACGTACGCAACCTGTTCGACGAGCGTTACTACCCGTCCAGCGGCGGCAATCTGCGTGTCGCAGTCGGCGAGCCGCGCGAGGTACGCCTTTCTGCCAGCATCGAGTTCTGATTCAGGCCGGATCGTCGACCCGCACCTGCCTCACGGCAAAGCCCAGTCGTTCGCCGAACTCCTCGACGAACGCCGGGCGCAGGCCGGCATCCATCCAGCCGTTGAAGATGAAGCCCAGGTTGGAAAAACCGCACGGCTGCAGGAACAGGAAACCGTTGATGTCATCTTCATGCCCGCATTCCGGGCAGGTGAAGTTGTCGGTTTCCCCTGGCCACCACACTTCCAGGCTATCGAACAACGGCACGCCGACTTCCTTGCGACATTCGGCACAGCCCGCTTCCTCGAGAAAACCACGCGTTGGTATATAGATGCAGCGGTGGGTAATGATTTCCAGGCCATTGTGCGGCTGCCCATAGGGCAGCAACTCGGGGTGCTGGGCGATGCGCCGAGCGCCGGGCCCGATGGCATAGGCCATGCCGTTGCCGCCCTGCCCGCAGGTGGTCGGCAGCGCCTCGACGATCTCGCGCTTGACCAACCAGCGCAGCATGGCCCTCGCCTTCTCTTCATGGGCAGGAAGTGTGGAAATCTGCGGGACGAGGATCAGTTGCGCGGTCATGGTGCTCGAACGGCTGGCAAGGAAAGGGCGGCAGCTTAGGCGCTGCCGCCGGCAAATCAAGCCCCGCGACAGATCGCAGCATTGGCCTGCGCCTCACGCCGCGCCAACAAGCGGGCACGCAGCACGTCGTAAATCCAGTTGAATGCCATGGTGTAGGGCAGGAAGAACAGAATCAGGACGATGTCCAGCAGCAGCGCCTCGAGCAGGCCAATCGACAGCCACCAGGCCGCCAACGGCACCAGCATGACGACCAGCCCCCCCTCGAACAGCAGTGCATGGCAGACCCGCGCCCACAGGCCGCGCTCGAAGCCCAACCGGCTCTGGGCGCGATCGAACAGGTAGTTGAACAGCATGTTCCACAGCATGGCGACGGTGGAGAACATCAGGGTCAAGGCGCCGAGCTGCAGCAAAGGCTTACCCATGAACCAGGCCATGGCCGGCGCGCAGATGAGCACGGCAATACCTTCGAAGGCCAGGGAATGACCAATACGCTCACGCAGGGAACGCGGCAGGGGCTGAGTCATGAAGCAAACCTCGTGATAAGTGACGACGAGGGCTATGATCATCGGAAAACCAGCCAACCAAAAAGCAACAGCCATCGGCCAAACCGATATGAATATTTCCCCCGAATCGCTGCAAGCATTCGCCCAGGCCGCCAGTTGTGGCTCGCTCAGCGCCGCCGCCAGGCGCCTGGGCAAGAGTCAGTCGACTGTCAGCGAGGCAGTCGCCCGCCTGGAAATCGACCTGGGCGTGGCCCTGTTCGAACGCGGCCCCCGCCACCTGCAACTGACCGAGGCCGGTGCCAGCCTGCTCGCCCACGCCGAAGAAGTCCTGTGCGCCAGCGACCGCCTGGCGCGACATGCCGCCGGTTTGGCCAGAGGCCAGGAAGCGCGCCTGACCCTGGCGCTGTCCGACGCCTACCAACCGAAACAATACGAAGTACGCCTGCAGGAGCTGGATCAGCGCTTCCCCGATCTGCAGTTCGAAAGCCTGATCGCCGAACAGGCCGACGTGCTCGACCTGGTCACCCAGGGCCGCGCACAACTAGGCCTGCTCGGTGCACAACCGACCTACCCGCCACATATCGCCCATGCCCGCCTGGAAATGAGCAGCGAGTTCGGCCTGTTCGTCGCCAAGGATCATCCCCTGAGCAAGCTGGCCCAGGTACGCCAGGAAGACTTGTCGCATTGGCGCCTGTTACGCCTGAGCAGCGTCGCCCATGACGATGCCAATACCGACGATCTACCCGGCAGCGGCGGACGTTGCTGGGCCGCACCGGACTACCTGATGCTCCTGGAAATGGCGCGTCTGGGCTTCGGTTGGGCCGAGCTGCCACGGCAACTGGTCGACACCTACAGTTTCGGTAGCCTGCATGAACTGCCCTGCAGTGGCTGGCCACGACGGGTGACCGTGGACGCTATCTGGTCGCGGCAACGCGAACTCGGCCCAGTGGCGGCCTGGCTGCTCGATCGTCTGCTCGAAGACAGTTGAGCAGGGTCGCGCCAGTGCACCTCTCGGCTTATCATGCCGCCCCATGATCAATGATCCCTTTGCTCGCCTGAACCTCGACCGCGAGGTGCTCAGCGTCAGCCAGCTCAACAACCGCGCCCGCCTGCTGCTGGAGGACGTGTTCTCCGGCATCTGGGTCGAGGGGGAAATCTCCAACCTCGCCCGCCCGGCCTCCGGCCACATCTACTTCACTCTGAAAGACAGCCAGGCCCAGGTGCGCTGCGCGCTGTTCCGGCAGAACGCTGCGCGCGTACGCCAGGCCCTGCGTGACGGATTGGCGGTGAAGGTACGCGGCAAGGTCTCGCTGTTCGAAGGACGCGGCGACTACCAACTGATTCTCGATGCCGTCGAGCCGGCCGGTGACGGCGCACTGCGCCTGGCCTTCGAGGCACTGAAGGAAAAACTTGGCACCGAGGGCCTGTTCGCCACCGAACGCAAGATCGCCCTGCCCGCCCATCCAAAGCGTATCGGCATTGTCACCTCGCCCACTGGCGCGGTGATCCGCGACATCATCAGCGTGTTCCGCCGCCGCGCCCCGCAGGTAGAGCTGAACCTGATCCCTACCGCCGTACAGGGTCGCGAGGCCACCGCGCAGATCGTCCGCGCCCTGCAACGTGCCGATGCGCAAGGTTTCGACGCGCTAATCCTGGCCCGTGGCGGCGGCTCGCTGGAGGATCTCTGGTGCTTCAACGAGGAAGCCGTGGCCCGCGCCGTGGCTGCGTGCGTCACGCCCATCGTCAGTGCCGTGGGCCACGAGACGGACGTTTCCATCGCCGACTTCGTCGCCGACGTGCGCGCACCGACGCCCTCGGCAGCCGCCGAACTGCTGGCGCCAGACAGCAGCGAACTGGTGCAGCGTCTGCACAACCTGCAGCGGCGCCTGGTGCTGCAGATGCAAGGCCGTCTGGCCCGCGAACGCCTGCGCCTGGACGGCGTGAGCAATCGCCTGCGTCACCCAGGCGAACGCCTGCGCCAGCAGGCGCAGCGCCTGGACGACCTGGACATGCGCCTGCGCCGCGCCTTCAACCAGCAACTCGCCAATCAGCGGGAACGCCTGGCCCGCCTCGATGCTCGCCTCGCTGCCCAGCATCCGGGGCGCAACCTGGCACTGCTGCGCCAGCGCCTCGACGGGCTGGCAGCGCGCCTGCCACGTGCCATGCAAGGCCAGCTACGCAGCCAGCGCCAGCAACTGGGTGCACTGGCCGCGCAACTGCAGATCGTCAGCCCCCTGGCCACCTTGGGCCGGGGCTACAGCATCCTCCTCGACGAACGCGGCCATGCCGTGCGCAGCGCCGCGCAGACCCAACCGGGCCAACGCCTCAAGGCGCGCCTGAGCGAAGGTGAACTGGACGTGCGCGTCGAAGACAACCACATACAGCCGGCGACGCTGTCGCTGTTGGACTAACAGTTGGTAGGGTGGGCCGGGCGGCGCTCCGCTTCAGCTCTTCAAGACCAGCCCTGTGGGTGGGATGAAGCCCACCCTACCATTAACAAAATGAGAACAGCGCTGGAAGCGCTGGACGCAAGAGTGACGCCGATCCGCTTTTAAGTTCAGCATCCAGCCTTCAGCGTTCTTTTCGTATAGGACTTTTATGCGCCCACTGATCTTTCTGCTTGCCTTCTGTCTTGCCATCCCCGCCCACGCCGAAGGCTTCATCACCCGCCTGCTGAACAAGCCGGTGCCGGGTGGGGTTGCGGTAGTCGATCTGGGTAACCCGGCACAGGCACCGAAGGTGCACTATCAGGGCAAACCGGTACTCACCGTGCACGAGGACGGCCAGCGCTGGATCGCCATCGTCGGCATTCCGCTCAGCGTCAAACCGGGCAGCCAGCAGGTGGAGGTCGAAGGCGGCCAGAAGCTGAGTTTCCAGGTCGACGCCAAGCACTACACCGAGCAGCGCCTCACCATCAAGAACCAACAACAGGTCACGCCCAACGCCGCCAACCTGAAACGTATCGAACGCGAGCTGGCCGAGCAGACCCGTGCCTACCAGCAGTTCAGTGCGCGCCAACCGAGCAACCTGATGTTCGACAGGCCGGTCAATGGCCCGCTGTCCAGCCCGTTCGGCTTGCGCCGCTTCTTCAACGGCGAGGAACGCAACCCACACTCGGGCCTGGACTTTGCGGCCAACCGTGGCACGCCGATCAGGGCACCGGCGGCCGGCAAGGTAATCCTCATCGGCGATTACTTCTTCAACGGCAAAACGGTGTTCCTCGACCACGGCCAAGGGCTGATCAGCATGTTCTGCCACCTATCGGAAATCGACGTGAAGCTGGGTGACGAAATCGCCCGAGGCGGCCATGTCGGCAAGGTCGGCGCCACCGGTCGCGCCACCGGCCCGCACCTGCACTGGAACGTCAGCCTCAACGATGCGCGGGTTGATCCTGCGATCTTCATCGGCGCATTCAAGCCCTGAACCGACGCAGCGTGCAGCACCTGCCGTTTGGGTTAACGGCATATTTTTGCTAGGGTACGGCGGCTCTGATGGCCGGCCCTGTAGCGTCGGCCTTTCCTCACTGCCTGCTTCGGAGTCGGAAATGCCGAATGAGCTCAATACCTGGATGGGTTGGCTGAACGAACAGCCTGAACTGCTCACCCTCACCGCCACCCTCGCCCTGATCATTGCCGCCTGGCTGTCCAACTGGATCGTCAAACGTATTCTGGTACGTGCCATCTACCGCGTGGTCGGCGCGACCGCCCTGGGCCGCCACGGCCAGATCAAGGAAAGCGGCATCATCAAGCGCTTGTCCAACATCGTGCCGGCGCTGGTGCTGTCCTCCGGCGTGGCCGTGGTACCGGGCATGCCGGAAGCCGTGGTGACGGTGACGCAGAACGTCTGTGGCGCCTTCATCGTGTTGACCATCGCACTGGCCATCGGCGCCCTGCTGGACATCCTCAACACCCTTTACCAGCGTCGCCCCAACGCACACCTGAAGCCGATCAAGGGCTACCTGCAGGTGATCAAGATCGCCATCTTCGCCATCGCCACCATTCTCATGGTGGCGACGTTGATCGACCGCTCGCCGTTGATCCTGCTGTCCGGCCTCGGCGCCATGGCTGCGGTGCTGATGTTGATCTTCCAGGACACCCTGCTGTCGCTGGTGGCCAGCGTACAGATTTCCTCCAGCGATATCGTGCGTGTCGGCGATTGGGTGGAAATGCCCCAGCTCAATGCCGACGGCGATGTGATCGACATCGCCCTGCACACGGTGAAGGTGCAGAACTGGGACAAGACCATCACCACCATCCCGACCAAGCGCTTCATCACCGACCCGTTCAAGAACTGGCGCGGCATGCAGGAATCCGGCGGGCGCCGGATCAAGCGCGCACTGTATCTGGATCAGACCAGTGTGCATTTCCTCAGCGATGAGGAGATCGCTCGCCTGCGTCGCTTCATGCTCCTCGACGAATACCTCGACCGCAAGGATCAGGAACTGCAGGACTGGAACACCAAGCTGGCCGAGCACGGCAAGGAAGCGGTCAACACCCGCCGCATCACCAACATCGGCAGTTTCCGCGCTTACGTCGAACACTACCTGCGGCACAATCCGAACATTCACCAGAACATGACCCTGCTGGTGCGTCAGCTCAGCCCGACCGCCGACGGCCTGCCGCTGGAAATCTACTGCTTCACCAACACCATCGCCTGGAATGCCTATGAAGGCATCCAGTCGGACATCTTCGACCACCTGCTGGCCATCCTTCCCGAGTTCGGCCTGCGCGTGTTCCAACACCCGAGCGGTGCGGACATGCGCGAGCTGCGTCCGACGCTGCAACCAGCCCCTTGACGCCTACGGGAACCAGATTCCCGCTTTCAGGAGCCGGCTTGTGGCGATGAACACCGCCAACAGGCTGGCTCACAACCGTCTTCACAAGCACGCCAGCACTACGCAATGAAAAGGTGAATAAGCGAGAGAAGCAGCAACAAAAAATCGCCATACCACCCAATCCGCTTTTTTTCACCAATTTTTCCAACATGCTTGCCAGCTTTTTCCTCAATGGTTAGGGTTGACTCCATGAATATCTCGCAGACCCTCATCATCCTCCGGCAACACGCCAACCTGTGCCTGGTCTCCCAACGACTGCGCTAGGGTCTGCCGACCCCGAATTCCCCACCTTTTCTCTGTTTTTATTGTTCAGCACGGCCCCTAGCGGCCCTCGCGTTCAGGATTGACTCATGACCATGCTCAAAGACCCGTCGAAGAAGTACCGCCCCTTCACCCAGATTCAGATCCCGGATCGCACCTGGCCGGACAAGATCATCGACAAGGCACCGATCTGGTTGTCCACCGACCTGCGCGACGGCAACCAGTCGCTGATCGAGCCGATGGATGCCGAGAAGAAGATGCGCTTCTTCAAGTGCCTGGTCGCCGTGGGCCTGAAGGAAATCGAAGTGGGCTTCCCGTCCGCCTCGCAGACCGATTTCGACTTCGTCCGCGAGTTGATCGAAGGCGGCCACATCCCGGACGACGTGACCATCCAGGTACTGACCCAGGCCCGTGACGATCTCATCGAACGCACCTTCGAGTCGCTCAAAGGCGCCAAGAAAGCCATCGTCCACTACTACAACGCCTGCGCGCCGAGCTTCCGCAAGATCGTCTTCAACCAGGACAAGGCCGGCGTCAAAGCCATTGCCGTAGCTGCCGGCACCACCATCAAACGCCTGGCCGACGCCGCACCGGAAACCCAGTGGGGCTTCGAGTACTCGCCGGAAGTGTTCAGCAGCACCGAGATCGACTTTGCCGTCGAGGTGTGCAACGCAGTGATCGACGTGTTCCAGCCGACCCCGGCCAACAAGCTGATTCTCAACCTGCCCGCCACCATCGAGTGCGCCACGCCGAACAACTACGCCGACCAGATCGAGTGGTTCGGCCGCCACGTCGACCGCCGCGACAGCGTGCTGATCAGCGTGCACACCCATAACGACCGCGGCACCGGCGTCGCCGCCTCGGAGCTGGCCGTCATGGCCGGCGCCGACCGTGTCGAAGGCTGCCTGTTCGGCAACGGCGAACGCACCGGTAACGTCTGCCTGGTAACCCTGGCGCTGAACCTCTACACCCAGGGCGTCGACCCGGAGCTGGACTTCTCCGACATCGACGCGGTGCGCAAGGTGGTCGAAGACTGCAACCAGATTCCGGTGCACCCGCGCCATCCGTACGTCGGCGATCTGGTTCACACCGCCTTCTCCGGCTCGCACCAGGACGCCATCCGCAAGGGCTTCGCCCAGCAGAAGAAAGACGCCCTGTGGGAAGTGCCGTACCTGCCGATCGACCCAGCCGACATCGGCCGCGACTACGAGGCAGTAATTCGGGTGAACAGCCAGTCCGGCAAGGGCGGCATCACCTTCCTGCTCGAGCAGGAATATGGCATCAGCTTGCCGCGCCGCATGCAGATCGAGTTCAGCCAGGTGGTGCAGCGTGAAACCGATCGCCTCGGCCTGGAGATGACTGCCGCGCAGATCCATCAGTTGCTCGAAACCGAGTATCTGCAAGCACGCAGCCCCTACGCCCTGAAAGGTCATCGCCTGCAGGAAGAGAACGGCACCAGTGCGGTGGACGTGGAAGTCGTCAAAGCTGGCGAAAGCCACCACTGGCGCGGCATCGGCAAGGGCCCGCTGGAAGCCCTGGCCGCTGCCCTGCCGGTCGCCGTTGAAGTCATGGACTACAGCGAGCATGCCATTGGTGCAGGCGCCAACGCCAAGGCCGCGGCCTACATCGAACTGCGTGTCAACGGTGGCCGCGCCCTGCACGGTATCGGCATCGACGAGAACCTGACCACGGCGAGCTTCCGCGCCCTGTTCAGCGCCTTGAACCGTGCGCTGAGCCAGACCGAGTCGCAAGCGGCCTGATTCGCCTGCGCCACACATGAAAACGCCGGGCAATGCCCGGCGTTTTCATATGCTGCAAGCTGCGTAGGGTGCGCCGTGCGCACCGAAGATCCGAGATCATCGACACTGGGGCACACGAAGCATCGCCACCGGACTCAAGCCAGCATCCGGGAATACGGCGTTCAGATATCGAAGATCATCAGCACCGCGAACATCAATGCGGCCACGGCCAAGGTGAACAACAGGCCGATACCCGCTGCACGCCAGTTGGAGAGGTACACGCCTCCAGCCTCGGTATGCTGCTTGAGTTCGGCCTCCATCAGGTTCTTTGCCAGCATGATCATCGCCATGAGCTGCGCAATGGCGAAAGGCAGTGCAGGCACCTCTTCCGGCAGCACGAAGGCCAGCACCAAGGTGATCAGCAGCAGCGCAATGGATACACCCCAGACCATCGCCACCCGATCCGCCTTGCCGAGCAGCTGCAGGTTGTGCGCCAGCAGCCAGGCACCGGCCAGCGGCGTACCGATGAATGTCGCCAGACCGACGCCAGCGATGCTGTAGAGCGGCGCCTGGTTGGTGGTGGTCTGTTGCAGATCCGCCTGCGGCGTCTGGAAGGGATTACTCTGTTGTACGTCCATGTCATGTAGCTCCTGATCAGTTCATGGTGAAAACATCGGCATCCAGGTGTGCCGGGAAGCGCTCGCGATAGGCCGCCAGCGCCTCACTGGACAAGCGGGCACGGAACACACCATCGCCGTCGCCTGCCGTCAGCAGCGCCTCCCCCTGGAAGTCCAACACCTGGGAATCGCCAGTATACCCATGGCCCTTGCCGTCCTCGCCGACACGGTTCACAGCCGCGACATAGCACAGGTTCTCGATGGCCCGCGCCGGTAACAAGCGGTTCCAGTGCTGACGGCGCGCGCCCGGCCAGTTGGCGGTATACAGCAAAAGATCGGTGCCGCCAGCATCACGGCTCCACACCGGAAAGCGTAGGTCGTAGCAGATCAGCGGGCGCACACGCCATCCCTTGAGTTCCAGCACGACCTGCACATCGCCAGCGCTGTAATGCTTGTGCTCACCGGCCATCCGGAACAGGTGACGCTTGTCGTAATGCGCCAACGTACCGTCCGGGCGTGCCCAGAGCAGTCGATTGCGATAGCTGCCATCAGCAGCCTGGATGATCAGGCTGCCGCAGATGACTGCATCAATACGCTGCGCCTGTTCACGCAGCCAACTGCTGGTGGGGCCATCTTCGGACTCGGCCAATGCTGCCGACTCCATGGAAAAACCGGTGGAGAACATCTCCGGCAGGATCACCAGATCGGCGCCACGCGCCTGTTCCAGCAATGCCTGGAAGTGCTCGCGGTTCGCGGCCGGATCGTGCCAGGCCAACGTGGTCTGGATCAGTGCCAGTTCGAGATCGGATTTATTGCTCATGTAGGCGCCTCGCTCACCGTAGGGCGGGGGCAACCCGCCAGACTCTCTCAGGCGGGTTGCACCCGCCCTACAACCTACACCGCGCTCAATTTCTCAGCGGCTAGGCGCAGGGTTTCTTCACGCTTGGCGAAGCAGAAACGTACCAGACGCAAACCCTGTGGCACCGACTGATAGAACACCGACACAGGAATGGCCGCTACGCCATGCTCGCGGGTCAACCACTCGGCCATGGCCACATCGTCCAGATCCGGGCGGATCGCCGAATAATCAGCCAGCTGGAAATAGGTGCCCGGCGCACGGGTGAAGGTGAATCGCGAGCCTGCCAGCAGGTCACAGAACAGGTCGCGCTTGGCCTGATAGAACGCTGGCAGCTCTTCGACATGTTCGGGATGCGCCGCCATGAAATCAGCCAGGCCATGCTGCAACGGCGTCACACCACAGAAATTGACGTACTGGTGGATCTTGCGCAGCTCGGCGGTCAGTGCCGGCGGGGCGACCACGTAACCGGTCTTCCAGCCGGTGACGTGGTAGGTCTTGCCAAAAGAGCTGACCACGAAGGCACGCTGATACAGCTCCTCATGGGCCAGCACGCTGGCGTGCTGGGCGCCGTCATAGATCAGGTGCTCGTAGACCTCGTCGCTGATCAGGTGAATATCGCGCCCTCGAATCAGCTCGGCCAGGCGATCCAGGTCAGCCCGCGAGATCAGCGCCCCACTCGGATTGTGCGGCGAATTGAGGAAGATCAGCCGGGTGCGCGGTGTGATCGCATCGGCCAGACGCTGCCAGTCGATGAGGAACGCCGGCAAGGCCAGCGGCACATGCACGCAGCGCCCTCCCGCCAGTTCCACCGAAGGTTCGTAGCTGTCATAACAGGGATCGAGAACGATGGCTTCATCACCGGCACGGATCAACGCCTGCACGGCGCAGAAGATCGCCTCGGTGGCACCTGGGGTGATGGTGATCTCGCTGTCGGCGTCACGTTGCACACCGTAGCTGCGTGCCAGTTTGGCCGCCACCTGCTGACGCAGGCTCGGCAGCCCGGTCATCGGCGAATACTGATTGCGCCCTTCCAACACATGACGCGCAACCGCCTCGCGCAGCGCCTGCGGGCCATCGAAGTCGGGAAAACCCTGAGACAGGTTGATCGCGCCAACATCGGCAGCGAGCTGGGACATGCGGGTAAAGATGGTGGTGCCGACGTTAGGCAGTTTGCTGGCGAGCATCGCGACTTCCTGCGGGGATAAATCAAGCCGCGAGGATAGCCGAAGCACAGCGCGGGCGGCACCCGCGCGGCTTATGAAAAGGCGGAAGAAGCTTATGCCCTGCCTAGCGCAACGCCACCGGGCAGGACGAGGCCGATCTTACTTGCGCTTGTCCTTGCGCTTTTTCTCGGCCTTCTTGTGGTGGCTCATCAGGCGGCGTTTCTTGTTCACCTGGCGATCCGTGAGGGTGTTCTTGTTGCCCTCGTAGGGGTTCTCGCCACCTTTGTACTCGATGCGAATCGGCGTACCGACCAGCTTGAGCACGCGGCGGTAGGTGTTTTCCAGGTAACGGGTGTAGGCACGCGGTACGGCATCGACCTGGTTACCGTGGATTACGATCAGCGGCGGGTTGGCACCACCGAGGTGGGCATAGCGCAGCTTGATGCGACGGCCATTGACCAAGGGCGGTGCGTGATCGCTGACGGCATCTTCGAGAATCTGCGTCAGGCGGCTGGTCGGCCAACGGGTAATGGCCGACTTGAACGAAGCCTGCACCGACTTGTACAGGTGACCCACGCCAGTGCCATGCAGCGCCGAGATGAAGTGGATGTCGGCGAAGTCGACGAAGAACAGCCGGCGCTCCAGCTCGGTCTTCACGTAGTCCTTCTGGCCCTGATCCATGCCATCCCACTTGTTCAGGGCGATGACCAGGGCGCGGCCGCTTTCCAGCACGAAGCCGAGCAGGTTGAGGTCATGATCGACCACGCCTTCGCGGGCGTCCATGACGAACACCACGACGTTGGAGTCCTGAATGGCCTGCAGCGTCTTGACCACCGAGAATTTTTCCACCGCCTCGAAGATCTTGCCGCGGCGGCGCACGCCGGCGGTATCGATCAGGGTGTACTTCTCGTCGTCACGCTCGAAGGGGATGTAGATGCTGTCGCGAGTGGTGCCCGCCTGGTCATAGACGATCACCCGCTCTTCACCGAGCATACGGTTGACCAGGGTCGACTTGCCGACGTTGGGGCGACCGATGATAGCCAGCTTGATACCGTCCTTCTCGCTCGGACCGGGAATGCGCTTGGCCTCCTGGCCTTCCTGCACCTCTTCCTCGCCAGCGCCCTCCTCCGGCTCGCCGGCATCCTTGGGGAAGGTACCGAGCACGGACTCGAGCATCTGGGTGATGCCACGGCCATGCGCGCCAGCAATCGCCAATGGCTCGCCCATGCCCATGGGGCTGAACTCGGCGCGGGCCAGGTCGACGTCAAGGTTGTCGACCTTGTTCACCACCAGGAAGCTTTGCTTGTTACGACGGCGCAGGTGTTCGCCAATCATCTGGTCGGAAGCGGTCATGCCGGCGCGCGCGTCCACCAGGAACAGCACGGCATCGGCCTCTTCGATAGCCTGCAGCGACTGCTCGGCCATCTTCGCGTCGATGCCTTCCTCGTCACCGGAAATACCACCGGTGTCGATCACGATATAGGTGCGCCCCTGCCACTTCGCCTCGCCGTACTGGCGGTCGCGGGTCAGACCGGACAGGTCGCCGACGATGGCGTCGCGGCTGCGGGTCAGGCGATTGAAGAGTGTGGACTTGCCGACATTCGGCCGGCCCACCAGGGCAATTACGGGAACCATCAGGCTCTCCACTCGGTTAATTCAGAAAATGCAAAGGCCGCTGCAGGGGCAGCGGCCGGAATCTGTTGCGCATGCTTCACCCAAACCTCAGGTCTGGATGCAGCATAGTCGGTTCATTTGATGGTCAGTGCCACCAACTTGCCGCTATTGCCGTAGACGTACAGCCAGTCACCCACCACCAGAGGCTGGGCGCGCAGTCCGTCGCTGTCGATACGGGTACGGCCGACGAAGCGACCATCGACCTGGCTCAACAGGTGCAAATAGCCCTCGAAGTCACCCACGGCGACATAGCTGGAGAACACCGCCGGGCCCGACAGTTGGCGACGCGCCATCGAATCGTTGCTCCACAGGGCAGAAGCGCTACGCTCGTCGATACCTTCGACGGTACCGCTGGCCATGCTGACGTAAACGTTGCCGAAGCCTTGAGCAACGCCGACCGAGCTGGATGCCTCGCGCTGCCAGAGCACGCGACCGGACTCCAGATCCATCGCCGCGACACGGCCCTGGTAGCTCACCGCGTAGACGGTGCCACCGGACAGCAGCAGACCGCCGTCGATGTCGACCACGCGCTCCAGCTCGGAACGGCCTTGCGGAATGGCGATACGTTGCTCCCAGACCGGCAAGCCACGCTGAGCGTCGACCGCGACGACCTTGCCGCTCGACAGGCCAGCGACTACCAGGCGGTTGGTCACCAACGGAGCGCCAGTGCCACGCAGGGTCAGCACGGCCGGAGTATTCTCGACGATCCAGCGCTGGCTACCGGTGCTGGCATCGAAAGCGATCAGGCGGTCGTCCTGGGTTTGTACCACGACGATGTCACCATTGCTGGCAGGCGCGGCCAGCACTTCGCTGGTTACGCGCGAACGCCACTGCTCTTCGCCATCGCTGGCATCGAGGGCGATCACTTCACCCTTGAGCGTGCCCAGCAATACCTGGCCGTAGCCAACACCGATGGCGCCGGACACCGGGATTTCAAGCTTCTTACGCCAGATCACCTTGCCGCTGGTGCGATCCATGGCCATGACCAGCCCCTCGACATCGGCGGCGTAGATGACATCGCCGTCGATAGCCGGAACCAGCATGTTGAAGGTGTCGCCCTGGCCGTCACCGACGGAGCGGCTCCACTCGGTGCGCAGCTCGACTTCGACGTCGAACTTGGTCAGTTCGGCGGGCGGCAGTTCCTTCTTGCTATTGCTGCTGCAACCCACGGCCAGAACGGCCAGGGCCAGCAGTGCGGCATTCTTCCAACGCATCACGTCACGCATCCCCTTTTGCCAGGTCGTCCAGCTTCATCTGCAGGCCGCCAACAGCGGCGTCGTCGGCCAGCGCATCCTTGGCCTTCTGATAGGCGGCATGCGCGTCATCGCTGCGACCCAGCTGTACCAGCAGATCGCCCTTGAGTTCTTCACGGCTGGCGAGGAAAGCGTCCTCGACCTTGCCATCGAGCAGTTTCAGCGCGGCGTCAGCCTTGTCCTGTGCAGCCAGTACGCGAGCCAGACGCTGACGGGCCATCTCGCCCAGCGTCGCGTCGGCCGGCTTGTCGACCACGGCTTGCAACGCAACGGCCGCATCATCGAGGCGCTCGGCCTCGACAGCGACCTTGGCAACGAACAGATTGCCGTACTGAGCGTAATGGCTGCCGCCATATTCGCTGTTGAGCTTGCCGGCCAGATCCGCAACCTTGGCCGCATCGGGTTTGCCTGCCGGATCCAGGGCGGTTTCCAGCAACTGCTGATAGAGCATCGAGGCGCCCTGCGACTGGTTGACCTGATATTTCTGCCAGGCGTGCCAGCCGAATACCGCTACCAGCGCCAATACGCCACCGGCCAGCAAAGGCTTGCCGTTGCGTTCCCACCAGTCCTTCAGTTGCGCGATCTGTTCGTCTTCGGTCTGCATGTTTAACCCTGTTCCTAAGCTATTCGGATGCTCAAGCCTGCGCCAGGCAGGCTGCAAGATGCTCGGCCAGAGCATCCCAGGCAACGCTTTGTTGTTCACTGTCGTCGCGCAGCGGTTTGAAACCTACCACGCGCCCTGCCAATTCGTCGTCCCCCAGAATCAGCGCATAGCGTGCGCCACTCTTGTCGGCCTTCTTGAACTGGCTCTTGAAACTACCGGCACCGGCGTTGACCAGTAGACGAATGCCGGGAATGGCATCGCGAATTCGCTCGGCCAGCGACAGTGCCGCCAGCTCGGCCGGCTCACCGAATGCGCAGATGTAGATGTCGGCAGCACGATTCAACTCGGCCGGCAGCAGTTCGAGAGTTTCCAGCAGCAGTACCAGGCGCTCCACGCCCATGGCGAAACCTACGCCAGGCGTCGGCTTGCCACCGAGCTGCCCGACCAGGCCGTCATAACGACCACCGGCACAGACGGTACCCTGCGAGCCCAGCTTGTCGGTGACCCACTCGAATACGGTGCGATTGTAATAATCCAGGCCGCGTACCAGCTTCTGGTTGATCTGATAACGGATGCCAGCGGCATCCAGGCGCGCCTTGACGCCTTCGAAGTGCTGCAGCGACTCCTCGTCCAGATAGTTCCCCAGAACCGGCGCACCTACCAGAACGGCCTGAGTGCTCTCGCTCTTGCTGTCGAGGATACGCAGCGGATTGGTGGTCAGGCGACGCTGGCTGTCTTCGTCGAGCTGATCGAAACGCTCCTGCAGGTAAGCCACCAGAGCGTCACGATAGGCGGCGCGTGCTTCGCTGGAGCCCAGGCTGTTGAGCTGCAGGGTCACTGCATCGGACAGGCCGAGCTGCTTCCACAGACGCCAGGTGAGCACGATCAGTTCGGCATCGACGTCCGGTCCCGGCAGATTGAAGGCTTCCACGCCCACCTGATGGAACTGGCGGTAGCGCCCCTTCTGCGGCTTCTCGTAGCGGAACATCGGGCCGGCATACCACAGCTTCTGCACCTGGCCACCACCGGACAAACCGTGCTCGAGCACGGCACGCACGCAGCCGGCGGTTCCTTCGGGACGCAGGGTCAGCGATTCCTCGTTACGGTCGCGGAAGGTGTACATCTCCTTGTCGACCACGTCGGTGCCTTCGCCAATACCGCGGGCGAACAGCTCGGTGTACTCGACGATGGGCAGACGGATTTCCTTGTAGCCATAGCCATCGAGCAGGCTGACCAGGGTGCTTTCCAGGTAGCGCCAGGCAGGCGTCTGCTCCGGCAGGATATCGTTCATGCCACGAATGGCTTGCAGGGACTTGCTCACAAAGAATCCTTAAGACGCAGCTCTCAGCCGCGTACGATCACAGCGGCATCAGCGGCGGCCTTCTCGGCCGCCTTGTCGCGGATGAGCTTCTCCAGCTCGTCCACCAGGTTTTCATTGGTCAGCTTCGAGGCCGGTTTGCCATCGATATAGACCAGGTTGTTCGGGCTACCGCCGGTAAGGCCGATATGCGCCTCCTTGGCTTCGCCAGGCCCATTGACCACACAACCGATCACGGCGACGTCCAGCGGCACCAGCAGATCCTCGACACGGCTTTCCAGCTCGTTCATGGTCTTGACCACATCGAAGTTCTGCCGCGAGCAGCTCGGGCAGGCGATGAAGTTGATGCCACGCGAACGCAGACGCAGGGATTTGAGGATGTCGAAACCAACCTTGATCTCCTCCACCGGGTCAGCGGCCAGCGAGATGCGGATGGTATCGCCAATTCCGTCGGCCAGCAGCATGCCCAGTCCCACCGCGGACTTCACCGTGCCCGAACGCAAACCGCCGGCTTCGGTGATGCCCAAATGCAGTGGCTGCTCGATCTGCTTGGCCAGCAGCCGATAGGCCTCCACCGCCATGAACACGTCGGAGGCCTTCACGCTGACCTTGAAGTCAGGAAAATTCAGGCGATCCAGGTGTTCGACATGGCGCAAAGCCGACTCGACCAGTGCCGCAGGAGTCGGCTCGCCGTATTTCTTCTGCAGATCCTTTTCCAGCGAACCGGCATTGACGCCGATGCGGATCGGGATGCCCTTGTCGCGCGCAGCCTCGACCACCGCCCTGACGCGATCCTCACGACCGATGTTGCCGGGGTTGATGCGCAGACAGTCGACGCCCAGTTCAGCCACCCGCAGGGCGATCTGGTAATCGAAGTGAATATCCGCCACCAGCGGTACGCGTACCTGCTGCTTGATGCGACCGAAGGCCTCAGCAGCGTCCATGTCCGGCACGGAGACGCGCACGATGTCGGCGCCGGCGTCTTCCAGGCGACGAATCTGCGCCACGGTAGCAGCGACATCATTGGTGTCGGTGTTGGTCATGCTCTGTACCGCGATCGGCGCATCACCGCCCACCGGTACCGAGCCAACCCAGATCTTGCGCGACAGTCGGCGCTTGATCGGCGATTCGCAATGCATGATTTACAACCCCAGTTTCAGGCGCGCGGTTTCGCCAGTCATGTGCGGCGCAACATTGACGTTCTCGCCGTTGTAGCTGACCTGGGCGCCCCGGGCGAAGCCCAGGCGCAGCTCCAGCGGAGCCTTGCCGCTCAGCTCGATACGCTCACCACTACGCTTGAGCGCACTCAGCAGTACCTTGCCATCAGCATCGGTGACCTGCGTCCAGCAATCGGCGGTGAATTGGATGTTCAGCGCGCCCTGTCCAGCAGCGATCGCAACAGGTGCAGCCGGCTGAGCAGCAGAGGCTGCCGGCGCCTGTTCTGCAGCAGGAGTAGTTGGTGCAGGTGCCGCCTGGCTTTCTGGCGCGGCAGCAGCGGTGGAATCAGCAGTCGCCGGCTCACTAGCAGACTGCTGGCCATCACTGGAAACTTCCGGCGCCTCACCCGGCTCTATCGGCAGCAGCAGAGGGCTGCTCTGCTCGTTACCCTGGGCAGCGACCACGGCCTGATCTTCCGGCTCGGCCAGCGAGTGAACCTGGGTAGTGCCATCGGCGCCATCCACTTCCACATGCTCCAAGCCCAGATCGGCCAGGCTGGCAACAGGGCGTCCCTGATCCTGCCACCAGAGAAAACCGGCGCCGACCAACGCCAGCAGCAGCAGGAAGCTCACCAGGCGCAGAATGCTCTGCGAGTAACGTACTGGTTCTTCGATACGACCCAGGCTGTGCACGCTACTGCCGGCCGAATCGGTACCGGTGAACTGATCGAACTCCACCACCAGGCGATTCTGATCCAGCTCCAGCAACTTGGCGTAAGCACGGATATAACCGCGAGCGAAAGTCGTACCCGGCAGCTTGTCGAAGGCTCCGGCCTCGATCTGGGCCAGACGCTGTGGCGTCAGGTTGAGCTGCACTGCTACTTCAGCGACGCTCCACCCTTTGATCTCGCGGGCCTGGCGCAGGCTTTCGCCTGGATTGTTCGGCATTGGCTGTGTCACTTCGCTATGTGCCGTTTTCATTTTTGCCCCGAAACGTATTGCTGATATTCCTGAGAAGCCGGGTACAGGCGTCGCAATTGCAGCCCGAGGCTGGCCGCCCGATCACGATCTTCGAAGACCTCGGCCAGACGCGCACCAAGCAGCAGGCTGCGAGCATTCTGCGGCGCCATCTCGCTGTAACTGTCGTAGTAACTGCGAGCCGGTACGTATTCTTTGTCCTCGTAGGACAGTAAGGCCATTTCCAGCAACGCACGTGGCTGGCGACTGCTCAGGCGCAACGCACGCTGGAAATACTCCTTGGCCTGCTCACGCTGATTCAACTGCAGCGCCGTCAGCCCCAGATTCTCGAACACCCGGGAACGCTCCGGATAGAGGTTGTCCTCGGCCGCTTTGAGGTAGGTGTTCATGGCGTCCTGATAACGCTTCTGCTCGAACAGAAAGCCACCATAGTTGTTCAGCAGGCGCGCATCTTTCGGGCGCTGGGACAGCGCCTTGCGAAAATGCTCATCGGCCAGTTTCGGTTCCATTTCCAGCTGAAAGGCCATGGCCAGTGCGGCATGGGCGTCAGCATTGGACGGATCCAGATCGAGCGCATTCTTCAGTGGCACCTTGGCACGCTGGGTGTCGCCCTGCTGGATATACGCGACCCCCAGTTGCACATAAGAGTCACGCGCCTTTTCACGCCCTTCCGCCGTACGCATGGGGTCGACATCGCCAGTGGTCACGCAACCACCGAGCAGGCTGACGACGAGCAATAACAGCGCGGGGCGCAAGGTCATAGGCATCCTCTTTTCAATTTCGGTTGACAGCGGCAGCAGGCTCTTGCGCCTCGCTACCCAGCTGGCGCACGGCGATATAGCGCTCGCTGCGGCGGGTACGATCCATGACCTGGCCAACCAACTGACCGCAGGCGGCATCGATATCGTCACCACGCGTCGTGCGTACCGTGACGTTATGACCAGCCTTGTGCAACAGATCCTGGAAGCGGCGAATAGCGTTATTGCTCGGCCGCTCGTATCCCGAGAAGGGGAATGGATTAAACGGAATCAGGTTGATCTTGCAAGGCACATCGGCGAGAAGTGCGATCATCTGCTCAGCGTGCTCGGGTTGATCATTGACGCCCTTGAGCAAGGTGTACTCAATGGTCAGCACACGCTTTTCACCGAGCTTGGAGATGTAGCGCTTGCACGCCGCCAGGAGCACTTCCAGCGGGTACTTCTTGTTGATCGGCACCAACTGGTTGCGCAGTTCGTCGTTGGGCGCGTGCAGCGACAGCGCCAGGGAAACGTCGATCACCTCGGCCAGCTTGTCGATCATCGGCACCACGCCGGAGGTGGACAAAGTCACCTTGCGCTTGGAAATGCCATAACCAAGATCGTCCATCATGATCTGCATGGCAGAGACGACGTTGTCGAAGTTCAGCAGCGGCTCACCCATGCCCATCATCACCACGTTGGTGATGGCACGGTCGATCTTCGCCGGCACGCTGCCGAAGGATTTGTTGGCGATCCACACCTGGCCGATGATCTCGGCACTGGTCAGGTCGCTGTTGAAACCCTGCTTGCCGGTGGAGCAGAAGCTGCAATCCAGTGCACAGCCGGCCTGCGACGACACACACAGGGTGCCACGGCCGTTCTGCGGGATGTATACGGTTTCAACACAGCTGCCGGACGCCACACGCACCACCCACTTGCGCGTGCCATCGGCGGAAATATTTTCGCTGACCACTTCCGGGCTGCGAATCTCGGCAGAGGCCTCGAGCTTCTCGCGCAAGGCCTTGCCAACGTTGCTCATGGCGGCGAAATCATCGACGCCAAAGTGGTGAATCCACTTCATTACCTGGCCGGCACGGAAGCGCTTCTCGCCAATGGACTCGAAGAACTTTTCCATTTCCGGCTGGGTCAGGCCCAGCAGGTTGATCTTGCCGGTGGTATTGGTCATGGCTTCACCCTCGCATCATTCGCTGTAATCAGCGAATGCGCGCGCACTGCTCGGTAGCGGAGAAGAAGTAAGCGATCTCGCGAGCAGCGGAAGCTTCGGAATCCGAACCGTGAACGGCGTTCTCGTCGATGGAAACGGCGAAATCGGCGCGAATGGTGCCGGCGGCAGCTTCTTTCGGGTTGGTAGCGCCCATCAGCTCACGGTTCTTGGCAACGGCGTTCTCGCCTTCCAGAACCTGAACGATGACCGGACCGGAAGTCATGAAAGCAACCAGATCCTTGAAGAAGCCACGCTCGCTGTGCTCAGCGTAGAAGCCAGCAGCTTCGCGCTCGGACAGTTGAACCATCTTCGAAGCTACGACACGCAGGCCGGCCTTTTCGAAACGGGAGGTGATCTCACCGATGACGTTCTTGGCAACGGCGTCAGGCTTGATGATGGAGAAAGTACGTTGAACGGCCATGTGAAGCTCCAGAAACTATGGGTTAAAGCGAAAAATTAAACCCGCGAATTATACGCGGGTTCCGGTCAAAAGCGTAGGGCGTGCGCCCTGAGGCGCCTGGGCTCAATCGTTTTCTTCGATCCACGCCGCCTGGATCGCCTCGAGCACCTTCTCACCACCACGCTGCGGGTCGTCGGAAAACGCCGGCAGAGCCAGCACCCAGCTACGCAGATCGACGAAATTCACATAGCGCGGATCGACATCCGGCTTCTGCTCACTCAACTGGATGGCGATTTCCAATACATCGACCCATTTCAGGCTCATGATGATACTTCCTGATCAGTGCGGCGCTTCAGCTGCATGGTTAAGCGAATATTTCGGAATCTCAACGGTGATGTCTTCTTCACCAACGATGGCCTGACAAGCCAGGCGCGATTGAGCCTCGAGCCCCCATGCCTTGTCCAGGTAGTCCTCTTCCAGCTCATCCGCCTCGTTCAACGAATCGAAACCTTCGCGAACGATGCAGTGGCAGGTGGTGCAGGCACACACGCCACCGCAGGCACTTTCCATCTCGATATGGTGCTCGTGCGCCAACTCAAGAATCGAGATACCCGGCTCTGCCTCGACTACCAGGCCTTCCGGGCAAAATCTCTCGTGGGGCAGAAAAATCACCTGCGGCATCAGTTATTCCTCGATCTCATTCAGATTGCGCCCGGCCAGCGCGGCTTTCACGGTGGAGTCCAGACGACGGGCAGCAAAGGCATCAGTAACCTGTGACAGGCGCTTGGTCTGCCGCTCGATGGCAAGCCCATCGTTACCAACGAGCAAATCACGCAGCTCCTGCACTTGCAGTTCGATGACCTCGCGCTCCTCGGCATCGAGCAAACGCTCGCCATCGACCTGCAACGCAGCCTCGACAGCCTCGATCAGACGCTGAGCATCGACCTGCTGCTCACGCAGAACACGGGCAGCCTTGTCGTCACCAGCATTCTGGAAGGAATCCTGCAGCATGCGGGCGATTTCGCCATCGGTCAGCCCGTAGGACGGTTTGACCTGAATGTTCGCCTCCACACCGGAACCGAGTTCACGAGCCGCCACGCTAAGCAGGCCATCGGCGTCCACCTGGAAGGTCACGCGAATCTTCGCCGCCCCAGCCACCATCGGTGGGATACCGCGTAGCTCGAAACGCGCCAGGGAACGACAGTCGGCGATCAGCTCGCGTTCGCCCTGCAGCACGTGAATCATCATGGCCGTCTGGCCATCCTTGTAAGTAGTGAACTCCTGCGCGCGCGCAACCGGAATAGTGGTGTTGCGAGGAATCACCTTCTCCATCAGCCCGCCCATGGTCTCCAGGCCGAGCGACAGGGGAATCACGTCCAGCAGCAGCAACTCTTCGCCATCACCACGCTGATTGCCGGCCAGCGTATCGGCCTGAATCGAGGCGCCAATCGCCACCACCTGATCCGGATCGATATTGGTCAGCGGCGCACGTCCGAACAATTCACCTACGGCTTCACGCACACGCGGCACACGTGTAGAGCCGCCCACCATGACCACCGCGCTCACTTCGTCCAGTTCGACGCCGGAGTCGCGTACGGCGCGCCGGCAAGCCTTGAGGCTGCGCGCCACCATCGGCTCGATCAGTGCTTCGAACTGCTCGCGCGACAGCCTGCCGCGCCAGTCGCCATATCTCAGCTCGACCTCATCAGCGGCCGTCAGTGCCTCCTTGGCAGCGCAGGCGGCCTGCAGCAAGCTACGCTGCGCAGCCGGATCGAGATCGCTGGAGATGCCGGCCTGCTGGATGATCCAGTCCGCCACGGCATGATCGAAGTCATCGCCACCCAGTGCGCTATCGCCACCGGTCGCCAGCACTTCGAACACACCGCCGGTCAGGCGCAGGATGGAGATATCGAATGTGCCGCCACCCAGGTCATAGATGGCGACCACGCCCTCGGCCTTCTGATCCAAGCCATAGGCGACGGCTGCTGCCGTGGGCTCATTGAGCAGACGCAGGACATTCAGGCCGGCAAGTCGCGCCGCATCCTTGGTGGCCTGACGCTGGGCATCGTCGAAATACGCCGGCACGGTGATCACCGCCCCAACCAGCTCGCCACCCAGCACCTGCTCGGCGCGCTGACGCAGCGCCTTGAGAATATCCGCCGACACCTCGACCGGGCTCTTCGCTCCCTGCACCGTCTCGATGAAGGGCATGTGCGACTCGCCAACGACGAAGCGATAAGGCAATTGCTCGCCAAGCTGATGCACGTCGGCGATGCCACGCCCCATCAGACGCTTGACCGACAGCACCGTGTTGAACGGATCGCTGGCAGCCGCCAACTTGGCAGACTCGCCCACCTCGACACGCTCGGGGTGGTAACGAACCGCCGACGGCAGAATGACCTTGCCCGCCTCATCAGGAAGCGGCTCAGCCAACCCGCTACGCACTGCAGCGACCAGAGAATTGGTGGTACCCAGGTCGATACCCACCGCCAGCCGACGCTGGTGAGGTTGTGGGCTCTGTCCTGGCTCGGCGATCTGCAATAAGGCCATGGTCGTCTTGAAATCATCAGGCGGGCTGCCGGAGCAACCCACAGGTTAATCGTCGAGGCGCTCTTCTAACTGGCGCACTTCATGGGAAAGCTTGTCGAGGAACTGCATGCGGCGCATCAGGCGCTCAGCCTCCTCACGCCGGGCATCATCGTCCCAGCAAGCGGCAAAGCTTTCGTTGAGCTGCTCCTGCGCAGACTTGAGGCGGCGCTTGAAAGCCGCAACGCCAGCCAGGTCGGCATCGTCGTGCAGTTCTTCCAACTCCTCGCGCAGCTCCATTTGCTGCAGCAGGAAGTCCGGATCCTGCACCGTCACTTCCAACGGCAGCTCGGGCCCGCGCAGAGCGAGCAAGTAACGAGCGCGCTGCGAAGGCGTCTTCAATACCTGGTAGGCCTCGTTGAGACAGGCCGAACGCTCCAGCGCCATACGCTGCTCACGTTCGCCAGCGTCAGCGAAGCGATCCGGGTGAACCTGACGCGCCAGCTCACGGTAACGCGCAGCCAACTGATCGAGGTCGAGGCGAAAACTGGGCTGCAGGTCGAACAGCGCGAAGTGGCAGGGACTACCCATCAGACGTTGAAGCTCTCACCGCAACCGCATTCGCCACGCACGTTGGGGTTGTTGAACTTGAAGCCCTCATTGAGGCCTTCCTTGACGAAGTCCAACTCGGTGCCATCGAGATACACCAGGCTCTTGGGATCGATGATCACCTTGACGCCATGGCTCTCGAAAACCTGATCCTCGGCCGCCAGCTCATCGACGAACTCGAGCACGTAGGCCAGGCCGGAACAACCCGTGGTACGCACGCCAAGACGAATACCTGCCCCCTTGCCACGCCCATCGAGGGAGCGTTGCACGTGACGGGCAGCAGCTTCAGACATGGTGATGGCCATTGCAAACCTCGTATCAGAGCAAGCCTTTCTTCTGCTTGTAGTCGCGCACGGCCGCCTTGATGGCGTCCTCGGCGAGCACCGAGCAGTGAATTTTCACCGGCGGCAACGCCAGTTCTTCGGCAAGCTGGGTGTTCTTGATGCTTTCAGCCTCGTCCAGGGTCTTGCCCTTCATCCACTCGGTAGCGAGGGAGCTGGAAGCGATGGCGGAACCGCAGCCATAGGTCTTGAACTTGGCGTCTTCGATCACGCCGCTCTCGCTGACCTTGATCTGCAAGCGCATGACGTCGCCGCAAGCCGGCGCGCCGACCATGCCGGTGCCAACGTCCGGATCTTCGGCGTTCAGCTTGCCGACGTTGCGCGGATTCTCGTAGTGGTCGATGACCTTGTCACTGTATGCCATGGTGTACTTCCTCTCTCATCAGGTGCCGCTCTCCGGCGAACCGCTGGAAACCGAGCGATCCGCCTCGGCAGCTTTTAGTGTGCTGCCCATTCCACGGTGGAAAGGTCGACACCTTCTTTGAACATATCCCACAGGGGCGACAACTCACGCAGCTTGTCCACGGCCTCACGAACCTTGACAGCGGCGTAGTCGACCTCTTCTTCAGTGGTGAAGCGGCCGAAGGTGAAGCGAATCGAGCTGTGTGCCAGCTCATCGTTACGACCCAGGGCGCGCAGCACGTAGGACGGCTCCAGGGAAGCCGAGGTGCAGGCCGAGCCGGACGATACGGCGAGATCCTTGAGCGCCATGATCAGCGACTCACCCTCGACATAGTTGAAACTCAGGTTAAGGTTGTGCGGCACACGAGCAGTCAGGCTGCCGTTGACGTACAGCTCTTCCATGTCTTCCAGCTGACGGTAGAAACGATCACGCAGAGCAGCGATGCGCTGATTTTCCGCGACCATCTCTTCCTTGGCGATACGGAAGGCCTCACCCATGCCGACGCATTGGTGAGTCGCCAGGGTGCCAGAGCGCATGCCACGCTCATGGCCACCGCCATGGGTCTGCGCTTCCAGACGCACGCGCGGCTTGCGACGTACGTACAGGGCGCCAACGCCTTTCGGGCCGTAAGTCTTATGGGCAGAGAAGGACATCAGGTCGACCTTCATCTTTTCCAGATCGATTTCCACCTTGCCGGTGGACTGCGCCGCATCGACATGCAGCAGCACGCCGCGCGAACGGGTCAGCTCGCCAATGGCAGCGATGTCATTGATGGTGCCGATTTCGTTGTTGACGTGCATGAGCGACACCAGAACGGTGTCCTCGCGCAATGCAGCCTCAACCATTGCCGGCGTGATCAGACCGTCCTCGCCCGGCTCCAGATAAGTGACCTCGAAGCCTTCGCGCTCGAGCTGGCGGGTGGTATCCAACACCGCCTTGTGCTCGATCTTGGAAGTGATGATGTGCTTGCCTTTGCTGCTGTAGAAGTGCGCAACACCCTTGATGGCAAGGTTGTCGGACTCGGTGGCACCACTGGTCCAGACAATCTCGCGCGGATCGGCATTGACCAACTCGGCGACCTGGCGACGGGCGTTTTCCACCGCTTCTTCGGCCTTCCAGCCAAACACATGGGAGCGCGACGCCGGGTTGCCAAAATTACCGTCGACCAGCAGGCACTCGCTCATTTTCTGCGCAACACGCGGATCTACCGGCGTGGTTGCGGAGTAATCGAGATAAATCGGCAATTTCATTGGGTTTCTCCTATCAGGCAAACGCCCTGCTCATTCGATGGCAGACGCTTCAATCTTATCCAGGCGCGGCGCCCTGCCATTGCAGCGGCGCTGATCCTGGCGCAACGCGACCTCTTGAACCTCACGGCGCGCGACCAGATCGGCCAGGCTGATGCCACTGAGGAATTCATGAATTTGCTGACTGAGATCGCACCACAGGTGATGAGTCAGGCAGGTGTCGCCAGAGTGACAATCACCCTGCCCCTGGCAACGCGTGGCATCCACTGACTCATTGACCGCATCGATCACTTGAGCCACCTGGATGCCGCCCATGTCGCGCGACAGCTGATAGCCGCCACCCGGCCCACGCACACTGGAAACCAGGTTGCCACGGCGCAACTTGGCGAACAGCTGCTCCAGATAGGACAAGGAGATGCCTTGTCGCTCTGAAATGTCGGCTAGGGAAACAGGCCCATGCTGCGCGTGCAGCGCCAGATCAAGCATGGCGGTAACGGCGTAACGGCCTTTGGTGGTCAGTCGCATGGCTCTACCACGAATCACTGAATTGCGGCGAAGTATGCAATTTCCGAGTATTTAAGTCAACTATAAGACCTATTGATTTACTCAGGATTGACCGCGAAGGGAGGCGGGATGATAGCAGAGACCACCCCGCCACGCATCAGGCTGCCGGCTTATCGCCCTGCCCCTTGCAGACCTCGGCGAAGTCCTCATCACGCAAGGCCGGCAGAGCCCTGGCACGATAGTCGCAATCCATCGACGCCAGCGCCTTGCTCACATCCTCCAGACGCCCATCCACCGCCTGCAGATGGTCGAGCAGTTGACCAATGGCGCGCGCAACCGGATCCGGCATGTCCTGCCCGACACCATAGGCATCGAAGCCGATCTTCTCGGCCATGGCCTGACGCTTGGCCTCCTGCTCGTCATCGGACTTGACGATGATCTTGCCAGGAATACCCACCGCCGTTGCACCAGCCGGCACCGCCTTGGTCACCACCGCGTTGGAGCCGATCTTGGCCCCCGCACCGACAGTGAACGGCCCCAACACCTTGGCCCCGGCACCGACCACCACACCATCCTCCAGCGTCGGGTGGCGCTTGCCCTTGTTCCAGCTGGTACCACCAAGAGTCACGCCCTGGTACAGCGTCACATCGTTACCGATCTCGGCCGTCTCACCGATGACGATGCCCATACCGTGATCGATAAAGAATCGCCGCCCGATCCTGGCACCCGGATGAATCTCGATACCGGTCAGCCAGCGACCAAAATTGGACACCACGCGCGCCAGCCACTTCCAACCCGAACGCCATAGAGCATGTGCCACACGATGCAACCAGATGGCGTGCAGCCCCGGATAGCAGGTCACCACCTCGAAGGCGTTGCGTGCCGCCGGGTCACGGTGAAATACGCTCTGGATATCTTCTCGCATGCGTTCAAACATCAGACTTCCCCTGCTTATGAGGCTCTCCACGCACGGCTTTCTCGGTCTCGGTGAGAATGCCGCGCAGGATATTCATTTCCAACTTGCTCACCGCACTGCGCCCATACAAACGGCGCAGGCGAGTCATCAGGTGTCGTGGCTTCTGCGGATCGAGAAAA
Source organism: Pseudomonas berkeleyensis (assembly GCF_014109765.1). Taxonomy (NCBI): domain Bacteria; kingdom Pseudomonadati; phylum Pseudomonadota; class Gammaproteobacteria; order Pseudomonadales; family Pseudomonadaceae; genus Pseudomonas; species Pseudomonas berkeleyensis. The sequence goes on from NZ_CP059139.1 coordinate 4,339,662, forward strand.
CCGATCATCACCAGCACGCGCCGCAGATGACCGTAGAAAGACTCCAGCTCATCCGCTGTCGCCGCCTGGGCATTGAGCATCGCCGTGGCTTCCAGCTTTTCCACCTTGGTCGGCAGGCTCGAAGCAGCCAACCAGGCCATGCGCACTTCATAGGCCAGCACCTGCACCGCCGCCGCCAGATTCAGCGAACTGAAATCCGGATTGGACGGGATATGCACGTGGTATTGACATCGCTGCAGCTCTTCATTGGTCAGGCCGGCGTATTCACGACCGAACACTAGCGCCACCTCACCGCCCGCTGCCGCCTGCTCGCAACTGGCGACACCGCACTCACGCGGATCGAGCAAAGGCCAGGGAATACGCCGATCACGGGCACTGGTGCCAATCACCAGACTGCAGCCGACCAGCGCTTCTTCGAGCGATCCAACCACCTGAGCCGCATCCAGCACATCGGTCGCACCGGATGCGCGAGCAACTGCATCGCTACTGGGAAAATCTTCCGGCTCGACCAGCACCAGGCGCGACAAGCCCATGTTTTTCATCGCCCGCGCAGCACCACCGATATTGCCCGGATGACTGGTGCCCACCAGAACGACGCGAATATTGTCCAGCAATGCAGACACTCTCAGAAACGATTAGGGGGCAACGATCTTACCCAAGCCCTTGCGTGATTGCCATGCAGGTACAGACGGCGCTTCATCGGCAACGGTTTTCTGCTAACATGGCCGGCTTTCTTTAACGCCCCAGGTGAACCACCCATGCAGCCCATGCTGAATATCGCCCTGCGCGCCGCCCGCAGCGCCGGTGAAATGATCTTTCGCTCCATTGAGCGCCTGGATGTCATCTCGGTCGACGAGAAGGATGCCAAGGACTACGTCACCGAGGTCGACAAGGCCGCCGAACTGATGATCGTCCAAGCCATCCGCAAGGCTTACCCGACCCACAGCTTCCTCGGCGAGGAAGGTGGCGTACTGGAAGGCAGCGGCGAAGGCGCCGACTATCAGTGGATCATCGACCCGCTGGACGGCACCACTAACTTCATTCGCGGCGTTCCGCATTTCGCCATCAGCATCGCCTGCAAATACCGCGGCCGCCTCGAGCACGCCATCGTCCTCGACCCGGTTCGCCAGGAAGAATTCACCGCCAGCCGTGGCCGTGGTGCCGCCCTCAATGGTCGCCGCCTGCGCGTCAGCAACCGCAAGAGCCTGGACGGCGCACTGCTGGGCACCGGCTTCCCGTTCCGCAATGAACAACTGGACAACCTCGAGAACTACCTGGGCATGTTCCGCAGCCTGGTTGGCCAGACCGCCGGCGTACGCCGTGCCGGCGCCGCCAGCCTGGATCTGGCCTACGTCGCAGCCGGTCGTTACGACGCTTTCTGGGAATTCGGCCTGTCCGAGTGGGACATGGCCGCAGGCGCCCTGCTGATTCAGGAAGCAGGCGGACTGGTCAGCGACTTCACTGGCGGCCACGAATTCCTCGAGAAGGGCCAGATCGTTGCCGGCAACACCAAGTGCTTCAAGGCCGTACTGACTGCAATTCAGCCACACCTGGCTCCCTCGATGAAGCGCTGAGCATCCATCGAGCAATAAAAAACGCCCCGAGGGGCGTTTTTTATTGCTCTGTATTCTTACTGTGCCTGCTGCACCAGCACCAGTTCACCTTGCTTGTTGACCGGAATACGGCTGCCCGGATCGCGATCCATGCGCACATTGCCGACCTTCTCGCCCAACTGATACTTCACGTCGTAGCCAACCAGCTTCTCACTGGTATCGGTCACGGTGTTGCAGCGGGTTTCGGTGGTGGTGTAAGTGTCGCGCTGCTGCATGCCTTCCTGAATCTTGTTACCGGCATAGCCTCCGCCGACCGCACCCGCTACCGTGGCGATCTTCTTGCCGGTGCCGCCACCGACCTGGTTACCCAGCAAACCACCAGCGATGGCGCCGATGGCGGTACCAGCGATCTGATGCTGATCCTGCACCGGACGCTGACGGGTTACAGCCACGTCCTTGCAGACTTCCCGCGGGGTTTTCACGGTTTCATTGATCGGAGTGACGGCCAGCACCTCAGCATAGTCCGGGCCACGATCGACCAGACTATAGGTGGCGACAGCACCACCAGCGGTCACACCAACAGCACCCAGTACGGCACCTACCAACAGTGATTTATTCATTTTTTGTGTCTCCTAGGCTCGGCGACTCGCGCCCTTCTCCCTGCCTAGGACAGCAAAAAGCCGCGGCAAGTTCGACTTGCCGCGGCTTTTGCGTTCTTTCATGAAGCGCGTCACACCCTATGGGAGGCCGTCGTCAGCCTCGGCTTCGACTGCCGGCGGGATCAGATCCTCCACGCCCAGCTTCAGCCAGATCAGCACGGTAGCGCCGATGTAGACCGAAGAATAGGTACCGACCACAACACCGACCAGCAGGGTCAGGGCGAAGGCCGCCAACACGTCGCCACCGAACACCAGCAGCGCAACCAGCGCCAAGGAGGTGGAAAGCGAGGTCGCAATGGTACGCAGCAACGTCTGGGTCACGGAGATATCGATGTTCTCCTCCAGGCCGGTCTTGCGCAGCATGCGGAAGTTTTCGCGAATGCGGTCATAGATGATGATGGTGTCGTTGAGCGAGTAACCGATCATCGCCAGCACCGCAGCCAGCACGGTCAGGTCGAAAGGCACCTGGAAGAATGCCAGCACACCCAGCGTGATCACCACGTCATGCGCCAGCGAGGCGACTGCACCGACACCGAACTTCCACTGGAAGCGGAAGGCCAGGTACAGCAGGATGCCGCCGAGTGCCAGCAGCATGGCCAGGCCACCCTGATCGCGCAGCTCTTCACCCACTTGCGGGCCAACGAACTCCACACGCTTGAGCTCGAAGCGGGTGTCCACATCGATCTTGCGCAGCGCATCGGCGACCTGCGAGCCCAGCTGCGGGTCATCACCGGACAAACGAATCAGCACATCGGTAGTGGCACCGAAACTCTGCACGATGGCGTCGTTATAGCCGGCCTGCCCCAACTCGCGCTTGATCCCTTCGAGATCCGCCGGTTGTTCATACTGCAGCTCGATGAGCGTACCACCGGTGAAATCGAGGCCGTAGTTCAACCCCTTGGAGAACAACGCACCGAGACCGATGAGGGTCAGCAGCACGGTGATGGCGAACGCAACGTTGCGGATCGCCATGAAACGAATAGTTGACTTGATCATGGCTTGCCTCAGATCCACAGCTTCTTGAAGTCACGGCCACCGAAGATCAGGTTGACCATGCCGCGGGTAAACATGATGGCTGTGAACATCGAGGTGATGATCCCGAGGGACATGGTCACCGCGAAGCCCTTGACCGGCCCGGAGCCCATGGCAAACAGGATGCCGCCGACCAGCAATGTGGTCAGGTTACTGTCGAGAATCGCCGTGTAGGCACGGTCGAAGCCTTCGTGAATGGCACGCTGCACCGACAAGCCGTTGCCCAGCTCCTCACGTATCCGTGAGTAGATGAGTACGTTGGCATCAACCGCCATACCCAGAGTCAGCACGATACCGGCGATACCTGGCAAGGTCAGCGTGGCACCGATGGCCGACATCAGCCCCACCAGCAGCACCAGGTTGAACGCCAGCGCCACGGTCGCCAGCACACCGAAGAAGCGATAGATCAGAACCATGAAGATGGCCACGAAGATCATCGCCCACTCGGTCGACTCGATACCCTTGGTGATGTTTTCCGCACCCAGGCTCGGGCCAATGGTGCGTTCTTCGGCGAAGTACATCGGCGCGGCCAGGCCGCCAGCGCGAAGCAGCAGCGCCAGTTCAGACGACTCGCCCTGGCCATTGAGGCCGGTGATGCGGAACTGACTGCCCAGTGCCGACTGGATAGTCGCCAGGCTGATGATCTTCTTCTCTTCGACGAAGGAAGAAATCGCCACATCCTGCTCGACACCGTCGACGGTCTGACGCTCGTAGCGAGTGATCGGCTTCTGCTCGATGAAGATCACCGCCATGCTGCGGCCGACGTTATTGCGCGTAGCGCGATTCATCAGCTCGCCACCGTGACCGTCGAGACGGATGTTCACCTGCGGACGGCCGTTCTCGTCGAAGCTGGCCTGAGCGTCGGTGACCTGGTCACCGGTGATGATCAGTTCACGCTCGAGCTGAACCGGCGGGCGGCCTTCCTCGCGGAAGCCGAAGCTCTCGGTGGCGCCACGCGGCGCGTCGAAATCAGCCTGCAGGCGGAACTCGAGGTTAGCGGTCTTGCCGAGAATACGCTTGGCTTCGGCGGTGTCCTGCACGCCTGGCAGCTCGACCACGATGCGGTTGGCACCCTGGCGCTGCACCAGCGGCTCGGCAACGCCCAGCTCGTTGACACGGTTACGGACAGTGGTCAGGTTCTGACGGATCGAGTATTCGCGAATCTCGCTGATCTTCGCCTGGGTCAGAGCCAACTGCAGTACCTGCTGACCACCGCGCGTCACGGTGCTCAGCTCGAAATCGGTGAAGTCCTTGCGAATCAGGCTCTGCGCCTTCTCCAGACTCTCGGTATCGGCGAAGCCCAGCTGGATGCGACCACCCTGCTCCGGCATGCTGCGGTAGCGCACACGTTCCTTGCGCAGCAGCGTCTTGATTTCGCCTTCGTAAACCTTGCGGCGCACATCCAGCGCCTTGTCCATATCCACTTCCAGCAGGAAATGCACACCGCCAGAAAGGTCGAGGCCCAGCTTCATCGGGCTGGCGCCGAGGTTGCGCAACCATTGTGGCGTGGTTTGCGCGAGGTTCAGTGCTACCACGTAGTCATCACCCAACGCACGGCGGACGATGTCCTTGGCCGGCAGTTGGTCATCCTGACGGGTCAGACGAATCAGGCCACCACGACCACGCTCGTCGACACTGGCTTCCTTGACCTGGATGTCCGCGTCCTGCAGCGCCTTGGCAGCGCGATCCAGGTCGGCCTGCTCGATGGTCAGGGCGGAACTCGCGCCACTGATCTGCACGGCCGGATCGTCCGGGTAGAGGTTGGGAATGGAATAAACCAGGCCAATGGCCAGAACGGCCAGAATCAGCAGGTATTTCCACAGGGGGTATTTGTTGAGCATGAATCAAGCCACCCGCTTATGACGCGGGGCGCTAAATGCGCCCCGCCGATAGAAAACCAAGAGCCAGATCAGATGGCTTTCAGCGTGCCCTTGGGCAGGGCGGCTGCAACAGCCTGCTTCTGGAATTTCAGTTCCACGTTGTCGGAAACTTCGACGACGATGAAATCATCGGTCACTTTGGTCACTTTGCCGGCGATACCACCGCTGGTCACCACTTCGTCGCCCTTCTGCAGGCCGCTGATCAGGCCTTTGTGCTCTTTGGCACGCTTGGCCTGGGGACGCCAGATCATCAAATAGAAGATGACCAGAAAGCCGATCAGGAAAATCCACTCGAAACCACTACCGGCAGGGCCGGCAGCTGCGGTGTCAGCGTAGGCTGCTGGGATGAAAAAGCTCATGTAACACTCCTGTTGTAATCTCGAATTAGAGACAGTTATTCAGTCCAGTGGCGGCACGGGAAGACCGCGTTTGGCGTAGAAGGATTCGACGAAGTCGGCCAATTTACCCTGTCCGATAGCCTCGCGCAAACCAGCCATGACCCGCTGATAATGGCGCAAGTTATGGATGGTATTGAGCATACTGCCGAGCATTTCCCCGCACTTGTCCAAGTGATGCAGATAAGCCCTGGAGAAGTGTTTGCAGGTGTAACAGTCGCAGGTCGGATCCAGCGGTGAATCGTCGAGCTTGTGCACGGCATTGCGGATCTTGACCACACCGGTATCGACGAACAGGTGGCCGTTACGCGCATTACGCGTCGGCATCACGCAGTCGAACATGTCCACGCCACGGCGCACACCCTCGACCAGATCCTCCGGCTTGCCCACGCCCATCAGGTAGCGCGGCTTGTCGGCCGGCATGTGCGGCGGCAGGAAGTCCAGCACGCGGATCATCTCTTCCTTCGGCTCGCCTACCGACAACCCGCCTATGGCCAGGCCGTCGAAGCCGATCTCGCAAAGCCCTTCGAGCGAGCGCATGCGCAGTTCTTCATGCATGCCGCCCTGGACGATGCCGAACAACGCTGCCGTGCTTTCGCCATGAGCAGCCTTGGAACGCTTGGCCCAGCGCAGCGACAACTCCATGGAACGTTTGGCCACATCGAACTCGGCAGGGTAAGGCGTGCACTCGTCGAAGATCATCACGATGTCCGAGCCCAGGTCGCGCTGCACCTGCATCGACTCCTCCGGCCCCATGAACACCTTGGCGCCATCGACCGGCGAGGCGAAGTACACGCCCTCCTCCTTGATCTTGCGCATGGCGCCGAGGCTGAACACCTGGAAACCACCGGAGTCGGTGAGGATAGGCCCCTGCCACTGCATGAAATCGTGCAAGTCGCCATGTTTCTTGATCACTTCCATGCCCGGGCGCAGCCACAGGTGGAACGTGTTGCCGAGAATGATCTGCGCGCCGATGGCCTCGATATCACGCGGCAACATGCCCTTGACCGTGCCATAGGTGCCCACCGGCATGAAGGCCGGTGTTTCCACCACGCCGCGCGGGAAGGTCAGGCGGCCACGGCGGGCCTTGCCGTCGGTGGCGAGCAATTCGAAGGACATACGACAGGTGCGCGACATGCTCAAACCTCGGGCCCGCGCGCGGCGGGATTGCGGGTGATGAACATGGCATCACCGTAACTGAAGAAGCGATAACCCTGCGCCACCGCCTCGCGGTAGGCCGCCATGGTCTCGGAATAACCGGCAAAGGCCGACACCAGCATCAGCAGGGTCGACTCGGGCAGGTGAAAGTTGGTCACCAGGGCATCGACCACATGAAACGGCCGCCCCGGATAGATGAAGATGTCGGTATCGCCACTGAACGGCTTCAACTCGCCATCGCGCGCAGCCGTTTCCAGCGAACGCACACTGGTGGTTCCCACCGCCACCACCCGTCCACCACGCGCCCGGCAGGCGGCCACGGCATCGACGACGTCCTGGCCGACCTCCAGCCACTCGCTGTGCATGTGGTGATCTTCGATCCGCTCGACACGCACAGGCTGGAAGGTCCCGGCACCGACATGCAGGGTCACGAATGCGGTGTCCACGCCCTTGGCACGAATCGCAGCCAGCAATTCGTCATCGAAGTGCAGCCCGGCAGTAGGGGCGGCCACCGCACCGGCTTTCTCGGCATAGACGGTCTGATAGCGCTCACGATCCGCCTCGTCGTCGGGGCGATCTATATAAGGAGGCAACGGCATATGGCCGACACGTTCGAGCAACGCCAATACCGGCTCGGCAAAGCGCAGCTCGAATAGCGCATCGTGGCGCGTGACCATCTCGGCCTCGCCACCACCCTCGATGAGAATCTGCGAACCAGGCTTGGGGGATTTGCTGGAGCGCACATGGGCCAGCACGCGATATTGATCGAGCACGCGCTCGACCAGCACTTCCAGCTTGCCGCCCGATGCCTTTTGCCCGAACAAGCGCGCCGGAATCACCCGCGTATTGTTGAACACCATCAGGTCGCCGGCACGCAATTGCCCGAGCAGATCGGTGAACTGGCCATGGCGAAGCTCGCCGCTCGGCCCATCCAATTGCAACAGGCGACTGGCACGGCGCTCGGCCAGGGGATGACGGGCGATCAACTGTTCGGGAAGATCGAAGTGGAAATCGGCAACACGCATGATTCGGAGGGGGTATTTCTGCAGGGTGGCAAAGCTTACCGGATTTCCCCTTCCCCGGCCACGTGAGCCTGCGGTGCGTGCCGGGCAACGATACGCGCCAGGGTGCCATCGCGCTGCAAGGCCACTACAGCGGCATTGAACGCCGCCAATCGTTCAGCCAATGATGGATGCAAACGCAACCGCAGTTGCGAGCGATTGATTACCGGCCCCTCCTCCACGCGCCAGCGTGGCGCCTGCACTTGCGCGCCCTCATGCTGCAGGTAGCGCCATTCCAAGCGATCCAGAATGCCAGCCTCGCTATGCCCCTGAGCAACCCGGTAGATCAAGGCGCGGACATCGGCACCATCGTTACGCTGAAAATACTCACTGCCGGCATACCCATAACCTCGCACCGTGGCAATGGAACGGCCACGCAAATCCTCGAGATGCCGATAAGGAAAGCGCCTACCGGGTGCGAAAATCAGTATCTCCTCCGCTTCCAGCACGGGCACCGTCCACAGCGAACTCTCAGCTTGCTCGGCGGAACCGCGCCAGCTCTTGCTCACGCAACATTCGATCTGCAGCAGGCCTTCACGAAAGAGCTTCTGGGTACGCAGCGGTGGCAGAGGGTGACTGGCCTGCAACGCCTCTGGCAATCGCTCGTCCAGAGCAAGCATGAACTCATGCAGAATGCCGCTGACTCGCTCATCCTCGACGATCCAGTAAGGCACCCAGCTTTCGTCCGTCACGGCATAGGTCAGGGTGCCGGCCTGGGAGGCAGGGACCAGCAGCAAAACCGTGATGATCGCCCGGCAAAAGACGTTGAACACACCCTCTCCCCTTCCATGACGGCTCCGATACACCGATATAAACACCGGACTCGGCACTGCTGATGACAGACGCGATTCTAGCGCCAACCGCCCGAGCGCCGAGGCAATAAAAGCGGGATACGGCCAGTTGCGCCATTGGCACTTGGTATATGGATTCATTAACAGATAACGCCGATTGACCGACGCGAGGTCGATCCCTATACTGCGCCGCCATTGTGCCCCGGTGGCGGAATCGGTAGACGCGGCGGATTCAAAATCCGTTTTCGAAAGGAGTGGGAGTTCGAGTCTCCCCCGGGGCACCACAATTAAAAGCCCGCAAGACATTGGTCTTGCGGGCTTTTTTCGTATCGGCGAGAACCACCTGATCGATTGTTGCAACTTTATGGCCGCGGCGGGTTCTCGGTGCCTCGGTAAGCCCCGTAATACCTGGCCGGCGACGGTGCGGGCAGGGGTTGGCAATTGCGTAAAAGTTAGCGTAGAGTTATCCAACTGTTTGCATGGGTCGCTGTGAATCGTGACTCAGGTGCGGCAGATCATTTAGATCCGCTACATCCCGCTCGACTTCTATTACTCTTTGCAACCAGTCTCAGCCCTCTAACAATAAGCGATAGAGGCTGTCATCAACTCTAGTTTCAAGGAAAAAGACATGTCGAATCGTCAGAACGGTACCGTCAAGTGGTTTAACGACGAGAAAGGTTTTGGTTTTATCACTCCCGAGAGCGGTCCGGATCTGTTCGTGCACTTCCGCGCGATCGAAGGCAACGGCTTCAAGAGCCTGAAAGAAGGCCAGAAAGTCAGCTTCGTAGCTGTGCAAGGTCAAAAAGGCATGCAGGCTGACCAGGTTCAAGTCCTGGGCTAATTCGCCGCTGCTTTGAAGAACCCCTGATCACTATCAGGGGTTTTTTTATGCATGCAGAAAAGTCGCGGTTAGAATGGCCCGCTCTATCGTCACAGCGAGCCCGTCATGCCAAGACACACGCTACGCCCGCAGGGAGACTTTCCCACGGCAGGGCTGATCCGTCGCCTAGCGGCAATCTTCTATGATTTTCTGCTCGGCGTAGCCTTGATCATGGTGGTCACTCTGATCTACCAGCAAGGCATTCTGCGCCTGATCCATGGCGGCGATACGCTACGGGCAATGGCCGAGGCCGGCGCGCTGGACAATGATCCGGTATTGGCCAGCCTGGTTCTGCTGAGTCTCTTCGGCTTCTTCGCCAAGTTCTGGACGCACAACGGCCAGACGCTGGGCATGCAGGCGTGGGGGCTACGCATCCAGAATGCCGACGGCAGTGCCATCGATCTATGGCAGGCCCTGCTCCGCTTCGTCGTATCCATCGGCTCATGGCTGTTCGCCGGGCTGGGTTTCATCTGGATGCTCTGGGACAAACAGCACCGCACCTGGCACGACATCTATTCCGATAGCCGAGTGGTGCAGTTGCCGAAGAATATCCACAAGAAGTGAGCCCTGACGCTCACCATCAGAATCGCGGACAATAAAAAGCCGGCTGCAGAGCCGGCTTTTTCATTGCTTCGATATCAGCCCGCTCGACGCAGTAACCAGACCCCGGCCAGCGCACATATACCTGCCGGCACCAACACCGCAAGCAACGGCGAGAAGCCGAACACCAGGCTGGATGGCCCGAGCAGATCCTGGGCGATGCGGAACACGAAGCCCACCAGCACGCCAGTGAACACCCGCTGCCCCAAGGTAACCGAGCGCAACGGGCCGAAGATGAAGGAAATCGCCATCAACACCAGGGCGGCCGTCACCAACGGTTGCAGCAACTTGGTCCAGAAGGCCAGCCAATAGCGCGCATTGTTCAATCCCTGCTCGCTCAGGTAGTGGATGTACTGCCACAACCCGGTAACCGAGAGCGCCTCGGGCTCCATCACCACGGTGCCGAGCAGTTCTGGATTGAGTTCGATATCCCAGCGCTCTTCAGGCTGCTTGACCACTTCGGAGTGGTCTTCATGCAGGAAGGTGGTCTGCACGTTACGCAGCATCCACTGCCCGTCACGGAATTCGGCTCGACGCGCAAAACTGGCAACTTGCAGGCGACGCTCATCATCGAAACGGTAGCGCGTCACCCCAAGCAGCACGCCATTGGGCTGCACGGCGTTGATGTGTACGTATTCCTGCCCCTGACGATGCCACATCCCGCGCTTGGAGCTCTGCGCGGCACCGCCACCCTGCGCCAGAGCGCGGTCGGCCTGAGCCTGATTCTCGGTGAGAGGGGCGACGTATTCGCCGATCAGGATGCCCGCCAGCATCAGCACCAGCATGGGTTTCATCACCGACCAGACGATGCGCCCGATGGAGACGCCTGCCGCGCGCATGATGGTCAGCTCGCTGTTGCTGGCCAGGGTGCCGAGACCGATCAGGCAGCCGATCAGCGCTGCCATCGGCAGCATCTCGTAAGCGCGGCGCGGTGCGGTCAGCAGGATGTACCAGAGCGCCTGAGCCAGACCGTAATCGCCCTTGTTCAGATCACCCAGTTCGTCGATGAAGGCAAACAGCAGCGCCAGGCCGAGGATGATGCCCAGCACCGCGAGAATGGCAAAGAAAACCTGGGTGCCGATGTAGCGATCCAACTTAGCCATGGGCCACCTCCGACACACGACGGCTAGCCCACCACAGGCTCAGGCGCTCCCAGTACAACAGCAGCAAACCTATACTCAGGAAGATGCCATGCACCCACCACAGGCCAAGCGCAGGGGATAACCGCCCTTTGTCGAGCGCACCACGGGCCGCGATCAGCAGGCCCAGATAGGCCATATAGAGGAAGATTGCCGGCAACAGCTTGAGGAAGCGCCCCTGCCGCGGATTGACCTTGGACAGCGGCACAGCCAGCAGGGTGACCACAAATACCAGCAACGGGATCGACAGACGCCATTGCAACTCGGCCTGCATGCGCGGGTCGTCGCTGCCGAACAGTTCGCGAGTCGGCATTGCTTCGCGCTCGCTGGCTTCGACGGCCACTTCCGGCTTGGGCAGCAGGACACCATAGGTGTCGTAACGAATGGCGCGGTAATCAGCCTCCCCCGGCTCGCCGTCATAGCGGTAGCCGTTTTCCAGAATCAGATAGCGACTGCCATCGGCCTGGATTTCCTGGCGCCCGCTTTCGGCCACCAGCACGGTGATGCCGCGCTCGGTGCCGCTGCTGGCGGCAAGGCGCTTCTCGGACATGAACACACCGCGCAGCTCGCTGCGATCCGCCGACAATTCCTGTGAATAGGTGACTCGCGAACCGTCTTTCATCGACTGGAAGCGCCCTGGCACCAAGGTGTCGAGTTCAGTCAGGGCATCCTGCTCATTGAGAATGCGCGCCACGCTGGCCACGCCTTGCGGCGCCAGGCCCAGACTGAGCCAGCCGACCAGCAGTGCGACGATCAATGCCGGCGCCATGCTGTAAACGGTCAGACGCTGCTGACTGACGCCGGTGGCTGACAGCACGGTCATTTCGCTGTCCAGATAAAGCCGGCCATATGCCAGGAGGAAGCCGAGGAACAGCCCGAGCGGCAGAATCAGCTGCAGAAAGCCCGGGATCCGGTAGCCCATGATCAAGAACAGTACACCCGGGTCGAGCACGCCCTGCGCAGCCTGAGCCAGGTACTTGATGAAACGGCCGCTCATGATGATCACCAACAGCACGGCGCTTACCGCGCTGAGGGTTACCAGCACTTCACGGGAAAGATAACGGAAGACGATCAAACCGGACGCTCCAGGGTTGTCAGGCTCAGGCACGAGCGCTCAAACTAGCCGCACCTACTTGCCGGCCCACCTTAAGGTGGACCCTCGAAAAATGGCGGCCATTATCCGTCAAACCCGACTCTTTGTCTTGGGGACAGCTCATATGGAATTCCTCGTCAAAACTACCCGTCCGGAAACCCTGAAGACCGCCACCCTGGTCGTCGCCATCGGCGAAGGCCGCAAGCTGGGCGAGGTGGCCAAGGCCGTGGACGCTGCCAGCGGCGGAGCCTTGTCGGCCGTTCTCAAGCGCGGCGATATCGCCGGCAAACCGGGCCAGACCTTACTCCTGCACAGCCTGCCAGGCCTCAAGGCCGAGCGTGTGCTGCTGGTAGGCAGCGGCAAGGGCGACCTATCCGACCGTCAACTGCGCAAATTGGTTGCAGGTGTGCACGGCGTACTCAAGGGCCTGGGCGGCAGCGACGCGCTGCTGGCTCTGGGCGAACTCAAGGTCAAGGGCCGCGATGCCTACGGCAAGACCCGCCTGATTGTCGAAACCCTGGCCGATGGCACTTACCTGTTCGAGCAATTCAAGAGCAAGAAAGCCGACCCTCGCGCACTGAAGAAAATCACCCTGTTCGTCGACAAAGCCGAGCTGGCCGATGCCGAGCGTGGCCTGCAGCATGCCCGCGCCATCGCCAGCGGCGTGGCCTTCACCAAAGACCTGGGCAACCTGCCGCCGAATCTCTGCCACCCCAGCTACCTGGCCGAAGAGGCCAAGGCCCTGGGCAAGGCGCACAAGAACCTCAAGGTCGAGATCCTCGACGAGAAGAAACTCAAGGAGCTCGGCGCCGGTGCCTTCCTCGCCGTGGCCCAGGGCAGCGAGCAGCCGCCACGCATGATCGTCATGCACTACCAGGGCGGCAAGAAGGACGACAAGCCTTTCGCCCTGGTCGGTAAAGGCATCACCTTCGACACCGGCGGCATCAGCATCAAGCCGGCGGCCAGCATGGACGAGATGAAGTACGACATGTGCGGCGCTGCCAGCGTGTTCGGCACTCTCAAGGCCGTGCTGGAGCTGCAACTGCCGATCAACCTGGTCTGCCTGCTGGCCTGCGCCGAGAACATGCCCAGCGGCCGTGCGACCCGTCCTGGCGACATCGTCACCACCATGAGCGGACAGACCGTGGAAATCCTCAACACCGACGCCGAAGGCCGTCTGGTGCTGTGTGACACCCTGACTTACGCCGAGCGCTTCAAGCCGCAGGCGGTGATCGACATCGCCACCCTCACCGGCGCCTGCATCGTCGCTCTGGGCAGCAATGTCTCCGGCCTGATGGGCAACAACGACGCGCTGATCAAGCAGATCCTCAAGGCTGGCGAAACCGCCGACGACCGTGCCTGGCAACTGCCGCTGTACGACGAGTACCAGGAGCAGCTGGACAGCCCATTCGCCGACATCGCCAACATTGGTGGGCCAAAGGCCGGCACCATCACCGCCGGTTGCTTCCTGTCGCGCTTTGCCAAGGAATTCCACTGGGCACACCTGGATATCGCCGGTACCGCCTGGATCAGTGGCGGCAAGGACAAGGGCGGCACCGGCCGCCCCGTCCCGATGCTGACCCAGTACCTGCTGGATCGCGCCAAGGCCTGACGCCACCGACCTGTAGGAGCGAATTCATTCGCGAATGAATTCGCTCCTACAGCACCGCCCTACTCCTGGTATCGCAATGCCCAGAATCGAGTTCTACGTCCTCTCCTCCAGCGACGCCCAGGGCCGCCTGCGCGCCGCCTGCCAGCTGGCTCTGAAAGCCTGGAATGCTGGCATGCCGGTGTTCGTGCGCGGCAGCGACGAGGCGCAGTGTGACGAACTCGACGAGATGCTCTGGCAATTCAAGGCTGAGCGTTTCGTGCCTCATGACCTGCACCGTGACGCCCCGCTGTCGCCGGTGGTCGTGGGCATCGATGAAGTGCCCAGCACCGAACAGGGTGTCTTGATCAACCTGGGCAGCAGCCTGTCGCCCAATGTCGAGCGTTTTGCCCGCGTCATCGAGATCGTCAACCAGCAGCCTGAACTGCTGAACGCCTGTCGCGAGAATTTCCGCAGCTATCGCCAGCGCGGGTATGATCCCAAGCGCGTCGAACTTTAGCGCCTGCTGATGCTCACAACACAGGCCACCCCTGCCCTTCTTCTCGCTGTGCCGACCGCCATGGACACCCCCAAACCTCCGCAAAAACCTGCTCAGCTGCTGCACGACCTGGAATCGATCCGCGAACTGCTGGGCGACGACAGCCACGAGCCACCATTGCTGATCGACTCGCTCGACCCGGACAGCATCCCGGTGCTTTCCGATATCGTCAGTGCGCCACCCGGCCCGCCTCCGCCGTTCAACGTGGCACCGGCGGCACGCCACGCCTCAGCTCCAGCACCAATCAGCCAGCCGACGCCGAGCCCTGTGCGCGCCAACCTACAGCCACGCCTGCATGACAGCACCCGCGAACTGCAACAACTCGATGGCGAACTGCGCGCTGCGGCGCAATTGATATTGCAGGATGTGATCGACGACTTCGTGCCGCAGATCGAAGCCGAACTCAAGCGCCGTCTCGAAGCCCGCCTGCCGCGCCTGCTGCCTCCACGCAAATCCTGACCGCAGGATACGGCGCACCAAGGCAACCAACGAACCGCTGGTGCGCGCGGCGCACCCTACGAATGCCGCGCCCTCACCCTTACGCCGTCAGCCCTATCCCCGCTATACTTGCCGGCTTTTCCGATCAGCCGTCAAAGGGTCCCGCCGCGCATGGACAAGACCTACCAGCCGCACGCCATTGAAACTGCCCTGTACCAGAACTGGGAAGCCAAGGGTTACTTCGCCCCGCAGGGCTCGGGCGAGCCCTACACCATCATGATCCCGCCGCCGAACGTCACCGGCAGCCTGCACATGGGCCACGGCTTCAACAACTCGATCATGGACTGCCTGATCCGCTTCCGCCGCATGCAGGGGCGCAACACCCTGTGGCAGCCGGGCACCGACCACGCGGGCATCGCCACGCAGATGGTGGTCGAGCGCCAGCTGGCCGCCGACGGCATCGGTCGCCATGACCTGGGTCGCGAGAAATTCCTGGAAAAGGTCTGGGAATGGAAAGAGCAGTCCGGCGGCACCATTACCCGCCAGATTCGTCGTCTGGGCAGTTCGGTTGACTGGTCGCGCGAGCGCTTCACCATGGACGAAGGTCTGTCCGAGGCAGTCAAGGAAGCGTTCGTGCGCCTGCACGAAGACGGCCTGATCTACCGCGGCAAGCGTCTGGTCAACTGGGACACCAAGTTCCACACCGCCATTTCCGACCTCGAAGTGGAGAACCACGACGAGAAAGGCAGCCTGTGGAACCTGCGCTACCCGCTAGCCGACGGCAACAAGACCGCTGACGGCAAAGACTACCTGATCGTCGCCACCACCCGCCCGGAAACCATGCTCGGCGACAGCGCCGTGGCCGTGCACCCGGAAGACGAACGCTACAAGGCGCTGATCGGCACCTTCGTCGAACTGCCGCTGCTGGGCCGCCGCATCCCGATCATCGCCGACGACTATTGCGACCCCGAGTTCGGCACCGGCTGCGTGAAGATCACCCCGGCGCATGACTTCAACGACTACGAAGTCGGCAAACGCCACAACCTGCCGCTGATCAACATCTTCGACAAGAACGCCGCCGTGCTGGCTCAAGCCCAGGTGTTCAACATCGACGGCAGCGTCAACGGCGAGATCGACGGCAGCCTGCCGGCCGAGTACGCCGGCCTCGACCGCTTCGTCGCACGCAAGCAGATCGTCGCCGCCTTCGACGCCGCCGGCCTGCTGGAAAAAATCGAAGATCACGCCCTGAAAGTGCCGAAAGGCGACCGCTCCGGCACCGTGATCGAGCCGTGGCTGACCGACCAATGGTACGTCTCCACCAAGCCGCTGGCCGAGAAAGCCATCGCCGTGGTCGAGAGCGGCGAGATCCAGTTCGTGCCCAAGCAGTACGAGAACATGTACTTCAGCTGGATGCGCGACATCCAGGACTGGTGCATCAGCCGTCAGCTGTGGTGGGGCCACCGCATTCCAGCCTGGTACGACGATGCCGGCAACGTCTACGTCGGTCGCGACGAGGCTGAGGTTCGCGCCAAGCACAACCTCGGCGATGCCAACCTGCGCCAGGACGAAGACGTGCTCGACACCTGGTTCAGCTCCGGCCTGTGGACTTTCTCCACCCTCGGTTGGCCGCAGCAGACCGATTTCCTCAAGACCTTCCACCCCACCGACGTGCTGGTCACCGGCTTCGACATCATCTTCTTCTGGGTCGCCCGGATGATCATGCTGTCGACCCACCTGACCGGACAGATCCCGTTCAAGACCGTCTACGTGCACGGCCTGGTGCGCGACGGTCAGGGGCAGAAGATGTCCAAGTCCAAGGGCAACGTGCTCGACCCGCTGGACATCGTCGACGGCATCGACCTCGAATCGCTGGTAGCCAAGCGCACCAGCGGCATGATGCAGCCCAAGTTGGCCGAGAAGATCGCCAAGCAGACCCGCGCCGAGTTCCCCGACGGCATCGCCGCCTACGGCACCGACGCGCTGCGCTTCACCAACCTGGCGCTGGCCTCCACCGGCCGCGACATCAAGTTCGACATGGGCCGCGTCGAGGGTTACCGCAACTTCTGCAACAAGCTGTGGAACGCTGCCAACTTCGTCATCGAGAACACCGATGGCCAGGACACCGGCATCCATGGCGAAGCCGTCGACCTGTCGCCAGTCGACCGCTGGATCATCTCCGCCCTGCAGCGCTGCGAGCAGGACGTGACCCGCCACCTCGATGCCTTCCGCTTCGACCTGGCCGCGCAAGCCCTGTACGAGTTCATCTGGGACGAGTACTGCGCCTGGTACCTGGAGCTGGTCAAGCCGGTGCTGTGGGACGAGAACGCACCGCTCGAGCGTCAGCGCGGCACCCGCCGCACCCTGGTGCGCGTGCTGGAAGTGATCCTGCGCCTGGCGCACCCGTTCATGCCCTTCATCACCGAAGAAATCTGGCAGCGCATCAAGAGCCAGGCCGGCATCAGCGGCGAGACCATCATGCTGCAGCCCTGGCCGGTGGCCAATGAAAGCCGCATCGACCCGGCCGCCGAAGGCGACATCGAGTGGGTCAAGCAATTGATGCTCGGCGTACGCCAGATCCGTGGCGAGATGAAAATCTCCATGGCCAAGCGCATCGACATCATCGTCGCCAACGCCAACGACGCGGATCTGCGCCGCCTGGCCGACTTCGAGCCGCTGCTCAGCAAGCTGGCCAAGCTGGAATCGGTTCGCGTGCTGGCCGCGGGTGAAGAGGCGCCAATGTCCGCCACCGCCCTGGTCGGCGAGATGCAGGTACTGGTGCCGATGGCAGGCCTGATCGACAAGGACGCTGAACTGGCGCGCCTGGACAAGGAAATCACCCGCCTGCAAGGCGAAGTACAACGTGTGGGCGGCAAGCTGGCCAACGAAGGCTTCGTCGCCAAGGCTCCGGCCGAAGTGCTGGAAAAGGAACGCGCCAAGTTGGCCGAGGCCGAGCAGGCACTGGCCAAGCTGGTAGAACAACGCGAGAAGATCGCCAATCTGTAAGAACCCGGACGGCGCGCCCCACGAAGGCGCGCCGCCGCATATTCGCCACATACCCGGGCATACCTCCCGGCAGGAGATAGCAATGCTGCAGATCGCCAAACATCGCTGGCTGCCCCTGGCTGCCCTGACACTGGCCCTGGGTGCTCCCGGCGCCAGCATCGCCGCTGAACAGAAATCCGTGGCCGTCACTGCCATCGTCGAACACCCGGCGCTGGACTCGGTGCGCGACGGCATCAAGGCCGCCCTCGAAGAAGGCGGCTATCGCGAAGGCGAGAACCTCAAGTGGCAGTATCAGAGTGCCCAGGGCAACACGGGCACCGCTGCGCAGATCGCCCGCAAGTTCATCGGTGACCGTCCGGATGTGATCGTCGGCATTGCCACGCCGTCGGCACAGGCGCTGGTCGCCTCGACCAAGAGCACGCCGATCCTGTTCAGCGCCGTCACCGATCCGGTCGAAGCGCAGCTGGTACGCAACTGGGAAGCCTCCGGCAGCAATGTCAGCGGTGTTTCCGATCTGCTCGAACTGGACAAGCAGATGGAGCTGATCAAGCGCGTACTGCCGGACGCCAAGCGCGTCGGCATGGTCTACAACCCCGGCGAGGCCAACTCGGCTGTCGTGGTTCGCCGTCTCAAGGAACTGCTGCCGAGCATGGGCATGACCCTGGTCGAAGCCGCCGCACCGCGCTCGGTCGACGTCGGCTCCGCGGCCCGCAGCCTGGTCGGCAAGGTTGACGTGATCTACACCAACACCGACAACAACGTGGTCTCGGCCTACGAGTCGCTGGTCAAGGTCGGTAACGACACCCGCACCCCGCTGATCGCCTCCGACACCGACAGCGTCAAACGCGGCGCCATCGCGGCGCTGGGCCTGGACTACTTCGAACATGGCAAGCAGACCGGCCGCATGGTGCTGCGCGTGCTGAACGGCGAGAAGCCCGGCGACATCAAGCCGGAAACCAGCGAAAACCTCAGCCTGTTCCTCAACCCGGCCGCTGCCGAGCGTCAGGGCGTCACCCTGAGCCAGGAGCTGCTGGACTCGGCGGCTGAAATCATCGAGTAAGCTGTACGGGTGTAACTGAGCGCGCCGCGGCAAAGCGCTCACCGTGATAGACGGTGGGCGCTGCCAATATCACGGCCGCTCGGTTTCCACCCACCCACCAGGTCAATTCTATGTCCCTGTTTTCCCTGTTCGGCGCCCTCGAGATCGGCCTGATCTTCAGTCTGGTGGCGCTTGGCGTATTCATCTCCTTCCGTCTGCTGCGCTTTCCCGACCTTACCGTGGACGGCAGTTTCCCCTTGGGCGGCGCGGTCTGCGCTGTCCTCATCGCCAATGGCACCGACCCGTTCCTGGCCACGCTGATCGCCACCGCCGCCGGCGCGCTGGCTGGCGTGGTCACTGCGGTGCTCAACGTGCACCTGAAGATCATGGATCTGCTGGCCAGCATCCTGATGATGATCGCGCTGTATTCGATCAACCTGCGCATCATGGGGCGGCCGAACATCCCGCTGATCATGGAGCCAACCATCTTCACCGTGCTGCAACCCGAGTGGTTGATCGACTACATCGCCCGGCCGCTGATCCTGCTGGTAGTGGTGATCGGCGCCAAGCTGGCACTGGATAGCTACTTCGCCACTCAGCAAGGTCTGGCCATCCGCGCCACCGGCTCCAACCCGCGCATGGCGCGCTCGCAAGGCGTCAACACCGGCGCCATGGTCATCCTCGGCATGGCCATCTCCAACGCACTGGTAGCCCTGGCCGGCTCGCTGTTCGCGCAGACTCAAGGCGGCGCGGATATCTCCATGGGGATCGGCACCATCGTCATCGGCCTGGCCGCTGTGATCGTCGGCGAAAGCATTCTGCCGGCACGCCGCCTGTTCTACCTCACCCTGGCGGTGATCCTCGGCGCCATCGTCTACCGCTTCTTCATCGCCCTGGCGCTGAACAGCGACTTCATCGGTCTGCAGGCGCAGGATCTGAACCTGGTCACCGCCGTGCTGGTGGTCATCGCCCTGGTCATCCCGCTGGCGAAGAAACGCCTGGCTCGCAGGAGGCACATCTGATGCTCAGTGCCCAGAACCTCAAGATCACCTTCAACCCCGGCACGCCGATTGAAACCCGCGCACTGCAGGGCCTGTCGCTGGACATCCCGAGCGGCCAGTTCGTCACCGTGATCGGCACCAACGGCGCCGGCAAGTCCACCTTCCTCAACGCCGTGTCCGGCGATCTGCCGGTGGACAGCGGCACGATCATGATCGACGAGCAGGACGTCACCCGCCTGCCCGTCTGGAGCCGCGCCCAGCGTGTCGCCCGCGTGTTCCAGGATCCAATGGCAGGCACCTGCGAAGACCTCACCATCGAAGAGAACATGGCCCTGGCGCAGCAACGCGGCCAGCGTCGTGGTCTCGGCCGAGCGGTGCGTGCCTCCATGCGCGAGGGCTTCCGCGAAAGCCTGGCGACCCTCGGCCTGGGCCTGGAAAACCGCCTGAGCGATCGCATCGGCCTGCTTTCCGGCGGTCAGCGCCAAGCGGTCAGCCTGCTGATGGCAGCGCTGCAACCCTCGCGCATCCTGCTGCTCGACGAACACACCGCGGCACTCGACCCGCGCACCGCCGATTTCGTCCTGCAACTGACCGCACGCATCGTTGCCGAGAAACAGCTGACCACCATGATGGTCACCCACAGCATGCGCCAGGCGCTGGATGTCGGTGACCGCACGGTGATGCTGCACCAGGGCCAGGTGGTGCTGGACGTTGCCGGCGAGCAGCGCAAGGGCCTGGATGTGCCGGATCTGCTGCAAATGTTCGAGAAGGTGCGTGGCGAGAAGCTGGCCGACGACGCCCTGTTGCTGAGTTGACCCCTTGTAGGGTGCGCCATGCGCACCGAAACGTCCGCGGCACCTTCCCGGTGCGCACGGCGCACCCTACGCATGCCGATCCTCGCCCTCAACGCACACTGCGTTAAACGCCGGGAAACGACTGCGAAAGCCTTCCGAACGCATAGCCTCTTCACCTCGGATGCATAGGCTGGCAGGATTACCCCCTGCCAGCCGCCCGCAGGCGGTGTAACCGGAGCCACCAGCGCTCACCGCGCCCATGACCCTGCACCTGAGCTTCACCTCTACTCTGCCCGCCGAACCGGAATGCGTCTGGCGCTGGATCACTGACGTGCGCAGCCTGCGCGCCGAGATGCATCCCTGGCTGTGGATGAGCGTACCCAAAGGGGTGCGCAACCTCGAAGACCTGCCCGTAGAAGCCGGCAAGCCGCTGTTCACCAGCTGGTTGTGGCTGTTCGGCATCCTGCCCATCGGCATCTCGCGCCTGACTCTGCAGTCGCTGACGCCCGGCAGCGGCTTCGTCGAGCAATCACCGATGACCGGCATGCGCCGCTGGCGCCACGCCCGACGTATCGAAATCGTCGATGGCGGCACTCGGGTGGTCGACGACCTGACCATCGATCCGATTCTGCCGGCCGTGCTGGTAGAGCCCTTTCTGCAACTCTTCTTCGGCAGCCGCCATCGCACCCTGCGTCGCCGCGCGGCACGCCAGGCTCACTGAACGCTCAGTTGAGCTGCCCCATGAACGCCACCAGCGCGGTACGGCTGTCGATGTTGAGCTTCTCGAAGATACGCACCACATAGGTCTTGGCCGTCGCCAGGGTGATGTTCATCGCCTCGGCGATCTCGCGATTGGAGGCTCCAGCCCCGATCAACGCGGCGACCTGCCTTTCACGCACGCTCAGGCCGCAAGCATCCAGACGCTGCTCCAGTTGCAGCTGACGAACATGTGGATGGGCGCTGAAGCTGGCCTGCAGCAGACGCTGCAATGCCACCAGGCCTGTCGTATCGACCTTGATAGGGGGGTCGCCCAGCGTTCGCAGAAAACCGATGCCGCCAAAAGCCGCATGTTCACCCCAGAACATCAGGTCGACGGTATCGAGCACGCCATAGGTATCGAGATAGCCCTGATAGTGACGCATCTCGGCGCGGTTCTGCGATTCGCGAGCAATGCTCAGTACGCCAACGCTGTCGTGTCGCGCCAGCATGCGGCTGACGCACATCGGGTCGAACGGCTGCATGCCACGACGGTACTGTTCGAGAAATCCGGGAGGCACATCCAGCGTCTCGAGCACCTGCATCTCCTGGCGCCGGCGATCCACCCAATAGAACAGGGCGCCACTGACGCCAAGAAAATCGCGACTGAAGTGCATGGCCTCCCTGACCAGTAGATCACCCTTGGCCGTTTGCATCGTACTCATGACAGGCACTCTCGGGATTGTTGAACACAGGCGTGGATGCCATGCCTCTGCAAGCAATCGACATGCCGCGTCCGAAAGGTGCTCCAGAAGCCTGTGGGGCAGCCTGCAAGCACCACAACAGAGCTTCGCCCCGGCAATTGCACCAAGAGCGTGAAAAACACCGAAATCGCGAAATTTTGTCCATCTTCGGATGGATTGTTGCGTTTTCACGGGCTGCCTACTCTCGCCTCGACCTGTTAGCCACGACCGTCGAGGTAACCCTGATGACACTCAACCGCCTGCCCAATACCGCCACCGCCGAGCAGATCAGCCAGTCACTGCGCGAGCACGGCTACGTGATCGTCGACGAGTTGGCCAGCGCCGAGCAGATGGATCGCATTGCCGCCGAAATGGCGCCCTATATCCAGGACACGGCCTACGGCAAGGACAACTTCATCGGCCATCAGACCAAGCGCACCGGCTCGCTCATCGCCCGTTCACCGGCGGCCCGCGAGCTGGTCATGCACCCTTCCGTGCTGGGCGCCACCGAACTGTTCCTGGCACATGCCTCGACCTTCCAGCTGCACCTGACGCAGATCATCAGCGTCTTCCCCGGATCGCCCGCGCAAATGCTGCACCAGGACGAACTGGCCTGGGACTTCTTCCCCTTCCCTGACGACTATCAGGTGCAATGCAACCTGCTCTGGGCCATGACCGACTACACCGAGGAAAACGGCGCCACTCGCATCGTCCCCGGCAGCCAGTTCGTCGGACGCAAGCAGAAATACACTGAGGAGCAGAGCATTGCGGCCGTGATGAAACGCGGCTCGGCCCTGTTCTACACCGGCAAGATCTATCACGGCGCTGGCAGCAACCGCTCCGACGCCATCCGCCAGGCCATCAACATCACCTATGCCGTGGGCTGGGTACGTCAGGAGGAAAACCAGTACCTGTCCTGTCCGCGCGAAATCGCCCAGACCCTGCCCGATGACCTGCTCAAGGTCATGGGCTACCAGTACGGCTGCTTCGCCCTTGGCTACACCCGCGACTTCGAGGATCCGCTGACCGCCCTGCGTGACGACGTCGCTCCCGTGGCCATGAGCATCGAACTGGTCGATGCGCAGCGCGCGGACAACGGCGGCAGCTTCCGCCATAACCTGCAAAGCGAAAGCGCCTGAGGAGAGCACGCCATGATCACGCGTAACACACCCGAGATCGGCTACCTGGGCCAGGACGTCTTCGAGGCCTTTGCCTTCCACCAGTCGGTACGGGCCGGCGATACGCTCTACCTGTCCGGCATCGCCCCCCTGCGTGGCAACCTGGAAAGCCTGGAACTGGTGGGCGAAGGCGACATCGGCGCGCAGCTGGACTTCGTACTGGACATTCTCGACCGCTGCCTGCAGGCAGAAGGCCTGGAACGCCGCCATCTGGTGACCTGGACGTTCTACACCACCGATATCCAGGCGCTCTCGGCGGTCATCCCCGCCCGTCTCGGGCCCTGGGTCGGTGCGCATCGACCCAGCAGCACGACCCTGGAAATTCAGGGAATGATCCACCCCGCCCAACAGCTCGAGGTCACCGCAATCGCCATGGCCACGCCTTGAGCCGTGACCCCTTGCGTGCCGCGCCACTGGCGCGAACCTCTCCCGCCCACGCGCGCCCTGCCGCGGGGACAACAGAACAGACAACGGGACTAGCAAGCATGAATGACTCGACCGTTGCGCAGAGCGCAGCGAAACCCCATGCCCTCAGTGGCAACCTGGGCATCGTGCCCATCGTCATGATGGTCGTTGCCACCGCCGCCCCACTGACCGTGATGGTGGCCAACACACCGCTGATGATCGGCCTGGGAAACGGTGCCGCCGCACCTTTCGACGCCCTCGCCGCGATGCTGATCATGTTCATGTTCGCCGTCGGCTTCGTCGCCCTGTCACGCCATATCGGCAATGCCGGGGCCTTCTATGCCTGCATCCAGAAAGGCCTGGGCCGCGTGGTCGGCCTCGGTGCGGCGACCCTGGCGATGATTTCCTACTCGCTGTTCATGCTCGCCATCGGCACCTACGTCGGCTACGCCTCGAGCGAGCTGCTCGACAGCCTGTTCGGCATTGCGCCTCCCTGGTGGCAACTGACCCTGGCTGCGATCGTCGTGATCGGTGTACTGGGCTATCGGCGTATCGAAATGAGCTCGAAGTTCCTTGGTGTCGCCCTGATCCTGGAAATCGCCGTGGTACTGGTGATCGACCTGCTGGTCGTGGCCGACAAGGGTATCGCCGGCCTGCCGCTGGAGTCCTTCCAGCCCGAGCACATTCTCTCCGGCTCGCCGGGCCTGGGGATTCTGTTCGCGATCTATTCGTTCATCGGTTTCGAATCCACGGTGATCTACCGCGAGGAAGCACGAAATCCGGAGCGCACCATTCCCATCGCCACCTACACCGCCGTGTTCAGCGTGGGCATCTTCTATGTTCTGTCGATGTGGTGCGCAGTCGCCGGTATCGGTGTCGAACAGATCGTCGCCTTCGCCAACGAACACCCCGGCGACATGTACCTGCTCCTGGCCGAACAGCACCTCGGCAAAGCCTTCAGCGATGTAATCCAGGTGCTGCTGATCACCAGCCTGTTCGCCTGCATGCTGTCGCTGCACAACATCGTCGTTCGCTACCAGTACATTCTTGGCAAGTACTCGGTACTGCCGGCGCGCTGCTCACGCATCCACGAGCAACACGGCTCGCCCTACATCGCCTCGCTGCTGCAGAGCGCCTTTGCCCTGGTCGGCATCCTGCTGCTGACCCTGGCCGGCCTCGATCCGGTCACGCAGATCTACGCCTGGGGCGCCACCGCCGGTACCATCGGTTACATGGTGATTCTCGCCCTGACCAGCCTGGCCGTTCTGGTCTACTTCAAGCGCAGTGGCAGCGATACCCGCCTGTGGCATACACGCATCGCCCCGCTGGGCGGCCTGATCGGCATCCTCGCCTGTCTGGCCATTGCCATCGCCAACCTGCCCATGCTGATCGGTGGCGACGATGCCGACGATATCGCCAAGCTCATGGGCCTGGGTGTCGCCTGCGCTTTTGCACTTGGCAGCATCTCGGCCCTGCTTCTGAAGGGGCGCGCCCCTGAGCGCTACCTGGCGCTACGCGAACTGGCCTGAGAACCTGACGGGCTTGTCATCCGACAAGCCCGGCTCATGGCACAACCGGTTTGCAGACGGTATTCTCCGGATTCTTCTGCACAGCCGGATACCGCCCAAATGGATGTGAGCAAGACCAAGACCAGCTTCTACCGCCGTCTCTACGTTGCCTGGCTGATCGACAGCGGCCAGGCCACCAACGTACCGGCACTGATGGAGGCGACCGGCATGCCGCGGCGTACCGCTCAGGACACGCTCACAGCGTTGGTCGAGCTGGACATCGACTGCCCGTTCCAGCAGGCCGATGGCGAGCGCAACAATGCCGGGCACTACCGGATTCGCGACTGGGGCCCGATCGACAGGCAGTGGATTGCCGCCAATCTGCAGCAGATCAAGACGACGCTCGGCTATCCCTGAGATCCTTGGCCCGGTCTTTCAAGGAGCCCGCATGAACCCCGACCTGCTCTGGACGCTGGCACTGCTCGCCGGCGCCGTCACCCTCTTCGTCATCGGCAAACCACGCATGGACGTGGTGGCCCTGCTGGTGCTGGTCGCCCTGCCGTTGAGCGGTGTGCTTACCGTGCAGCAATCGCTGTCCGGTTTCAGCGACCCCAACGTGATACTGATCGCGGCGTTGTTCGTCATCGGCACCGCGCTGGTGCGCACAGGCATCGCCTACCGCCTCGGCGACTGGCTGGTGAAGAAGGCCGGCAGCAGCGAAACCCGGCTGCTGATCCTGCTGATGCTGGCTGCCGCCGGCCTCGGCTCGGTAATGAGTTCCACCGGCGTGGTGGCGATCTTCATTCCCGTGGTGCTCGGCGTCGCAGCGCGCCTGCGCATTTCTCCCGCGCGGCTGATGATGCCGCTGGCCTTCGCCGGGTTGATCAGCGGCATGCTCACCCTGGTAGCCACCGCGCCCAACCTGGTGATTCATGCCGAGCTACGCCGCGCCGGCCTGGAGGGCTTCGGCTTCTTCAGCATGACGCCAGTCGGGCTGGCGATCCTCGTGCTGGGCATCGGCTACATGCTGCTGACCCGCCGCTGGCTGCAACATGGCGATGCACAGGGCGAATCCGCCGCGCCTCGCCTGACCCTGACCGACCTGGCCCAGGCCTACAACCTCGAAGAACGCGAGCGGCGCCTGCGCGTACAGATCAATTCGCCCCTGGCCAACCAGCCGTTGAACGAGCTGGAATTGCGTCAGCAGTACGGCATCAACGTGATCGCCGTGGAGCGCCAGGGCAAGTTCCGCACCCTGCTGCTGATGGCCACCGGCAATACCCAGCTGCAGCCCGGTGACGTGCTGCTGGTGGATCTGATCAGCCCGTCCATCGCCCTGCTCGGCATCTACCAGACCCTGGGCCTGGAGCCCATGCCGCTGCCGCACTCCTATTACAGCGTGCACGCCCATGAACTGGGCCTGGCCGAAGTGGCGATGCCGCCGGAGTCGCAACTGATCGGCAAGACCATTCAGGAGCTGGGTTTTCGCAGCCAGCACAAGCTCAATGTGGTTGGGCTGCGTCGCCATGGCCAGGCGCTGGAAGGCGTGCTGGTGGACGAACGCCTGAAAGCCTCGGACACCCTGCTGGTGGCCGGTGAGTGGAAGGCCATCCGCCGCCTGCAAGGGCTGAGTCGCGACTTCCTGGTGCTCAGCCTGCCTGCCGAAGTGGATGAAGTGGCGCCGGCCGCGCGCAAGGCGCCTTATGCCCTGCTCAGCCTGGCCGTGATGATCGTGCTGATGGTCAGCGGCCTGGTTTCCAACGTGCTCGCCGCGCTGATCGCCTGCCTGCTGATGGGCGCCTTCCGCTGCATCGATCTGGACAGTGCCTATCGCTCGATCCATTGGCCCACGCTGATTCTCATCGTCGGCATGTTGCCCTTCGCCCAGGCGCTGCAACAGACCGGCGGCATCGATCTGGCCGTGCACGGCCTGGTCGCCCTGCTCGGCGATGCTGGCCCTTACGCCATTCTCGCCAGCCTGTTCGCCGCCACAGCACTGATCGGCCTGTTCATTTCCAATACGGCGACCGCCGTGCTGATGGGGCCGGTGGCCATCGCCACGGCACAGACACTGGGCGTGTCACCCTACCCCTTCGCTCTGACGGTTGCACTGGCCGCTTCGGCAGCCTTCATGACGCCGATTTCCTCGCCGGTGAACACGCTGGTGCTGGGGCCAGGTCAGTACCGCTTTAGCGATTTCGTGCGGGTCGGCGTGCCCTTCACCATTCTGGTGATGATCGTCAGCGTGCTGCTGGTACCGCTGATCTTCCCGCTGTGAATCAGGTCAGGCGGCACCGCGAAAGAAACGCCGCCCTGCGCGGCGCAACCAGCCGCCCTCGGAAGCGTCGGCACTCAGCCGACGCAGGTTCTCATTGACCGCCTCGACGTAATTGCGGTCGTCGCTGCGGATATGGCTGAACAACCAGCGTCCCAGCATCCCCTTGAGCTCGTCGGCAATGTCCTCGCCACGATTGAAGCGTTCGCGGTAATCCTCCACACGCTTGATGAACAACGCGTGCACCCGCTTGTGCGCCTTGGTGAAGATGTAGCCCGCCTCTTCGATCATCGCCTCCTCGAAAGCGAAGTGCGAGATGGTGTAGTCGATCAGTTCGTCGATCACCTCCCCTGCCTGCACCTTGCTGGCGGCACGCTGAGCGGCATCCAGCTGATTGATCATCGCGACGATACGCTTGTGCTGATCATCGATGACCGTGATGCCGGTATTGAGGTCGTCGCTCCAGTCCAGGTATGCCATGGTGCCTCCTTGCTGCTGATCGATGAGGCGCGCAGTCTACGGGCACAGGCAAGCGAACCCCATTGACCTGGATCAATACAAGGCCTGCTGTTTTATGGCCACTGGCCATGTTCGTTAAACGCCGCACAGATCGTTCTCACGTTGCTGTGGGTTACGGCATGCCAGCAAAGCATGGGAAAATCGCGCGTCCGACTCCGCAGATCCCCACCATGCCCCAGCCGCCAAAACGTCCACGCAAGCCAGCGCCAGCTGCCGTAAAAACAGCACCGAACAAGGGCGAGCTGCATCCGCGTAATCGTCATCAGGGACGCTACGACTTCCCGGCGCTGATCAGGGTCAGCCCCGAGCTGGGTCAGTTCGTCATCACCAACCCGTACGGCAAACCCAGCATCGACTTCGCCAACCCGGCTGCGGTCAAGGTGTTCAACCGCGCGCTGCTGCGTCAGTACTACGGCATCGAACATTGGGACATTCCCGAAGGCTATCTGTGCCCGCCGATTCCCGGCCGCGCCGATTACCTGCACAACCTCGCCGACCTGCTGGCAAGCGACAATGACGGGCAGATTCCCCGTGGCGAAAACCTGCGCGCACTGGATATCGGCGTCGGCGCCAACTGCATCTATCCGCTGATTGGCCACTGCGAATACGGCTGGCATTTCGTCGGTGCGGACATCGCCGCCGAGGCCCTGACCTCGGCCCGCACCATCGTGCAGAACAACGCGCAGCTGGCGGGTGCGATCGAGCTGCGCCAGCAGGGTAATGCCGAGCACATCTTCCTCGGCCTGCTGCAAGGCGACGAGCGCTTCGACCTGAGCCTGTGCAATCCGCCCTTTCACACCTCCGCCGCCGAGGCCAGCAGCGGCAGCACGCGCAAATGGCGCAACCTCGGCAAGCTCGACCCCAAGCGCAAGCTACCGGTGCTCAACTTCGGCGGCCAGGCGGCCGAACTCTGGTGCCCGGGGGGTGAGGCGGAATTTCTCA
Source organism: Pseudomonas berkeleyensis (assembly GCF_014109765.1). Taxonomy (NCBI): domain Bacteria; kingdom Pseudomonadati; phylum Pseudomonadota; class Gammaproteobacteria; order Pseudomonadales; family Pseudomonadaceae; genus Pseudomonas; species Pseudomonas berkeleyensis. The sequence continues at coordinate 4,368,591 of NZ_CP059139.1, forward strand.
AGCGCATGGCCAGCGAAAGTGCGCAGGTGGCTGATCAGGTGCTGTGGTTCAGCAGCCTGGTGTCCAAGAGCGGCAATGTGCAGTTGCTGCAAGGCTGGCTGGCCAAGGCAGGTGCTGTCGAAGTGAGGATTCTCGGCATGTCTCAGGGACAGAAGCAGAGCCGCCTGGTGGCCTGGACGTTCAAGGATGCGCAACAACGCAGCGCCTGGCGCGACAATCGTTGGCGCTGAACCAGTCCGCAACGATCTCGTAACCGGTAGCAACGGCGGACTGTTCGCTGGCGCTCCTGAGTCCACCCTACGCACTGAGCCAGAGCACACACTGCCGGGCGGCCGACCATGTAGGGCGTACCGGGCGGCGATCCGTTCGCGAAGCAGTACGCCACAACGACCCCGTAGTCGGCACCAATGGCGGGCTGTTCGCTGACGCTACGAGCAGCCGGCGCCCCGACCCGCCCTACGCCATGAGCCAGCCCTACGCACTGAGTTTGTAGGGCGTACTCGCGAAGCAGTACGCCACAACGATCCCGCAGCCGGCATCAATGGCGGGCTGTTCGCTGACGCTCCTGAGCTCGCCCTACACTTTGTCAACCGTTACCAGGGCAGCCAGCCGCCCAGCCCCAGCCAAAGCCCTGCCACCGCCATGCTCAGCAGCGTTACCGGCACACCGCTGCGCGCATAGTCGACGAAACCAAGGCTGACACCCTGGCGCTTCGCTCCTTCGGCAACGATCAGATTGACCACGCTGCCGATCAGCAGCAGGTTGCCGGCCAGAGTCGACATCACCGCCAGGCCGATCAGCACCGAGTGCGACAGCTCCGGCATCAGCCCCAGCAGCAACACCACGAACGGCACGTTGCCGATCAGGTTGCCCGCCACCAGCGACGAGGCCGCCAGCGACCACACGCCCTGCGGCAGCAAACCATGCTCGGCCAGCCAGGCGGCGCCTTGCGCCAGCTGCGGCAATTGCAGCGCCGCACCGCTGACCAGGAACAGACCGACGAACAACAGCAGCAGGTTCCAATCCACCTTGTTCACGTAGTCGCGACTGTCCACCCGGCGCGACACCATCACCAGCACCGCCACCAGCAACGCCGACAACTCGCGCGGCAAGGCCGTGGCGAACAAGGCCAGCAAGGCCAGGCTGGCCAACAACGGTTTGAGGTAACTGCGCGCGCCGTAGATGTGCTCGACCGGCGTGTCCTCCACGGCCAATGGCCTGGCCTCGCCCCAGTGGCGATGCCATTGCAGCCAGATCACCGCATAGACGATAAGCATGGCCACCAGCGCAGGCGGGCCGGCCACGGCCACATAGCCCCAGAAGTCCAGGCCACCGGCCTGACCGATGAGAATGTTCTGCGGGTTGCCGATCAGGCTGGCAGCGGAGCCGGCATTGCACGACAGCGCCAGCGCCAACAGGAACGGCCGCGGCTCCAGCCCACGCAGATGCAGGCTGCGGCAGAGCAGCGGGGTCAGGGCGAAGGCGACGATATCGTTGACCAGAATGGCCGAGAGAAAGCCACCCAGCATCACCACGCCCGCCAGCAATACCGCGGGCCGCTCGGCGTGTTCGGTCAGGTAGCGGTTGAGCCAGGCGTATACGCCAGAAAAGTCGAACTGCGCGGAAACCAGCATCAGCGCCAGCAGCAGCAACAACGCTCCAGGGTCGAGGTGATGCGCCGCGTCATTCATGCTCAGCGCGCCGCTGACCAGCAGCACGACAGCCGCGAAGCAGGCGATCCAACTGCGGTCGATGCGCAGCCCGCGAATGCCACCGGCAGCCATGCCCAGATAGGTCAGAATGAACAGGCCAATGGTCAACCCGGCAGCGAAGGTCATGCGGTATCCACCCGAACGGATGCACGAAACAATCAGCGGACTCTAGCGATGCCGATGCCTGACGGGAATAGCACGCTGCATATTTTTATCGTCACTCAAGGCCGCGCCAGATAAGCCGCGACAAGCGCCTGGTAGACCGACGACTCTCGCTGAATCGCCACCTCGGCCCAGATGCTTTCGGCCAATGCCGGGTCGCGCATCAGCAGCGCATCGGACAGCATCAGGTAATAGGGTTTTTCTTCCAGCAATTGAGGCAATTTTTCTATCTGGCGTGCCAACTGCGGATGACTCTGCAACACGAAATCACCGCGTTGAGTCTGCAATGCCACCGCCTCGACACGGCCATGAATGAGCATCTGCAACAGTGCCAGCGGATCACGACTGGACTCATCGACCTCTGCACCTTGCGCCAGCAGCAGATCACGAATGGAAAAACCGCTGAGCGAGCCGACGCGCCCCTTGAGTTGGTCGAAGCGCTGACCATCCCAGGACACGGCGCTCCCCACTCGGCGATACAGGGTGTAGCGCGAGGTATGCAGACGCCTGAGCTGGTCTGGCCGGCCCTCGGCGTCCGTTGGGTAGTGCCCCATGCGCAGTCGCTCGGCCTTGAAACTGGCCGCGAAGGCGCCGTCGTAAAGGCCTTGCTCCACCCCTGCCAGGCAACGCTTCCAGGGCACCGAAACGTAGGTGACATGCAGCCCGAGCGACTGTTCCACCAGGCCCAGCAGCGCCCTGTTGAGCCCTGTGCCGTCGGTCATCACCCAGGGAAAGGAGTCCTGATCCTCATGACAGAAAGTCAACGAAGGTTGTGCGCCGTAACAGGCACCGCTAAACAACCAGATCAGGCAGTAATGCAGCGCTTTGTGCAAAAAACGAAACTCCCTCACCAGAGCATAGATAGACCCGCATGCTCCTAGGCTACCAATCGTATTGCTGTGACTAAGCATAGGCAGATTCACGAATGCTGGTCAGCCTGGCCCCATGGAAAGATTTGCCCCTGATTCTGCTTGCGACGTGCGTCGCATCCACAACGCAACGCCAGTCGCTAGGCTTGCAACAACCTTTTGCAACGAACCAACCAGGGCGATGACTGGGAGCAACCGGGCAAAGCGTCTAAATTGCCATCATCCTGCTGCCCTGCTGTCGAGGATCACCGATGCGCCATGGCTTGCCGATTCTGTTCATGAGTCTGCTCTTTAGCGCGGCATCGAGCGCCACGGAGAAGCCTTTACTGCGCATCAGCGCAGGTGAATGGCCGCCATACCTGTCCGCAAGGCTCGAGCAGCAGGGGCCGGTGGCGCATCTGATCCGCGACCTATTGGCCGAGGAAGGCTACCGCGTCGAATTCAGTTTTCTGCCCTGGCCACGTGCCTACGCCGAAGCGGCTGCAGGTCGCTATGACGCCACCGCAGTCTGGATGCACAAGAACGAACGTGAGGCGGAATTTATCTTCAGCGAACCGCTGCTCGACGAGCAGTTCGTGTTCTTTCACCTCAAGAGCCAGCCATTCGACTGGCAGCGCTTCGATGACCTCAGCGGCATGACCCTTGGCGGCGGCCTGGAATACAGCTACGGGCCGGCCTTCGATGCTTTTCTCGCCGAAGGCAAGGTGCGCATCGAACGCGTCTCCAGCGACCGACAGAACTTCGAAAAGCTGCTCAAGGAGCGCGTGGTGCTCTACCCGCAGGAGCGCAACGTCGGTTACGCAGCCCTGCGCAGCGAGTTCACCAAGGAAGATGTCGAACGCATCACTCATCACCCCAAACCGCTGCTGATCAACCTCAGCTACCTGATGCTGCCCAAGCGCCTGGAACAGAGCGAAGCGCTACGCGAACGCTTCAATACCCGCCTGCAACGGTTTCGCGAGGAGGGTCGCTACCAGCAGTACTTCGACGATCTGCAGGCCGGCCACTACCGACTCGAACCGCAGCCAGCCACCCCATAGTTTCAGCGGATGAAGTTGCGACTGACCTCGCGAAACACATCCGTGCCGGCCTGCTCCAGCCACTCGAAAGCGACCATCTCGCGCGAGACGATCACCGCCCCGGCGCGCTCCATGCGCGCCAGGCCCAGCGCCTTGTCACGCGGCCGGCGCGAGCCCACCGCCTCGTCCACCACGAACACCTCGCGCCCGGCCGCCAGCAGCCCCAGCACGGTTTGCAGTACACAGACATGGGTTTCCGTGCCGCAGACGATGAACTGCCGGCGTTCACCACCCGGCAGATCGAACAACCCGGCGCCAGCGGTCGCCGAGAAGTGAATCTTTTCGCGCAGCCCCTCGGCCGGCAGCAACTCACGCAGCTCGGCGCCGGTAACGCCCAGCCCCTTGGGGTATTGCTCGGTGGCGATCACTGGCACATCGAGCCGCTGCGCCAGGCGTACCAGCCAGGTGGCCTGTTCGACCACTGCTGCACCGCCATCGATGGCTGGCAACAGCCGCTCCTGCAGATCGATCACCAGCAGGGTGGAATCCTTCGCTCGCATCAGCATGGTCATGCTCCTTCCTTCACTGCAAAACGCGCGTCGAGCCGGCTGTAACCCAGGCCGACGCCCTTGTGCACCCGCAGTTGCACGGGAATTCGCTCCTTCATCGCTTCGACGTGACTGATCACCCCAATGGTCTTGCCGCTGGCATTGAGGTTGTCCAGCGCATCCAGCGCCACTTCCAGGGTTTCGCCGTCCAGGGTGCCGAAGCCCTCGTCAAGGAACAGCGAGTCGATGCTGGTCTTGTGGCTGACCAGGTCGGACAGCGCCAGGGCCAGGGCCAGGCTGACCAGAAAACTCTCACCGCCAGACAGCGTGCGGCAGTCGCGCGCCACATCGGCCTGCCAGGTGTCGCGCACCTCCAGTTCCAGTTCACCGCTGCTCTTGCGCGCCAGTTGATAACGCCCATGCAGACGCGTCAGTTGGCGGTTGGCCAGATGGATAAGGTGATCGAGGGTCAGGCCCTGGGCGAACTTGCGGAACTTGGCGCCGTCGGCCGAACCGATCAGGCCGTTGAGCTGCTGCCACAGGCGCTGCTCACCCTCTTGCGCGGCGATCTCGGCGAACAGCGCCTGCTGGCTGCTGCGCCGCGCCTCGTCGGCCTGCAACTGCGCACGCAGTTCACCCTGGCGCTCGCTCAAGGCGCGCAGACGCTCCTGCAGAACCTGGATCTGCTCGGCCAACTCATCCAGGCTCAAGGCAGTCTGCGGCTCGGCCAGCAAGCGCTGCACCTCGGCCTGGGCCGCGGCCAGCAAGGTCGTAGCCTGGGTGTGAGCCCGCTCGAGGTCGGCCTTGAGCTGCATCAGTCGCTGACGTTCGTCATCGGCCAGCACAGCCGCCTCGAAAGCAGCCTGATCGGTAAAAGGACTGCTCGCCAGCGCCTGCTGCCAGGCCTGGAGACATTCAGCCTGGCGCGCCTGCAGGCGTGCCTGCAACGCGACCTGGGCCTGTTCGCTGCCCGCCAGACCATCGCGTTCACGCTGCGTAGCGGCCAGCCGCTCGACCGCCTCGTGCAAGGCCTGCTGTGGGTTCACTGCGGGTGCCGGCTCGGCCAGGTTCTGCGCGCCGGTTTCCTGCCAGCGCTGCTGCCAGTGCTCGGCCTGCGCCTGCGCCTCGTCGAGTTGCCGCTGCGCCTCGCGTAGGCGTTCGTGCAGTTGCTGCTCGCGTGCTTGCGCTTCCTGCCAGCCTTGCCAAGCGGCTTTCTGCTGCGCCAGCCAACGCTCCCCATCGACAGGCAGCTCACTGGCGAATCCCTCCAGGCTGGCCAGCAGCTCCTGGGCCTGCTGCGCCTGCTCGACCTGCAGCTGGCTGCAGTGAGTCTGTTGCTCGACCAGACGCGCCTGGGTGTTTTCAAGATCACGGCTCAGCAGCGCCTGCTGCCGTTCGGCCTCGGCCTGTTCACGCTCGGCTTTTTCGCGCAGCTCGCGCAGGCGCTGCCATTCGGCTTGCTGGATTTGCAGCGCCTCCAGACGCACTTGTAGAGCTGCCAGCTCGTGCTCGTGCTGCTGTTGCAACCGCCCCAGCTCATTGGCTTCCTGCAGGCGGATGTCATGCTCGGCCAGTTGCTGCTGCCACTGCTGATCCAGCGGCTGCAATTGCGCCTGGGCCTGGTTCTGTTGCGCTTGTACCTGCTCGATCTGCGCGGCCAGGCGAGTCAGTTCATCGCGCAGGTTGACGTCCTGGCTCTCCAGTTCGCTCAACTCGCTGCGGCATTGCGCCAGCGCCTGCTCGGTCGCCGAGACATTCAACGCCTGGTATTGAGTGATCGCCGGGTGCTCGTGCGAGCCGCACAGCGGGCAAGCCTCACCAGGCTGCAAACGAGCGCGATGGGCTTCCAGATCCTGGATGCGCTTTTCCTGCTCCAGCAATTTTTCCTTGTCGCCGACCTGTTGCTTGAGCGCCTTGTAGCGTTCGCGCAGGGCGCTGATCTCTGCATTTTTGTCCACTTGTCGACGCTGCAACTCGGCCAGACGCGGCGGCAACTCGGCGAGTTGCGTACTCAGCGCTTCACGGCTTTGCATCAGTTGCTGCAAGCGGTCGAACACTCGGCTGCGTGCTTGCAGGCGTTGCCAGTCCTGGCGCAGGCCAGCTTCCCCTGCTTCGCCAAGCAGCGCTTGCACGGCTTCCTGCTGCCGAGATTCGGCGTCACGTGCCTGCTGCACCTGCTGCTGCATGGCTGCCAGGCGCACGCCTTGTTCCTCGCGCTGGCGCTGCAGCGCTGCAAGCTGCGTGCTCGACTCGCTCAAACGCGCCTGAGCGGCCTGTAGCGCCTGCTCACCCTGTGCTCGCTGCACGAACCGCGCGCCCCAGCCCCCGAGCAACTCGCCCAGGCGCGAATGCTGGCTGCGCTCAGTCAGCAGCGCCTGCACGTCTGCGTGCTGGTGCTGCAACTGCGCCAGCGCAACCTGCCGCTCATCACGCCAGTGCGACGCATGGCGGCTGGCCAGCCACAGCGCCTGCAGTTCACGCTCGGCGCACACCTGCATGTTCTGCCTCAGTGCGAGCAGCCCTTGCTCAGCCTGCCGAGACTCCTGCTGCGCCTGTTGCCAGGCCAGATGCAATGGCTGCAACCGCGCAGCAGGCTCACTGGCAGCCAGGCGCTGCAAATCATCGACCGCTGCGCCCTGACGCTGCTGTACCTGCTCCAGCCCCTGCGCCGCTGCAGCCGCCTGCTGCTCGGCACGCTGCAAGGCCTCACGCCAGCGCTGCCCGGCCAGCAACGCTTGTTGCTCGCTGTGCAGCGGTGCCTGGTCAAGGGCCAGACGCTCAGCCTCAGCCTGTAGCTCGGCGCGCTGCGTATCGTCCAGCAGCTCCATGCCCTGGGCACGGCTTTTCAGCAGGTTGAGCGACTGTTCGGCGGCCTTGGTCCGCTCATAGACCTGTTGGGAAATCTGCCCGTATACCTCGGTGCCGGTCAGCTCCTCCAACAATTCGGCACGCTGGTTGGCATTGGCCTCGAGAAACGCCGCGAAGCCGCCCTGGGCGAGCAGCATGGACTTGGTGAAACGCTCGAAATCCAGGCCGGTCAACTCGGCAGTCAGGCTTTCCTTCTCGCGGATCTTGTCGGTGAGGATTTCGCCATCCGCGATACGCGCCAGCTCCACCTTGGGCGCCTGCAACGCGCCGTCTATCTTGTCGCGCGCCCGGCGCTGGCTCCAGAAGGCGCGGTAGCCCTGCCCCTTCACCTCGAACTCGACCTCGGCCAGGCAGTCGGCGGTATGCCGGGTCATCAGCTCGTTGCCGCTGGCCGACAGCGTGCTCATGCGCGGCGTACGGTGATACAAGGCCAGACAGATGGCATCGAGCAAGGTGGTCTTGCCCGCGCCGGTCGGCCCGGTGATGGCGAACAGGCCACTACCGGCGAAAGGCTCGGCAGCGAAGTCGATCTTCCATTCGCCCTTGAGGGAGTTGAGATTCTTGAGGCGCAGGCTGAGGATTTTCATGCACAGGTCGTAAGCCGTTGAAGGCGGTCATTCTGGCATATCGACGATTCAGTCGCGGCAATAGCCCTCACCGCTGCGTACGGTCAGGCAGTTGTGCTTGTCCAGCAGCCATTTCATGCCGGTGGCCTCACCATCGGTGGCGCTGATGCTCTCCACCACGCCGTCACGCACGAAGACGATCCGTTCGCCCTGCGCGCGCCCGACGAAACGCCGCGGGCCGTCGAGGTTGGCGATGGTCAGGCGGTAATCGGCGGGCGTACCGGTGATATCCAGGTAAGTACCCTCCGGCCCATTCCAGCGGCCGAGCCATTGCTCGGTGACGGAAGCATCACCACCGGAGTTGCTGGCGCACCCGCCGAGCAGCAGTGCGCCAAGAGCCAGGGACGAGGTCAAACGGATAGTTGCCATGCAGAGGCCTCAGATATGGGTTGGGATGCGAGCTTCGACTCGTCAAATCGGGACGCAGTTCATCCATAGGCATAGGCCGTTGCCGTACCCGCAGCAATTTCAGAGGACAGCGGCCAGGTTACGCCGCGCCTGTGCCTCATAGCGCGCCCTGAAATGATCGGTGCCGTATAGACGGGGGCGCGCCAGAAATGCCTTGAGCACGCTACGCCGCTTCATACGGTAGACGAAACCAGGCACCCAGGCGTATTCGGCGCGCACCTGTGCATCGTACTCGGCGAACCGCTCAGGCGTGGCTCCGAGGATGGCCAGATCGATATCCACCAATAACTGTTCGTCCGCATCGCTTGGCGTCGCGTCATGCCGGGTGGCCATGATCAGTCGCTCGACACGATCCAGCGTCGCCTGACTGGCCTGGCAACTCGCAAGTACCCGGATAGCCCAATCCGCGCTCTGGCGCTCGTTATCCTTGCCACGCACATCGTAGATGGCGTCATGGAACCAGAGCGCGATAGCCACCTCGCCTGGCTGCTGCGCCAAATGGCGCGCCTGCTCGAAATGCGCCAGGCATTCGGATAGGTGCTGCAGTGAGTGATAGTGCCGCTGGGGTTCCTCGTAGGCACGGACGAGTTGTTCGAACAGCCCAGATGGCGGCTGTAGGCCGAGGTCTGGCCAGGCATGGGCCCAGGATGAGGGGAGAAGAGTCATTTAGGAGTCGATAGCGGCCGTTGGGTAGGGGCGGGCTTTAGCCCGCCCCAGTGAGCGTAGCGAACGATTTGAGTCACTTGTCAGGCGCGACGCAGAGCCTCAGTGAACTCATGTTCGCCTTCGGCACCCCACCAAGGAGCGAAAAGCGTACCACCTAGCGCACATAGCCCTTTCAACAGCATGAGCAGAGCGTTGATCTCGAACTCTCCCCATGCACAGCCCATTCGGTAGTCGATGGTCAAGCTAGAGGGCATAACGAGAACTCCTAAATCGGGAAGCGTGCAGTTCGCAATGGTTATGCCTGCCAGCACTACATGAAATGGTTCCGCTGACTCACAAATAACCAATGCAGCATCACAGCTACCTGTGAATAACTTCTCTTTTTGCAAAGAGTTGATCCAAAGGTAGCCTCCGCTGGCAGTTACATTTCGAGCATTATTTGCGAAGAGAAACTCGAAAGCCGTGGATACTTTATCTGGACTTGAATATCGCACCTCCAACTCCGGAAGAGAGCCATCATCGGTATCAAAGTATCGGAGTAGCTTCATAAAATTTCTTACAGTTAAGCCAAGGACAAAAAGGGGACAGATTTATTTTTCAGTTGTTGAGGGTACCAATAAATAAATCTGTCTTTCTTCTACGTCGCTGATCTATACACGTGCCTGGTCAAGGCTTTGCTGGTGTAGTCAGCCCACTGGGCTTACAGAGAGTATCTATGACAGACATTCCCGGATTGCATCCGGGCTACGGTGGCCATGCACTCGACCTACTCGAAAATCTCATAATGCCGCGTCACGTCGACGCTCACTTGTCCCCAGCGAGAAGCACGTACGCGCGCCTGATGTAGAGCGAAGGCCTGGCGATCAACAAACTCTTCAAAAACGTCGAAGCGTAGTGGGTTCTCGGCATTCTCGGTAACGATGAAGCTTATGCAACCGGGCTCGTCCAGCGTCAGGCGCCGATGGTTGATCAGTTCGCGACGAACCTCTTGCAAGTCCTTTTCCGGTACTAGGATGTACCCCTTCAGTGTCACGTTGGCCATAAGCGCTCCTATCGATGGATCGTCCGCGACGTTATTGCCCCTGCACCGCCTCCAACACCTGCCGATACAACCCCTGCAAACGCTGGGCATCCTCTTCTTCCAAGACCTCCTGTTGCAGGCGGCGGGCGAAAACGTCCTCCACGCTCAGCTCGTCCAGCGTTTCCCGTGCTTCACTGGCCAGGCTCGCCGTCGCGTTGCCGCGTTCGCGGCGGATACGCAGCACCTCCACGGGGAGCCCTTCGCACAGGCCGTTGATGCGGCTCTGCAAGTCGCTCAGGTAGTCGTCGGAACTGACTTGCACCTCCAACCACACGGGGCGCTCGGGCGTGCCTTGAGCCGCTATGTCGGCGATGGCGACTGCCAGTTCCTTGAGCGAGCCGCGCAGGCTGGCCATGGGCTGGAATACCGGCACGGGCAGTGGTGTGATCGCTTGCAGCGCGGCATCGCCGAACTCCAGCAGTAACACCTCCTTCTGCTGACGCGCCTCGTCGAAGGACAGCGCGATGGGCGAGCCGCTGTAGCGGATATGCTCCAGACCGCCGACCTTCTGCGGGCGGTGGATATGGCCCAGGGCGATGTAGTCGGCAGGCGGGAAGGCGCTGGTGGGAAAAGCCTCCAGGCTGCCGACGTAGATCTCGCGCACCGATTCGCTGGCACTGGCACCGACGGTGGTGAGGTGACCGGTGGCGATGATCGGCAGCGCCAGATCCAGCTCGGTACGCTTGCTCAACGCCAGGTCATATAGCGCTCGGTAATGCTCGGCGATGGCCTGCTGCAGGGATTGCTGCTTGTCCTGCGCGCTCTGCCCGGCATGGCTGGCCATGACGTCGCGTGGACGAATGAAGGGAATGGCACAGAGGATGGCGCCCGGCAGTCCAGCGCGATCATTCAGCACCAGCACCTGCTCGGTCAGGTCGACACCCACGCCAGGCACCACCTGAGTGCCCAGTTGCGCCAGCAGGCTGCGGCTTTCACCGAGCATCGCCGGCGAGTCGTGGTTGCCACCGAGCACGACCAGGGCGCAACCGGCGTCGCGCAGCTCCACCACCAGCCGGTAGTACTGCTCACGGGCATAACTGGGCGGCGATCCGGTATCGAAGACATCACCAGCGATCAGCAGCACATCCACCGCCTGTTCACGAACCTGCTGCAGCAGCCAGGCGCAAAAGGCCTGGTGCTCGACCTGGCGGGTTTTACCCATGAAATGCTGGCCCAGATGCCAGTCGGAGGTGTGCAGGATGCGCAGGCTCATAGCGGCCAGTCCTGCACCACGACATGCGTCTTGACCCGCTGCATCTGCGGGAAGGCTTCGATGGCCGCACGCACTTCGCTCAGGCGTGCCATGCTCGGTGCCTCGACCAGTACCAGCATGTCCGTCTCGCCGCTGATGCCGCTGCAGTGACGAATTTCCGGGTATTCGCGCATTCGCTCGACGTAATCCTGACAACGGGCGTTCTTGTAGAACAGCTCGAGGAAGGCCTTGACCCCACCGTCGCCCGGCACCGCGACCTGGGCGTGATACCCACGGATAATACCACTCGCCTCAAGATGACGAATGCGCTCGCTGACGGCCGAGCGTGACAGATTGACCTCACGGGCGATGTGGCTGACGGAGGTGCGCGCATCACTGCGCAGCAAGGCGAGGATCTGGCGATCGAACTTGTCCACGGGGCTCTCGGGATGGCAATCAAGTTGACAGAGAAACCGTCATTTCGTCGGTGAAAGCCGACGCCTTGCTCAAGGACGACGGCTTACCATGGCGGTATCTGGAAAAGTACGAGCATACCCCATGAGTCGATTGAACAAGGAGCTGGGCCTGCTGCAAGGCATCGCCCTGCTCAGCACCTCGCTGCTCGGCACCGGCATCTTCGTGGTGCCGGCCTTGGCCGCCACCGCGGCTGGCGAGGTATCGCTCTGGGCCTGGCTGATTCTGATCGCCCTGGTGCTGCCGGTGGCCTTCACCTTCGCCCAGTTGGGCAAACGTTTCCCTCATGCGGGCGGTGCACCGCACCTGATCGGCCGCGCCTTCGGCCTGCGCATGGAGGGCATCAGCGCGCTGCTGTTCCTCGCCGTGCTGCCGGTGGGCCTGCCGGCAGCGTTGCATATCGCCAGCGGCTTCTGGCTGGCACTGTTCGACCTCGATGGCAGCGAGCTGCTGGCGATCCAGCTGCTCACGCTCGTCGCCATGCTGCTGCTCGGCCAACGGCCGGCCAAGGCCTCGGGCGTGCTCCAGGGGCTGATCGCCGTGGCCATCGTCGCCAGCGTGGCGCTAATCTGGTGGATCGGCGATCTGCCCCACAGCACACAACCGCTGCTGCCACCGCTCGGCGAGCAATGGCACCTGCTGCCAGCCGCACTGGGGGTGATGTTCTGGTGCTTCGTCGGCATCGAAGCCTTCACCCACCTGGGCGAGGAATTCAAGAATCCGCAGCGCGACTTCCCGCTGGCGTTGCTGCTCGGCGTACTGCTGGCCGGCCTGGTGTACTGGGCCTGCTCGGTGGCGGTGCTGAGCTTCGCCACCTATGGCGACGTGCACAGCGATACCACCGCCCTGCCCCGTCTGTTCGAATTGCTGCTGGGCGAGAACGCACGCGTGCTGGTCGCGGTACTCGGCTACCTGGCCTGCTTCGCCTCGATGAACGTTTACGTGCAGGGTTTTGCCCGACTGATCTGGAGCCTCGCCGACGAAGGGCGCCTGCCGGCATCGCTGGCCGTGCGCAACGGCCACGGCGTACCGGGCCGCGCCCTGATACTGGTGGTCGCCATCTGCGCGCTGTGCGCCATGCTATCGGCCGCGCTGAAGCTGTCGGTGGACGATCTGATCCGCTACGCCAACGGCAACTTCGTGCTCATCTATCTGCTCAGCATGGCCGCCGGCTGGGTGCTGCTGCGCGGCATCTGGCGCCTGCTCGCTGGGCTCAGCGCGGTGCTCTGCACGCTGGTGCTGGCGATGCTCGGCAGCGACGCGCTGTATGCCGTGGCGCTGCTCGGGGCGTTGCTGTTGCTCGACCGCTTGCGCGTGATGCACAAGGCGCTGACCTAGCGAACAGCCCGTCATTGATGCCGGCTACGGGATGGTGGCGGCGTACTGCTTCGCGAGTACGCCCTACGTAGGCGATCCACTGGCAAGTCCGCAGGGCGGATCGGGACGCCGACCGCTCGTAGCGCAGCGAACAGTCCGCCATTGATGCCGGCTACGGGATAGTAGCGGCGTACTGCTTCGCGAGTACGCCCTACGTGGGTGATCCACTGGCGAGTCCGTAGGGCGGATCGGGACGCCGACCGCTCGTAGCGCCAGCGAACAGCCCGCCATTGATGCCGTCTACAGGATGGCAGTGGTGTATTGCTTCACGACGACTGCATGGATGCAGGAGGTAGAGCGACGCAGGATGCCCAAGCCGAGCTGGCCCTATGCGCGCGGTCGCCCCACTGGTGCAGTCAACAATCACCGGCATGACGCAACCTGCACCTTCTCGCCTGCGGGAAGTCGAAAACGGCGTAACCCGAGCGGCATCACAGCCAAGGCGTGACCATTGTCGCTCAGGGGTTCTATCCTTGAATCGACACCGCAGAAAGGATGCCCAATGCGCCGCGTACTGAACGACCTGAAAATCATGATCCTGGCCAACCTGTGGATCGTCCCCGTGGTGGCTGGATTGGTCTGGGCCCTGTTCCAGTTCGTCCCACCACCACCGACGATGAGCGCCAGCATGGCCACCGGCAGCCAGGGCGGCGCTTACCAGCAGTTCGCCGAGCAGCTCAAGGAAGAACTGGCCAAGGAAGGTTTCAACCTGAAGCTGGTGCCCACCTCCGGCTCGCGTGACAACCTGCAGCAACTATTGGCCGATGATCCCGACGTGCAAATCGCCCTGGTGCAGAGCGGCCTCGAACGCCAGCTGAGCGAAGCCGAACGCGACCGTCTGCACAGCCTCGGCGCGATCTATCAGGAGCCTCTGTGGCTGTTCTACCGGCGTGACATCAGCCTCGACCGCATCGCCGATCTACAGCCATTGCGCGTAGCCCTGGGCGGCGAAGGCAGCGGCACCCGTGCTGCCAGCGATGCCGTACTCGGTGCCAATGGCATCACCCCCGAACAGTATCCCGAGACCTGGCAGAGCATCGGCGGCGGCAAAGCCGCACGTGCCCTGATGGCTGGCGAGCTGGACGCCGGCTTCTTCGTCGGCCCGGCTGAAAACAGCCTGGTGCAGCAACTGGCGACCGACCCGCAAATCGCCCTGGCGCATTTTCGCCGTGCAGCCGCCTACGAGGCACGCCTGCCCTTCTTCACCCAGGTAAGGGTTGGCGAAGGCCTGCTCGACCTGGCCTGCAATGCGCCAGATCGCGATATCGTCACCCTCTCGCCAGTGGCCACGCTGGTGGTCAACGAAGACTTCAACCCTGGTCTGGTGCCGCTGTTTCTCGCCGCCACCCGCGAAGTGATGAAGAACGGCAACCTGCTCGATGCCGCCGGCGCCTACCCCAGCGCCGAGCCGCGCACCTTCGAGTTACACAAGGACGCCGAGCATTACTACAGCAACGGCCTGCCGATCCTGCAGCGCTACCTGCCGTTTCGCATCGCCTCGCTGGCCGACCGCTACATCATCCTGCTGATCCCACTGATCGTGGTGATGATCCCGCTGTTCAAGGCGGTCGGTCCGATCTACCAGTGGCGCATTCGTGCGCGCATCTACCGCTGGTACAAATACCTGCGCGAGATCGACCGCAAGCTGCATGCCGGCTCCTTGCCTGACGAGCTGGACAGCGAGATCCAGCGCCTGGAGAAACTGGAAGATGAACTGGCCTCGGTCGAGGTGCCGCTGTCCTACTCCCACGAGCTGTACGAGTTGCACATGCACCTGCGCTACGTGATCAACCGCCTGCGCATGCTGCAGCAACGGCGCGCGCCGGAGCCGGAACAACGCTAGAGCAGAACCTGTGGGAGAGGCTGCAGCCGCGATCGTCGCCGCTGAAGCCTCTCCCACGCAGTGATGGCAGCCGGACACTCGCCCACCATCGGCTTCGGGTAAACTGCGCGTCTGTTTCAATTTGCCCACGAGAACGCCATGCCGATCCGCCACTGCATCGTCCACCTGATCGACAAGAAGCCCGATGGCAGCCCTGCCGTGCTGCACGCCCGCGACAGCGAGCTGGCCAGCTCGCAGGCCATGGAGAACCTGCTGGCCGATCTCAACGAGAGCTACAACGCCAAGCAGGGCAAGGCCTGGGGCCTGTTCCACGAGGAGTCCGGCGCCTACCCGTTCAGTGGCTGGCTGAAGACCTACCTCGATGGCGAGCAGGATTTCACCGCCTTCAGCCGCCAGGCCGTCGAGCACCTGCAGAAGCTGATGGAAGAGTCCAACCTGTCCACCGGCGGCCACGTGCTGCTGGCGCACTACCAGCAGGGTATGACCGACTACCTGTCCATCACCCTGCTGCACCACAGCGAAGGCGTGGCGGTGACCGATGCGCTTGACGTGGCTCCGGCCAAACACCTGGATCTCGGCCAACTGCACCTGGCAGCACGCATCAACATCAGCGAGTGGCAGAACAACAAGCAGTCCAAGCAGTACATCTCGTTCATCAAGGGCAAGAACGGCAAGAAGGTCTCCGACTACTTCCGCGACTTCATCGGCTGCCAGGAAGGTGTCGACGGCCCCGGCGAAACCCGCACCCTGCTCAAGGCCTTCAGCGATTTCGTGGAAAGTGAGGATCTGCCGGAAGACTCCGCCCGCGAGAAGACCAAGACCCTGGTCGGCTACGCCACCAGCCAGGCCAAGCTGGGCGAGCCGATCACCCTGGAAGAGCTTTCCGGGCTGATCGACGAAGAGCGCCCCAAGGCCTTCTACGAGCACATCCGCAACAAGGACTACGGCATGGCCCCGGAATTTCCGGCGGACAAACGCACCCTCACCCAGTTCCAGCGCTTCACCGGCCGCGCCGAAGGCCTGTCGATCAGCTTCGAGGCGCACCTGCTGGGCTCGAAGATCGAATACGACGAGGGCCGCGACATGCTGATCATTCGTCAGTTGCCGACCCAGTTGAAGGATCAGCTCAAACGCCGTCAGGATTGATGCCTGCTCTTGTGGCCAGGCGATCCGCTTGTTTTTTGTAGGGTGGGCCGGGCGGCGATCCGCTTTAGTTTCTGTAGAGTGGGCTTTAGCCCACCGAAGAAGGTGCCCGGCTTTCCTCACGAGGCAGAGAGCGTTTTTGGTGGGCTGAAGCCCACCCTACAGGCCGATATGGCGGATCGTCCCGGCGCGGTTTAGGCTGAGATGACCGCGCACTGCACAAGGACGTGAAACGATGAAGACAATTCTGCTGCTACTCGCAGCCCTGGCCCTGTTCCAGCACTGGGACAAGATCGAGCGCTGGATCGACCCGCCGCAGGCCGGTAATGCCAGCGGTGAGGTGGTGCTCTACGCCACGCAATGGTGCGGCTATTGCGCCAAGACGCGCGAGTTGTTCGCCGAGGACGACATCACCTATCGCGAAGTGAATATCGAGACCGATGCAACCGGCCGCAGCCAGTATCAGGCCTTGGGCGGGCGCGGCGTACCGGTGATAGATATGCGCGGCCAGGTCATCCACGGCTACGACGTGCGTGCCATTCGCGCCGCTTACTAGGCTCTATACAAAAAGTGCCTGCGCTCGGTGATGCTTCGTTAAAAACGGGCTGGAGCGCCAGCCCGGTCGAATGCTCATTTACAGCTCGTAAAGTCGGACGCGACCCCGGTCGTTCCTCACCCGTTTTTGTTGGGCCGCCATCGATATCGCCTGACCTTCGCTCGACGACTTTTCGTACAGAACCTAGGCAATCCGCAACGAGGCATCGCCTGCCGCTCAATTCAGCGAACCACCCTCACGTCGCCACTGCCGCGGACTGACACCGAACCAGCGGCGGAAGGCCCGCGAAAAGGCACTGGTTTCCGAATAGCCGAGCAGCGGCGCCAAGTGCGAGATCGGCAACTGCGGCTGGCGCAGGTAGCGGTTGGCCAACTCACGGCGCACGTTGTCCACCAGTTGCGAGAAACTCAGGCCCTGCTCGCGCAGGCGCCGCTGCAGCGACCAACTGGCCATCCCCAGCATTTCCGCGACATCGTCCAGCGCGGGCTCGCCGTACAGCAAGCGCTGGCGAATCTGCTCGCGCACGTCATTGACCATGTCGCGTTCGCCACGACCGCACAGTGCGCTGATCTGGTTCAGCGAGTCCTGCATCACCATCAGCAAGACCGGGTCGCTGTCCGGCATGGCACGCTCGAGGCCGCGTTTGGGAATCAGCAGGGAGTTGCACGGCTGCTCGAAGTACACCGGCGCATCGAACACCTTACAGTGCTCGTGCCAGTGCTCCGGGCGCGGGTGCTCGAAGTGCACCGCACGTGGTGCCCACTGCGGGCCGAGCACATGACGCACCAGGTTGAGGGCCATGCCCAGGGTCAACTCGGCGTCCTGACGGCGGCTGAGGATGGCGCCATGACGCACCTGGTAGTCGAAACGGTAGCACTCGCCCTCGTCGACCAGGCGGATCAGGCTGTTGCGCTGGTGCAGCGGGAAGGCGCGGGAGAAGTTGATCAGCGCCTGCTCCAAGGTCGCCGAGCACAAGCCGATATAGCCCAGCAGGCCGAGCGCCTGGGGTTTGAACTGCTGACCGTAGTACAGGCCGAAATTGTCGCAGCCGGACTGGTGCGCGGCCTCTTCGAGCACTTGGCAGTAATTGGGCAGCGCCAGGCTCAAGGTCGGATGACGCAGGCACTCAGGGTCGATACCGGACACCCCAAGGATGCGGTCGGCATCGCCACCGTGCTTTTCGATGAAACCGCACAGGCCGCTCGCCGCCGCCGCCAGCACACCCGCATTGGCCGGTGCACCGGACAAGAGCGAGGCGCCGAGCGCACCGCTGGCCTGAGAGAGAAAGGCACTCATCAGGTTCTCCTTCGTGACAGTCAGTTTCAGAAAGCAAGAACCACGCCCGCACCGTCCTGAAGCAGAAAGCCCTTCGCAGCAGGCCTGGGCGCTGCATCAGCGCACACACGCACCTGGCAAGTGAGTCATTTTGAAACACGCGCACCACAACGATGCGAGCGACTTGACCCATTACGACACAGCCGACGCACGGCCCCCTCAAGTTGACTTTGCACGACAGCGCGGCGCCTCCGCAGTCAAGTTGCGCTCATGAAATCGGCTCATGATCGCCCTGAGCCTCAGCTGAAATTCCAGCTCACCTGCTACGCACAAGTACAACAACATTGTTTCGGAGAACGCTCATGCTTTATGCCAAACCCGGTACCCCAGGCGCCGTCATTACCCTCAAGCCGCGCTACGGCAACTACATCGGTGGCGAGTTCGTCGCCCCGCTCAGTGGCCAGTACTTCACCAACACCAGCCCGGTCGACGGCTCGGTGATCGCCGAATTCCCTCGCTCCAACGCCGCCGACATCGACAAGGCGCTGGACGCCGCCCACGCCGCCGCCGATGCCTGGGGCAAGACCTCGGTGCAGGAGCGCTCGCACATCCTGCTGAAGATCGCTGACCGCATCGAAGCCAACCTCGAACTGCTGGCCGTGGCCGAAACCTGGGACAACGGCAAGGCCGTGCGTGAGACGCTGAACGCCGACGTACCGCTGGCCGCTGACCATTTCCGCTACTTCGCTGGCTGCATCCGTGCCCAGGAAGGCAGTACCGCCGAGATCAACGAAGGCACCGTGGCCTATCACTTCCACGAGCCACTGGGCGTGGTCGGGCAGATCATCCCGTGGAACTTCCCGCTGCTGATGGCCGCCTGGAAACTGGCTCCGGCTCTGGCTGCCGGCAACGCCATCGTGCTCAAGCCGGCCGAGCAGACGCCGCTGTCGATCACGCTCTTCGTCGAGTTGATCGGCGACCTGCTGCCGCCGGGCGTGCTCAACATCGTTCAGGGCTTCGGCCGCGAAGCCGGCGAGTCGCTGGCCACCAGCAAGCGCATCGCCAAGATCGCCTTCACCGGTTCGACTCCGGTGGGCTCGCACATCATGAAGTGCGCCGCCGAGAACATCATCCCGAGCACCGTCGAGCTGGGTGGCAAATCGCCGAACATCTTCTTCGCCGACATCATGAACGCCGAGCCGGCCTTCATCGAGAAAGCCGCCGAAGGTCTGGTGCTGGGCTTCTTCAACCAGGGCGAGGTGTGCACCTGCCCGTCGCGCGCCCTGGTGCAGGAGTCGATCTACGACGCCTTCATGGTCGAAGTGCTGAAGAAGGTCAAACAGATCAAGCGTGGCAACCCGCTGGACACCGAGACCATGGTCGGCGCCCAGGCTTCACAGCAGCAGTACGACAAGATCCTCAGCTACCTCGAAATCGCTCAGCAGGAAGGCGCCCAGGTGCTCACCGGCGGTGCCGCCGAGCAGCTGCAAGGTGACCTGGCCAGCGGCTATTACATCCAGCCAACCCTGCTCAAAGGCACCAACAAGATGCGCGTGTTCCAGGAAGAAATCTTCGGCCCGGTGATCGGTGTGACCACCTTCAAGGACGAAGCCGAAGCCCTGGCGATTGCCAACGACACCGAGTTCGGCCTGGGCGCCGGTGTGTGGAGCCGCGACATGAACGTCGCCTACCGCATGGGCCGTGCGATCAAGGCTGGCCGCGTATGGACCAACTGCTACCACCTGTACCCGGCGCACGCCGCGTTCGGTGGCTACAAGAAATCAGGCGTTGGCCGCGAAACCCACAAGATGATGCTCGACCACTACCAGCAGACCAAGAACCTGCTGGTGAGCTACGACATCAATCCGCTGGGCTTCTTTTAACCCACCGTTTTCAACGGTCTGCCATGCATAAGGAGCGACCCTCGCACCATCGAACAGCCTGCATGCCCGCCCTTTCCCTTCTTGGGAAAAGTGGCCGGGCAGCGCTGCGTTCGAGCGAGCCCCAGCCGCCCCGCCATCCAATAAAACAGTCAGGGCACAGCAATGGATCAGATAGGTAATTACGTTCTCTACATCATCATGGCCTGCGCCGTGGTGGGGGCTTTCGCAGCCATCTATGACAGCGAAAAAGGCCTGGGCAAGGAGTTCATGGAAGGCATCCACGCCACCGGTTACATCTTCGTACCGGCGGCCGGCATCATGGCCTCCATCCCCTATCTCACGGTACTCATCGAGAAAGCCTGCGGGCCGTTCTTCGATGCCCTGGGCGCCGACCCGGCACTGGCCGCGACGATGATCATCGCTTCGGACATGGGCGGCTATCACCTGGCCTCGGCTCTGGCCTCGAGCAAGGAAGCGCTGATCATGGCGCTGATCACCGGCTTCATGGGCGGCGCCACCATCGTCTTCTCCATTCCGATGGGCCTGGCGATGCTCGACAAGCGCGACCACAAGTACATGGCGCTGGGCATCATGTCCGGCATCCTGACCATTCCGGTCGGCGTGCTGATCGCCAGCGTGCTGCTGGTGGTCAGTGATCCGATGGTACGTGAAGTGGTCGCCACTAACGGCGAGGCCACCTACCAGTTGGCACTGGGTCTGGGCAGCATCTTCACCAATCTGCTGCCGATCTTCGTCTTCGTCGTGGCGCTGGCCGCCGGCCTGCGCTTCCTGCCGGATATGATGATCAAGGGTTTCATCGGTTTCGGTCGCGGTCTGGATGCGATGATCAAGCTGGTGCTGGTGTTCTCCATCGTCGAATACTTCACCGGCGTGTTCACCATCGTCTTCGGCGGCTGGGGCTTTCACCCGATCATCGCCGACGCCGAGGATCAGACCCGCGCCCTGGAGACCGCTGGCTACATCGGCATCATGCTGGCTGGCGCCTTCCCGATGGTCTACCTGCTGCGCAAATACTTCGGCGGCCCGCTGGAAAGCCTGGGCAGAAAGGTCGGCCTGAGCGCCGTCGGCAGTGCCGGCATGCTCGCCACCATCGCCAACATCCTGGCCATGTTCCGCCTGGTGCGCTTCATGCCGCCGAAAGACAAGGTGATCAACATTGCCTTCGCCGTCTGCGCGGCCTTCCTGCTCGGGGATCACCTGTCCTTCACCGCCAACTTCCAGCCGACCATTATCCTGCCGGTACTGGTCGGCAAGCTGATCGCCGGCTTCGTCGCCATCGGCCTGGCCTACTGGCTGTCGGTGCCCAAGGCACTGGAGTTGGAGAAACAGGATCGCGCCGTCGGCATCATCGACCAGGACGAGTACCCGGTCGCAGGCAAACCGCAGGTCAGCCCGGCCTGACACTTGCCGTAACACCCGGCGCCTGCCCTGGCAGGCGCCGTGGGCGAACATGAAAGACTGGTTCAGGAGAAACACATGGCAAGCTACTCCCACAGCATCGGTGGCCAGACCTGGCGCTTCGACGACTTGCGCGAGCTGATGGCCAAGGCCACGCCGGCACGCTCCGGCGACTACCTCGCCGGCGTCGCGGCCAGCAGCGATGCCGAACGGGCAGCCGCACAGATGACCCTGGCCGACGTGCCGCTGAAGAACTTCCTGCATGAAGCGCTGATTCCGTACGAAAGCGACGAAGTCACCCGCCTGATCATCGATACCCACGACGCCCAGGCCTTCGCACCGGTCAGCCACCTGACCGTGGGCGGACTACGCGACTGGCTGCTCAGCGACGCCGCCGACGAAACCAGCCTGCGCGCCCTGGCGCCGGGCATGACGCCGGAAATGGCGGCAGCGGTATCGAAGATCATGCGCGTGCAGGATCTGGTGCTGGTGGCGCAGAAGATTCGCGTGGTCACCCGTTTTCGCAACACCATGGGCCTGCGCGGTCGCATGTCCACGCGCCTGCAACCCAATCACCCCACCGACGACCCGGCCGGCATCGCTGCCAGCGTGGTCGACGGTCTGCTCTACGGCAACGGCGATGCCATGATCGGCATCAACCCGGCCACCGACAGCATGAGTGCTATCTGCACCCTGCTGGAAATGCTCGACGCCGTGATCCAGCGCTACGAGATTCCCACGCAATCCTGCGTGCTGACCCACGTCACCAACTCCATCGCCGCCATCGAGCGCGGCGCACCGCTGGATCTGGTGTTCCAGTCCATCGCCGGCACCGAGGCGGCCAACGCCAGCTTCGGCGTCAGCCTCAAGATCCTGCAGGAGGGCTACGAAGCCGGGCTGAGCCTGGGGCGCGGCACCCTCGGCAACAACCTGATGTACTTCGAAACCGGCCAGGGCAGCGCGCTGTCGGCCAACGCCCACCATGGCGTCGACCAGCAGACCTGCGAGGCCCGTGCCTACGCCGTGGCGCGCCACTACAACCCGTTCCTGGTCAACACCGTGGTCGGCTTCATCGGCCCCGAATACCTGTACAACGGCAAGCAGATCATCCGCGCCGGCCTGGAGGATCACTTCTGCGGCAAGCTGCTCGGCGTACCCATGGGCTGCGACATCTGCTACACCAACCATGCCGAAGCCGACCAAGACGACATGGACATGTTGCTGACCCTGCTCGGCGCCGCCGGCATCAACTTCATCATGGGCATCCCCGGTTCCGACGACGTGATGCTCAACTACCAGACCACCTCATTCCACGATGCGCTCTATGCGCGCAAGGTGCTCGGCCTGCACGCCGCACCAGAGTTCGAGGCCTGGTTGGCACGTATGGGCATCTTCCAGCAACAGGGTGGTCGCCTGCACATGGGCGAGGAACTGCCCCCCGCCTTTCGCCAGGCCCTGGCTCAGCTCGCCTGAGTATTCGAGATAGCCATGACAGACAAATCCCCCGCTACCGAAAACCCTTGGCAACAACTGCGCCAGCTGACCCCCGCACGCATAGCCCTGGGCCGCGCCGGCACCAGCCTGCCGACCGCCGCGCAGCTGGATTTCCAGTTCGCCCACGCTCAGGCCCGTGACGCCGTGCACCTGCCCTTCGAACACACGCCCCTGCGTGAGGCGCTGCACGACCGCCAACTCCCGACACTGGTGCTGCGTAGCGCCGCGGCGGATCGCCATACCTACCTGCAACGCCCGGATCTGGGCCGGCGCCTGCACGAAGACGCGGCGCGCCAGCTCGATGACTACACCGAGAAACACGGGCGGGGCTACGACCTGGCCATCGTCATCGCCGACGGTCTGTCGTCACTGGCGGTGCAACGGCACAGCCTGCCGTTTCTCGATCGTTTGCTGGAGCAGGTGCTGGAGGAAGGTTGGTCACTGGCGCCCATCGGCATCGTCGAGCAGGGCCGGGTCGCCGTGGCTGACGAAGTGGGCGAACGCCTGGGGGCGAAGATGACGGTGATCCTGATCGGCGAACGCCCCGGCCTCAGCTCACCAGACAGCCTAGGCCTGTACTTCACCTACGCGCCGCGTGTCGGCCTCAATGACGCCTACCGCAACTGCATCTCCAACGTGCGCCTGGAGGGGCTCAGCTACGGCATGGCCACCTTCCGCCTGATGTACCTGATGCGGGAGGCCTGTCGCCGGCAACTGTCCGGAGTGGATCTCAAGGATGAGGCGCAAGTCCCCACCCTCGAAGGCGGCGGCCCAGGAAACTTCCTGCTGCCACCGCTGCATGACTGAGGCGCTTCAGCGCGCCTCGATGCGAAAGCCCAGGCGTGGGAAATGCACGTGCACCACGCCGGCACGCTCGTCCTCACGCCGCAGGATCAACTCTTCACGCCCGGCGAATACCAATTCGCCCTCGACCGGATCGACGCCATAGTCGATGGCTGCAATGGCCACGCGCTGCCCAGCGCTGAAACCGTTGGGCTCGCTGAACGCCTCGTCCGGCAAGGGTGCCGGCTGAGCGTCGCGGGCAGTAGCGATGGCCTCCTCACTGCTCATCTCGCTGAGCGCACCATGGCCGAAGCCCAGTACCCGCGCCAACCAGGCCGCCACGTCCGGATAATCGTCAACCAGCGGCGCAGTGACTGGCGTAGCGCGCAGGAACCACAACGGATGGGCAACGGCGAAATCGGCAATCGAGGGCTCGCCAAACAGAAAATCTCCCCCGCCCTGCTGCAGTTGCTGCTGCAAACGCCCCATCAGCGCCGGCCATTGGTGGCGCGCCTGCTCCAGCGGCAAACGGCTGGCCGTGCCACCCGAGAACAGCGCCGCGCGATCGGCGGCGAAAGCCTTGGCGAATTCCGGCGGCACCTTGGCGAAGCGCACAGCCATGGACTCGGGGGCGAACACCAGCGATACCGCATGCTGGAACAGCACCGAATCAGCCCACTGCGCGAGTGTGGCGGCATTGAAACCCTGCCCTTCCGGGAACAGTGACGGCGTGCTCTTTTCCGCTTCCAGACGACGGGCGATCAGCGCCGTATCGCAGTAGATGTCAGCACCGATCTGCAGTACCGGAGTCTTGCGGTAGCCACCCGTCAACGCGGTCAGGTCGGGTTTGGGCATCACCGGCGGAATCATCACCGAACGCCAGGACAGTTGCTTGAAGCCCAGCAGCAGGCGAGCCTTCTCGGCAAACGGCGAGGTCGGATAGTGATGAAGGATCAGCTCGTGCATGGCGCGCTCCGCGTCGATTCGAAAGCGCCCAGCTTACCCGCGCGGCCGAGACGCGCACACTGCCTCAGGCTGATGAATCGCCATCAACGGCCAGAATGAGCGCTTCTTTGGCGGTTTTACTCAGGCGCTTGATCGCACGTTCACGACGCAGGGCATCGCCCTTGCCGGCACAGGCTTCGACATAAGCCAATGCCAGCGCCGGGCTGGTGTGAAAGAAGCGTGCGCCCTTGCCGCTCTGGTGCTGGGCGAAACGCCGCTGCGGGTCGTCGCTGATGCCGCAATACAGCGCACCATTGGCGGTACGCACCAGATAGACGAACCAGGGCTTGTCGAGTGCTGCCGTCATCCGCGCGCCGGGAACCACTCACGCGCCGAGCGCCACAGGCACATACCGACGAAATAGGCCGAAGCCAGCCACCAGAGCGCCAGCAGCCAAGGCTGGCTAACGGGGTACTGCAGGATCAGCAGGGCGCTGCTGAGCATCCAGACGAAGGTCACCAGAATGTTCAGCGGCATGAACTGACGTACGCGGAACGGGTGCAGGAATTTCATCCTGGTCAGAGTCAGCCCCGCCAGCAGAACGATGATGCCAAGCGTCACCCAGGGGTGGATGTCGAGAATGTAGAAATACAGCACCACCACGTTCCAGGCCGCCGGGAAGCCAACGAAGTAGTTGTCCTTGCTCTTCATGTTCAGGTTGCAGAAGCAGAACAGCGACGACACCAGAATCAGGCCTACGGCGAACAGCGGGGTGTATTCAGGCAACGGGATGAAGCGGTAAAGGAAGATCGCCGGGATGAACACATAGGTCAGGTAGTCGATGACCAGATCCAGGGTCGAGCCATCGAAATGCGGCAACACTCCCTTGACGTCGTAACGTCGCGCCAGGGAGCCATCCAGGCCATCGACCAGCAGCGCCAGTCCCAGCCACATCAGACACTGTTTGGGCTGGCCGTCGAGCACGGCGAGCAACGCCAGCAGGGCGAGAATCACACCACTGGCAGTGACGGCATGCACCCCCCAGGCCTTGGCCTGTTTTACGGCTACGATCAGTTCGGTCACGGCAGGTCTCGATTGGCAGTGGAGATGCGGCACCCCATGTGCGCACTCTCTTATTGAAGGCTATGACCGGCTAGCCTACCACTGCGTTCCTTCGCCTGCCTTAGCGCGCCGTCCGAAACTGGGCCAGTCCGCGGGCCGCTTGTCGACGAATGGCAGCCTGAACCGGCGGCGCCCAGCCTAGCAACAGCCCTTTGGCCCCTAGCGCCTGGCGAGCCCAGCGCCACAGGTCGAAATGATCACGGTGCTCGACGATCAAGCCATCACGGAAGACGAAGCGGGCCTGGATATGGTTGACCACCTGCCGCCCCGTGGCGCTGAAACGGTACGTGGCGACCCAGCGGGCGCTACCGGCATGGTCATCGGCATGCACCGAGTCGAAGGTCAGCGAGAAGCCCTCGGCACGGCTGCAAAGCATACGCCACATGTCCCCTGCCTCCGCGCCTTGCAGACCGACGAAAACCGGGTCGGAGAAGCGCACATCCGCCGCATAGCAGGCGGCCATGGCTTCGGCGTCGAGCTTCTGGAAGGCGCTGTAGAAGCGCTGGATCAGATCGGCATTGGGGTGGCTCATGAGGTGCTCCTACAGGCTTTTCATTAGGGCGCGTCGCGCACACCGCTGTCACGGTGTCGCTCACTGGTGCGCACAGCGCACCCTACACGTTCGCAAGGATGGTTCACTTCAGTCTGTTCGTCCGGCGGGGACATGGCGATTGGCTATAGCGACAACTTTGTGTCAATAATCGCCAACCTCAATCAAGAGTACTCCCATGCTGCGCATCGCGCTGTACGTCTGCCCGCAAACCGTCTGCTCCAGCCTGAGCATGGCGCAGGATGCCTTCAGCCTGGCCAATCGCCTGGCGGGCACAGCCTGTTTTCTGGTTCAGCGCTTCAGCCTGGACGGAGAACCGGTGCAGCTGGAGTTCGCCCAGATACAGGTCGATGGCGGCCTACTTCTGGCCGAGCAGGCCGACCTGCTGATAGTGCCCGCCACCGGCAGTGCCATCAGCCGAACGCTGGAAAACAACGCCAGGCTGCTGCCTTGGCTGGCGCAGCGTGGCGAACAACAGGTGGCCAGCCTGTGCAGCAGCGCCTTCCTGTTGGCGGCGGCCGGGCTGCTCGATGGACGCCAGGCGACCACTCATTGGGCGCTGGCCGAAGCCTTCGCCCGGCACTATCCCCAGGTGAACCTGCGCAGCGACCTGCTGCTCACCGAAGACGGCCCGCTGTTCTGCTCCGGCGGCGCCCAGGCAGGGCTCGATCTGTGCCTGCATCTGATTGCCCTGCATGCGGGCGAATGGCTGGCCCAGCAGGTGGCCAGCGCCATGGTGATCGAACGTCAACGCGGCACACAGACGCGTTTCGCACCGTTATTGCCCGCCATCGATGACAGCACGCTACTGCCGGTACTGAGCTGGCTACGCGAGCATCACGCCGAAGCGATCGACCTGAACCGCCTTGCGCAGCAGGCGCACTGCTCGCCCCGCACCCTGCTGCGCCGTTTCAAACACACCACCGGACTGACGCCTGGCGACTACCTGCAGCGCTTGCGCATCAGCCTGGCGCAGCAAACGCTGGCAAGCTCGGGCCAGTCGCTGGAACAGATCGCCAGCCAGATCGGCTTCGCCGACCGCGCCACCTTCGCCAAGCGCTTCAAACAGCTTTGCGGCGAAACACCCGGGGCCTTTCGTAAACGTATGCAGCGTGGCGTTTAGACAACGAAAACCTTTGCACCCAGAGCGTTTCGCGCTGTCATCCCGACAAAAAAAGGCCCGCCGATTGGCGGGCCTCGTTAACTGCACTATTCGATCAATGGCCGTCGAGATAGCGCTCGACATCCAGCGCCGCCATGCAACCGGCACCGGCCGAGGTAATCGCCTGTCGATAGACCGAATCGGCCACGTCACCGGCAGCGAACACGCCAGGAATACTGGTCGCGGTGGCATTGCCTTCGCGTCCGCCGTTGACCACCAGATAGCCGTCCTTCAGCGCCAGCTGACCTTCGAACAGACTGGTGTTGGGGGTGTGACCGATGGCGACGAACAGCCCTTCGACACTCAGCTCGCGGTAGGCACCACCGTATTGCTTCAGGCGCACGCCGGTAACGCCACTGGCATCACCCAGCACCTCGTCCACCTCGGCATTCAGTTGCAGCTCGATCTTGCCCTCGGCCACGCGCTCTTGCAGCTTGTTCTGCAGGATTTTCTCGGCACGGAAGCCATTACGGCGGTGAATCAGGGTCACCTTGCTGGCGATATTGGCCAGGTACAGCGCCTCCTCTACAGCCGTGTTACCACCACCGACCACCGCGACCTCACGACCGCGGTAGAAGAAACCGTCGCAGGTTGCACATGCCGAAACGCCGCGGCCCATGAACGCCTCTTCACTGGGCAAGCCCAGGTAACGCGCACTGGCACCGGTAGCGATGATCAGCGCGTCGCAGCTATAGGTGCCGCTGTCGCCAACCAGGGTAAAGGGTTTGCCGGCCAGATCCACGGCGTTGATATGGTCGAAGACGATCTCGGTATCGAAGCGCTCGGCGTGCTCCTGCATACGCTGCATCAGCGCCGGGCCGGTAAGGCCATGGGCATCGCCAGGCCAGTTGTCCACCTCGGTGGTGGTAGTGAGCTGACCACCCGCCTGAATGCCGGTGATCAGCAGTGGCTTCAGGTTGGCGCGCGCAGCATAGACCGCTGCGCTGTAACCGGCGGGGCCGGAACCCAGGATGATGACGCGGGCATGACGAACGACAGACATCGCTATCTCCTCGCAGGCCCACAGGGCCAGCAGGCCAGAATAAAAAGGGACTCTCGAAGCACTAGGGGAAGGCTTGGAAGGATGAGAGCCCCGCAAAAGGGAAACTGTGCGCAAGGCTATCGATGCGGCTGACGAAGCGGAAATATCCATTGCCAATTTCGCGAATAGAATTCGCCTATTGCCGCTGGCGTTGAACCTCGCCCATGGCTGAACTTTCGCCGCGCCGACGAAGTCGGTATGGTCGCGCGCATCAACCACTCAGGAGACCGCCATGCCTGCCGCTCCCGTTCTGTCCGGCCCGCAATACCTGCGAGAAGGCCTGAAGCTGGTACTCAGCCCTGGCCTGCGCCTGTTCGTACTGCTACCACTGGCGGTCAATCTGATCCTGTTCGTCACCATGATCAGCTTTGCCGTGCAGCAGTTCAGCGGTTGGGTCGACACCTTCATGCCCACCCTGCCGAGTTGGCTGAGCTTTCTCCAGTACATCCTCTGGCCACTGTTCGTGGTACTGGTGCTGCTGATGGTGTTCTTCACCTTCACCATGCTGGCCAACATCATCGCCGCGCCGTTCAACGGTTTTCTCGCGGAAAAGGTCGAGGTGGTGGCGCGCGGCGAGGATCACTTTCCGCCGTTCAGTTGGGGCGAACTGGCCGCCATGGTGCCGCGCACCATGGGCCGCGAGATGCGCAAGCTGGCCTACTTTCTGCCACGCGCCATCGGCCTGCTGATCCTCAGCTTCATACCGGTGGTGAACCTGATCGCTGCGCCACTGTGGCTACTGTTCGGCGTGTGGATGATGGCCGTGCAGTACATCGACTACCCGGCGGACAACAACAAGATGAGCTGGCAGGACATGCTCGCCTGGCTGCGCGAAAAACGCTGGCAGAGCCTGAGCTTCGGCGGCATCACCTACGCCGCGCTGCTGGTGCCGGGGCTGAACATCCTGATGATGCCGGCGGCAGTGGCCGGTGCCACCTTGTTCTGGGTGCGCGAGCGCGGTGAGCAGGCGCTAGGTTCGCGCAAGGACATCGTGTAACGCCCGCATCGACGCCTGCGACTCACGCTCGACGCGGCGGTGCATGAACAGGGCGTTCACCACGCGCATCAGCCAGCCGTCGAAACCGTACTCGAGGGTGCGCACGAACTCGCAGCCGTCCTCAAGCGACACGCACTCGTAGGTCAACAGCAATTGCAGGCCATGATCGCCACGCGCGCTGGCCTGCCAACGCTGGCCGGGCTGATAGTCGAGCACGTCCCAGCGCAGATGCCCGGCACGGCCACCGGCATGAATGTCTTCTTCGAATCGCTCGCCCGCGAACAGCGCCCCCTCGCGACCGTAGATACGCAGTGACGACGGGTGCCACTGCGGCCAGTGGCTCGGCGCCGCGGCGTATTCCAGCACGTGCTCGGTAGGCTGGGCGATGCGGATTCGGTGCTGCTGGCGGTTCTGCTGATGAATCACCTCCGGCTCCCAGTGCAGAGTCCCGTACAGCCAGTCCATCAGCGGATGGACGATGCCGAAGTTGCGCGAATGCATCAGCTCACGGCGATGGTGCAGCGCATGCAGACGGCGCATCTGGCGAATCCAAGGCAAGCGCGACACCGGGTGTTCGGCCGGAAGATGTTCGCAGGCATGCACCACTTCGTAACTCATATAGCCCAGCAGCATGCTGCCGGCGAACAGCGCGGCGAAGTTGCCGTCGAGCTGAGACAGCAGCCACCAGGCGGCGAACGTAGGCAGACTGAAGAGTACGATAAGCCAGGCCGGGAACAGGATCACGCGCCAGTCGCGCGCCGTTTCGTAGGGCATCAGCGTCTCGACGAAGAAACTGTGGTGGTCACCGGTGTGACGTTTGTAGAAGAGTTTGCCGAAGCGTGTCTTGTTATGGCCGAGCCGTTTGTGCACCTGGTATTCACCCCAACTGAAGAACACCAGCGTGGCCGGCACCAGCAGCCATTGCCAGGGCGCCACGGTTTCCAATGTGCTCCAGAGCAAGCCGATGCAAAGCAGCCCATAGGCCAGCACGAACGCGGCGTGCAGCCAGGGGTTGTATAGCGGATGGATGGCAGCCCGGTAATCGCTGCGAAAAGCCTGGGCATTGTCGTTGTTGTAGGCCATGGCGCTCTCCTGTGGATTGACAGCAGTCTAGGCGCGGCCGAATCATTCGAATAATGGATAGTTGAAAAGAGCATTATCCGTGATAACGAATTTGCGCCAGCTCGACCTAAACCTGCTACTGGTCTTCGATGCCCTGATGCAGGAAGGCAATCTGACCCGCGCGGCCCAGCGTCTGCACCTGAGCCAGTCGACGGTGAGCAATGCCCTCGCCCGCCTGCGCCAGCAACTGGGCGAGGAGCTATTCCAGCGTACCGCTCGCGGTATGACGCCAACCGCACGTGCCCAAACGCTTTACCCGCCCGTGCGCCAGGCGCTGCAGCTGCTGTTGACTGGTCTCGGCCCCGCGGAACCCTTCGATGTGCAGGCCGCGCACGTGTTCAACCTGTCGCTCAACGACTACGCCCAGGCTGCGCTGCTGCCGATGCTGCAAGCACATCTGGCCCGCGTCGCGCCGCAGGTGGAACTGGTGGCGCAGCATGACGATGCCGACAACCTGCTCGCGCGCCTGGAGAGTGGCGCCCTGGACATTGCCATCGACTACCTGCATTTCGACTCGCCTGACCTGCGCTATTCGCCCCTGCGTGAAGAGGCGCTGGTGGTGATCGGGCGCAAGGATCATCCGGCGTTCGTCGGCGGCCTGAGTCTCATGGATTACCAGCAGGCCCGCCATGTGCTCGTTACGCCGCGAGCAGGACGTGGCTCACCACTGGAAATCGTCCTGGGCTCGGCCAAGGTCAGACGTCAGGCGGCGCTGCATCTGCCCAATTACCTGCCGATTCCCGCCATCGTCGCCCAAACCAACTTGCTCGGCACCGTGCCGGCGCGCCTGGCCGAAGCCTTCGCGCCGATGTTCGCGCTGCAGGTGGCGCCGCTGCCCTTCGACATGCCTGCCGTGCAGATCAGCCTGATCTGGCATCGCCAGCAGCACCATGATCCGGCGCACAGCTGGCTGCGTGAACAACTGCACGGCCTGCTCGCCTGACATATAAGCGCAATCAAAACGTCATGTTCACTACATGACCTGGGCAGAGACTGCATGCATGAACGCACCTTCTCTGCATATCGCGCTGATCAGCGAAACCTTCCCGCCGGAAATCAACGGCGTAGCCAATACCCTCGGCCGCCTGGTCGACGGTCTGCGTGGTCGTGGTCATCACGTGCAGCTGGTACGACCACGCCAGGAAGTCGACCAGGAGCAGGAAACGGGCAGCGATCTGCTGCTCACCCGCGGTTGGCCGCTACCCGGCTATCCCGGTCTACAATGGGGCCAGTCATCGCTGCACAAATTACTCAGGCGCTGGCAGCGACAACGCCCGGATGTACTCTATATCGCCACCGAAGGCCCGCTGGGCCTGTCCGCACTGCGCGCCGCCAGGCGCCTGGCGATCCCGGTGGTCAGCGGTTTTCACACCAACTTCCAGCAGTACACCGGGCACTACGGCATCGGCCTGCTGACACGGGCGATGACCAACTACCTGCGCTGGTTCCACAACCGCACGCAGCTCACGCTGGTGCCAAGCATCGGCCAGAAGGTCGATCTCGAACGCCGTGATTTCGAACGCCTGGCCCTGCTCGCGCGGGGTGTCGACAGCCAGCTGTTCCACCCACGCAGACGCAGCGACGCCCTGCGCGAAAGCTGGGGCCTGGGGCCGGCTGATCTGGCCGTGCTGCATGTCGGTCGCCTGGCGGCAGAGAAGAACCTCGGTCTGCTGGTAAAAGCCTTCCAGGCCCTGCAGACAGCCCATCCCCAGCGCCGTATGAGGTTGATTCTGGTTGGCGACGGGCCACTGCGCGCCAGCCTGCAGACGCAATTGCCGGAGGCGCAGTTCTGTGGCCTGCAGCGCAGTGAGACGCTGGCCATGCACTATGCCTCTGGCGATCTGTTCCTGTTCCCCAGCCTCTCGGAAACCTTCGGCAACGTGGTATTGGAGGCCCTGGCATCGAGCCTCGGCGTGGTGGCGTTCGACCAGGCGGCAGCCGCTCAGCATATTCATCACAGGCACAACGGCATGCTTGCCCGCCCTGGCGACGAGGCCGGCTTCTGCGAAGCGGCCTGCGAGCTGTTGGAAGATGCAGAGGTACTGCGCCGCATCCGCCTCAATGCCCGCCGACATGCCAGCCACCTGAGTTGGGATGGCATCGTCACGCTGTTCGAACAACACCTGCGCAGCGCCATGCAACCTCAGGCGCAACTCAGCGTCCACACGGAGCTTGCCAGTAGGGCGGGTGAAACCCGCCACTGAGACAATCTGGCGGGTTACAACCACCCTACGTGATCACATCCGCTCAAAACATGCGGACGTAAAAAAGCCCCGATGTGCCGGGGCTGAAACGGGGCGCCGGATCGCGGCGCCCGATAGAAACGGACTCAGACCAGCGTGGTCAGCGCATCGCGGCTGAACGGCAGAATGTCCTGCTCGCGGCCTTCACGCACCTTCAGCGCCCAATCCGGGTCGACCAGCAGCGCACGGCCCACGGCAACCAAGTCGAACTCCTCCTTGTTCAGGCGCTCAAGCAGGTTTTCCAGGCTGGCCGGCTCGGCCACCTTGTCGGTCTTGACCATGAACTGCAGGAATTCGCCATCCAGGCCGACGCTACCGACGGTGATGGTCGGCTTGCCGGTGAGCTTGCGCGTCCAGCCGGCCAGGTTGAGGTCGCAGCCTTCGAACTCCGGCTCCCAGAAACGGCGGGTCGAACAATGGAAGATGTCCACGCCGGCATCGGACAGTGGCTTGAGGAAGGCTTCCAGTTGCTCCGGGGTTTGCACCAGGCGTGCGGTGTAGTCCTGCTGCTTCCACTGCGAGTAACGCAGGATGATCGGGAAGTCCGGGCCGACCGCCGCGCGCACCGCCTGGATCAGCTCGATGGCGAAACGCGAACGTGCCGCCAGGTCACCCCCATATTGGTCGGTACGCTGGTTGCTGCCGTCCCAGAAGAACTGGTCGATCAGGTAACCGTGGGCACCATGAATCTCCACGCCGTCCATGCCGATGGCCTTGGCGTCGCGCGCAGCCTGAGCGAAGGCTGCGATCACCTCGTCGATATCGGCCTGGGTCATGCCATGCACGACCACCTGGCCGTCCTTGACCTTCTCCATCGGGCCATAACCGGGCACGCTGGCATCCGGCTCGGTGCCCAGCTTGCGCACGTTACCCACATGCCAGAGCTGCGGGACGATCTTGCCACCTTCGGCATGCACGGCATCGACCACCTGCTTCCAACCGGCCAGGGCGTCTTCACCGTAGAAACGCGGCACGTTCGGGTAGCCGTTGGCGGCCTTGTGACCGACGGTGGTGCCCTCGGTGACGATCAGGCCCACGCCCGCGGCGGCACGGCGACGGTAATACTCGACGACCTTGGCGTTGGGCACGCCACCGGGCGAGAAGGAGCGGGTCATCGGCGCCATGACCACACGGGTCGGCAGCTCCAGGTTACCGAGGCGGAACGGGGCGAACAGGGCTTGAACGGGAGCGCTCATCATCTTTCCTCTGGGGTTGAACGGTAATCAGGCCTGCAGCAAACGCTCCAGGCGGGTGACGAAAGCTTCCAGCGGCTGCAGGTTGCGGCCCACCTTGAGGCGGGCGAGCACGCCCTGCCAGGCGTCGCTGATGAAGGTGGCGAGGTTGCCGCAGTCCTCGTCGGCCGGCAGTTCGCCGACGGTCTGCGCCTGCTCCAGGCAATCGCGCAGGATGTCCACCGAGGCCTGCTGAATGGCCGCGACCTCGGCGCCGATCGCCGGCAGCATCTCGCTCATCTCGAAACTCAGGCTGCCGATGAAACAGTGGTACTGCGGCGTGTCCTGCCGGGCGAAGTGCGCCAGCAGATCACGGTAGTAAGCGAGGATGCGTG
Organism: Pseudomonas berkeleyensis; assembly: GCF_014109765.1. NCBI lineage: Bacteria > Pseudomonadati > Pseudomonadota > Gammaproteobacteria > Pseudomonadales > Pseudomonadaceae > Pseudomonas > Pseudomonas berkeleyensis. Next base: position 4,402,739 of record NZ_CP059139.1, read on the forward strand.
CACGCGGACTCAACGCCGGATCATTCAGCGCCTGGGCATAACGCGCCAGACGTGGCCGATAGATGAAGGCCAGCGCCTGCAGGGCGAAATCTTCCTTGCTGGCGAAGTAGTGATAGAAGCTGCCCTTGGGAATCCCGGCCGCCTGGACGATCTCCAGCACGCCGGTGCCGTGGTAGCCGCGACGTGTCATCACCGCCGAGCCTTTGCTCAGGATCAGATCGCGCTTGTCGAGTCGAATGCTGTTCATGGCGCCGAGCATATGACCGGTCGTCTCGCCCAGCCCAGCACTATTGATATTGGTGATTAAGGACTAGAAAACGTAGGACGGGTTCAACCCGCCGCTAGCCAGTCTGGCGGGTTTCACCCGCCCTACTCAAGCTCGCGGCTGTAGCCAGATCAGCGAAGCGAAACGCCCGGTGCGGGCGTTGCGGCGATAGGAGTAGAAGCGCGCATCGTTGTAAGTACACAGCCCACCGCCGCTGACGGCGGTCACGCCGATGGCGGCCAGGCGAATGCGCGCCAGCTGGTAGATATCGGCCATGAACTTGCCGGCATTGGCGCTGGGTACGAATGCGCTGACAGCCTCGGCATGCTGTTGCACGAAGGCCTCGCGCACCTCGCTACCCACTTCGAACGCTGCCGGGCCGATGGCCGGGCCGAGCCAGACCAGCAGCTCATGCGGTGCGACGTCGAGCGCCTGCACGGTCGCCTCCAGCACGCCACCGGCCAACCCGCGCCAACCGGCATGGGCCGCTGCCACACGCGTCCCCGCGCGATCACAGAACAGGGCAGGCAGGCAGTCGGCCGTCATTGCCGTGCAGGCGATACCTGGGGTGGCCGTCCAGTTGCCATCGGCTTCGATGACTGTCGCCGGATCGGCTTCTGCCACCACGATGCCATGCACCTGACGCAGCCAGGCAGGCTGGCAACCCAGGGCCTCAACCAGATGCTGACGATTGCTCGCCACCGCCGCCGGGGCGTCATCGACGTGATCGCCCAGGTTGAAGCTATCGAACGGCGCCACGCTGACACCGCCACTGCGCGTGGTGACGCAGGCGCGCACGTTGGCCGGCGCAGGCCAATCGGGAATGAGCCAATCGTGGGCACTCACCCGACGAAGGCCTCGCGATCCTGACGCAACAGGGTCAGCAGCCAGACCAGATCATCCGGCAGCGCCGACTCCCATTTCATACGCTTGCCAGTGGCCGGGTGATCCAGCTCGAGGAAGCGTGCATGCAGGGCCTGACGCGGAAACTCCTTGAGGCTCTGCACCAGGGTCGGGCTCGCCGCCGGCGGAATGCGGAAACGCCCGGCATAGACCGGATCGCCCACCAGCGGATAACCAACGTGGGTCATGTGCACGCGAATCTGGTGGGTGCGCCCGGTTTCCAGCTTGACCCGCACATGGGTGTGCGAGCGATAGCGCTCGAGCACACGGTAATGACTGATCGCCGGCTTGCCGCCATCGGTCACCGCCATGCGCTGACGCTGACTGGAGCTACGGCCAATCGGCGCATCGATGGTGCCGCCGGCGGTGATCACGCCGATGCAGATGCATTCATAGATACGGCTGACGGTGCGCTTCTGCAGTTGCTCGACCAGATTGGTCTGCGCCTGCAGCGTCTTGGCCACCACCATCAGGCCGGTGGTGTCCTTATCCAGGCGATGGACGATACCGGCACGCGGCACGTTGATGATGTCCGGCACGTGGTGCAGCAGGGCGTTGAGCAGGGTGCCGTCGGCATGTCCGGCTGCCGGATGCACCACCAGACCTGCGGGCTTGTCGATGACCAGCAGGTGTTCGTCTTCATAGACGATGTTCAGTTCGATGTCCTGCGCGATCCACTCGCCCTGCGCTTCCTGCTCGGCATCGAGCACCAGCGTCGAGCCGGCATGCACGGTATCGCGCGGGCGCGCCACGGCGCCATCGACAGTCAGGCGACCTTCCTTGATCCAGGTGGAAAGGCGCGAACGGGAGAACTCGCCAAACAGCTGCGCAGCCACTTGGTCGAGGCGTTGACCGCCCTGTTCAAAGGGGACGACGGCCTGGAGTTGAATCAGCTGCTTGTTTATAGAAGTCATCTTCGGCAACGGCGGGAGCCTGGCCTTTGGTTTCGGCGACAGGCTTGTGGTTAAATACGGCGTCTTTGCCCCAGGGTTTTCCGGGGGCGCTCATCATAACAGGACGGCCGCGCGGCCGTCACAGGGACGCAAGCCGCCATGCAAGTGAAACACCTGCTGCTGATCGCCATCCTCGCCCTTACCGCCGCCTGCTCTTCCAAGCAGCCGGAGGTCGATGAAAACCTCAGCGAGGTGGAGCTGTACCAGCAGGCCCAGGCCGACCTGGACAACCGCAGCTACACCCAGGCTATCTCCAAACTGAAGGCACTGGAGTCGCGCTATCCGTTCGGGCGCTACGCCGAGCAGGCGCAGCTGGAACTGATCTTCGCCTACTACAAGAATGCCGAGCCGGAAGCCGCCAAGTCTTCGGCCGAGCGCTTCATCCGCCTGCACCCGCAGCATGCCAACGTCGACTACGCTTACTACCTCAAGGGCCTGGCCTCGTTCGACCAGGATCGTGGCCTGCTGGCGCGCTTCCTGCCGCTGGACATGACCAAGCGTGACCCAGGCGCTGCGCGCGACTCGTACAACGAGTTCGCCCAGCTCACCAGCCGTTACCCGACCAGCCGCTACGCGCCAGACGCCAAGCAGCGCATGATCTACCTGCGCAACCTGCTGGCTGCCTACGAAGTGCACGTTGGCCACTATTACCTGACCCGCCAGGCCTATGTCGCCGCGGCCAACCGTGGCCGCTACGTGGTGGAAAACTTCCAGGAAACCCCATCCGTGGGTGACGGCCTGGCGATCATGACCGAGGCCTATCAGCGCCTGTCGCTGGATGACCTGGCGGCCACCAGCCTGGAAACCCTCAAGCTCAACTACCCGGATCATCCGAGCCTGGAAAGCGGCGAGTTCGTCCCGCTCGAAGAAGAAGCCGATAACCGTTCCTGGCTGGCCAAGGCCACCCTGGGCCTGATCGAAACCGACACGCCGCTGCCGCCGGGCGAAACCCGCGCCAGCCAGGACGTGATCCGCCAGTACGAAGACGCCGAGCAACAAATCCCGGCTGAACTGCAACAGGACGCCAAGACCGGCGAAACCGCCAAGAAGCGCTCGATCTGGAGCTACCTGACCTTCGGTCTGTTCGACTGAGCGATGCGTGATTGAACAAGGGAGGCTTCGGCCTCCCTTTTTATTGCCCCGGAAACAGCGCACAGCTTGCCACCGCCCCCCCTGTGCCGCGGACTTCACCTTGGCTAAACTGCCACCCTCAACCAAACAAAAGAGTGCACCATGGGTCTGTTTCGCCTGCTGTTCTGGATCGCCATCATCTTCGCCGCGATCTGGGTTTGGCGCCGCTATATCAGCGCCCCCAAGCGCCCCAGCCAAGCGCAGCGCGAAGATGAACCTGCGCCCATGGTGCGCTGTGCACACTGCGGCGTGCACATTCCCCAGACTCAAGCGCTGACTCAGGATCAGCGCTGGTACTGCAGCCAGAAACACCTTGAGCAAGGCCCTCACACCGGTGATCGCTGACACCAGCGTACAGAACAGCAAACAAGGGCAGCGCATCCTCAGGCTCTATCACTTCTATCGCCTGACCATCGGGCTGGCGCTGATCCTGCTGATCTCCAGCAATCTCGACGAACAGTTGCTGGACGTCGTGCATATCGAGCTGTTTCGCACCGGCAGTTGGGTCTATCTGATCCTCAATATCTTCATTGCCGTGCTGGTGCAAAAGCCCAAGCACCTGATGCAGCTGTTCAGCCTGGCGCTGGTCGACGTGATCTTCCTCTCGGCCCTGTTCTATGCAGCCGGCGGCACGCCCAGCGGCATCGGCAACCTGCTGGTGGTTGCCGTGGCCATCGCCAACATCCTGCTGCGCGGGCGCATCGGCCTGCTGATTGCCGCCATCGCCGCGATGGCGCTGATCTACCTGACCTTCTATCTCAGCCTCAGCCGCCCCGCCGCTGCCGCGCAGTACGTACAAGCAGGCGCCCTCGGTGCGCTGTGCTTCGCCGGAGCCCTTTTCATCCAGGGCATCACACGCCGCCTGCAGGTGAGCGAAAGCCTGGCCGAGCAACGCGCGGCCGACGTGGCGAATCTGGAAGAGCTCAACGAACAGATCCTGCAGCGCATGCGCACCGGCATCCTCGTGCTCGACACCCAACACCGAGTGCTGCTGGCCAACCAGGGCGCAACGCAGTTGCTCGGGCGAGGTGAGCTGACCGGCAAGATCATCGATCCGCACTGCCCCGAACTGGTCAAGCGCCTACAGCAGTGGCTGCACAACCCGACCCTGCGTCCGGACAGCCTGCAGGCTCAGGTCGACGGCCCGGTTCTGCAGCCCAGCTTCATTTCCCTGCACCGCGGCGAACAGCAACACATCCTGGTGTTTCTCGATGATATTTCGCAGATCGCCCAGCAGGCACAACAGCTCAAACTGGCTTCGCTCGGCCGCTTGACCGCCGGTATCGCCCACGAGATTCGCAATCCGCTGGGCGCGATCAGCCACGCCGCACAGCTGCTACAGGAATCTGAAGACCTGCAAGGCCCGGATCAACGCCTGGCGCAGATCATTCAGGATCACTCCAAGCGCATGAACTTGGTGATCGAGAACGTCCTGCAGCTCTCGCGCAGACGCCAGGCTGAACCGCAACTGCTCGACCTGAAATACTGGCTGCACCGTTTTGCCAGCGAATTTCGCAATTCGGCACCGAACGATCGACAGATCCATCTGGAAACCCAGGGCGGCAGTCTGCAAACACGGATGGATCCGCATCAACTGACCCAGGTACTGACTAATCTGGTACAGAACGGCCTACGCTATAGCGCCCAGAAACACCGGCTCGGCCAGGTATGGCTGCGCCTGTTTCGCGACGAGACCAGCGACCTGCCGGTGCTGGAGATTCTCGACGACGGCCCCGGCGTGCCGCCCGAGCTGGAGCAGCATATCTTCGAGCCCTTCTATACCACCGAGAACAAGGGCACCGGCCTCGGCCTGTATATCTCCCGCGAGCTGTGCCAGGGCAACCAGGCACGCCTCGACTATAAACCCCGCGAAGATGGCGGCAGTTGCTTCCGCATCACCTTCGCCCACCCGCGCAAACTGAGCTGAGCATGAACCGTCAGAGAGCACTGATCGTCGACGACGAGCCCGATATCCGCGAGTTGCTGGAAATCACCCTCGGACGCATGAAGCTGGACACCCGCAGCGCCCGCAACGTCAAGGAAGCACGCGAATGGCTGGCGCGCGAACCCTTCGATCTGTGCCTGACCGACATGCGCCTGCCCGACGGCACCGGCCTGGAACTGGTGCAGCACATCCAACAGCGCTACCCACAAGTGCCGGTGGCGATGATCACCGCCTACGGCAGCCTGGATACCGCGATCAACTCGCTCAAAGCCGGCGCCTTCGACTTCCTCACCAAACCGGTAGATCTCGGTCGCCTGCGCGAACTGGTCGCCACCGCCCTGCGCATCCGCTCCCCCGAGTGCGGGGAAACCCCGGTCGACAGCCGCCTGCTCGGCGATTCGCCGCCCATGAAGTCGCTGCGCAAGCAGATCCAGAAGCTCTCGCGCAGCCAGGCACCAGTCTATATCAGCGGTGAGTCGGGCAGCGGCAAGGAACTGGTCGCCCGCCTGATCCACGAGCAGGGCCCGCGCGTCGAACAGCCCTTCGTCCCGGTCAACTGCGGCGCCATCCCCTCTGAGTTGATGGAGAGCGAGTTCTTCGGGCACAAGAAAGGCAGCTTCACTGGCGCCATCGAAGACAAGCTGGGCCTGTTCCAGGCGGCCAATGGCGGCACGCTGTTCCTCGATGAAGTCGCCGACCTGCCGCTGCCAATGCAGGTAAAACTGCTGCGTGCAATTCAGGAAAAAGCCGTGCGCGCCGTCGGCGGTCAGCAGGAAGTGGTGGTCGACGTACGCATACTCTGCGCCACCCACAAGGATCTCGCCGCCGAAGTCGCCGCCGGCCGCTTCCGCCAGGATCTCTACTACCGCCTCAACGTCATCGAACTGCGCGTACCGCCGCTGCGTGAGCGTCGCGAAGATATCGCCCAGCTGGCCGACGTGATGCTCACGCGCCTGGCCGACAGCACCGGCCTTGCTGCTGCCAAGTTGCATCCCGATGCGTTGGAGAAACTGAAGAACTACCGCTTCCCCGGCAACGTGCGCGAGCTGGAAAACATGCTCGAGCGCGCCTATACCCTGTGCGAAGACGACCAGATCACACCCAGCGACCTGCGCCTGGCCGACGCCAGCGGCCCCAGCAACGAAGGCGGCGAAGCCAGCCTGGCGCAGATCGACAACCTCGAGGACTACCTCGAAGACATCGAGCGCAAACTGATCATGCAGGCCCTGGAAGAAACCCGCTGGAACCGCACGGCCGCAGCCCAGCGCCTTGGCCTTACCTTCCGCTCGATGCGCTATCGCCTGAAGAAGCTGGGCATCGACTGACACACACCATGCCTCCTGCGCGTCGGTGCGCGCAGCGCCCCCTACGACCTGCGCCCACAACGAAAAAGGGAGCCCGAAGGCTCCCTTTTTGATAACGCAACGCTGACTCAGTGAATGATCTGACTGAGGAACAGCTTGGTGCGCTCGTTCTGCGGGTTGGTGAAGAAGCTGTTGGGTTCGGCCTGTTCGACGATCTCACCCTTGTCCATGAAGATCACCCGGTTGGCCACGGTGCGAGCGAAGCCCATTTCATGGGTCACGCAGAGCATGGTCATGCCGTCTTCGGCCAGGCCGATCATGGTGTCCAGAACCTCTTTTACCATCTCCGGATCGAGTGCCGAGGTCGGCTCATCGAACAGCATGATCTTCGGTTTCATGCACAGCGCACGGGCGATCGCCACACGCTGTTGCTGACCACCGGAGAGCTGCCCCGGAAACTTGTTGGCCTGCTCCGGAATGCGCACGCGCTCGAGGAAATGCATGGCGATTTCCTCAGCCTGGCGCTTGGGCATCTTGCGCACCCACATCGGTGCCAGGGTGCAGTTCTGCAGCACGGTCAGGTGCGGGAACAGGTTGAAGTGCTGGAACACCATGCCCACTTCGCGGCGGATCGCCTCGATGTGCTTGAGGTCGCTGGTCAGCTCGGTGCCATCGACCACGATGCGCCCCTGCTGGTGTTCCTCCAGGCGGTTGATGCAGCGGATGGTGGTGGACTTGCCCGAACCGGACGGGCCGCAGAGCACGATACGCTCGCCCTGCTGCACGCTGAGGTTGATGTCCTTGAGCACGTGGAACTGGCCGTACCATTTGTTCACGCCTTGCAGCAGGATCATCGGCTCAGCGCTGGGTTGCTTGATTGCTTCACTCATTATTCATTCCTCCAAGGGACTCATTCAGGTTCTGGCACGCCGCATCACGGGCAGGCGCGCCTCAGCGACTGAACGGTTCCTAACGCTTGTGGCCGGTATCCAGCTTTCTCTCCAGATGCAGGGAGTAGCGGGACATACCAAAACAGAAAACCCAGAAAACCAACGCGGCGAATACATAACCCTCGGTCGCCATACCCAGCCAGGCTGGGTCGGTAGTCGCCTGCTTGATGCTGTTGAGCAGGTCGAACAGGCCGATGATGATCACCAGGCTGGTGTCCTTGAATAGGGCGATGAACACGTTGACGATGCCGGGAATCACCAGCTTGAGCGCTTGCGGCAGGATCACCAGGCCCATCATCCGCCAGTAGCCCAGGCCCATGGCCGCAGCGGCCTCGTACTGGCCTTTGGGGATGGCCTGCAGGCCACCGCGCACCACTTCGGCGATGTAGGCGGACTGGAACAGGATCACCCCGATCAGCGCACGCATCAGCTTGTCGAAGTGCATGCCTTCGGGCAGGAACAACGGCAGCATCACCGAAGACATGAACAGCACGGTGATCAGCGGCACGCCGCGCCAGAACTCGATGAAAGTGACGCAGATGACCTTGATCGCCGGCAGGTTGGAGCGGCGCCCCAATGCCAGCAGGATGCCCAGCGGCAACGCACCGGTGATACCGACAGCGGCGATCACCAGGGTCAGCATCAGGCCGCCCCACTGGCTGGTGGAAACCACGCTCAGACCGAACACGCCACCGTGCAACAGGCACCAAGCGATGACCGGGTAGATCACCAGGAAAGCCAGGCCATACAGCGCCTTGCGCGGCATCTGCGGGACGAACAGCGGCGCAGCGCCGATGATCGCCAGCCACAGCGTGGTATCTACCCGCCAGCGCAGCTCGGTGGGGTAGAAGCCGTACATGAACTGACCAAAGCGCTGCTGGATGAACACCCAGCAGGCGCCCTCCTTGGTGCAGTCGGCGCGCGTGCTACCGACCCAGTTGGCATCGATGATCGCCCACTGCAGCAGAGGCGGCACGATCAGCCAGATCAGGTAGATGGCGAAAAAGGTCAGCAGGGTGTTGAACCAGTTGGAAAACAGGTTGGCCCGCAGCCAGCCCAGCACGCCGACGCTCATGCGCGGCGGCGGCAGATCCGGTTTGAAAATATGACTTTGCATGGCTGCTCCTTACCGCTCAGTCAGCGCAATGCGCTTGTTGTACCAGTTCATCAACAGGGAAATGCTGATGCTGATGGCCAGGTACACGCTCATGGTGATGGCGATCACCTCGATGGCCTGCCCGGTCTGGTTGAGTACCGTTCCGGCGAACAACGAAACCATGTCGGGATAACCGATACCGGCGGCGAGCGAGGAGTTCTTGGCCAGGTTGAGGTACTGACTGGTCAGCGGTGGAATGATCACGCGCAGCGATTGCGGAATGATCACCAGACGCAGCGTGATACCCGGACGCAAACCCAGCGAGCGCGACGCCTCGGTCTGGCCATGGCTCACGGCCATGATCCCGGACCGCACGTTCTCGGCGATGAAGGCTGCGGTATAGATGGTCAAAGCCAGCGTCAACGCCATCAGTTCGGGGATCAGCACCCAGCCGCCGCGGAAGTTGAAGCCGGTCAGTTCCGGCACGCTCCACACCAGCGGGTTACCGCCGATCAACACAGCCAATGCCGGGATGCCGACGATCATCGCCAGCGACGTCCACAGCAGCGGGAAGATCTTGCCAGTGGCCTCACGCCGCGCCTTGGCCCAACGCCCGAGCACGATGATGGCAACGATAGTCGCCAGCAGCACCACGGCGAAGAAACCGAAGCTCTCCGATGGAGCCGGTGCCGGCATGTACAGGCCACGGCTGTTGAGGAAGAAGACTTCGCCGACGTCCAGGCTTTGCCGTGGTCCGGGCAGGGTCAGGAATACCGCGAAGTACCAGAAGAGAATCTGCAACAACGGCGGAATGTTGCGGAAAATCTCGATGTAGACCGTCGCCAGCCTGCTGATCAGCCAGTTCGGCGACAGCCGCGCGATACCGAGCAGGAAGCCGAGAATGGACGCCAGCACGATACCGATGACCGACACCAGCAAGGTGTTGAGCAGACCGATGATGAACACACGCCCGTAGGAGTTGCTCTCGGAGTAATCGATCAGGTGCTGAGCGATGCCGAAGCCGGCACTGTTGTTGAGAAAACTGAAGCCGGAGATGATTCCGCGCTTCTCCAGGTTGGCCTGGGTGTTCTGGAATAGAAACCAGCCGAGCGCCACAACGGCGACTACGGCAATGATCTGGAACAGCCACGCGCGCACCTGCGGATCGGTCAATAGCGATCCTCGCGGGCGCGGGGCATTAGCGGTCGTTTGCATAACAGCCCTCGTTGAATCTCCGGCCCGCTGCAGCGGGTCGGGGATTCATGTAGTCGGAAACGACAACGGCAGGCCATTTGGCCTGCCGTTGTGGATGGTCAGCGCACTGGCGGTGCGTATTGCAGACCACCCTTGTTCCACAGGGCGTTGAGACCACGCTCGATCTTCAGCTCGCTGCCGGCACCGACGTTGCGATCGAAGGATTCACCGTAGTTACCCACTTGCTTGACGATCTGAACAGCCCAGTCTTTCGGCAGTTTCAGATCCTTGCCGAACTCACCTTCGGTACCCAGCAGACGAGCGACGTCCGGGTTCTTGGTGGTTTTGGCAGTTTCTTCGACGTTGGCCGAGGTCACGCCCAGTTCTTCGGCGTTGAGCATGGCGAACAGGGTCCAGCGCACGATGTCGAACCACTCCTCGTCACCCTGACGAACGGACGGGCCGAGCGGCTCCTTGGAGATGACTTCCGGCAGTACGACGTAGTCGTCCGGGTTGGCCAGCTTGATGCGCTGCGCGTACAGCTGCGACTGGTCGGAGGTCAGTACGTCGCAACGGCCAGCTTCGACCGATTTGGCGCTCTCGTCGGAGGTATCGTAGGTGATGGGGGTGTACTTCAGGCCATTGGCACGGAAGTAGTCGGAGAGGTTCAGCTCGGTAGTGGTACCGGCCTGGATGCACACGGTGGCGCCGTCCAGTTCCTTGGCGCTGGAAACGCCCAGCTTCTTGTTAACCAGGAAGCCTTGGCCGTCGTAGTAGGTCACGCCGGTGAAGTTCAGGCCCAGAGCCGCATCACGCGAGCTGGTCCAGGTGGTGTTGCGCGACAGGATGTCGACTTCGCCGGATTGCAGAGCGGTGAAGCGCTCCTTGGCGGTCAGCGGGCTGTACTTGACCTTGGTGGCGTCACCGAATACCGCAGCAGCAACAGCGCGGCAGACATCAACGTCCAGACCCAGGTAATTGCCTTTTTCATCGGCGTAGGAGAAGCCCGGCAGACCATCGCTGATGCCGCACTGCACGAAGCCTTTTTTCTGTACCGCGTCCAGGGTGGCACCGGCTTGCGCGAAGCCGCTGACACCAAGCACAGCTGCGGTGGTCAGCATTGCCAGGGTGGATTTCACCATCTTCATCAAAAACCTCCAGTTGCTCTTGTTGTGTTGGAGTCTCCGTCCTACTTCCCCACCCTTTTGAGGCCTGCGCGCCGCTGGCAGCAACGGCGACGACGAGAAGATCGGACGTCAGGCATGAGTCTAGTCGGCGATGCCCTCTGCTGGCCAACCGACTCTCACCCTGCCCATTGGTTGAACGGGCTAGAGACGGATCGTCGTCCACCAGGACGGTAGTGCCCCGGTGGCTTGAGTCAAGGAACCCCACACAGCAGATTCCTGCCTGTTGAGCAGCGGGCAATGGCACAGTGTTACCGTTACCGCGCTGCTTCGTCAGTCCGTTTCAGCCATAGCAAGCGCCGTACCAGCGTCATGCGAAATGCAGCATAACTGCCGGTCAAGAGCAAAAGTTGCACCCGTGCGACAACTTATTCACAGATTAGCCAAGCCTGAAAAAAGGCGCCGCCCCATTTTCGAGCGGGCGCACCACACTGGAGCTACCAATGACCCCACCCATGATTCTGCAGCCCCCACACACCGCTGATGCCTGCGTGATCTGGCTGCATGGCCTGGGCGCCGATCGCTATGATTTCCTGCCGGTGGCCGAGGCCCTGCAGGAGCGCCTGCCCAGCACACGCTTCGTGTTGCCACAGGCACCAACCCGCCCGGTGACCATCAACGGCGGCTGGAGCATGCCGAGCTGGTACGACATCCTGGCCATGACCCCGGCCCGCGCCATCGACGAGCAACAGATGGAAGAGTCGGCGCAGCAGGTGCTGGATCTGATCCAGGCAGAACTGGACAGTGGCATCGAGGCCCGCCGCATCGTGCTTGCAGGCTTTTCCCAGGGCGGCGCAGTGGTGCTGCATACCGCCTTCCTGCGCTGCACGGAGACACTCGGCGGCGTGCTCGCGCTGTCCACCTACGCCCCGACTTTCAACGACGAAATGAGCCTGGCAGATACAAAAAGACAACTGCCGGTGCTTTGTTTGCATGGCAGATTCGACGACGTCGTAGCCCCCGATATGGGACGCGCCGCTTTCGACCGTCTGCACGCTCGATCTGTACCGGTACAGTGGCGCGACTACCCGATGGCCCACGAGGTCATTCCGGAAGAGATTCGCGACATCGCCGACTGGCTGAGCCAACTGCTCGCCAGCTGAACAGTGCCGTAGGGTGCGCTCTGCGCACCACCGGTTCGGCACCGGATTCGACCCGATGCGCACGGTGACACCCTACATGCTGGCAACCCGCCCCGGAGAAGATGCACGAATGAGCACAGCGCCCCTGATCCGTACACAGCAGGACATCGAAACGATCGAGCGCACCCCGCTCGTCGAACGCGACCTGCCACCGAGCACCTATGATCTGATTCGCCGCACGGCGCAGGCCCACCCCGACGCGCCAGCCCTGTCGTTCATCCTCCAGGGCACGGGCGAAGAATCCCCACTGCGCCTGAACTACCGCGAACTGCTGGGCAAGATCACTCAGACCGCCAATGCCTTCCACCGCCTGGGCTTGCAACCGGGCAAGGCCGTGTCGTTCCTGCTGCCCAATCTGCCACAGACCCACTACACCATTTGGGGCGGCGAAGCGGCGGGCATCGTCAATGCGATCAACCCGCTGCTCGATCCCGAGCATATCGCCGAGCTGATCCATGCCTCCGACTCCGAACTGCTGGTCACCCTGGCGCCCTTCCCCGGCACCGACCTGTGGGCCAAGGTCGACGCCCTCCGTGATCGACTGCCGGAGCTGAAGGCGATTCTCTGCGTGGACATGGCCAACTTGCTGCCGGAGCCACAACGCAGCGCCATCAAGGCCCAACGCGGGCCGTTGCCAGAGGGCGTACTGGACTTCGACACGACCATTGCAGACTGCCCCGCCGACCATCTTGAAAGCGGCCGCGTGATCGCAGCAGACGACATCGCCAGCTACTTCCATACCGGCGGCACTACCGGCACGCCGAAACTGGCGCCGCATAGCCATGGCAACGAAGTGGCGATGGCCTACAGCATGAACCTGGTCACCCGCTTCGGCCCAGGCGACGTGACGCTGTGCGGCCTGCCGCTGTTTCACGTCAATGGCGTCATCGTCACCGGTCTTACGGCCTTTATCGGTGGTGCGGAAGTGCTGCTGGCAACGCCGCAGGGCTATCGCAACACCACGCTGATCGGCAATTTCTGGAAGGTCATCGAACGCCACAAGGTGAGTTTCTTCAGCGGCGTGCCGACTATCTATGCCGGCCTGCTGCAGATTCCCAGCGAAGGCTACGACCTGTCCTCGCTGAAGTACGCCCTGTGCGGCGCCGCGCCGATGCCGGTGGAGCTGATCCGTCAGTTCGAGGCCAAGACCGGCCTGACCCTGCTCGAAGGCTATGGGCTGACCGAAGGCACCTGCGGCAGTTGTGCCAACCCGCCGGCGGGCGAGCGCCGTCCTGGCTCCATCGGCCTGCCGATGCCTTACTGCGCAGTCAGCATCAAGGTGCTCGACGAACAGGGGCAGTACCTGCGCGAGGCCGCGCCCAACGAAATCGGCAACCTGTGCATCCGTGGCGCCACGGTGTTCAAGGGCTACCTGCAGGCAAGCAAGAATGCCGGCATCTGGGTCGATGGCGACTGGTTCAACACCGGTGACCTCGGCCGTGTCGATGCGGAGGGTTACATCTGGCTGACCGGACGCAGCAAGGATCTGATCATCCGCGGTGGTCACAACATCGACCCGCAGATGATCGAAGAGGCTCTGCACAAGCATCCCGCCGTGGCCATGGCCGCCGCCGTCGGCAAACCTGACGAGAAAGCCGGTGAGCTGCCGGTGGTCTACATCCAGCTCAAGCCCGGCACCGAGGTCAGCGAAGCCGAACTGCTCGAACATGCCGCCGCGCACATCCCCGAGCGCGCCGCCGTGCCCAAGGACGCCTGGATCATCGACGCCATTCCGCTGACCGCGGTAGGCAAGACATTCAAACCAGCGCTGCGCTTCGATGCCATTACCCGCGTCTACCAGGCCGCCCTGAGCGATCTGCATCCCGCCATTCAGGTCGAGGTACTGAGCGACGACAAGGCCGGGCAACTGGCGCATATCCACCTGCCCAGCCAGGAACAGGCACTTGTGCCTGCCATTGGCGAGCGTCTGGCCGGCTATGCCGTAGGGCACCGCATCCACCTCGTACCGTGACGCCGAGCGCGCAAGGACGCGCGCCAGTTAACAGCTTTGCATCAACGCCGCACCACTGGTCGGCCCAACTTTGGGCAAGCATTGCCACGCCTTCAGCGCGGGAATAATGTCGAAACTCGTTCACGACCACGACACGGAGCGTTTGCGATGCCGTCCGGCCTCGACGCCCAGACAGGCCCGACAAGACCGCGATGAAACCGGCGCATTGGCAGGCAGACCTGCAACAAGTTCGACAGTTGCGACTGTTCCAGAAAGTCGCAGCCAGCAGCCTGGATCAGTTGCTGCGAGAGTTTCGTGCCTGCGAGCTGGAGGCCGGCGAAGTCCTGCTCTCCCCCTTCAACCGCAACCAACACCTCTACCTGCTGATAGAAGGCCAGCTCCGCGTCTACCTCGGCTCGCTGGACAACCAGGCCGTCAGTACCCTGGAAGTCGGTGACTGCGCCGGCGAGATCAGCTTCATCGACAATGAGCATCCCTCCGCCTACGTGGTAGCCGAGCGCCCTTCCACGGTACTGCGCCTGCACCGTGAATCGCTGGTCGCGCTGTTCCAGCAATCGCCACAAATGATGCAGAACCTGCTGGAGCTGCTGTGCGAGCGAGTGCGCCAGGGCAACCGGCTGATCCTCGACAGCGAACAGAACGCCAACGTCGACACCCTCACCAGCTGCTTCAACCGACGCTGGCTCGAGCACGTGTTCGAGCGCGAGAGCACCCGCTGCGCCTTCAATGACGAACCGATGTCGCTGCTGATGCTGGATGTCGATCACTTCAAGGCCTACAACGACCAGCACGGCCACCTGGCCGGCGACTATGCCCTGTGCCTGGTGGCGCACACGCTGCGCAGTCAGCTGCGCCCCAAGGACAGCCTGGTGCGTTTCGGAGGCGAAGAGTTCGTCATCGTGCTGCCCGAGATCAGCGATCTGGAGGCGCGCAGCATCGGTGAGCGCCTGCGCGTGAGCCTGGAGCAGATCGCCTCCTTCTACTCACCGGTCGGCGTCCTGCCCGGCGTGACCATCTCCATCGGCCTGGCCCAGATGCAGCATCAGGACAGCCTGCAAAGCCTGATCGCCCGCGCCGATGCCGCGCTGTACCAGGCCAAGCAGCAAGGGCGTAACTGCCTCTGCGGTTGAGCCGACTTATTTGGTGCGTACGACACGCCCTAAGCGCCGTGCGCACCGCTTCCCTGCTAGAGTGCCCGGCATAACAACACGCCCGGATGGCTTCTCATGCGCAAACTGCTGATCGCTGTGCTTCTGCTCGTCCCTCTTTCCGCACTCGCCTTTCTGGGCCTGCCCCAGGTACTCGACGCACAGATGAACAGTGTGGCCAGCCCGCCACCCTATCCAGCCAGCGCCAGCGCGCAGAAGTTGCACCAGGGATTGTTCGTCGCCGACCTGCACGACGACGCCTTGCTCTGGGAGCGCGACCTGCTCAAGCGCTACGACTACGGCCATTCCGACCTGCCACGCATGCTCGAAGGCCGACTCGGCCTGCAGGTGTTCTCCACCGTGACCAAAACCCCACGTGGCCTGAACATGGAGAGCAACGGCGCCGACAGCGACAACATCACTCTGCTGGCCATGGCCCAGCGCTGGCCGCGGGAAACCTGGAGCAGCCTGCTGCAACGTGCGCTGTATCAGGCACAGAAGCTCAAGGACGCCGCTGCCGACAGCGACGGCCGCTTGGTATTGATCCGCACGCGTGGCGACCTCGCCCGCTTCGTCGAAGCCTGGCAACAGGATCCGCGCCGCGTCGCCGGTCTGCTCGCCACCGAAGGCCTGCAACCCATCGAAGGCAAACTGGAGAACATCGACGTGCTGTATGACGCCGGCTTTCGCATCGCTGGCCTCACCCACTTCTTCGACAACGAAGTCGGCGGCTCCGCCCATGGCCTGAAAAAAGGTGGCCTGACCCCACTGGGTCGCCAGGTCATCGCACGCCTGGAAGAGAAATCCATGCTGGTGGATCTGGCCCACGCCTCACGCCCGTTGATCGACGACGTACTGGCCATGGCCAAGCGCCCGGTGCTGGTCTCGCATACCGGCGTCGAAGGCACCTGCGCCGGCACGCGCAACCTCAGCGACCAGCACATGCAGGCCATCGCCGCCACGGGCGGAGTGATCGGCATCGGTTACTGGAGCACGGCCGTGTGCGACACCTCGGTCGCCGCCATCGTCAAAGCCATCCGCTACACCGCCGACAAGGTTGGCGTCGAACACGTTGCCCTGGGCTCGGACTTCAACGGCACCGTGCATACGCCATTCGATGTCACCGGCCTTGCGCAGATCACCGAAGGCCTGCAGAAAGCAGGCTTCGACGATACGGCCATCGCCGCGATCATGGGTGGCAACGTGCAGCGCCTGCTGCTGGCCAGCCTGCCGGAGAAATGAGACGCGCGACGCGCTGCCCTCTTGACAGACGCGAGCGAAGCACTTCGCCACGCCCGCGTCTTGCATTACACTGGCGGGCGTTGACTCCTTAACCAATCGATGAGAAGCCCGTGCTCAAAGCACTCAAGAAAATGTTCGGCAAAGCCGAAGGCGAGCAGCCACAACCGGCACCTACGCCCGCAACACCCGTCCAGGCCAAGGCCGGCGACCAGGAAAAGCCTGGCCGCAAAGACAAACCATCACGCAAACCTGAGACAAGCGCTGCCGCTCAGGAAGGCCAGGCCCGCCCGCCCAAGGCCGACAAACCGCGCCGTGAGCGCCCGGCCAAGCCAGTAAACACCTGGAAACTGGAAGACTTCGTGGTCGAACCGGCCGAAGGCAAGACGCGCTTCCATGACTTCAAGCTCGCTCCCGAGCTGATGCATGCCATTCACGACCTCGGCTTCCCCTACTGCACGCCGATTCAGGCGGGCGTACTGGGTTACACCCTCAAAGGCCAGGACGCCATCGGTCGCGCCCAGACCGGTACCGGCAAGACTGCCGCCTTCCTCATCTCGATCATCACCCAATTGCTGCAGACCCCGCCGCCGAAAGAGCGCTACATGGGTGAGCCGCGTGCTCTGATCATCGCGCCGACCCGTGAACTGGTGGTGCAGATCGCCAAGGACGCCGCCGAGCTGACCAAGTACACCGGCCTCAACGTCATGCAATTCGTTGGCGGCATGGACTTCGACAAGCAGCTCAAGCAGCTGGAATCGCGCTTCTGCGACATCCTCGTGGCCACCCCCGGCCGCCTGCTGGACTTCAACCAGCGCGGCGAGGTGCACCTGGACATGGTCGAGGTCATGGTGCTCGACGAAGCCGACCGCATGCTCGACATGGGCTTCATCCCGCAGGTGCGCCAGATCATCCGCCAGACGCCGATGAAGGGCGAGCGCCAGACCCTGCTGTTCTCCGCCACCTTCACCGAAGACGTGATGAACCTGGCCAAGCAGTGGACGGTCAACCCGGCCATCGTCGAGATCGAGCCGGAAAACGTCGCCAGCGACACCGTCGAACAACACGTCTACGCCGTGGCCTCGGCCGACAAGTACAAGCTGCTGTACAACCTGATCAGTCAGAACGACTGGACGCGGGTGATGGTCTTCGCCAACCGCAAGGACGAAGTGCGCCGTATCGAAGAGCGCCTGACCCGCGACGGCATCAGCGCCGTGCAGATGTCCGGTGACATTCCCCAGCACAAGCGCATCCGCGCGCTGGAAGGCTTCCGTGAAGGCAAGATCCGCGTCATGGTCGCCACCGACGTCGCAGGCCGCGGCATTCACGTCGATGCCATCAGCCACGTGATCAACTTCACCTTGCCGGAAGACCCGGACGACTACGTGCACCGCATCGGCCGTACCGGTCGTGCCGGCACCAGTGGCACCTCGATCAGCTTCGCCGGTGAAGATGACGCCTTCGCCCTGCCGCCGATCGAGGAATTGATCGGCCGCAAGATCCAGTGCGAAATGCCGCCGGATGAATTGCTCAAACCGGTACCGCGCAAGCACTGAGGCGGCGCAGACAGAACAAAGGCGAAGCCCTCCAGCTTCGCCTTTTTCATTTGATCCCGTTGATTCGATACGCCATGCAGCACTGCGATTACCTGATCATCGGCGCCGGCATTGCCGGTGCCTCCACCGGTTATTTCCTCGCCAGCCACGGCAAGACACTCCTGCTCGAACGCGAAGCGCAGCCCGGCTACCACTCCACAGGACGTTCGGCGGCACTGTATACCGTGGCCTACGGCACGCCACAGGTACGCGCGCTGACTGCTGCCAGCCGCGCCTTTTTCGATGCGCCACCAGCCGGTTTTGCCGAGCATCCACTGCTCACGCCGCGGGGCGAATTGGTGGTGGATTTCAGCGGTGACGCCAGCGAGTTGCAGCGCCAGTACGAACAGGCCCGTGAACATGTCGCCGCGGCTCGCCTGCTCAGCGCTGACGAAGCCTGCGCACTGGTTCCGGTGCTGCGCCGTGAGCTCGTGCATGGCGCGCTGTTCGACCCCAGCGCCGCCGATATCGATACCGCGGCGCTGCACCAGGGCTACCTGCGCGGCATCCGCCAGCAAGGCGGGGAGATTCATTGCAACCGCGAGGTGCTGACGATCAGCCGCCAAGCAGACGGCTGGCAAGTGGATTGCGCAGGGCAACGCTACCTCGCGGCCGTGCTGATCAACGCGGCCGGCGCCTGGTGCGATGAGATCGCACATCTGGCCGGCTTGCCCGGTATCGGCCTGCGACCCAAACGCCGTACAGCCTTCACCTTCGATGGCCCGGCGGGTGTCGACTGCCAGGCCTGGCCGGCGCTGGTCAGCCTCGACGAATCCTTCTACTTCAAACCCGATGCTGGCCTGATGCTGGGCTCGCCAGCCAATGCCGACCCGGTGACAGCGCATGACGTGCAACCGGAAGAGCTGGATATCGCTCTGGGCATTCATCAAATCGAGTGCCACACCACGCTACGAATTCGCCGCCCGGCGCATACCTGGGCAGGCCTGCGCAGTTTCGTCGCCGACGGCGATCTGGTCGGCGGCTTCGATACCCAGGCGGATGATTTCTTCTGGGTCGCGGCTCAGGGCGGCTACGGCATCCAGACCAGTGCCGCCATGGGCCAGGCCTGCGCGGCGCTGATCCGTCGGCAGCCACTGCCACCGTCGCTACAGCAGTTCGGCCTCAGCGAAGCGCTGCTCAGCCCTGCACGGTTATCCACATGCGAACCACGCTGATTCGGCTGCTACAGGGGCTGTGCCTGCTGCCAGGCACCGCGCTGTTCATCGGCCTGCTGACCTGCCAGTTACAGCAAGTGTGCCAGGTACTGGCCTGGCCGCTGTTGACGGAGTCAGACGGTCATCTCGTCATCGAGCTGGCGCTGGCCTGCGTACCCGCATTCGCACTGTTTCTGCTGGCCGCCGCCTGCGGTCTGTTGCGGCGCGCTCAACCCGTGACGGTGCTGCTGGTCTTCGCTCTGTGCGCGGCATTTGCGGCGTACTGCGCCGTCAACCTGCTCGCCAATGCCTATGGCAACACCTGGACAGCCGACGAGATCTTCCACGAGTTGTTCCTGAACGACCTAGAATTGCTGGGCCTGGCACTGCTGCCAAGCCTGGGGCTGCTAGCGCTACTGGAACGGCTCAACCGCCCGCGCCCCTGAGCACGCTCTGCTCCTGCTCGTCCGCGCCTTCGTGCCTGGTCAAACTGCCAGGCTGGCGACGGGAACCGTCATCCTTGGCCAGGCTCAATTCCAGCACCCGATCACGCCCACCTTCGGCAATCAGGTAGCGGCCATCGTCCAGCGGCAGGATCGCCTGCGGCGCCTTGAGGAAGGACAGCACGGTGGTCTGCTCGCCCTGTGCATCGACCAGCAGCAAGCGGGCGCGATGGGTCGAGTCCTCGCTGATCCACAAGCCCTGCTCGTCACACAACAGGAACGTCGGGTTACGCAGGCCATCGATCACCACGGGATCGCGGCCATCCTCGCGCAACTCTCGAATCACCCCGGTTTCCTTCTCGCTGTAGAGCATGCGCCCGTCCGTGCAACGGGTGATCGACTCGGTTTCCGACAGGTTGTCACGCACCACGCTCAGTTGCTGGTCATCCCAGCGGTAGCGCCACAGGCGACCATCGCTCTTGCGATCCTCGATGGCATACAGGTAGTGGCCATCGTCCCACAGCCCCTGCACCTGATCGCCCTCGAACAGCGCGGAGACACGTTCGTCCAACAGGAAGCTGACCGGCTTGTCGCCCGACTCCTGGCTGAATACCAGACCGCCACGCGTAGCGAGCATGCCGTCGGGTTTGGACAGCCCCTCGACGACCACCTCACGGCCACCTTCGGGCCGCATCAGCAGGATATTACCGCGGCCATCCTGCAACTCCTGGCTGACCAGAATGCCGCCACCCGGAGCGCGCGCCAGCCCGGCGGCCTTTTGCACACCGTTGTAAGCGACGCGGTACGACCAGCCACTGGCAGCCTGTACCGGAAAGAAATACTGCCAGGCGAAGAACGTCAGGGCGGCGGCCACCAGCGCGGCAGCAGCCAGCAGTGCGTTTTTCAGCAAACGCAGGGACATGCTCATGTTCACAGACTCGCAAAATGTTCGTAGAGAATGGTCGCGCCAACCAGCATCAGCACCACGCCGCCGAGTATCTCGGCGCGCTTGCCAACCAATTGACCGAGTATACGACCGAGCAACATGCCCAGTGTCACCATGAGGGTGGTGGCCAAACCGATACAAAGTGCTGCAACCAGGATGTTCACCTCGACGAACGCCAGGCTCACACCGACAGCCAGCGCATCGATGCTGGTGGCCACGGCGGTGATGGCCAGTACCCAGAAGGAATGGCGCGCGGGTCGATCTTCTGGCTCGTCCTCATCGGTGCTGAGCCCGGCATGGATCATATGCAGGCCGAGCCCGACCAGCAGGATGAAGGCGATCCAGTGATCCCACTCGAGGACGAAGCGGCTGGCCGCCTGGCCGATCAGCCAACCGATGATCGGCGTGATGGCTTCGATGGTGCCGAAGATCAACCCTGCGCGCAGGGCCTCGGCAAAGCGTGGCTTGTGCAGGCCCGAGCCCTTGCCGATGGCAGCCGCGAAGGCATCCGTCGACATGGCGAAAGACAGAAGAAGCAGCGAAAGAGGATTCAAGGGAAACTCCAGCCGGGCCTGAGTCAACGACAAGCCACTGCGCGCCCGACCTGGCACAGGACTGTCGTTGGTCTCACCAATCCCAGCGGATGCGTTGGCCACGGCAGGTTGCCGAGAATGTTGACCAACGCGCCGGCGCTAACGCGACGGCAGGCTACTCCCCAAAGAGGCGCGCAGCATAGCAGAACCCCGGACAGGAAAAAGAGGGCAGGCATACCGATCGTCAGCCGACACGGCTTGACCCTGTAGCGGCTTCAGGGTGTTCACTCTGCGCCCCGAGTGGCGCCGCAACGCCTGGCGTCGCACGACCTCAACCAAGAGACTGCCGATGAGCACCACACCTCACTCTCCTGCCTGGACGCCTTTGCTGCTGGCCTGGCTACTGGCTCTGCTCGCCACGCTTGGCGCGCTGTTCATCGGCGAGGTCATGGGGCAGGCCCCCTGCGTACTGTGCTGGTTCCAGCGCATCTTCATGTTTCCGCTGGCCCTGATTCTCGCTGTGGCCTGCTACCGAGCGGACTTCGCCGTCTGGCATTACGCCCTGCCGCTGTCGGTCATCGGCGGTCTGATCGCCCTGGGACACAGCCTGCTGTATTTCGACATCATCCCGCAGCGCATCCAGCCGTGCAGCGCCAGCGGCCCATCCTGCACCGATGCCAACATGACCATCCTCGGCCTGCCGCTGCCTTTGCTGGCCCTGGCCACCTTCGCCCTGATCACCATCCTGCTGCTCATCGTTCGCCGGAGAACCCTGCAATGACCCGCAAAACCCTGGTCGTCACCCTCAGCCTGCTGATTCTTGCCGTATTCGCTGGCGCGGCTCTGCTTTACCAGGGCCTGGCCCCCTCCGAGCAGCACGCCGAAGCGCCGCATCCGGCGCCGGACAGCAGCAGCCTGGTGCGCTTCCATTCCCCCGTGATCGGGCCGGCCAAGGCCCCGGTCACCATCGTCGAGTTCTTCGATCCGTCCTGCGAGGCATGTCGGGCGTTCCACCCCTACGTCAAACAGATCCTCGCCGAGAATCCACAAAGCGTTCGTCTGGTGATCCGCTACACCCTGTTCCACCAGGCCTCGGAGCAAGCGGCTCGCCTGCTGGAAGCGGCGCGCAAGCAGGATCTCTATCTGCCGGTACTGGACGCCATCCTTCAGGCCCAGCCGCAATGGCATGACGACGCCAGTGCCGCCAAGGCCTGGGAAGCAGCCGAGAAAGTCGGTCTGGACGTAGCCAAGGCACGCGAGGAGATGCATTCACCGGCCATCGACGCCATCCTGAAGACCGACATGCAGGATGTGCAGACCGTAGGTGTACGCGGCACGCCGACTTTCTTCGTCAATGGCCAGCCGCTGCGTGAATTCGGCCCAGCCCCATTGCGGGCGCTGGTGATGGAGGAAGTGGCGCGGGCAGGCAACTAGCCCACCCCGCCGTCTCGATACAGGGCGTTGCGAACTCAGGTCTCGACGCCCTGAGCCTCGAGCTGATCCGCCTTCTGCGGCTCGGCTTCATCGTCCTTCTCAGCCTGCTCCTCGCCTTCTTTACCCAGGGCGCGGTTGGTGGATTCCTGCAGGGAATCCACCTGGCGATTGACCTCATCGACCACCTCGCCAACCGAGTCACTGATCAGCGCCTGGGCTTCCTTCTTCGCCTCTTCGGCCAACTTCTGCGCAGATTGCTCGGCAGCATCGCAGCCAACCAGGGCGATCAGTGCCAGGCCCAGTGCGGCAGGCGCCAGGCGGTGTTTCCAGGGGTTGTACATCAGGTTTCTCCAGTGTCGAAAGCCCGGCCACACACGGGGCGTAGCCGGGCAAAAAGCTTATCCGTCAGATCTTGGCGGGCGGCTGACCACGGGTCTTGTACAACGACAGCAGCACGCCGCCGATCAGCAGGCCCAGGGTCACGCTCAAGGACACCACGGCCGGGATCTTGCCGATGATGCCGACCAGGAAGATCTTCGCGCCGATGAACACCAGCACCAGCGCCAGCGCGTACTTGAGGTAGGCAAAGCGGTGGATCAGCGCCGCCAGGGCGAAGTACAGGGCACGCAGGCCGAGGATGGCGAAGATGTTCGAGGTGTAGACGATGAACGGATCCTGGGTGATGGCGAAGATCGCCGGCACGCTGTCGATGGCGAACATCAGGTCGGCGCACTCGATCAGGATCAGCGCCAGAAACAGCGGCGTCACCCACAGCACGCTGCGGCCCTTGCCGTCATCCTGACGCACGAAGAAGCGCTCGCCGTGCAGGTCGTCGGTCACGCGCAGGTGCTTGCGCAGGAATTTCACCAGCACGTTGCTTTCCAGGTCAGGCTCGGCGTCCAGCTTGGAGAACAGCATCTTCACACCGGTGAAGAACAGGAAGGCGCCGAACACGTAGAGGATCCAGGCGAACTCGTGGATCAGCGCAGCGCCCAGGCCGATCATGATCGCCCGCAGCACCAGCACGCCCATGATTCCCCAGAACAGCACCTTGTGCTGGTACTGCCGCGGGATGGCGAGGAAGCTGAAGATCATGGCCATGAGAAACACGTTGTCCATCGACAGCGATTTCTCGATCAGAAAGCCGGTGACGTAATCCATGCTGGCGTCGCCGCCTTTCTGGAAGAACACCCAGACACCGAACAGCAGGCCTGCGGTGATGTAGCCGGCGGACAGCAACAAGCTCTCGCGCACACCGATTTCGCGGTTATCGCGATGCAGTACGCCAAGGTCGAAGGCCAGCAGGGAGATGACGACAGCGATGAAGACCAGCCACAACCAGGTGGCCGTGCCGAGGAAGTCGGCGAAGAGGAACGGTTCTAGGGCAGTCATGAGCCCCTCCTACAGTCAGATTGAACAGACTGTGATTCCGACATCGCGGTATTAACCGCCAGAGGGGCCCGGCATCACGGGCGCAAAGATACTCAGGCCGCGAACGCCGCTCAACGGGGCGAATTTTGCAAAGTATTTCACGGCAAGTTGCCAGTTTCTCGACGCGAACGGCTGCCCAGAGCGGCGCCGGAGGTTTTTCAGAACAGCCCGAGCTGCCCATCCACCAGCCTGGTGAAGTCGCCGCCGACGAACGGCAGGATGGCATCGGCTACCGGCTGCAGTTGGCGGCTCAGGTAGTGCTCGTAGTCGATGGGTGACTGCAAACGCTCCAGCGGCTGTGGCCCGGCAGTGGTGATCAGGTAGCTGATCCAGCCGCCGCGCTGGTATTGCAGGGGCCGACCAAGACGCTGGTTGTGCTCGTCGGCCAGTCGCGCGGCACGCACATGCGGTGGCACGTTGCGCTGGTAATCGTCGAGGCGCCGGCGCAAGCGCTTACGGTAGACCAGCAGCTCGTCCAGCTCGCCGGCCAGCGTGCGTTTCACGTAGTCGCGCACGTAGCCCTCATAGGGCTGGCCGGCGAACACCAGGCGATACAACTCCTGCTGGAAGCGCTGGGCCAGCGGCGACCAGTCGGTGCGCACCGTCTCCAGGCCCTTGAACACCATGCGCTCGCTGCCGTCCTCGTTGTGAACCAGGCCGGCATAACGCTTCTTGCTGCCTTCCTCGGTGCCGCGGATGGTCGGCATGAGAAAGCGTCGGTAGTGGGTTTCGTACTGCAACTCCAGCGCGCTGCTCAGGCCGTATTCACGCAGCAGGTGTTCTTGCCACCAGGCGTTGACCTTGCTCACCAACCCACGACCGATCCGCGCGGCGTCTTTCTCGCCATGCGCACCACCGAGCCAGACGAAAGTGGAGTCGGTGTCGCCGTAGATCACCGCATGCCCCTCGGCTTCGATCAGCTCGCGCGTGCGCTTCATGATCTGGTGCCCACGCAGGGTAATGGATGAAGCCAGGCGCGGGTCGAAGAAGCGGCAACCACTGGAGCCGAGCACGCCGTAGAAGGCGTTCATGATGATCTTCAGCGCCTGCGACAAGGCTGCGTTGCCCTCGCGCTTGGCCGCTTCGCGCCCCTGCCAGACGCGCTCAACGATGGCCGGCAAGCAATGCCGGGTACGCGAGAAGCGTGCGCCACGAAAGCCCTCCACCGAGTGTTCGTCATCCGGCTGATGCAGGCCTTCGACAAGGCCCAGCGGGTCGATCAAAAAGCTGCGGATGATCGATGGATACAGGCTCTTGTAGTCCAGCACCAGCACCGAGTCGTAGAGGCCGGGGCGCGAGTCCATGACGAAGCCACCGGGACTGTTCTCGCCACGAATGTCGCCGAGGTTCGGCGCGACGAAACCCAGGCGGTGCATGGGCGGCAGATACAGGTGAGTGAAGGCCGCCACCGAGCCGCCGCTGCGGTCGGCCGCCAGACCGGTGACGCTGGAGCGCTCCAGGAGGAAAGCGAGCAGATCGGTGTGGGCGAAAATCCGCGTGACCAGCTCGCAGTCCTTGAGGTTGTAGAGGGCCAGCGCCGGCTTGTCCTCGTCGAACATGCGCTGGATCTCGTCCATCCGTGCATAGGGCGTGTCGATGGCCTTGCCCTCACCGAGCAGGGTCTGCGCCACCGATTCGAGGCTGAACGAGGAAAAGCTCCAGGTGGCCGAGCGCAGCGCCTCGATGCCATCGATGATCAGCCGTCCGGCCGCCTCGGCGAAGTAGTGCTGGCTGCTGTTGTGCTGGCGCCAGCCCATCACATCGCCACCACGCCCCAGCAACAACGGCACCTTGAGTTGCTCGGCGTGATCGCGCAGCACGCGCAGGTCGAACTGCACCAGGTTCCAGCCGATGATGGCGTCCGGATCATGCCGCTGCAGCCAGGCATTCAGGCGTTCGAGCAGCGCCTTGCGGCTGTCGCAGTACTCCAGGTCGAAGTCGACGATGCTGGCGTCGCCATTGGCCGGGCCGAGCATATACACCTGGCGCTGACCACAGCCTTCCAGGGCAATGGAATACAGCTCGCCGCGAGCGCTGGTCTCGATATCCAGCGACACCAGGCGCAGCGCCGGGCGGTAATCGGCGGCGGGCTTGAGTGACTTGCAGAGCAGGCTGCCGTCCGCCTGCTCGATACCGTCGAACAGCACGCTGGCGGTGATAAAGCGCTCCATCAGGTAACGATCCGGCGGGCGAATATCGGCCTCGTACACATCCACGCCAACCTGACGCAGCTTCTTCTCCAGTTGCAGCAACTGGCGGTACTGGCGGCAATACAGGCCCAGCACCGGGCGGCGTTTGAAGTCGCGCAAGGCCAACTCGCGCAGCTCAACGCCCTTTTCATTACGCAACAGCGGCTCCGCCCAGGCGCGCTGCTCGGCGGGAATGAAGGCGACCATCTCCTGGCACGGCAGACGTATCTGACGCGGGCCGGCATCGGTCGCCAGCCAGAAGGCCACCTCTGTACCCTCCGGCGTATCACGCCAATGGCGGCTGAGCACGAAGCCTTGCTGGGGTTGCGTCATCATCGTTTCAGGCAAGCACGATCGGCCCCCTCTCCCGCTTGCGGGAGAGGGCTGGGGAGAGGGTGTTAGCTTTTCCCCTCTCCCCCGGCCCCTCTCCCATGAATGGGAGAGGGGAGAAAACAGCCTCTGCAGTTACCCATTACCTCGAACCAAACTGGCCGAGCATTCTACGCCAGCGGTTACAATGGCGCCTTTTCCGCGGAACAACGCGATGAGCGACACACCTCCCTACGGCACCGGTGATGCCTCCTACCAGGCCGCTGGCGGCATCGACGGCCTACGCCGTCTGGTCGACGACTTTTACCGGCTGATGGATGAACGCCCCGAGGCCACCGCGCTGCGCGCCCTGCACCCAGCCGACCTGAGCGCCTCGCGTGACAAGCTGGCGTGCTTCTTGAGCGGCTGGCTGGGCGGCCCACGCCTGTTCGCCGAAAAATACGGCGGCATCAGCATTCCGGCCTTCCATGCCCAGTGGCCAATCGACCAGGCGCTGGCGGAAAGCTGGCTGAGCTGTATGGCCGGGGCCGTCGCCCTGCAGAACTATGCACCGGCCTTCGCCGATTATCTGCTGACCCAGTTGCGCGTACCCGCCGAACGCTCGGTACAGGCCAGCCAAAACCGTCACCGCAAGGAAACCTGACATGACTGACGAACTGATCATCGAAGACCTGCAACCCGGCGACGGCAAGGCCGTGGTCAAGGGCGCCCTGATCACTACCCAATATCGCGGCTGGCTGGCCGATGGCAGCGAGTTCGACTCGTCCTACTCGCGCGGCATGCCGTTCCAGTGCGTGATCGGTACCGGTCGCGTGATCAAGGGCTGGGATCAGGGCCTGATGGGCATGCAGGTCGGCGGCAAGCGCAAGCTGCAGGTGCCGGCACACCTGGGTTATGGCGAGCGCAGCATGGGCGCGATTCCGCCCAACTCCGACCTGACCTTCGAGATCGAGCTGCTGGAAGTGCTGACCCGCGATGACTGACACCGCCCTCGTCACCCTGCGCGAGCACCTGCTGCAGGCACTGGAAAACCACCCCGGCAACGAGACCCGGCGCCTGTTCCATGGCCGCGGTCGCTGCTGGCCGGGGCTGGAACAGATCACCGTCGATTGGCTGTCCGGCATCGTCCTGGTAATGCTGTTCCGTGAACCGTCACCGGCGCTGCGGCCGCTGCTTATGGAACTGCTGGAAACGCCACAATGGCAGGCCAGCGGTGCACGTGGCCTGCTGCTGCAGCACCGCTACGTGCACGGCAGCGAGAGCGAATGGCTGGCCGGTGAGCCACAAGCGCAATGGCCCATCGTCGAGGACGGCCTGCACTACCTGCTCGACCTGGGCAGCAAGCAGAACAGCGGCCTATTCCTCGATATGCGCCTGGGCCGCCAGTGGGTGCGCGAACAGGCCGCCGGCAAGCGCGTGCTCAACCTGTTCGCCTACACCTGCGGCTTCTCCATCGCGGCCATCGCCGGCGGTGCCGCGCATGTGGTCAATCTGGATATGGCCCGTGCGGCCCTGTCGCGCGGGCGCGACAACCATCGCCTGAACGGGCACGACCTCTCCCGGGTGGAGTTTCTCGGCCATGAGCTGTTCAAGTCCTGGGGCAAGGTGCGCAAGAGCGGGCCGTACGACCTGGTGATCATCGACCCGCCAAGCTTTCAGAAAGGCAGCTTCGCTCTCACTCAGGATTACGCCAAGATTCTCCGGCGCCTGCCTGAGCTGCTGACCGAGCACGGCACCGTGCTGGCCTGCGTCAACGACCCGGATATCGGCCCGGACTTTCTCGTTGAGGGCATGGCCGCCGAGGCGCCGCAACTGCGCTTCGTCGAGCGTCTGGACAACCCGCCGGAGTTCCCCGACATATCCCCCGAGAGTGACCTGAAAGCGTTGGTGTTCCAACTGTAGCCCGGATGAAATCCGGGAATTGCTGGCCCCGGATTACATCCGGGCTACGGGCTAACGCCTTGCTCATCGTAGGGTGCGCCGTGCGCACCGCCAACCAACGCTGACAGACCCGGTGCGCGTAGCGCACCCTACTTAATGCCCAGCCGCTTGGCCAGGCGGCTGAGGTTGGCGCGATCCACGCCCAGCTCGCGCGCCGCGTCGGCCCATTTGCCCTGATGCCGCGCCAGGCACTGTTCGATCAACTGTCGCTGGAAGGCGTCCACCGCCGTGCGCAGCTCCACGCCTTCCGGCACCGGCTCGCCGGACGCCAACACGGCCTCGACGGCTGCCCTCGTCTCACTGCTCGGCAAGTCCAGATCCTGCACGTCCAAACTGAGAATCCGCGGACGCTCGCCATGGCGCGCCAGCGCCTTGATCGCCGCGCGGCCGATCAAGTGCTCCAGCTCACGCACGTTGCCCGGCCAGTCGTGGCCCAGCAGCGCCTTCTGCGCCTCGGCACTCAGGCGCAGGCTGCGCAGCCCGAGCCGGGCGCGGTTCTCTTCGAGGAAGTAGCCGGCCAGCAACAACACATCGCGACCGCGCTCACGCAACGGCGGCACCGGCAGCGGATAGACGCTCAGGCGGTGATAGAGGTCGGCGCGAAAGCGTCCGGCACGCACTTCGGCCGCCAGGTCGCGGTTGGTGGCGGCGATCACCCGCACATCGACGCGATGCTCGCGATCCGAGCCAACCCGTTGCAACTGGCCGCTCTGCAACACGCGCAACAGCTTGGCCTGGATCGCCAAAGGCAACTCGCCCACTTCGTCGAGAAACAAACTGCCACCATCGGCCAGCTCGAACTTGCCGCTACGCTCGCTCATCGCCCCGGAAAAAGCGCCGCGCACATGGCCGAACAGTTCGCTCTCCACCAGCGCATCGGGCAATGCTGCGCAGTTGATGCTGACCAGCGGGCGCTGCGCGCGCGGCGAAGCGGCATGAATCGCCTCGGCCACCAACTCCTTGCCGACGCCGGTCTCGCCCGTGATCAGTACGGTCAGCGGGCTGTCGCCAACCAGACGAATCTCGTCCTGCAGCTTGCGCAGCGCCGCGCTCTGCCCCACCAACTCGCGCGGTCGCTGCCGCGCCTGCTTGTACAGCTCGGTGAGCTGACGCTCAGTCTCGACCCGCTGCGCCAGGCCGCTGATACGCTCGCTGACCTTGACCGTGGCCGCCGCCAGGCTGGCAAAGGCGTCGAGGCTGTCCAGATCGAGCCGCCCGAAACTGGCCGGATCGAGCGAGTCCAGGGTCAGCAGGCCCCAGAGCTGCTCGTCCAGATACAGCGGGCAACCGAGGCAGTCGTGCACTTCAAGGTGGCCATGCAGCCCCTCGACCAGGCCGTCATAGGGGTCAGGCAGGCCGCAATCAGCAGCGAAACGGGTCGGCCCGGCGTGCTCCAGCAACGCAGCCAAACGCGGATGCTCGCTGACCTTGAACCGTCGCCCCAGGGTATCGGCGCTCAACCCCTCGACCGCCAGCGGCACCAGAATTTCACCATCGAGCCGCAGCAGCGCCACGGCATCGCAGGGGAATAGCTGGCGCAAGGCGGCGAGCAGGCGGCGGTAACGCTCGCTGTCATCCAGCTCACGGGACAGATCAGCGACCAGGGGAATCAGAGTTTCCAGCAGAGGGTTAGCGGTCACTTAGACTACTCTTTGTCTTTATGACCCACACGCAAAGCGAGTCATTAATACAACAAAACAAGCAAGCCATTGATATTTAAAGATTATTTAAATGGCATGCTTTCTGAAAGGTATCTACCGCTAACGCTAGCACGCCACAACTGGCCATACGAGCCACACCGGCGTCTTTTACTTGCCTTGCGGAGATACCCCATATGCTGACCAACGCTCAACGTGACCTGATCAAAGCCACCGTACCCCTGCTGGAAAGCGGCGGAGAAGCGCTCACCACGCACTTCTACCGGATGATGCTCAGCGAGTACCCCGAGGTACGCCCGCTGTTCAACCAGGCGCATCAGGCCAGTGGTGATCAGCCACGCGCTCTGGCCAACGGCGTGCTGATGTACGCCCGCCATATCGACAAACTCGAAGCACTCGGCCCGCTGGTGCGCCAGGTGGTGAACAAGCACGTCGCCCTGCAGATTCTCCCCGAGCACTACCCCATCGTCGGCAGTTGCCTGCTGCGCGCGATCCGTGAAGTGCTGGGCGAGGAAATTGCCACCGACACGGTAATCGAGGCCTGGGCCGTGGCCTACCAGCAACTGGCCGATATCTTCATCGGTGCCGAGGAACAGCTCTATCAGGACAACGCTACGGCACCTGGTGGCTGGCGCGGCGCGCGGGCCTTCCGCGTAGCACGCAAGGTCGTCGAGAGCACCGAGATCACCTCCTTCCATCTGGCACCTGTCGATGCTGGTGCCCTGCTCGATTACCAGCCTGGCCAGTACATCGGCATGCGCCTGCTGCTGGACGGCGAGGAAGTACGCCGCAACTACTCGCTCTCGGCCCTGGCCAACGGTCGCGAATACCGCATCAGCGTCAAGCGCGAGCCTGGCGGCCGGGTCTCCAGCCACCTGCACGATAACGTCCAGGTCGGTGACGAACTGGAGCTGTTCCCACCGGCAGGTGAGTTCACCCTGAACGCGTCGGACAAGCCACTGGCTCTGATCAGCGCCGGCGTCGGCATCACCCCGGCCCTGGCCATGCTCGATGCCGCGCGACACAGTGGCCGGCCGATCCACTTCATCCACTGCGCGCGCAATGCCGAGGTGCATGCCTTCCGCGACTGGGTCGATGCCCATGCCGCCGAGCATCCGCAGATTCGCCACTACGTCTGTTACAGCGAACCATGCGAGGGCGATGCCGCCGACGCCACCGGTTTGCTGAGCCGCGATCTGCTGGCGCAATGGCTGCCGGCTGATCGCGATCTGGACGCCTACTTCCTCGGCCCGAAACCGTTCATGGCGCAGGTCAAACGCCACCTGCAGGCGCTGGGCGTACCGGACGAGCAGAGCCGCTACGAATTCTTCGGCCCGGCTTCGGCCCTGGATAGTTGATCGATGAGGAGGTGACACATGTACCCGCTGAACCTTCCACCCGCACACATTCTGCACCTGTCCAGCCAACTGCTCTGGAGCGGCCTGTCTCTGCTGCTTCTGGGACTGCTGGCGGCCTATGGCCTGGAACGCTACCTGAATGTGCCGACACTGGTGCTGGCGCACAGCCTGACGCTGATCGGTCCGAGCCTGCTGAAGATCGGCTATGTGCTGCGCCTGATCGCGCAGGAACGTCTGAAAAAGAGGGTCGGTGTTCATGCAATTGCTTGATCGCAAACAGGCACTGAGCATCCCGCCAGTCTGGCGCCTGGGTTTTCGCCCGTTCTTTCTCGCTGGCGCCCTGTTCGCCCTGCTCGCCGTCGCCCTCTGGGCGGCGGTGCTGCATGGTGCACCGGGCCTGGCGGTGCCCGGCGGCATGCTGGCCTGGCATCGTCATGAGATGCCCTTTGGTTTCGGTCTGGCGATCATCGCCGGTTTCCTGCTAACTGCCGTGCAGAACTGGACAGGCCGCCCAGGCCTGAGCGGATGGCCGCTGATCAGCCTGTTCGGCGTCTGGCTGGCGGCACGCCTGGCCTGGTTCGTACCCGCATCGCTGGCGGTGCTGATCGCACTGCAACTGGCCTTTATCGGCCTGTTCATCGCGCAGATGGCGCGCCAACTGATCGCGGCCCGGCAACGCAACAACTACCCGATCCTGCTGGTGCTGAGCCTGCTTGCGCTGTGCCAGGCACTCACGCTCACGGGTCTGGCGCTGGGCGATGACAACCTGCAGCGTCGCGGGGCGCTGGCCGCCCTATGGCTGGTCGCGGTGCTGCTGAGCCTGATCGGCGGCCGGGTGATCCCCTTCTTCACCCAGCGCGGCCTGGGTCGAGTCGAGGCATTCGCCACTCACCCCTGGCTGGATCGCTTGCTGCTAGCCTGCGGCGTACTGGTCGCGGCGCTATTCGCCAGCGGGCATAACCTGCAGGGCCACCCGTGGCTGGCCGCGCCTTTCATCCTGCTGAGCGTGCTGCATGGCCTGCGTCTGTGGCGCTGGCATCTACGCGGCATCTGGGGCGTGCCGCTGTTGTGGTCGCTGCACCTGGGCTACGCCTGGCTGCTGGTCGCCAGCCTCAGCATGGCCGCCTGGCACCTGGGCTGGCTGACGCACCCCAGCCTGGCCAGCCATGCGTTGGCAGTGGGTGCGATGGGCGGGCTGATCCTGGCGATGATGGCGCGGGTCAGCCTCGGCCATACCGGTCGCGCCCTGCAACCGCCCAAGGCGATGGCCTGGGCCTTTGGTCTGCTCAATCTGGGCGCACTGATCAGGGTCGCCGCCGGCAGCGGCTGGTTATGGCTGGCAGTCGTATGCTGGGGCGCGGCCTTCGTCCTGTTCGCCTGGTATTACGCGCCGATGCTGTGCCAGGCGCGGGTCGATGGGCATCCGGGGTGATTGGCGGAAATTTCGGTGCGCACGGCGCACCCTACGGGGAGGGCGCACTGCCCAGGACGCAGCATCCGGGCTTCATCCCAATCGACCAGCGCCCCTGGGCGGACTCAGGAGCCCAGACGAACTACGGGTAGGGTGCGCCGTGCGCACCACCCAAGACGAAGCAACCGAGCTTCATCTCAATCGACCAGCACCGTAGGGCGGACTCAGGAGCGCAAGCGAACAGTCCGCCGATTACCTTCGCGATCGCCGGCGATCGCTTCGCGAACGGATCGCCGCCCGGTACATACCCCGGCCTCAATCGACCAGCGTACAGGCCATCACCAGCGCATCCTCTCGTCCACCGACCGCCGGGTAATAGTCACGGCGACGCCCCACCTCGTTGAAGCCGAAACGCTCGTACAGGCGGTAGGCACTCTGGTTGCTGGCGCGCACTTCGAGGAAGCACTCGCGCCCACCCAGCTCGTAGGCTTCTTTCATCAAGTGCTCGAGCAGACGCAAGCCAAGCCCACGGCCCT
The DNA here is from genome assembly GCF_014109765.1 of Pseudomonas berkeleyensis. Taxonomy (NCBI): domain Bacteria; kingdom Pseudomonadati; phylum Pseudomonadota; class Gammaproteobacteria; order Pseudomonadales; family Pseudomonadaceae; genus Pseudomonas; species Pseudomonas berkeleyensis. The sequence goes on from NZ_CP059139.1 coordinate 4,436,124, forward strand.
GGCTTTCCGGCTTGACGGTGATATTGAGCAGGTGCGCTTCGTCGAGGATCAGGTTGATCACGCCATGGCCGACCTGCTGATTGCCTTCGAACATCAGCCAGCAGTTATAGGACTTGAGGCTGTCGGTGAAGATGCCGCGCGTCCACGGATGACTGAAGGCGGCGTATTCGATCTTCAGCACGGCATCGAGATCCGCCTCGGTCATCGGGCGGAAGGAAATCGCATCGCTCATTGGAATACTCAAAAATATCTACGATCTTGCGAGCTAGAGCCATGCAATACCGATGGCGCCCCCGCAAAAACAAGTGAGAAACGGTCGGAGTCGCGGGCGACTGTACTTTTGTACATGAGTATTTCGGCCGGGCTGGCGTGCCAGATTGTTTTAAACACAGCAGGGCCGACACACAGCTAATAGTTTTACGGAGCTAGCCAGCGCTGACGAACACGCCGCATCGCCTGCCACAGCTCGCGCTTGCGCGCCGGCTCTTCCATCAGCAGCTCCAGGCCCGGCAAGGCCCAGCACGTCCCCAGCCCTTCGACCTGAGATTCGCGGTTGTAACTATGTTCGTCGCCCTCACCGGCGAAGCGAATGGCCGGCAGGCCGACCAACCACAGGCAGGCACTGGGCTGCTCTTCCAGCCGTGCGGCAACGAAGCTCTGCACGAACTCCAGCGCCGCTTGCGGGCCCTGATCCATATTGCCGCGCACCAGCAGTGGCCAGCGCACTGGCTCGCCGAGCAGTTGCGGGCTATCCGGCAAGCCGGCGGCGCGCAGCAGATCCTTGAGCAGGATGTAGGCCGGGTCGCGGCTCTGGAAAGGCTGGCCAGTAGGCAGCTCCACCAGCAGGGCGCAGTCACCGGCACGCAGCAACTGCAGGGCGAAACGCGGAGGCGGCAGGCTAACGCGCTGCGGTTTTTCCTCGACCGACTCCGGTTCTGCAGCTACCGGCTCGACAACTGCCTGGCGCGGCTGGGCACCTGGACGCGGAATCTCGATCTTCGGCCGTTCGACAACCGCTGCCGCCGAGGCTTCACGCACGGCAGCCACCGCCGGAGCGCTCGGCTCGGCCGGCATTTCGACCACGTCCACCTCGACCTCAGCCTGCGGCGGCTCGAGCAACTCGGGGCGTGACGGGGCAGCGAAAGGCAATACGGTACGCGGCAGCCAGCTGGCAACCTGCATCGCGTCGAGGTAGGCACGTCGGCGCTGCTCGGGGATCACACGGCCTCCACTGGCAAAGATGCGCCGCTCCAACAGGCGTTGGGCACGGCAACAGGATTGGGGATCGCGACGTCTACACAGCAACGTCGCAAGATGGCGGCAATTGTCGCGTGAAATACCCCGCGCGGGAAGCACGAACGGCCTCTAGTCACCATCACGCCCCTGTATCTGGCCAACGACCTGACGGAACTGGCTCGGCGTGCCACGCGCCCACTTGCGCATCAGCCGGCGCAACGCCGAGGTATCGGCATAACCGACCTGTTCCGCCACCTGCTCGACCGACAGGCGGGAGTTCTCCAGCAACAGGCGCGCACGGTTGATGCGCACACCCTGCAACAGAGCGGAAACACTGCCGCCGGTGGCCTTGCGCACATGCCGCGCCAGTGTACGACTGGACATCGCCCGCTCCGCTGCCAGTTCAGCGACGCTCGGCGGGTTTGGCAGTGCCGCCGCGAAACGCGCGACCAGATCCGCCACCAGTTCGTTGCCACCGGCCAGCAATGCCGGATCGATGTAGCGTGCCTGCGATTGACGACCATCGATCAGCAGCACCCGCGAAACAGCCTCCGCCAGCGCCGGACTGAAGCGGCAACGCAGCAGGTGCATGATCAGATCGATATGGGCAAAGGCCGCGCCTGCTGTCAGCAACTCGCCATCGGCCACCAGCACCTGGGCAACGTCGACCTGGCAATCGGGCGCGCGATTTTGCAACAGGCCGCCCAGCCACCAGGTGGTAGTCACCCGCCGCCGCGCCAGCAACCCCGCCTCCTGCAGCAGGAACACCGACGTGCAGGCTGCGGCCAGGGTGCCACCGCTGGCCGCATGCGCACGAAGGTCTGCAGCGACCCTGCGGGCGTCCTCCTGGGCCAAACGCGTGGCTATGCTTTGTGCATCGGTGACACCAAGCCCCGGCAGCAGCCAGACCGAGGCGTCAGCCTGACCCGCCTCAGGCAGCGGCTGCGCCTCGATACGCAAGCCGCTACTCAAGGGCACGCTGGCGACTGTCGAACAGACCCGCCAGCGCGGAACGGCGCAGCCAACCTGACGCGACAGGCGCGCCGCGCACGCAAGGATGTCCAGGGTGCCACTGACCGCCGTGGCGAAAGCCCCGGGCAGGGCGATGAGGGTGAAATCGTACATTGACCGATAACGCTCGAAAGATGTCGTTCAAGACACTTCAAGCAAGCGACATTTCAGCGCCAAATGCAAGCCAGCCGCCATCACAGGAAGCCCGACCATGACATCCAGAAAGCTCGACGAATTCGATCCACTCGATGATTTCACCCCGCGCACCATCACCCTCGACGGCATTACCAAGGTGGTGCAAGTCAGCGGCAGCGGCCCAGCGGTGATCGTGATGCCCGAGCTGCCCGGCATCAGTCCGTACATGGCACGTTTTGCCCGCTGGGTGCGCGAAGCCGGCTTCACCGTCTACATGCCTTCGCTGTACGGCCGCGATGGCGATCCCTCCAACCTGGAAGCAACCCAGGAAATCTTCCGCAAGATCTGCGTCAGCGCCGAGTTCCACGCCTTCGCCGGTGCCGGGTCGAGTCCCGTGACGCAATGGCTGCGCGCCCTGGCACGGCAGGCCCACGCCGAATGTGGCGGCCCGGGCGTGGGCGCGATCGGTATGTGCTTTTCCGGCAACTTTGCCCTGAGCATGATGCTTGAACCGGTCATGCTGGCTCCGGTTCTGGCCCAGCCGTCGCTGCCGATCGACTACCCCGCCAAGCTGGAGAGCAGCGACGAGGAGCTCGCCAGGATCAAGGCACGCCTCGACCGCGACGGACTGGACGTACTGGCCTACCGTTTCGCGGGCGACCGCATCTGCCAGGCACAGCGCTTCGCCGCTTACCAACGTGCGCTGGGCGAGCACTTCATCGCCCGCGAGTTGCCCGACAACGCGGCCAATCAGGAGGTACCCGAGTTCTTCGAGAAGGTGGTGCAGACGCCGCACAGCGTGGTGACCGTGCACCTGATCGACGAGGCCGGGCAACCAACCCGCGCCGCACGCGACGAGATTCTCGCCTTCTTCAGGCAGAAGCTGGTGCCCGGCGCCTAGCAGAAAAGACAAGGCCCGCCGATTGGCGGGCCTCGTTCGGGGTCAGAGTGCCTGATCCCAGGGACGATCACCGTGCTCGTCCTTGATGCGAGTGGGCAGGCCCATCCCATCCAGGAGCTTGAGGAACGGCTCGGCCGGCAGTTCCTCAACGTTGACCATGCGCTGCGCATCCCACTCGCCACGCGCTACCAGCAGCGCAGCGGCGACCGGCGGTACGCCGGCGGTGTAGGAGATGCCCTGGCTGTCGGTCTCGGCAAAGGCTTCTTCGTGGTCGGCCACGTTGTAGATGAACAGCTCGCGCGGCTGACCATCCTTGGTGCCCTTGACCAGGTCGCCGATGCAGGTCTTGCCGGTGTAACCCGGCGCCAGCGAGGCGGGGTCTGGCAGCACGGCCTTGACCACTTTCAGCGGCACCACTTCGAGACCTTCAGCGGTCTTGACCGGTTGCTCGGAGAGCAGGCCGAGGTTCTTCAGCACGGTGAAGACGTTGATGTAGTGGTCGCCGAAGCTCATCCAGAAGCGCACGTTCGGTACGTCGAGGTGCTTGGACAGCGAGTGCACCTCGTCATGGCCGGTCAGGTACAGGTTCTGTACGCCCACCACGGGCAGGTCGTCGGTACGCTTGACCTCGAACATGCTGTTGGGTGTCCACTGGCTGTTCTGCCAGCTGTAGACCGTACCGGTGAATTCGCGGAAATTGATTTCCGGGTCGAAATTGGTGGCGAAGTACTTGCCGTGCGAACCGGCGTTGACGTCGAGGATGTCGATCGACTCGATCTTGTCGAAGTACTGTTGTTGCGCCAGAGCGGCATAGGAGTTGACCACACCCGGGTCGAAGCCGACGCCGAGGATGGCGGTCACGCCCTTCTCCTGGCACTCGGCCAGGTGCTTCCACTCGTAGTTGCCATACCACGGCGGGGTTTCACAGATCTTGCTCGGATCTTCGTGGATGGCGGTGTCCAGGTAAGCGACGCCGGTGTCGATGCAGGCGCGTAGAACGGACATGTTGAGGAACGCCGAACCGACGTTGATGACGATCTGCGATTCGGTTTCGCGGATCAGTGCCTTGGTCGCTTCCACGTCCAGGGCGTTCAGCGCATAGGCCTTGATCTCGCCGGGCTGCTTGAGGCCGCCCTTTGCCTGCACGCTGTCGATGATGGCCTGGCATTTGGAGATGTTCCGTGACGCAATCGCAATACGACCCAGCTCGTCGTTATGCTGCGCACACTTGTGGGCCACCACCTTGGCAACACCTCCTGCACCAATGATCAGAACATTCTTCTTCAATTGTTTCACCTCCAGGGTACTGCGTTGTTGAAAGCGTTTGATGCGTATTTTGGTGGTGGGCTGAAGCCCACCCTACGGCGTGCCCGTGTTTGTAGGGTGGGCCGGGCGGCGTTCCGCTTCAGCCCACCACAGCAATGTCACGACAGACTGGACAGGTAGTCGTCGAACTCGAACTGGCGAGCTACCTCGACGCTGCCGTCGAGCTGCTTGACCACGATGGACGGCATCTTCAAACCGTTGAACCAGTTCTTCTTGACCATGGTGTAACCGGCCGCGTCGATGAACGACAGGCGATCACCGATCTGCAGCGGCTTGTCGAACTGGTACTCGCCGAAGATATCGCCGGCCAGGCAGGATTTGCCGCAGACCATGTAGGTGTGTTCGCCATCGTTGGGCGCCATCTTGGCGTTGAGGCGGTAGATCAGCAGGTCGAGCATGTGCGCTTCGATGGAGCTGTCGACCACGGCCAGGTGCTTGCCGTTGTACAGGGTGTCGAGCACGGTGACTTCCAGCGAGGCGCTGAGGGTGATCGCCGCTTCGCCCGGCTCCAGATACACCTGCACGCCGTACTTTTCCGAGAAGGCTTTCAACCGCGCGCAGAAGGCATCGATCGGATAGCCCTCGCCGGTGAAGTGAATGCCGCCACCGAGGCTGACCCACTCGACCTGAGCGATCAGGTGGCCGAAGCGCTCCTCGATGGTGGTGAGCATCTTGTCGAACAGTTCGAAGCTGCCGTTCTCGCAGTTGTTGTGGAACATGAAGCCGGAAATCTGCCCCATGACCTTTTCGATCTTCGCCGGATCCCACTCGCCGAGGCGGCTGAACGGGCGCGCCGGGTCGGCCAGCAGGTAATCGGAGCTGCTCACCTGCGGGTTGACGCGCAGGCCGCGGATGGTGCCCTCGGTACGCTCGGCGAAGCGCTCGAGCTGGCCGATGGAGTTGAAGATGATCTTGTCGCAGTTGGCGACCATCTCTTCGATCTCGTCGTCGGCCCAGGCCACGCTGTAGGCGTGGGTTTCGCCGGCGAACTTCTGCCGGCCCAGCTTCAGCTCATACAGCGACGACGAGGTGGTGCCGTCCATGTATTGCTGCATCAGGTCGAACACCGACCAGGTGGCGAAGCATTTCAGCGCCAGCAGCGCTTTGGCACCGGAGTTCTCACGCACGTAGGCGATCTTCTCCAGGTTGACCAGAAGCTTCTGTTTGTCGATGAGGTAGTACGGCGTCTGGATCATCTCGTCGCCCCAGCAAGGTCGGCCAAGGGAGGACTTTCAGCCCCCCGGAAAAAAGTGGACGCGAATTGTGCCGATAACCGGCGCATATCGAAAGGGCATTGGAGATTTTTTGTACAACGGGTGATTACCAGTCGGTTCGCCAGCGACAAACGTAGGGTGCGCCGTGCGCACCGCAAGCGACGGGTCAGGTGCGCGCGGCGCACCCTACGAATCACACCAGGCCTGGAACAGCACGCTAACGTGCCGCGATGACAACCACATGACCACGACAGTCAGTTGATCGGCGTAGCGGTCAGGTTGGCGCGGATATCGGCATTCTGCAGTTTCATGCCGTACATGGAGGTGACCGCCCCGCCAGTGGGGTGGACATTCTGGATGCGGTCGATGTTGATTTCCTTGAAATGCACCCGGCCGTTGACGGCGAACCCCAGCGGGTCAGGCGACACCGGCGGGCAACCGCTGGCGCCCTTGTTGCAGACCTTGGTCGGCGCCACGTCCAGATTGAGGTCTACGCGTACACCATAGCTGTTGGCATTGGCATCGCTCGGATTGGCATCGGAGGTGTGGAAGTTGTCCACCACCAGTTGTGCCCCAGTGCCGTTGACGCCCCCCACCCGATCCGTCTCGATGATCAACTGGTTGCGCTTCTCGCTGGTCGACACGCTGTCCGCGGGATTGCCCGAGGTATCGCGCACGAAGACGTTCTTCAGCCCCGCCGTCAGCCCTTCGTTGCCGCGATCCTCCCAGCGCCCACCGCTGGCGGTACAGGCCGATGCGCTGGCGCCACTGCCACCAACGCACAGAGCCCCCGCGCCACCGGAACTGAGGCTGAGGGTCGAGCCCTGCTCGTAGCGACGTAGCACGATACGACCGAGACTCTGCCCCGTGTTGCGATCCCCCCAGCGCACATCGTGCACATCCAGCGTCGACCAGTAGGTGCCCTTGCTCAGTTGCACGCCATTCTGAGTCACGTCCAGCGAACCATCGCGAAAGTGCATGTCGTAGCGGGTGCCGGCCAGCCACAAGCCCTTGCCGGCCTCGTCGACGGTGATCGCGGCATTGGCATCGGTGACGACGAAGTCGGCGTTGTAGCGCACGCCATCGCCGCTCGCCCCACCGGGACGCAGGGTCAGTTGGCCGTTGAGGGTGAAGTCGTAGGCCGGGAAGATTTCCAGCAGCACCAGCAACTCGGTGCCACCCTGCAACGGCGCATCGGCGCGACCGACCCGCAAGCCATCGAAGCTGTAGCTACCCTTGACGTTCTTCAGGCCCAGGCGCAGGCCGTCGAAATGGCCGTCATAACCGCTGCTGCCGGGCTGGGTATTGGCACTACCGGCGTAGCAACCAGCACTGCTACCGCCCACGCAGCTCTTGGTCAGGTCAACCGTAAGCTGACCACTGCCATGGGTGCGCAGGCCACTGAACCACATGCTGTTGCCGTTATCGGTGAGCGAAACCGAACTGCTGACCATGTTCCATGACACATCCGCGGTAATGCCCTTGAGCCCGGAGTTGGGGTCGCCGCCCGGACGCAGCTTGAACCAGTTCTGCCGGGCGCCCTGATCCTGGAAGTTGAGATCCAGCGCCAGGCTGCCGATTTTCTGATTGTTGGGATTGCCGATGATCAGACCGCCGAGGCTGGCGTTGAGCTTGAGATCCTGAAAGGCCAACTGGGCATAGCGTCCACTGCCGTCCTCGACCAGGTCGAGCGTGATGCCGTTCTGGCTGCTGAGCACGCCGGCGAAATTCTCGGCGCGCAGCACACCGTCGTCCTTGTACTGGAACAGACTGTTGGCGAAGGTGATCTGCGGAATCAGGCGCAGCCCCTGGCCATTGGCTCCCCCGCCGGCGATACGAATGCTGCCGCCAAGGCGCAGATCCATATCCAGTTGACCGAAGCTGCGTGCGTGGTCGGGGTGCCGCGTATCCGGAGCGCCTGGGGTGACCGCAACGCCGGCCAGCGGATCGCCATGCGCCAGATCCAGGCCGATGCCGCCGATATGCGCGACGAAGCGCGTATCGCCGAGGTCGAGGCGCACCGCCGAACCATTGCCGCCACTGACGATGTCCAGATAGGCGTTGTTCAGGTAGGCATCGAACGAGGCATTGCGCACGATCAGATCGAAACCGTTGTCGCGGTAATAGAAGGTCACCGCATCCAGGCTCAGCCGGCTGCCATCGACGCTGAAACCGGCCACGCCACTGGCGCCACCACCGCTGAGTTTGAGGCTGGCGCCGAGGGTGTAGAACGCGCGAAAGGCACCAAAACTCTTGTCGCTGCCGGCAAAACCGATGTTGTTCACCGCCAGCTCGTTCGGGCGGCCCTGATGCTCGACATGCAGGCGGTCATCGATCACGTCGATCTTCGTGGTGGAAAAGCTGCCGGCCTGCTGCGGCCGACTGGACACACCCTCGAGGCGCAGGCTCTGGCCATCCTCGCGGTATTCGAGGCTCTCTGCCGACCAGCCACCACCGGCGGTTTCGATGCTGATACCGCCACGGCCACTGACATTGGCCAGGCCGTCGTCATCCAGCGCCTGCATGGCCCAGACCGGTGAGCTGCCAAGAACGAGCGCCGCAAACCATCCGTAACGCTGCATGATCCGCTTCCTCAGTTCGTGGGAAACACCAGCACGCTGCCTTGCATGCGGATGCTGCCGTCGATCTTGGCCGAGAAGATGTTGGTCTGCTGATAGCTCGGGTCGCCGCCGTTGGCCGCGCTCAGCGCCTTGTTCTTCCAGCCGCCCTGACTGGCCACGCCGAAGGAGAAGTTGCCGTCCTTGAAGCGGATCTCGTTGGGCAGCCCCAGCGCCAGCACCTCGCGCTCGCCACTGGCGCTGGTGAGCGTGCGGGTATCCAGGGTCAGGCCTTCGAAACTGAAGATGCCCTTGAGGTTGTCCAGCACGTACCAGCCGGCATTGGCACCGGAGCGCACGGCCACACGCATGCCGCAGCTCTCCGGGCTGGTCGCGCCAGCCAGAGCGCAACTGCGCTGGTTGGCCGTCCACTGCGCCGGGTTGTTGGTCGCCGGCGTGCCCCAGAGCACACCACCGTCCTTGTTGATGCTGAACTCGCCGGACAGGTAAACCCCGCCCTGCCCGCTCATCTCGCTGAGGGTGCTGTCGTCCAGTGCCTGCATTTCCGCCAGCGCCAACGCCGGCAGCAGCGACAGCAGCACTACAGCCGTTCTAGCGCAGGTCATAGCTGCTCACCTTCAGGTAGTTGAAGCTCAGCCCGGAAATTTCGTTGCGGCCAAAGTTGTAGCCACCGGTGGGAACCGCGGTGGGACTGCTGCGCGTGCCGCCAACGGTCAGGTTCTCGAACACCAGATTGGTGCGCGGCGCGTTGGCGTAGAAGTCACTGGCCAGGGCCTGGCGTTGCGCCGCCGTGGTGCCGCTAGCAGTGGGATTCTGCAACTCCAGCACGAACTGGCCATCGGCGCTGGAGCGCAAACGCAGCGGCTGCGACTTGCCGTAACCCAGGGCAATATTGGCGTAGCCATTGGTGATGTAGAGCGTGCGTGCACCACGCTGCGCCGCGGTTTCGCCAGTGGTATTGCAGTTGGCCTGGGCGCAGGACATCACTTCCAAGGTCTTGGTGAAAATGTTGATACGCGCTTCGCCCACCAACTCTCCGCTGCCGTTCTGTCCACGATCGCCCCACAGACGCAGGTAGGAGCCGTCCATCACCAGTTGGTGGAAGTCCAGCGCGAGCATCTCGGTACGCCCGGCCGCAACCTGAAAATCGAAGCGCATCCCCAGGTCGGCGCGCCCGCTAGCCCCGGTCGAGCAGTTGGAGCCTGCGCCGGCATAGCTGGCGATGCAGGGATTGCCGCCGGAGGTCAGGCGCTCGGGAAACTTGAACGACAATACGGTGATGTTGCTCGGAGTGGTCTGCACCCATTGCCCGTCATCACGCAAGGTGCGCAGTTCCTCGCCCTTGGCCAGTTCCAGCTCGAATGGATGATCGAGACTGCCGATGGTCACCGGATTGAGGTTGGTGCCCTTGTTGCTACCGGCTGCACCCAGGTAGAGGTTCTTCAGCGAGATAGGCACATTGCGGCCCTGGCGATCAGTGATGTCATTGATCACGATTTGTGCGCCGGAGCCATCGATCAGCACCTGATCCAACACGAAGCCAAGGCCTGCACCCTGGACATCGGACATCTCCTCGTCGCTCAACGGCTCCATGGCCTGAGCCGAAGCACCGAGCAATACCCCAAGCAGCGGATAGAGCGCGCGAGCATCCATGGTCAGCACCCCGAGACGGCGCTACCAAGGCAGGTATCGCGGCGCAGAATGCCCTCCAGCGCCTGCTGGAATGACAGCGTCACGGCACCCGAACCGTCGGCATTGCGCGGCATGTTCATGAAGGCGCCGGCCAGCGCATTGATGAACTGTCCGGCATTCTGTTGATCGCGCCAAGGCACGTTTTCCGTCTGCAGGGAAATGAACACGCCCTTGGAGGTGTCGAGAAACTGGTTGGTATTGGTATCGAACTTGCCCACAGGGAGAGTCTTGTAGTCTGCCAAGTTGAAGCAGGTGGTCACCCCCAGAAGATTGCAGTTCTGCGAGGTGAACAACCCCAGCAGGAAGTTGGCGAACTGGCTGTTGTCCGGCATGGCGAGCTGGGTTCCATTGACCAACCCGGCCTTGGTTGCGCGAACTGGGTCAGCGCCACCCTGGCCGTTGACCAGCGTCGCCTGTGCCTTGAACTCTTCGTCAGCCCAGACACCGCTGACCAGCCCCTTAGCTGGCAGACAGACGATGAAGTCCCAGCCGCAGGTGATCTTGTCGCCGAGGTAGCTGCCCTTACCGTAGATATCGATCGCCAGATTGCCGGTAAAGCTGTTGATGTCGCCTGACAGAAATCCCTGAGCCTCGCCGAAGCCGATACGTACCCCGACTACCCGATTACCGTTGTAGGCCAGTTCGAGATAAGGGTTATTGATCAAGAAGGGATTGATGGTGTCATTGGGGCCGACCGTTCCGAGCGCGAAGTTGTTGATCGACAGATCGGCCGGCATCGTTTCGCCGCTTCGCGAGTAATTCCCCAACTCCAGCTTCTTGATGTTCATCTGGGTTTCCACCTTCACGCCGAAATCGATCTTGGTGAAATTCAACCCAGAATGAGAGTCGGTACTGAGGTTGATGAACGCCTGCCCGGTGACATCCGAAAGCTCACTATCTTCCAGCTCAACCATGCTGGCATGGACAGAAGCGCTCATCAGACCGGCACAGAGCAGTACCTGAGCGTGTTTGGCAAAGCGAAAGGACTGCCGCATGGCGAAACCCCTGTTCTTATTGTGGTGTCGAGCACTCCGACTCGAATCCTTATGGCCACTATAGGGACACCAGCGCCAGAGCGGCCCGACCCATAGTCGAGAAAGGGCCAGCAAATGGCCGCCAGTCGCTTGGTCAAAGCGAGACGAGTGTTACCAGTGGCAACAGCGGCGTAACACCTCTTCATTCACCGCTGAAGAACCATCAACAGGCGTCTGGTCACCACGTACATCGAGTCGCTTGCCTCTGATCGATTCGGACTCAAACCCGGCCCACTGCTTGCAGTACAATCTCCCCTTTTCACTTGCCTGGAACCCGGCGCCTCGATGATCGATCCCAAGCGCGTTTTGCGCGCCCTCGCCGAACACTGGACGTTGCTCGAACCGCTCTGCGAGCGCTTCGATGCTGGCACCCTGAGCCTGGTCGAGCTGCGTGGCCAACTCGCCGCGCAACTGCCCGACGCCACGCCCAGCGACACCACTGCCCTGCTCGACACCTGGATTCGCCTGGACATCCTCGTGCCAGTGGCCAAGAGCCCCAATCGTTTCGAGCTCAACGCGCAGATCCATGATTTTCTCGCCTATCTGCGCCGCGAGCATCGCCTCGGCCTGTGCCTGGAGATCGAAGCCTACCTGCGCCACCTGGAACGCCTGGCCGGCTATATCCAGGACGCCTTCGAGGTACGCGACGCCAACGACCTGGCGCGCCAACTGCGCCTGCTCGATATGCGCGTCAGGGACGTCCTCAAAAAGCTGGCCAACGACGAACAGGCGCTGGTCGGCGTGGCCGACCGGGCCAAGACCAGCGACCGGCAGATTCCCCTGCGCCAACGCTACGCCGAGGTGCTCGCCACCTGGGACGAATACGTCGAGCCGATGATCCAGCTGGTCGCCGCCGACGGCGCCTTCGAGCAGGGCGTGCGCCGCGTCGAACAGGTGCTGCTGCGCCTGCTCGGCGACCAGCAGCGCCTCGGCCAGCTGGTCGACGACGACCTACTACTGCGCACCCATGCGCGCATTCTGGAGATGCAGACCACCGCCCAGCTGACCCTGCGCAAGGCCCGCGAACTGCTGCTGCCGCTGCGCGAGGAGGCCCGTCGGCACAACGCCGTGACCCGCGGCGCGGCGCTGGCGCTGTCGGTGATCCGCAAGAAGGGCATCGACGCCGTGCCGCAGGCCGCCATGCCGCTGTTCACTCGGCCGCAGAGCAACTTCCTCGGCAGCGCCAGTCAGGTCGAAGCCTACGTCTACGCCCTGGCTCGTTTCGAAGCCAAGCCGGCGCACTTCCCCAAGGCCAGCGGCAGCCGCAAGGGCGGTGCGCCCAAGGCACCGAAGACCGCGCGGGAAATGATCGAACGCTGCGAACAGTCCCTGCCGCTGCCGGATCTGATGACCTGGCTGCTGGAACAGGAACCGGAAGGCGCTACCGACGAGCTGCTCTACTGGTTTTCACGCCTGTCGCGCGAATCGCGCTTCCAGCGTGAACGCCTGGAGCGCCGCCAGTACCTGACCCGCGACCATGAGGTCAGCCTTGCCTCCTTTGCCCTGGTAGGCCAGCCCAATGGCTGAGCTGCCCGTAGGGTGCGCTGTGCGCACCGCAACCGACGACAGGGTGCGCACAGCGCACCCTACGACTGCCCGTGAGCATTGCGTATGAACATCGATCTAAAAGAAATGACCCAGCTCGCGGCCGCCTTCCGCGACCTGTTCAAGGGCTACCACATCTCGCGCAGCGAGCCGGAGTGCTACGCCCAGCTGTCCAGCATGCAGGATGAGTATCGTGCACTGTTCCGCGCCCTCGGCTTCGAGCTGGTCTGCGACCCGCGCGGCTTCTACTACTTCGTCCCCGAGCAGGTCGCCCCGCAGGTGAACAAGACCGCCCAACGCCTGGCGCTGTTCACCTTCATCCTCGTCGAGCACCTGGCCGACCAGGGCCGCGACCCGCTCTCCGTACTCGACGGCGGCAGCATCGGCCGTGATGAGCTGCCAGCACTGCTGGACAAGTACCGCGACCTGTTCCTGCAAGCCGAAGTGACCACCTTCGAGGAACTGGAAGACAAGATCATCCGCCGTCTGACCCAACTCGGCTTCGCCGAGGACAGCAACGGCGTGTACCGCTTCCTCCCACCGATGCACCGTTTCCTCGACGTCTGCCTGTCGGTGCAGCACGACCGTGACCTGGCCGCCAGCCTGCACAGCAGCGACCTGCCACTGCCGGCGCCGGTACTGCTGGACGATGACGGCGACACCGACACGGCAGTTGCCATCGATACCGAGGAATCCGAGGAAGACGCCCTGGCCCGCGCCATGGCCGAAGAACGCGCCGCACAGGAGATGGACGCATGAGCCAGGAACGCTACGGCATCCGCCGCTTCGCCCTGCTGAACACCGCCGGTTACAGCCTCGGCCTGTTCCCGTTGGAAAACCCGCTGTCGGTCTACGGCGCCAACAACCTGGGTAAATCCGCCTCGATCAATGCCCTGCAGTTCCCCATCCTGGCGCGTATGTCGGACATGAGCTTCGGCAAGTACAGCCTGGAAGCCTCGCGCAAGTTCTACTTCGCCAGCGACACCAGTTACATCCTCGTCGAAGTCGCCCTGCCCCACGGCCCGCACGTGATCGGCGTGGCCGGTCGCGGCCCGGGCGGCGGCTTCGGCCACCAGTTCTTCGCCTACGCCGGCGAGCTGGATCTGGAGCATTACCAGAGCAACGGCACCTGTCTGCGTCAACGCGAGCTGTTCAAGCACCTCGGCCAGGCCGGCATCACCGCCTACGAACTGAAGCCAGACGAACTGCGTCGCCTGCTGGTCGGCGGTCACACCAGCATCCCGCTGGATCTGACCCTGATCCCGCTGCGCTCGACCAGCGAGCAGAGCCTGAAGACCTTCCGCGCGCTGTTCATCAACCTCTTGCACATGCGCGAAATCACCGCGGCCAAGCTCAAGCAGTTGTTCCTCGATGCCTTCGAGCACAGCCTGCGCTCGGGTAGCGTCGACTATATCGCCGCCACCGAAGAGGCCTTCCGCGACGTGCGCCGTATGGAGCAGGACTACCAGGCGCTAGTGACTGCCGGCCCGCAGATCGAGGCACTGGCGGCCGGCGTTGGCCAGCGCGAACTGCTGCGCGGCAAGCTGCATCGCCTCTCGCCGCTGCTCGACAACCTGCTCGGCACCTGGCACGACTACGCCGATGCTCGTAAGGAAGAGCTGGTGATCCAGGCCGAGCACTATCGCAGCGAGCAGGACGGCCTGCAGAACGAACAGCGCGGCGGCACCAGTGAGCTGATGCGCCTGGAGCGCGAGATCAGTGAAATCCAGCGCTGGCTGGGCGAGCTGTCGGCACTGAAGAACCGCTTCGCCCTGGTGGAAAACGCCAAGGTGCTGGAAGAGCAACTGCTCGCCGCCAAGGACGCCCACGACGAACTGGCCGGCGCCCTGGCGCAGTCGCGGCAGTTCTCCAGCGAAGACCTAGACGAGCGTCTGCGCGACCTGGAAAAACGCCTCAAGTCGGTCAAGCAGCAACTCGACCATGCCGACAACAACAGCTACTCGCGCCTGCGCGAGGAATTCAGCCAGGCCGATGTCGACCGCCTGATGCGCCTGTTCAATGGTCAGCTGTTCAGCCTGCCGCTCGGCGAGAAAGGCATCCAGGCCGAGGGTGACGATTGGGTCAAGGCCGTCGAAGCAGTGCTGGATCGCTTCAAGGGTGATACCTTCGCCGTGCCGGGCCTGTCCATCGACCTCAGCCATATCGAACCACCGGCACTGCAGGCACTGGCCGATCGTGCCGCCCTGCGTGACCAGAAGGATCGCCTGGAGCGCGAACTCAAGCAGCTCAAGACCCAGCAATCGGTCGCCGCCGACCGCGCCGCCAGCAAGGCCCAGGCCGAGCAGCTGTACCAGGCCGTGCTGGATGCGCAGAAAGCGCTGGAAGACTTCCGCAAGAGCCAGACCCTGGCCGCCGAAGAGCCGCAGAAGCTGGAACGCCTGGCCGAGCTGGAAGGTGCCCAGGACGAACTCAAGCGTGCCAGCGATGCCTTTGCCGAGCGCGTGCAGCAGCTCTCCGCCAAGCTGCAACTGGTCGGCCGCCAACTGGCCGATCTGGAAGCCAAGGAGCGCACCTTGGAAGACGCCCTGCGCCGTCGCCAGTTGCTGCCGGCCGACCTGCCCTTCGGCACGCCGTTCATGGAGCCGGTGGACGACTCGCTGGACAACCTGCTGCCGCTGCTCAACGACTATCAGGACACCTGGCAGGCACTGCAGCGCATCGACGGCCAGATCGAGGCGCTGTACGCCCAGGTGCGCCTGAAAGGCGTGGCCAAGTTCGACAGCGAGGATGATGTCGAACGCCGCCTGCAACTCTTGGTCAACGCCTACGCCCACCGCCAGGACGAGGCGCTGACGCTGGCCAAGGCGCGCCGTGCAGCGGTCACCGATATTGCCCGTACCCTGCGCAATATCCGCAGCGACTACGACAACCTGGAACACCAACTGGCGCTGTTCAACCGCGAGATCAACAAGCGCCAGGTCTCCAACCTGCAGAGCTTCCGCATCGTCCTGGCGCCGAACAAGGAAGCGCTGCGCCATATCGACCAGATCATCCACAGCGCCGGCCAGTATGAGGAAGGCGAAACCCTGTCGGTGTTCGACCTGTCGCAATCAGCCGATCAGGATGCCAAGAACGAGGAAGCCAAGGACTACCTGTCGCGCCTGGTAGCCGCCAACGGCAACCAGCTGGGCCTGAAGGATCTGTTCGAACTGGCTTTCGAGATCACCAAGGTGCATGGCCAGCCGATCATCCACACCGACATCGATGGTGCTGCTTCCAACGGCACCACCATGACCATCAAGGCGCTGACCAACATGTACCTGTTGCTGCACCTGATGGATCGCGAGCAGGCCGGGCGCGTGCGCCTGCCCTACTACCTCGACGAGGCGGCAGACATCGACGAACGCAACCAGCAGGCGCTGATCGAAACCAGCCTGCAGCTCGGCTTCGTGCCGATCCTGGCGTCGGTGAAACCACAGGTCTCGGCGCACGTGGCCATCGACCTGGAAGGCGGCAGCGGCCCCAACGGCATCTACATCGACGAGGCGGACTGGAAGTTCATCAAGCCGCGTGAAAGTGCCAAAGCCCAGGTAACTCAGCAGGAAGAAGCCACCGAGCCGGCCTGAACGCATCGCGGCTAAAGCCGCTCCTACGGTCAATCTTGTGTAGGAGCGGCTTTAGCCGCGAGCTTTTATAACCACAAAAATGCAAAGGGCCGCTCGATGCGGCCCCTTTCATTTCTATAGTTTACTCACTGCTCCAGCACGATCTTCGGCGCCCATTGCATCCAGGGTTCCTGCGGTTCATCGAATAACGCGAAGGTCTGCCCAGGTTGCGCCGGCCCACCCATCTCTGGATTGTTCGGCGTGGCAAAAGCGATACCGCCCTCGATCAACGCTTCCAGTGACTCGGTACGCACCTTTAGGCCCTTGAACAGCCCGGCATCGACACCAATACCGCTGGCGTTCCAGAAGCGGCTACCCGAACGTACCAAGGGCGCGTAACGCGGTTCGATCAGCACATGGATCAGCACGCGATCCGAAGTCGGCCCAAGTTCGAAATCCACCACCTTGCCCACCGGCACCTCGCGGTAACTGACGATCACGCCCGGCTTGATCGAACCACGCCGTGGCGCGCTCAACACCAGGCGCAGGCCTTCCTCGCGCACGGCCTGATTCGGCGCACTGGCGAGCGCGGTGAACTCGGTACGGCGCGCGCCCTTCTGCGCCGAGGGCTGTACTTCCAGATACTGGCCGCTGACCAGCGTCCCGAGGTTCGCGGCACGGGTCAGGCTCAACTCCGGCTTCACGACCCAGAAGCGCGTGCCGTCACGGGCAATCTGCTCGGCGGCCTGGGTGATACGAACATTGAGAATCACTGCTTGCAGGTCATCGGTCAGGCTGAGGTTCTCGACCTTGCCGACCTCCAGACCTTTGTAGCGCACCAGCGTACCCGGTTGCAGGCCATCGCCATCGGCGACGCGTATGGTGATCTGCTGACCCAACTGCAAAGCGCTGTCGCGATCGGCGTGCAGGGCAAAGCGTTGCACCTGGCGATCCGACCTGGCCGCTTGTAGGTCAGGCGTCTCGAAAGCGATACCGCCTGCAAGCAGGGTCTGCAGCGACTCACTCTTGACCTCGACACCAGACAGCCCACCCTTGAGGGTGATGCCGCTGGCGTTCCAGAAGCGCGTGGTGGTATTCACCAGATGCACATAATCAGGCTCGATATGCACGCCGAGTACCACCTGGTTGTTATCACGCCCCAGTTGATAACTCTGCACCGAGCCGACCTTGATCTGCCGGTAGAGCACCGGGCTGCCGACCTCGATGGAACCGAGCTGATCGGTGAACAACACCAGGTGCAGGCCCGGCGCCCCAAGATCCAGAGGCGGAGCTTTGCTGCGCGCGACGAAGTTACGTGCCGGCGGCTTACCCTTCTCGCCCGGTCGTACAGCGATGTAGTTACCCTTGACCAGCGCTTCCAGGCCGGTGATTCCAGCCAGCGAAATGGATGGTTTGACCACCCAGAACTCAGAGCCTTCGACCAGGTACTCCTCGGCCAGCGGGTTGATGGTCAGCTCCGCCGTGGCACTATTGAGATCACGGTCGACCTTCATGGTTTTCAGCGAGCCCACCTGGATGCCCTTGTACATCACCGGCGTACGACCTTCCTGCAACCCTTCGAAGTCGGTCAGCGTCACCATGACCTTGATCCCGGCCTGCGCCTCGTCATAGTCCTCGTACAGACGGAATGGCAGTGCCGGATCGGTAGGCGGGCTGTCCTTGCGGTGCTCCGGCGTGGCGAATGCGATACCGCCGGCAACGATACTGGCCAGCGACTCGCTGCGCAGCTTGAAGCCGGACAGGTCGGCGTCGACGCTGATCCCGCTGGCATTCCAGAAGCGCGTATGTTTGCGCACCAGATTGGCGTAGGCAGGCTCGATGAAAACCTTCACCTCGACGGTGCTCTGGTCTTCGCCCAAGGTGTAGCTTTTCACCCGACCGACTTGAATCTGCCGATAGAACACAGGGCTGTCGCGATTGAGCGAGCCGAGCCGATCGGCCTTCAGCGTCAGGTGCAGACCAGGCACATCATCGCCCATCGGCGGCTCCTGGGTCAGGGCGGTGAAACTCTTGCTCGGCTCGCCATCGCCTGGACTAAAGGTGATGTAGTTACCTGACACCAACGTCTCCAGGCCACTGATCCCTGCCAGGCTTACATTCGGTTTGACCAACCAGAAGCGCGTACCGCTGCGCAGGTACTGCTCGAGCTCCTTGTTGACCTCAAGCGTGGCGACGACGCCCCTGTTCTTCTCGCTGCTGTCGAGGCTAATGGCCGTCACCTTGCCGACCGCCATGCCCTTGTACATCAGCTCGGTCTTGCCGGCCTGGATGCCCTCGCCACTGGCGAATACCAACTCGACCTGAATGCCGGCGTCACTGTAGGCGCGCCAGGCCAGCCACCCACCGATCATCAGTGCAATCAGGGGCAAAACCCAGATGGCCGACCAATTCGAAGCAGGACGCGTCTTGGCCAGAGGAAGGTCAGTCATGGTCGGTTTCCGTGTTGTCCCAGATTAGGCGAGGGTCGAAAGTCAGTGCAGCCAACATGGTCAGGATGACCACACTGGCAAAGGCGGCCGCTCCGGCTCCAGCTTCGATGCTGGCCAGGCTGCCAAAATTCACTATCGCCACCAGAATGGCGATGACGAATATATCCAGCATCGACCAGCGGCCGATCCATTCGATAAAGCGGTACATCAGAATACGCTGACGCGCCGACATCGGCTGATGGCGCTGAACCGAGTACAGCAGCAGCGCGATCCCGACCAGCTTGAACGTCGGCACCAGAATACTGGCGATGAACACCACCGCAGCGATTGGCAGCATGCCCAGGTGAATGAGTTCCACCACCCCGCCCATGATGGTCGCCGGCGAGCCCTTGCCCAGGCTGTTGACCGTCATGATGGGTAACAGGTTGGCTGGAATATAAAGAATCGCCGACGTCAGCAACAGCGCCCAGGTACGCACCAGACTGCCTGGCCGACGCTCATGAACCCTGCCACCGCAGCGACTGCAATACTGATGTTCGGCCTCGGTATCGACCGGATTGAGCTGATGACACTCATGACAGACCAGCAATCCAGCTTCAATCGCCCGCATGGATGTCCTCCCCGGACAAGGCTTGCCAAATCTGATGCGGCGACATGGTCACCTCCAGCCAGACCTGCACCAGCAACAGCGCGATAAAACAGAACAACCCCAGGCCGATACTCAGGTCCGCCAGATCCATCAGCTTGACCATCGCCACCAGGATGCCCATCAGATAGACCTCGAGCATCCCCCACTCACGCAGATGGTGGTAGATACGATAAAGCAGCAGTCCGTAGCTACGGGCAAAATCGAGACGAATGCTGAGCAACACCAGCAGTTGGCAAATCAGCTTGAGCAGTGGTACGGCCATGCTGCAGAGGAACACCACCACAGCGATGCCTTGCATACCACTTTCATACAAACCGATCACACCGCTCCAGACCGTATCTTGCGAGGTCTGGCCCAGTAGATTGAGCTGCATGATTGGCAGGAAGTTCGCGGGGATATAAAGCAGTAGAGCCGTCAGCACCAAGGCCAGACTACGTCGAACGACGTGATGGCGATGGCTGAACAACTCATACCCACACTGCGGACACTCGGCGCTTTCTCCATCCTGCAGTACCGGCTTGCGCATCAGCAGATCGCACTCATGACAGGCAATCAACTGTTCGAGCGGCAAAGATGACAAGGAAGGTTCGGGTGGCGAGTCAGACATGAAAGTCCCCTGCAGAATTCACGCATTCTACCCGAGCGACACCAGACGCCGACATATCGTAGGGAGCGGTGCGCGCAGCGCACCCTACGCGAAGCGCTATTTTCCACACCACAAAGAAGAAACCCCAGACCGCTAGGCGATCTGGGGTTTCGTATAGGAGCTTGACGATGACCTACTCTCACATGGTGAAGCACCACACTACCATCGGCGATGCGTCGTTTCACTACTGAGTTCGGGATGGGATCAGGTGGTTCCAACGCTCTATGGTCGTCAAGCAATTTGTTGCTGTCTCGGGGTTAGCCGCTACAGCGAATTGGGTATGTGATTCGTAATTTGTAGTTCTTGCAAACTTTCGGCTTTCTGTCGACTTCACCATCGACACCCTCTGCTTTGAGGGCAGATTGTTTGGGTGTTATATGGTCAAGCCTCACGGGCAATTAGTATTGGTTAGCTCAACGCCTCACAGCGCTTACACACCCAACCTATCAACGTCGTAGTCTTCGACGGCCCTTTAGGGAGCTCAAGGCTCCAGTGAGATCTCATCTTGAGGCAAGTTTCCCGCTTAGATGCTTTCAGCGGTTATCTTTTCCGAACATAGCTACCCGGCAATGCCACTGGCGTGACAACCGGAACACCAGAGGTTCGTCCAACCCGGTCCTCTCGTACTAAGGTCAGCCCCTCTCAAATCTCAAACGTCCACGGCAGATAGGGACCGAACTGTCTCACGACGTTCTAAACCCAGCTCGCGTACCACTTTAAATGGCGAACAGCCATACCCTTGGGACCGGCTTCAGCCCCAGGATGTGATGAGCCGACATCGAGGTGCCAAACACCGCCGTCGATATGAACTCTTGGGCGGTATCAGCCTGTTATCCCCGGAGTACCTTTTATCCGTTGAGCGATGGCCCTTCCATACAGAACCACCGGATCACTAAGACCTACTTTCGTACCTGCTCGACGTGTCTGTCTCGCAGTCAAGCGCGCTTTTGCCTTTATACTCTACGACCGATTTCCGACCGGTCTGAGCGCACCTTCGTACTCCTCCGTTACTCTTTGGGAGGAGACCGCCCCAGTCAAACTACCCACCATACACTGTCCTCGATCCGGATAACGGACCAGAGTTAGAACCTCAAGGTTGCCAGGGTGGTATTTCAAGGATGGCTCCATGAGAACTGGCGTCCCCACTTCAAAGCCTCCCACCTATCCTACACAAGCAAGCTCAAAGTCCAGTGCAAAGCTATAGTAAAGGTTCACGGGGTCTTTCCGTCTAGCCGCGGATACACTGCATCTTCACAGCGATTTCAATTTCACTGAGTCTCGGGTGGAGACAGCGCCGCCATCGTTACGCCATTCGTGCAGGTCGGAACTTACCCGACAAGGAATTTCGCTACCTTAGGACCGTTATAGTTACGGCCGCCGTTTACCGGGGCTTCGATCAAGAGCTTCGCTTGCGCTAACCCCATCAATTAACCTTCCGGCACCGGGCAGGCGTCACACCCTATACGTCCACTTTCGTGTTTGCAGAGTGCTGTGTTTTTAATAAACAGTCGCAGCGGCCTGGTATCTTCGACCGGCATGGGCTTACGTAGTAAATACTTCACCCTCACCGGCGCACCTTCTCCCGAAGTTACGGTGCCATTTTGCCTAGTTCCTTCACCCGAGTTCTCTCAAGCGCCTTGGTATTCTCTACCTAACCACCTGTGTCGGTTTGGGGTACGGTTCCTAGTTACCTGAAGCTTAGAAGCTTTTCCTGGAAGCATGGCATCAACCACTTCGCATTCTAAAAGAACGCTCGTCATCAGCTCTCGGCCTTGATCTCCCGGATTTACCTAAGAAATCAGCCTACCACCTTAAACACGGACAACCAACGCCGTGCTGGCCTAGCCTTCTCCGTCCCTCCATCGCAGTAACTAGAAGTACGGGAATATTAACCCGTTTCCCATCGACTACGCATTTCTGCCTCGCCTTAGGGGCCGACTAACCCTGCGTCGATTAACGTTGCGCAGGAAACCTTGGTCTTTCGGCGTGCGAGTTTTTCACTCGCATTGTCGTTACTCATGTCAGCATTCGCACTTCTGATACCTCCAGCAAGCTTCTCAACTCACCTTCACAGGCTTACAGAACGCTCCTCTACCGCTCATCCAAAGGATGAACCCGTAGCTTCGGTGTATGGTTTGAGCCCCGTTACATCTTCCGCGCAGGCCGACTCGACTAGTGAGCTATTACGCTTTCTTTAAAGGGTGGCTGCTTCTAAGCCAACCTCCTAGCTGTCTAAGCCTTCCCACATCGTTTCCCACTTAACCATAACTTTGGGACCTTAGCTGACGGTCTGGGTTGTTTCCCTTTTCACGACGGACGTTAGCACCCGCCGTGTGTCTCCCGTGCTGACACTTGCTGGTATTCGGAGTTTGCATCGGTTTGGTAAGTCGGGATGACCCCCTAGCCGAAACAGTGCTCTACCCCCAGCAGTGATACACGAGGCGCTACCTAAATAGCTTTCGAGGAGAACCAGCTATCTCCGAGCTTGATTAGCCTTTCACTCCGATCCACAGGTCATCCGCTAACTTTTCAACGGTAGTCGGTTCGGTCCTCCAGTCAGTGTTACCTAACCTTCAACCTGCCCATGGATAGATCGCCCGGTTTCGGGTCTATACCCAGCGACTAAAGCGCCCTATTAAGACTCGCTTTCGCTACGCCTCCCCTATTCGGTTAAGCTCGCCACTGAATATAAGTCGCTGACCCATTATACAAAAGGTACGCAGTCACCCAACAAAGTAGGCTCCCACTGCTTGTACGCATACGGTTTCAGGTTCTATTTCACTCCCCTCTCCGGGGTTCTTTTCGCCTTTCCCTCACGGTACTGGTTCACTATCGGTCAGTCAGTAGTATTTAGCCTTGGAGGATGGTCCCCCCATGTTCAGACAAAGTTTCTCGTGCTCCGTCCTACTCGATTTCATTGATAAGAGATTTTCGTGTACGGGGCTATCACCCACTACGGCGGAACTTTCCAGAACCTTCCACTAATCTCAAATCAACTTAAGGGCTAGTCCCCGTTCGCTCGCCACTACTTAGGGAATCTCGGTTGATTTCTATTCCTCAGGGTACTTAGATGTTTCAGTTCCCCTGGTTCGCCTCTTGCACCTATGGATTCAGTACAAGATAACCAGCTTATGCTGGCTGGGTTCCCCCATTCAGAGATCTCCGGGTCATAACGGTTGTTTGCCACCTAACCGGAGCTTATCGCAGGCTACCACGTCTTTCATCGCCTCTGACTGCCAAGGCATCCACCGTATGCGCTTCTTCACTTGACCATATAACCCCAAGCAATCTGGTTACTGTCTCAATCGTGAAGACGACATTCGCCGAAAATTTGCGTCTTGAGAACTACAAATTTTACCTTGACCAGATCAATTGCCAGTGAAAGCAATTAATCAGTCACTTCTATCACATACCCAAATTTTTAAAGAACGATGTTTCGACTGGTCAAAAGACCAGAAATCAACACTCTTCTGCCTCAGCAGGAATGCTCATTTCTGAACTCTTTCACTACGATCAAACTGTAAGTGGTGGAGCCAAGCGGGATCGAACCGCTGACCTCCTGCGTGCAAGGCAGGCGCTCTCCCAGCTGAGCTATGGCCCCGTAAGCATCTGCACCTGAATTGGTAGGTCTGGGCAGATTTGAACTGCCGACCTCACCCTTATCAGGGGTGCGCTCTAACCAACTGAGCTACAGACCTATAACAGGGTCGCGTTACAGCATCGTCTTCTACAATGAATCAAGCAATTCGTGTGGGAGCTTATGAGAAAGCTGAAGTCTTCGATTAAGGAGGTGATCCAGCCGCAGGTTCCCCTACGGCTACCTTGTTACGACTTCACCCCAGTCATGAATCACTCCGTGGTAACCGTCCCCCCGAAGGTTAGACTAGCTACTT